>JBFLYZ010000001.1:0-186842 GCA_040756415.1 Bacteroidota bacterium
AAGCATCAACACTTGCCTCGTGAATATTATCCTTTAGTAGCTTGTACTTCAGTTTATCCTCAGTAATTTTTAGAATTTCTTCAATAGTTTCAACGGAGGAAAGAGCATATTGGTTAATTTGATGCAATTGCTCGTCTTTTGCAACAATCGTATTTCGCTCAACAAAACCAAGCAATTTTTTTAGTTTTTTAAAGGCTGCCAAATCGTTCTCGTCAACCTTAATTCTATTATTTAACAATTCTTCCTTGTACCCTATCAACCCAAAATTAATATTAGCATATATATCTACTGTGTTTCGCCTAAATCTGTGCAGCAGCTTTCCTAAACTGGGGAATCGGAAAGATTCTATGAAAAACTTAGAACCGAATGGTATGTTAAAATGAACATCCATGTTTTGAGATTATATACAAAGATAACGCTTTTTCATAATTGTTCAAGTATGGCCTAACAAATAGCTGGCTCAGAATCGCTAAAAAGACATATTTGATCGATAAGAATTTGCTGAAAAACCCAAGACTTACATATTTATTTTTGTGCAAAAGTTTTCTGCTCAAACAGCGTATTCACCCAATGGGCGATCTGCTCGCTCAGCCATACCGGCTCATCGATGGGCAGCCCGTGGCCCGAGGTCTGGCTCCACACCAGGGTTCCTCCAAAGGCCTCATAGGTCTTCTCTATGCACTCGGGGCATACCAGGCTGTCGGCCTTTGAGCCAATGATGAGCAGGGGCAGCCCGGGCTTTCCTTCAGGCTGGTAGCGCATGCCCGCAAAGGTCTGGCGGAATATGTTCATGCGGCTCATCTTACGCTTGTTCTGTATGTCAATATTGATATTGGCTATTGAATCATATATCTCTGGCTTGTTGCTGTTGATGCTGATGATGAGCTTTTCGCGCTTCTCTACCGACCCCGAAAGCAATATCTTCAGCATGGTCATTCTCACCTCCGGCCTGGCCCTCTCCTTTTGCGTGCAGATGCCCTTGAAGCTGGAATTGATCATGATCAGCCCCTGGAAATCGTCCTTGTACTGTATGGTCCACTCGGTGGCCACCATGCCGCCCAGGGAGGTGGCGCAAATGATGTTGCCGCCCTTGTTGGCTTTCATGATCTCCAGCGCTTCGGGGCGCATGAAGTCGATCATGCCCTTTATGGTCAGGCAGGACTTCGCGTTCACATGTTTGCCAGAGCCGGGAAGGTCGAGGAAAAAGATCCTGGCCTGAGGGGCGTTCTTTTTCAGCTCGGTGATAAAAAGCTGGCTCCAATGCCCCGATTCGCGGGTCAGGCCCATTAAAAGGAAGATATTGACTGAATCGCCCTGGCCGGGGCTGAGGCTTTTCTCGCTGCCCGCAGGCTGGGCGCAAAGGGGTGAAAAAGCTGCGCTTATTATAAGGAGGCAGATCAGGGTAAGTGTTTTTGCTTTCATGGTTTGGTGTTTTTCATGAAGCAAAACTACCTGGACATCAGGCCCTTACGAAACTGGATTTTCGGGCTGGAGTCCGGCTTTACCGCAAAAGCTGCCGAAAGGAAGGGTCCGGAAAGGCCTTGTAGTAAATTTCAGTACTGAGCGCTGTGAAAAGGAAAGCGAACTGGGATCAGGCGCGGAAAGGATAAAGGCGCCTTACTGTTATTTGGTATACGTTTTTATAAAAATTCAGACGCGGAAAAGCGAACCTGGTATTAGCTATTGTTGAAGAGCGGTTATATACTCATCCCCCACCGGGTATCCATTCTGTTTGGCCATCATGGCATCCTGCAGGGCGCGTTGCTTGTCTCCCATTGCCTTGTACGCGTTGGAGCGATTGTAATAGGCATTCCAGAACTTGGGATTAAGCTGTATGGCCTTATTGAAATCGTTCAGTGCCGCCTGGAAATTGCCGGCCATGCTGAAGGCAATGCCCCTGTTGTTATAGGCCGCATCGTAGCCGGGCTGCAGCTCTATCACTTTAGAAAAATCATTCACCGCCTCCTGGAGCTTTCCCCATCGCCCGTAGGCTTCGGCCCTGCCGAACCAGGCATCGGCCGCGCCTGGGTTCTTCCCGATCACATACGAATAATCCTTTACCGCCTCCTCGTAGCGCTGCGCGCCCTTATAGCAATTGGCCCGCAGCAGGTAGGTACCCGCGTCATTTGGGTAGTGCTGTATGGCGGTAGTGTACGCCTCAGCCGCCTTTTGGGCGTTTCCCAGCTTCTCGTAGGTCAGGCCCAGGTTCTTGGCCGCGTTCGGGAAGCGGGGCCTGATGCGTACCGCTTCTTCAAAATCCTTCAGCGCCTCCTGTATATTACCCGCCTCGTAATAGGCCGCGCCCCTGTTGCTGTACATGATGGGGGCCGGGTGATGCTCCAGCGATGCGCTGTAAATGCTGATGCTGTCCTTCCATTGCCGGGAGCGGCCGAAGGACAGGAAGGCAAAGAGACCCAAAACAACGAGAGCGGCAATGCTCAAACGCTGCCTGAGGTCCTTTCTTTCCATAGACCTGCCAAAGTAATAACCGGCAATAATAAAAAGCCCGGTAAGCGAGATATAGGTATAACGGTCGGCATGAATGGCATCGCCTACCGGTATGAGCTGGAGCACCAGGGCAATGGTCACGCAAAAGAACAGGCTGCCGAAAACAACAACAGGCGCGCGCCTGCGCAGCAGGAAAACCATCACAGCCAGGGCCAGGATGATCACTGGGGCGATATACACCCAGTTGGAATTGATCCGGTCGTTGGTCTCAGGATAAGGATAAAATACGGATAAGTGAACAGGCAGTACGGCCTGCCACAGGTAGTTCACAAAACCATAAGCGGCAAAGAGGATGCGCTCGCCAATGGAAAAATAGCCAAAATCCTGAACGGCCCCTGCTTTCCGCTGAACGGCAATGGCCAGCAGGCCGAATGCCAGCGCGATCACGAAATGCGGTATCTTTTGCCTGATATCCTTAAATGTGATCTGCTTCTGCTGCAGGTAATCGAACAGCAGGAGCACTACAGGCAGCACCACCGCCTGGGCCTTGCTGAGCACGGAAAGGATGAAGCAAAGCAGGCTGTAAACAAGCAGCTTATTGCTGCCTTCTTCTTTTTGCCTCAGGTAAAAATAAATAGCCCCGAAAAAGAAAAAAGAATAGATAAGGTCCTTCTGGGCCGAGACCCAGGCCACGCTTTCCACGTGCAGGGGATGCATACCGAAAAGCAGGGCCGTGATCAGTGCCGCGTGATTATTCCTGAACAGGCGGTAAACAATGGCGAACACCAATGCCGTATTGAGGAGGTGCAGCAGGAGGCTGAAGAAATGATACCCGCTGGCGTTCAGGCTGAACAGCTTGTACTGTATGGCGTAGCTGAGCATGACCACCGGCTGGTAGTTTCCCACGAACTGCTCCGTAAAAAAGGCTTTGATGTTCTCCCCGTTCAGCTTCTGAACGATGGGATTAGTAGTGACATACTGGGGGTCATCGAAGTTGATAAAATCATTGCCGGCAACAGGCGAAAGCGCGATGGCGGTAGCCGCCAGGGCGATAAGCAGGAAATTGCGCCATTGCTTCGGCTGAGCCGTCTTTGCGGCCTGCTTTGCGGGCCGCGGCCCGGCTTTCTTGTCCTTTTTACCCACAAGTCAAAGATAAAAAAAGAGAAAGATGATCCGGAGCCCGCTCATGGCCTTTCCCATAAGCCCCTCATCACCACCTCCACCAGGTTCATGTCCGGATCGTGAAAATAAAAGGAACGCAGGCCGTATTTCCACTCCTGCTCGTGAACAATATCGATCTTCGCGGATAGCTCCTTTTTCACCCTAGCGTAGTCACCGGGCTCCACCTCGAAAGCGAAATGCACGCTTCCCCTGGCGCCATGCGCTGGCAGCGTTTCTTCCTTCATGGTCTGCCCGGCAATAAAGCATAGCAGCACCGATTCTCCTGCCCTGAAAAAGATATGCCTGCCTTCGGCCCGGGCGATCAGCTCAAGGCCAAGCCGGCCGCGGTAGAACTCCTCCGTCCTGTCGAGGTCCTTAACATAGATACAGGCCTCTTTTATGCGGGTAAATCTCATCTCCCGGATAGTCAGCGCAGCACCTCGAAAAACCCGGTGTAGGTCTTGTTCAGCTCTTTTACGCTCAGTATAAAATAATATGTGCCGTTGCTGATCTTATCCGCGTTCCAGTCGTTGGTGTAGGCGTCCTTCTGAAAAATGAGATTTCCCCAGCGGTTATAGACCTCCAGCCGGTTATCAGCAAAGAACTCAAGGTACTTGAACTTGAGCAGGTCGTTGGTTCCGTCACCGTTTGGCGTGATTACGTTAGGCAGCAGCACATCGGGCGCAATTACCTCTATATCCCGGCATAAGCTATCGATGCAGCCGCTGCTGGTGGTAACTGTAAAACAAACAGTATAGGTACCGGGATCAGCGAAGGTGTGCGAGGGATCCTGCAGCAGGGAGCTGCTGTTGTCGCCAAAATCCCAGCTCCATGCGCTGGCCGTACCTGCATAGATGGTGGAATTATCGGTAAAGTTTACGGACACATTGGCTATGCAGGGTAAAGGGGTATAACTAAAATCAGCGATAGGCAAAGGATCGACCGTAACGGGCACCAGCAGCGTATCGGAACTGCAACCGTTCAGCGAAGCATATGCCGAATAGTTGATCACATTGGCGCTGGTGCCGGTATTGAAAGGCGTATCTGAAATGTTGCCGGTACCACTGATGCTATTACCGCTCCAACCGAGCTGGGCACTGGTAAAACAGGAAGTAAGCAGCACAGAAAAACTTTCTCCTGAGCAAACGGTCAGCGAATCGGGCACCGCGCTGATATCCGGTGCGGGCTTGAGCGGCACCGTGCGCGATGGCAGCCCGCTTACTGTATTGCCGCAGGCATCGGTGACCGTTGGTGGCGGCACCACCAGCGATGAGGTCGTATCGCAGTACTGCGGGCAGTTGGGTATGACCAGGGTAAAGGTATGGTTAGAGGCTCCGGTATTGCAGCCGTTAAGCGTTCCTATGGTATCGGGCGTTGACCAGGGATGCGAGACAATATAAGGGGGCACCCCGTAGCGCACGTAAACCGTACCCGTAATCGTACACTGGTTGGCGCAAATGGGCGTGCTGGGAACGTTCCAGGTCAGCCCGTACGTTTCGACCGTGCGGCCCATGATAAAAGCGCTGAAGGGCCAGAGCGTGGTGATGGGATCGTAGCGGATGTAGGTAGTATTGCATCCTACGGACGGACCGCTGCGCCCCAGGTGCATGCGCAGGTAAAAAGTACGCTGCTGGCAATTGGAAAGAAAGCAGCACATGAGCGGGCTCCAGATATTAAAGCTGTCGAGATAGGCGGTGCCTGGGGTATTGCCGGTGGGATTGGGTACCGTGAAATTCTGGCTGATGCCGCACTGGGTGCTGAACATGAGCGAGCCCTGGCTCATCACGGCCGGGGTGAAGGGATCAGCGTAGTAACTGGAAGTAACAAAAAGGCCGGTAATGGAAATGGCCGCGGGAATAGTGACCTGTATGCTATCCAGATTATAGAGAGGCGTGATACAGGAGGGCATCTGCCCACCGGTCCAGGTAGTGGTGGGACCTATGACCACGGGGTCGATCACCACGGGATATGAACGCGAATCATCGTTCAGCCAGGATGAGGGAAGTGTTATTTTCAGCAGCAGCTTCCCATCCTGCCTGCTCACCGAGTACGAGGCGATGGTGTATTCCTTATTCGCGTCAAAACATAGGGGAGCCATGAAGCGGGACACCACTTCTCCTGCAGTATTGAGCAGGTACAGGTCGCCAGCCCAGCCGTATGGCGTTTCGGTGCCGTTCGCGCTTCGTACCAGCTCATACCCTTCAGGGAAAACAAGCTCTTCGCCTATTTCGAGCTGGGAAAAGGAATTGAGCGGCTGTTTAAGTATGTAATTGTACTTGAGCCCGTTCTCGCGGAACAAATATTCTTTGTCCACACCGGGAACTATATCAGCAGCGAAGGCCCTGTTTCCGTTCAGGCTCAGGTTTATGGCCGCGGCAGTTCCGTTTACCCTGCAATTCTGATTAAAGCCCAGTTTCTCTCCATTATCCAGGGTGAGCGCGGTGCTCCCGTCAAAGTTGAGGTAAACGGGATAAGGCTGAGCGGGAGCGCACCAACCGCTGGCCGAGGGATACATAGACGCATCCACAGGCACCAGGCGCCCCTTGCTGTAATAGTTCAGGGGCCTTTTGCTGTAGTGTACGATCACCCTGCCGTCAGCCGTATGATAGGTGCGGGAGTACAGGGTACGCTCCTGCTCCATCTCCTCCCAGAGCGAAGGATGGGGCAACTGCTCCTGCAGGGTATCCTGTGGCTGCTGTGGAACAAGTAAAGCGCTCAGATCATGTTGGGCGTAAAATAAGCAGGGGTAAAGAAGAAAAAGGCAGGGGATGAGCTTCTTCATATACCAAAAATAGAAAAGAATCGGAGAATAAAAAATACAGGGAAAACGGGTCAAGGGCAGGAATAAAAATGGCGGGAATAATTGGATTATACGTTGCCGTTCCTTAAAGGTTTCGGAGAGTTTTCAACCGGGTTTTCAACTGCCTGAAAAGGCGAAAAAACGCATGCCGATTCGTCTTTGATTTTCACGCACTACTCTTTGAATATTCAAGTGACGTCTAAATTACACACAGTTCCCTAACATTTGCAAAACCGTTTCGTTAAACCGGGTAAGTTCTTTCAGATTCTATTTAAAAGGAGGTGCCCCATGAAAAATGATTACTCCCCCGGATCATTTAAGCCCGCGATCTGTGCTGCAGGAAGAGTTGAACAAGAATCTAGAATTTCCATACAGTGGCTTTCATTATTTCTGCTCGCATTGATCTTCATTATTGTTCACGGAACAGGCGCAAAAGCGCAATCACTCTACTGCAACACCAATGTGCCCAGTTTCCAGGTCAACCTGACCGGTAACCCCAACGGCTCATGGATCAGCCCGAACATTATACGGAATGACAACTGCTGCGGCACCACTCCGCCCGATGTATGCGTGGAGTTCGTGGTGACGCTCGACCCGCAGTCGCAGGGCATCGTGTTCAACATCTTCTCGGGCGCCATGCCCCAGGGATCGATGTTCTACCAGATCAACTGCGGCCCCCCTACTCCCGTTGGCCAGCCTATCTGCCTCAACGGTGTAGGCCCGCATTACCTTACCTTCTGTAAGCCCGGCAATAACTCGAACCAATACATCATCACTTCGATAGGACCGGCATCCGCATCGGCCAATATCGTGCTGAATGACGGGTGTTCAGGAATGATCTACGCCAGCGGCTTTGATGAAAGCACCCTTGTATGGACCTCGATCTTTCCCGGCCCACCCGGCTCTTACAATTCCTATCTGAACTGTACGGCAGGCTGCGACAGCGTGATTGTTACCGCTCAGCCCGGCTATCCTCCCTTTATTGATTACCAGGTTTGCGGCACACCGCTGGGCGGATGCGCTCCCTTTACCTGCGACACCGTGCGCGTATATTTCAATCCTACCCTAGGGGCTACCATAACCCCCATCAACCCTACCATCTGCTTCGGTAATACCACCACTACGATCACCGCAGTGGGTTCGGGTGGCGCACCACCTTACAGCTATTCATGGAATACAGGCGCCACCACTCAATCCATAACCGTTGGCGTAGGTACATACACGGTAAGCATTGGCGACAGCACCAACTGTCCGGCCGCTACGGCTACCGTTACCGTTACCGCATTCACGCAACCGATCACGGCCAATGCCGGACCCGACCAATCGGTGTGTTCGACCAACCCCACGGTGCAACTGAACGGAACGGTGACCGGGGCCACTGGCGGAATATGGAGCGGTGGCATGGGAACCTATTCGCCCAATAACACCACTCTTAACGCAATGTATACCCCTTCCGCGGGCGAGATCACGAATGGCCTGGTGTCGCTTACGCTGACTACCACGGGTAACGGCACCTGTCCTCCGGCCAGCGATGCCATGTCCATTTACATCAATACGTTTTCTGGTATCAGCCAGGTGAACTACACCGATGTGACCTGCAACGGGTACAACAACGGAACGGCAACCATCACCATGAACGGTGGCAACCCGCCTTACACCTTTGTGTGGAACACCACACCGGCACAGAGCAGCGCCACGGCAACAGGACTGGCCCCGGGAACCTATACCGTAACCATTACGGATGCGAACGGATGCGTTTCTACCGATAACGTTACCATATCACAACCCGCACCGCTTACGCTGAACACGGCCGGGTTTGCAGCCAGTTGCTTCAACCAGTGCAACGGGCAGTACACCGTAATACCGGCTGGCGGCAACGGTGGCTACACCTATTCCTGGATGCCTTCGGGCGTGACCACACCGGGCGTGACCAATGCATGTGCGGGCAGCTATACCGTGATCGTTACCGATATGCTCGGCTGTTCGGCAACGGGCACGGCAAACGTTTCCCAGCCTACGGCCGTAACGCTCAGCACAAGCTCGGTACCTTCTTATTGCTTCCAGGCCAACGGATCGGCCAGCGTGAATGCCTCAGGCGGAACACCGGGCTACAGCTATATGTGGAACCCTTCTGGCCAGACCAACGCTACGGCTAACGGCCTTGTGCCCGGATCATACAGCGTAACAGTGACCGATGCCAACGGCTGCACCGCGGTGAGTGCGGTAACGGTTGGCAACACGGCCGGAGTCACAGCCGCTATCGCTTCGGTCGTAAATGTGAGCTGCAGCAGCGGCTGTAACGGCTCGGCTACAGCCAGCGCCACCGGTGGCAATGGCCCCTACGGCTACTCCTGGACCACCAGCCCCGCGCAAAGCACCGCTACGGCAAACGGCCTCTGTGCAGGAACCTATACGGTATATATAACTGACGCGGGCAACTGTACCAGCACCGCTGTGGCTACCATCACCCAGCCCAGCCCCGTGACCATGGCCAGCCTGACAGCCCCTACTACCATTTGTGTGGGACAAAGCCTCACGCTTACCGCTACGGCTACGGGCGGCACCGGCAGCTTCACCTACGCGTGGAGCCCTTCGGGTCCCACCGTTTCGCCCGTAACTACAACCACCTATACGGTTATCGCTACTGACGCCAGCGGATGCACTTCAGGTCCGCAAACGGTGACCGTTACGGTCCACCCTCCGCTCGGTATGGTCACCAGCGGAAATACCGTAAGCTGTCCCGGAGCACCGGTACAGATCAATGCCAGCGCCAATGGTGGCAATGGCGGACCTTATACCTATACCTGGATGCCCGGCAACCAGACCGGAAGCGTGATCACGGTTTCGCCCACCGCAAATACCACGTACACGGTTACCGCCTCAGACAACTGCTCGCCTTCCATTACAGCCACGGTGCAGGTAACGGTACAGCCTACCCCGGTGGTATCGTTCAGCGCCAATGACCCCATGGCCTGCGAAGGCTCCTGCATACAGTTCACCAGCACCTCGTCCAATGTTTCCGGCTGGAGCTGGAACTTCGGTGACGGATCCACCAGCACGCAGCAGAATCCCCTGCATTGCTACAACAATGTGGGCTCTTACTCTGTCACACTCATGGTTACCGGAACGAACGGCTGTACCGCTTCGCAAACGAACAATAACATGATCGCCATACACCCGAACCCCACCGCGGACTTTTCGATGACACCTCCTACCACGACCATACTCGACCCGAGGATCTGCTTCAACGATCTGTCCACGAACGATGTGGTGCAATGGTACTGGAACTTTGGCGATCCCAATGACCAGTCGACCAGCGCCAGCCAGAATCCCTGCCACTCCTATTCCGACACCGGCACCTATTGCGCATCGCTCATCGTGCACAACCAGTACGGCTGCTGGAATACCGTAAGCTATTGCCTGACGATACAGCCCTATTATACCATCTACGTTCCCAATGCCTTTACACCGAACGGTGACGGCCTGAACGATGTGTTCGTTCCCAAAGCCTCGCACATCAACGAAGACACTTATCACCTCTGGATTCTCGACCGCTGGGGGAACCTGATCTTTGAATCGACCGTTTTCCAGAAGGGATGGGACGGCAAGGCCAACGGGGGCGAAAAGATTGCGCAGAACGATGTGTACGTATGGAAGATACTCGTGGAGGATTACCAGGGCCGGATGCACAGTCTCATAGGAAGCGTATCGCTGATCAAATAAAATCCCAGCAGGGCGGACAGCAACCTCCAATGTTCCACCCGCTACAGGTCCTCCCGCTACACCGGGGGGACTTTTGTTTATCAGAACTGCAGGTAGATGGGCATCACGGGTTCGGCCTGCTTCACCTGGATGACGATCCAGATATAGAACAGCAGCACGAGTATGCGGCCGGCCATGGGCATACGCACCAGCGAGAACTCTGCCCTTTTCTCGATGAAGGAGGGCATGAAATGCAGGAGGTAGCCTATGCCCATAATGATGAACACGCTCTTGTAGCCGATGACCATGGGCATAAAGGATGAGGCGCTGAAATTGTTGAATATCTGGTACAGCATGCCGGTGCTGATCTCCCAGGTCTTGGCCTTAAAGAATATCCAGCACAGGCATACGAAATGAAAGGTGATGATCACGCCCATGACCTTGCCCCATTTGAAATTGGAGAGCTCAAAGCGCCAGTTCATCCTTTCCTTGAGCCCGTGCCACATCTTGTCGAGCGATAGGGCCGCCCCATGCATGCCGCCCCAGAGCACGAAATTCCAGGAAGCGCCATGCCATAAGCCTCCCAGCAGCATGGTAAGCATCAGGTTGACGTAGGTGCGCGCCCTGCCCTTACGGTTACCCCCGAGCGAGATATACAGGTAATCGCGCAGCCAACTGCTGAGCGATATATGCCACCTGCGCCAGAAATCGGTGATATTGGCTGCCTGGTAGGGCTTGTTGAAATTGATATTGATATCGAAACCCATCCATTTGGCCATACCGATGGCCATATCGCTGTAACCCGAGAAATCGCAATAGATCACCATGGCATAGCCGTAAACCGCGAACAGGCATTCTACACCCGGATGCCGCGAAGGGTCATCGAACACGTTCTCCACGAAATTGGCGTAAATAAAATCGGAGATCACCACCTTGCGGAACAACCCGCCCAGGATGAGGTACAGGCCCTTGCCTATATCCTCTTTGGTCACAACAATATCCTGCCTGATCTGGGGAATGAAATCCGAAGCCCGTACGATGGGCCCCATCACCAGCTTGGGAAAGAAGGAAAGAAAGAAACAGTAATCCAGGAAGCTGCTTACGGGCTTGAACTTGCCGCGGTACACATCGATGGTATAGCTCAGGTTCTCGAAAGTATAGAAAGAAATGCCGATGGGAATAGCCAGGTTCAGCGGCTGGATATGGCCCAGCTTCAGGTCGTTGATGATGTGGATAAAGAAATCGGTATACTTGAAATAGGCCAGCAGTCCCAGGTTGATGATCACGCTGAAAACGAGCAAGGCCTTTTTCTTCGCTTTCGTTTCGGCCTGGTAGATCCAGTTGCTGAGGTTGAAATCCACCACGGCCGCGATAACGATGAAGGAGACATACCAGCCGCAGGCCTTGTAAAAGAAATAGAGCGAGAAGATGGTGAAGAAGACGACCCGGGTAAGCTTGGTCCTGTACAGGAACATATAGATCATCATCACCAGCAGGAAATAGAACAGGAAGAAGGAGCTGTTGAACAGCAGCCTGTCGTTGGGATCGAAGGCAAGTTTTTCCAGCAGCTTATCCGGGTCGAAGCTCATTTGCCTTTGCCGATATAGGTTTCGTATCCCTGCCTGAGCGCGCGGTAGAAGAGCTCGCCCTGTATCTCGTAGCCTTTTTTGCTGAAATGCAGGCGGAACTTATCCGCCATGCCCGCGCTGTACCAGTCGGCCATGGCCCCGTATCCACCGCTCACCTCGTACAGGTCCCACCAGGCCATGTTATGCTCCCTGGCGTATTTGATGATCACGTCCCTCACTTCCTTTACCACGGGGTTCTTCACCCTCTTTTTTCCCGATCTCCTGAACGAATCACCGGGGGTGGTAAACAGCACGCATACGCCCGGGTTGTTACGGAGTATTGACTGGACCAGGGTGTCGATCTGCGCGTAGTATTTTTCCGGCTCGAAGCTCTTGCCGGCAAAGGCCTGGTTGGTGCCCAGCGAAATGATGAGCAGGTCGGGCCTGAGCACGGCCATCTGCTCGATGAAGTGCTCGGAAAGATTGTAGTGAATGAAATCGGCCCCGTTCACGCCTATGGTATTGTAAAGCAGGCCGGATTGCTCGTTCTCCAGCAGCAGGCCATAGATCATGGCGCTCTTCTGAACAGTATCGCGGGAAGATACCCGGATAATGAATTTGGAATACGGCTTGGGGAAGATCAGCGTGGAAGTGAAGCGGCTTTCCGACTTCGATGTGATGTTGATATACCCGATCTCGGTCCCCGTGGTGTCGAAAACGGCAAAGTCGAAGTTGTCATCGTTCTTTTCATGGAACAGGGTAAGGCGGGTGGTTCCGTAATCCACCGCGCTCTTATCCTTTTTCAGGGTGACGGTGATAGCGGCCGAGGTGTCCTGCGTACGGATGGTATAACCCCCTACCCCTATGGGCATGGGTTTATCGGAAAAAACGTTGCGCTTGTACTCCCAGGTGGCCTCGCTGGCGGTCCGGTAATCGAAGGGTTCGTTCGACTTTCCGGCCAGGCGGTAGGGGAAGATAAAGCCCCGGCCGGCATTGCCGAAGTCGAGGTGCAGGTGCTGGCGCACCACGCCCGAGAAGAAATCGGCCTGGATATGCGAATCGCCTATATGCACCACGCTGACCTTTCCGCCCCCGCCCTGCCTGAGCTGGTAGAGCTTCGTATAGAAGGGGGCCAGGGCAATGCTATCGTTATGCAATTTCCCCGAATCGGCCTTAATGAAAGGATATTTCTTGAGCTCCTCGTCCACATTGAAATCCACCACCTGCGGCTGATCTTCTTTCACCTGGGCCTGCGCGCAGGCGGAAAACAGAAAAAGAAAAATATATCTACTCCAGTTTCGCCTCATATTCTTTGAATCCATCCATTATTTTTTTATACAACATCTTTGCCATGCGCGTAGCGCCCCGGTGGTTCGGGTGCGCATAATCCCGGTTGGCATAAGCGGTATCGCCTTCCACCCACTCCTTCATGGAATTGTATCCGCCCATGTTCTCGTACAGGTTCCAGAAGGCCACACCCGTTTCACGGGCCAGCTTTTTTTGCTGTTCTACGAATACGGGGATATCGGGTTCGGTTTTCCATTCCCCACCTTCCTTATAACCTTTGTCGCTCATGCCGATGATGAGAATGCTGGCGCTGGGATAGGAGGCACTGATATGCTCTACCACCTTTTTGAAGGCATCGAAATACCAGGCGTAGCTTTTCACCTTATGCCCCACCGCGTTGAGGCCATAATGCAGCACGATGAGGTCGTAGCTGAAGTATTCGTCAAAACCCCTGTAGATGTTCATGGGGACTGCGGTCAGGGTCAGGCCCGAGTTGCCGCGGAAGGCATAATTATCAACGTAAACCCCCGATGGGCCCTCGAAACTGGCCCCGTAAATGTTCACGCCAGGGCAGCTAAAGCTCATGGAGATGGCTGCCGTAGGCGAGCTGTTGAGCACTGCTTCGTTCACCGCCTTGCTTTCGCTGAGCGCCACTTCGCTGGTTCCCGCATCGGTGGTCACGTTCACCCGGCAATCCGCCTTACCGCTCCCGTAATAAAGCTTAACCTGGTTAAAGCTGCCCGAATATTTAGAGCCTTTGTATTTCACATAGCTGCCCCCCGAAGCCAGGAAGCAATGCCCCGAAGGGCCCAGGGGATGATCAGGGCCCCCGCCATCATTGAAATTATAGTCGGTCCAGTCTGACGAGAAGGAATGAATGATGGTGGTGCGGAAACCGGCTACGATGGAGGTGATGGGAACAAAGCCCACCCCGCTGCCCCCGAAATCCTGCTGGAAGAAGCTGCGCAGGTCCATGGTCAGCAGGTCGCCCTCCACCATGCTATCGCCAAAATAAGCGATGCGTGTTTTCTTTTTAGCTTTTTTGGTCTGGAGAAGGGCCATGTAAAAGCGATCCATCGCACCCAGCGTATCCTTCGAAAAGCTGGCTATACCGTAGAGTTCCTTCTCACGCAGAACACGGGCCAGGCTGTCCCTGATGGCATCGGCAAATACCACATCGGGCAAAGGGAATACGATATGTTTGCTCTGGTGCCTGACCTCCGAAAAGAGATCTACTTTTTTCATCTGGTACTGCCCTACCCTGAACTCGGTAGGGATGAATGAGAGAAATGTGAGAACAATGACCGTGATCAGCACAATAAGAAAAGGCTCGCGCAGGCGGTTCTGGGTTTGCATACTCTTCAATGCACTCAAAATTACTTAGAGTCAGCTACTTACATAAGGACGCCAAGGATATTTATGAACGAAACGATGTTAAGTACTATTTGGGGTAATAAAAACTGGCACCCCCGGGATGAAATATCACAATTACCGTATCTGATACGTTTCGCGAAAGATGGTAAATCTTGGCCTGATAAAGCTCACTCTTCCCCTTTATCTTAACCAAACGCTTAGGCTGGCCTTTCCTGCTCAGCGCATATATCTCAATCAATAAGTAATGACAATCATAACATTCACCGCCTGGATTGAAATAACCAGCCACCAGTACTTCGTCTCGCTTTTTCCATCGAGTGTTAAAAAAGACGTATTCGGCCTGAATTACTTGATATGAGGAATCGCTCAGCAGTCTTTTCCCGATTGGCAATAGACTGTCTGCCGCATAATCTCTTGCTAATGGGAATGAGAAGACTTTATTCTCTAGCAGCAGGAAACTATCCTTCAATATAGGATAATTTGAATTAAAATCATAGACCTTTACGCGCTTGTGACAGAATTTATACTCAACTTTTGTCGAATCATTCACCCAGTTCCACTCGTCATCACTGATCATTACCGTATCGGGCGAAAAATTATACGGGGCCTTTCCAGGACTCAGGGGCTTGTCCGAGTAGAACTTCTGTGATGTATATATCAATTTCTTTTTTTCATCGATTTCAATTTCACCTCTAAGCCAATACGCTTCCAGGTAGATCATTTCCTTTTTTTGTGAAAACAAAAATGAAGAAGCAAGCAAAAAAGCGATTGAATTTATATACCTTACCATTAGAGAATCTCCTTTCTCAACATATTCAGCGCGGCCTGTGCCGCTTTCTGTATGTTACGCTCACGGTCCTTTCCGAAAAGGAATTGCTCAGCCACTACTCCCTTAGCCGATGCAACAGCTATCCATACGGTGCCTACCGGCTTATCGGGCGTGCCACCGTCAGGCCCGGCAATGCCGCTTACGGCAAGGGCATAATCGGTATTGAATTTCTTACGGGCGCCTTCGGCCATCTGCTCCACCGTTTCGCGGCTCACGGCACCTTTTTCTCTCAGCACCTGCTCATCCACTCCAAGTTGTTCTACCTTAACCTGATTGGCATAAGCGATCACCGATCCGTAATAGTAATCGGAGCTGCCGGGAACAGAAGTGATCAGATGGGCGATATAGCCGCCCGTACAGCTCTCGGCCGTGCAAACGCTTTGTTTTCTTTCCCTAAGCAAGCGGCCTGCAACATGCGCCAGGGTCTCCCGCTCGGCCCCGTACTCCTCTTCTCCATAAATGTAGCGGGAGATCAGCTTTCCCAGCTCAGCGGTCTTACGCGCCAAAGCCTCCTCCATTTTTTTCCGGTCGGTGCCCGTCAGGCTCATTCGCAGGCGTACCTGGCCCGGTGAAGGAAGGTAAGCCAGCTTGATCTGCTCCTCCCCCAGGCTGTTTTCCCATTCCGCGATGATCTCCGAAAGAAAACTCTCTCCTACGCCCTGTGTGAGTATGGTCTTGTGAATGATGTGCGGCAGCTCGAACCTCTCTTTCAAAGCCGGGATCACCAGCCCGCTCATCATGGCCTTCATCTCGTAAGGCACGCCCGGCATAGAGATGAATATCTTGCCATCCTGCTCGAACCACATGCCCGGAGCAGTGCCTTTACGGTTAGGTATGATCCGGCAGGCGGCCGGCACCTCGGCCTGTTTGCGGTTGATCGCGGTCACCTCCTTACCCAGGCTGGCGAACAGGGCCTTTACCTGCTCATAAACCTCATCGCTGAATACGAGCTGTGTTTTGAAATAGGCGCACAGGGTATGCTTGGTGATGTCGTCTTTCGTAGGCCCAAGCCCCCCGGTCATGAGGATCAGGTCCGCTCGCAGCCGGGCCTGGTCAAGGGTTGAAACGATATGCCCGGGATCGTCAGATACGGAAGTGATCTGCCTGACGCTGATCCCGGCCAGGTTGAGCTGCTGCCCCATCCAGGCCGAATTGGTATCGACCACCTGCCCGATCAGGAGCTCATCGCCTATCGTAATGATCTCGGCCAGCATAGGGGCAAAAGTACGGGAAATAGGCGTCCATAATTTCTGGCAAAATATTTGTAAGTTTGTTTGCCATACAAAAATCAAACACATGAAAAGAGCAAGTTATCTCATCGCAGGTATAATGGCTGTAGCCCTGATCGCCTGTACCCAGGCCCAGATCGACCAGATGACCAAAACGGTGAACGATATGAATACTGGAGGTGGCGGCAACAAGCTGACCAACGAGGAAGTGATACAGGGACTTAAAGAGGCCCTGTCGGTAGGCACCAATAACTCGGCCGGGATGGCCTCCAAGCTGGACGGATTTTACAAGAATCCGCTTATTTTCATACCCTTCCCTCCCGAGGCTATCAAGGTAAAAGAGAAGGTGGAGCAACTGGGCATGAAGGACCAGGTGGATAAATTCGTGATGACCCTGAACCGCGGTGCGGAAGAAGCGGCTAAGGAAGCCGGGCCCATATTCCTTAACGCCATCAAAAGCATGAGCATTGGCGATGGATTCGCCATACTGAAAGGCGGTGAAGGCGCGGCCACCAAGTACCTCTCCGACAAAACCGGAACGCAACTGCATGCCACCTTCAAGCCTAAGGTACAGGATGCGTTAAAGAAAGTGGCCATTACCAACTACTGGCACCCCGTGATCAATACCTATAACAAGATACCGGGCGTGCAGAAGCAAAACCCTGACCTGGACGAGTACGTAACGATAAAGGCCAAGGAAGGGCTTTTCAAGCTGATCGCTATTGAAGAGAACAAGATCCGCAAAGACCCTGTGGCCCGTGTATCGGACATACTGAAAAAGGTGTTCGGCAGCCAGTATTAAAAAAGGACAGAGCCTCTAAAAAAAGAACCCGCCACAGGCGGGTTCTTTTTTATCTCTTATTCGCTGGATCATTCTTCTTCGTCCAGGTTCTCCTGGATGAATATCTTCTTGTTGTTCTTGGTGGCGATCACAAAGGCGTCAACTCCCTGGGCGATGATGGCCTCTCGGGCCTTGACCGCTTCGGCATAGGTCTTGAACGAGCCTACTGTAACCAGGGTAATGCCGTTGTCCTGCTTGGCCGTGCTGATGCCCTGCGATGCGATCTTCACGAACTGGTTGGCGATCGTGATGGGCACCTGCTCCTTATAAGCCCCTATCTGCACCTTGTATACAACGCCTGTATCGCTGGCTGTGGCGGTATTGGGAATAGGAACGAATACAACGGGCGTATCCTTCTTGGGCTCAGGGTCCTTCTCGGGCTGCGTATCCGGACCGGGGTCATTCTGGCCGGTCTGCGGATTGCCGCCCCCGGTCACGATAGAAGTGCCTTTTTCCGCAATAAGGGCGGCCGCTTCTTCAAGTGTTATCCGCTTGCCGTTATAATAGGCCGTCACGAAAGCGTCCTTTACGCCTTTTTTCACGATAGCTTCCTTGGCCTGGGTGGCGCTGGCCACATCCTTATAGGTACCCGAGGTATAACGAATAAGCCCGTTCGGCAGCATCTCGCTGTTCAGCGGAGAAATGCCATAGAGCTGCGCTGAGGTCACTTTCTTCGAATACACTCCTACCTGCACGGTATAGAACAACCCGCTCACTGACTTGACGTCAGTCGATTTAACATCGTTGACCTGCGTGGTAACGGGCTGGGATGTTGTTGTGTTCGTATTCTGGCTTGCGGTCGGATCGGTCTGCTTGCCGGTATTATCCGGCTCAACGGTATTGCTCTTGTCGTCTTTGACCTGGGTAGTATTGTCGGTCAGAACGGTTTGCCCGCCCTTCTTCATCATATCCATGGCCTGCTCGTAGCTGATGCGCTTGCCGTTATAGAAAGCCACAACAAACGCGTCCTTATACCCCATGCCCCTGATCTGGTCGCGTGCCTGCAGAGCCTTTTCAGGATTAGTGAAGATGCCGGCCGTGTAACGGGTAAAACCGAGCGGGGTGGTCTCGGCCGTTATGGGCGTAATGCCCCTGAAGAGGTCCTGCGGGATGGGATTCTTGAAAGCTCCTACCTGCACCTTGAAGATGAGCCCCTCGGGAAGCTTTTCGTTAACGGGAATCGGTTTTGTCTTTGAGTACACCGGCTGGTCCTTGATCTCGATCTTATCTACCGGCATATTGACCATGATGATCTCCGGCATCTTGTTCTCGGTATTATTCTCCGTTTTGGTCACGGTCGGGCTGAGCGGTTCCGTATCCGGGTTAGTGGTCTTGTACACCATCGCTATCTCTTCCGATTTGCTCTTATCCAGCGTTTGCAGGTACTTGTCGGCCTCCTCATCCCTGGTCTTCGAAAGCTCCTCCGTTTTCAGGGCTACGTTCTTCAGCGAGTCGGCCAGGCGCATGTTCGCCAGCGATTGCTTATCCAGTTCTTCGGCCTGCTGCAGTATCTCTTTCTGCCTGGCCGGGTCGCTGATGTTCGCGGTGCTTTCGATCAGGTCCTGCGACTGTTTGGATTGCTGGTCGGACAAGGTCTTCAATTCTGCCGACTTCTTGTAATCCGAAGCCGCTGACGATTTCAGGTTGCCCGATTCCTGCTTGATGGACTCGTATTGCTTGTATTCCTCAGTAGCGGTGATCGCGCTGTTATCCGTCTTTTGGGGGTTGTCCGGAGCATTCGTTTCGGGCTCCTTTGTGGTATTATCCGCTGTCACCTGGGTATTGTCCTGCTGGCTGCCATCCTGCTTGGTATCGGTTGTTTGGGTATTGTCGGTCGTAAGAGTGGTATTATCCTGCTTGTTGCCGCTCGTTGTATTATCCGCTGTTACCACTACTTTCAGCGAGCTGTATATCTTTTTGGCCTCTTCCTGCTTGCCCAGGGCCTGCGTTTCGAGGCTCAGCGCGTTGTTCATCGCAGTCTGCTTTTCAGCGCCTGTGAGGTTCTGCGCCTTGATCTTTTCCTCCTGCGCCTTATCGAAGAGTGTTTTCGCCTCATCCTGCAGCAAGTCAGCCTGAGTCACCTTAGCCTCATTATCGTACTTTTTATCCGAGAGATCCTTCAGCTCGGCCGTATTGCTGTTGTATTCGATCTTGTTGGCATTGGCCAGGGTATTATCCGCTTCTTTCTTCTTGTCATCCGATTGTTTCTTCAGGTCATCCGCTTTGGCATAGAGCTCGGCCTGCTGAGCGGGATCGCTTGTTTTAGCAGCTTCGTTCTTCAGCGAATCGCTCTGCCGCATAAGCTTATCAGATTGCGCCTCCAGGTTGGCGGCAATGATCATCTCCTGGCTGGCCTCCGGGGAAGTATAATCGTATTTTACCGGCTCCTCGGTCTTGCTGACCGGGTTGGAGGAAGATACCACCGGGTCTGATGGCTTTTCCCTGATATAATCCGAAAAGCTTGCATTCGCCAGCGCCTCTTTTTCCCCGATCTCTTTATCCAGCGCATCGATCTTTGCTTTCAGGGATTCCTTTTCGCTTTTCTTTTTGGTTTTTACCATTACCGCGCTGAGGCTGTCGCGCTCTTTCCTGATCTCCTTCCCCCATTCGCTGTATATCTCCGACTTGAGCGAGTCACGCTTGTAAGGCTGCTTCACGTCATCGGCCGAAGCGATCTTTTCCTCGTAGCTCTTCGAAATGTCCCCTACCAGGTCGGAAACGATCTGGTCGTTCTGCGCATTATCCGTCTTAACAGGATCCTGGGTCTGCGTGGTGGCCGTGGTGCTCTTCAGGTCATCCGCCTTTTTCTGGCTGGCATTAGCCAGTTTATCCTTTTCCTTTGTCTGGCCGCTCACCTGGTTGATCGCATCCTGTATGGCGATCTTGCTGTTCAGGCTTTGGGCCGTGTCGAGCTGCTGCTGCAGTTTTTCTTCCTTCTGCTTCAGCTCGCCCGACCATTGAGCATACACTTCCTGCCTGGCCTTTTCCTTTTCATAGCCCTCCGGCATCTCCTCCACCTTCTTGAGCCGGTCCTCGTATTTGCTGTTAACGGAATTGATCTCTTCCTTGCTCACCACCAGCACGGGTTCTTTTGCGCTGGTATTGTCGGCCGTAACGGTCGTCTGGGTGCTTTGCTGCTCCTTGAGCTTCTGGGCATTCTCGGCTGTCAGCTCCGCTTGCTGCGACTTTTCGCTCACCACCGCATCCAGGTAGTCTATCTTCTTCTTGGCATCCTCCTTCTCCTGCTTGGTCTTCAGGTTCTTCATGCTCCCCTTCAGTGCGTCCTGCTCCTTTTTGGCATCGGCCGACCAGTTCGCATAGATCTCCGATTTTTTCTTTTCCCTGTCGTAAGGATCGCTGATCGTATCGGCATCCTTCAATTGCTGGGAATACAGCTCGGAATAGCTCTGACCCGGCTGCTGTGCCGTGGTGGTCTGCGAGGAAGTGGTATTATCCGTCTGCTGGCTGTTATCGGTCTTAACCGTAGTGCTGGCGGTGGTCTGGATCACGGGCGGGCTGGTCTCATAGCTGTTCACCTGCTGGCTCAGCTTCTCCTTGTCTATGCTGGAAACGGAGGAGGTGCTTACCTTATCCTCCTTCAGTTGGCTCACCAGGTTATCGGCATAATCGGCCTGCACTTTCAGCCGGTCTGCGTCAGCCTGAAGCTGACTGGATCGCTGCTCCGCATCATCGGCCTCTTTCTGCTTGGTCTTGATATCCGCGTTCAGCTCGTCTACCTGGTTGAGCAGCGATTGCTTAAGCTCGGGGTTCTTCTGGCTGTCGGCCTCTTTCTTCAGCCGGTCGGCCTCGCTCTGCATCTCCACGATCTCCTGCCTGGCATCCTCCGACTGCTTTTTGGCATTATTGGCCTCCACCTGCTTCTGCTCGGCCTGCTTATTGAGGCTGGATGAATAATCCGAAGTGGTGGAAGTCTTCTCCCCGTTCATCTTATCCAGTATCTCCTTCTGCTCGTTAAGCTTGGTAATGACCTCCTCGTTGGTGCTGGAGTTCAGGGCGCGCTCCAGGTCCTTTGCGTATTTCAGGGCAAAATCGGCCTCTTCCTGTTTCTTCTTCGCATCTTCATTCAGCTTTTCCGAGAGGTTGTAGGCTGCCACCGTTTCCTGCGAAAGCTGCTCTTTTTCCTTCTGAAGCTGCTCCGCCTTTTTCTGCTCCTCCTGCTTCTTCTGCGGATCGGTAATGGCGTTGATGTTCTGCATCACCTGGTCGAGCTCCTGCTGTTTCTGCATGGCCTCATCGTTCTTCTGGCTGGCGATGACCAGCGACTGGTCCGCGTCCTTCTTCAGCTCGTTCGCTTCCTTTTGCACATCCTTGGCATCGTCATAGGCGATCTTGATCAGTTCCTCGTTGGTGTAATCCGTCTTGGTATCGGGGTCCTTGCCGTTCGATACCGTAGTGCCGCTGTCATCCAGGCTGTCCTCGGGCAGCTCGTTTGAAGCGGTGGTCTGATTGTAATTTACATTGAGCTTCGACTTCTGCTTGATGTATTCCATAGCCGACAGGTAATCGGCATCGCTTACGTTCTGATCGAACTTATTGATGATCTTCACCACCTCGGTGCCATCGGGCTCCTTCTTGAGCACGATATCCTGCCCAAGCGGCTTCAGCTCATACTGCACGGGGATTTCTACGGATTCGGAATAGGATTTAAAGCCGGGAGCCTCCACCGTAAAAAGAAATTTACCTCCGTTAGGCAGGTTCATCAGGTAAGATCCGGTCTTTTCCTTTGCGTTGAACACGCCCACTACCTGACCGGAACTCATATCCTTGACCGTGATCTTGGCATTCAATGCCGGGGCACCGTCTTCGCGCTTCACTTTTCCCGTAATGATGGCGATATCGGCCGGCTTGCGCTCGATCTGTATCTTGTAAACGGTCACCATTTCGCCCGAGCTCTCGCGCGTGGAGGCGAAATAGCCCACCTGATCGTTGGCGTCCGACACGAACATGAAATCATCATCGGGCGTATTGATGGCAAAGTCCATGTTCACCGGCTTCGACCAGGTGCCGGTCTGCTCATTACGCTCGGATTTGAACACGTCATACCCGCCCATGCTGTTATGGCCTTTGGAGCAGAAATAAAGTATTTTGCCGTTGGGATGCAGGAAAGGATAATCCTCATCGTATTCGGTATTGATCGGGTAGCCCAGCGCAACCGGCTTGCCGAACTCACCGTTGGGCAGCCTGCGCTTTACGTAAATATCCTTGCCGCCCTTGCCATCCTTGCCGTAACTTGAAAAGTAGATCTCGTCCTTACCCTGCTCAGAATACATAATGAAATGGTCTTTTTTCTTCTTGTCGAGGTCGGTCTTGAACTCATCGGGGGTCACGATCAGCTTGGCGTTGAACTCGGTGAGGTCGTAAGAGCGGAAAAAATCGCTTCTGTTCAATTCCTTCTTATCCATCACCACCAGGTCGGTAAGGTTCTTGAGCAGCTTTTTCCCGTTATTGCACATCTCGATCTGCCGGTCGACCTGGTATTTCGCTACCTTTTTGGATGGCGCATTCTCTTTGTATTTGTTGTAGGCGCTTACCGCCTCTACGAAGCGGTAGTTGAGATGATACGCCCTGCCCAGGTAATACCACACTTCCATTTCCACTTCGGGATATTTGGAGGCGGTCTCGAGAAAGACGATGGCCTTTTCCTTTTCGGCAACGGAGTAGAGCATGCAAACGCCAAAACGGTAGTTGTAGGCGGGGTCTTTAGGATAAAGGGCGAGCAATTGCGAGAAGAGCGGATAGCCTTTCACGAACTCCTCTTCCTCGAAAAGATCGTTAGCCTTCTTTTTCAACTCCTCCTCGGAACCGTAGGTATTTTGCGCAAACGAGGGCCCCGGGCAAAAGCATAAGAACGCGCAAAGGACAAGCATATTCCTGAATACTCGCGTCATACACGGTAAGTGCTGTTTCATAGATGCCCCGTAGGCCGGCTTTCCATAAAGAGTAGACCCCAGTAGACAAATTTACTGAATTTCGCCCGAACGGCTAAATCGCAGGAAATGAGTTACTAATACGGGGTTGTGAATAAAAACGGCTAGTCGGAGGTATCTTCTGCCAAGTGGCCGGAGGAGGACTTTTTACGAAGGCTGATCTTGGTCTCCTGCCTGCGCAAAAGGCGCTCGATGTTCTTCTGGTGAGTGATCAGCACCACCACGCAGGTAAAAAACCCGAACAGGATCTGGGAAGAGATGGTGGCAGGGAAAACGAAGATCAGGCTGAAAGGGAAGGCGAAGGAGGCAATGATAGAGCTCAGGGATACGTAATTGGTAAGCAGGAAGACCAGGAGGAACACGGCCACGGAGAACAGGGCCGACTCGGTATCAATAGCCAGGGATATGCCCAATAGGGTGGCTATCCCTTTCCCACCCCGGAAAGAGGCCAGAACGGGAAATATATGGCCGATCAGGGCGGCAATGCCCAGGGCAAGCTTAAGCTCGATAAAATCGCCCCGGCTCATTGAGTCGGTCACTGCCAGGTTAGCCAGCTTAACGGCAAACAGGCCCTTGAGTATATCGATGATCAGCACGGGGAGCCCGGCCGCTTTCCCCAGCACCCTGAAGGTATTGGTGGCACCGGCATTGCCGCTGCCGTGCTCACGCACGTCAACGCCATAGAAATACTTTCCTATCCAGACTGCCGAGGGGATGGAGCCGATGAGGTACGCCACCAGAAGGGCAAAAATGTTGAGCGCGGTCAGCATCGTTGCGGCAAATATACAACCCCGGCCGAAAAAAACAAATCCCGGGTTTAGTCCTCCCCGCTGCCGCCCGAACAGATCTTCTGAACGTTCTTCAGGAACAGGGTCTTGGAGGTGGCGCTGCCCAGCGCGAACTGGTAAGGCTTCTCTCCTTTCGGAACCTCCTGCTGGCGTTTTTCGGGTTTCAGCTCCTTGATAATATTGTTGAACTCGTCCTTGGAAGAGACGGCCGACATGATGCCGTTCGAGTATTTGAAATAGAACCAGGTGGTCTCATCGATCTGCAGGTAGATATTCAGCTCGTCACCGCTTCTTTTTCTTTTCAGTTGCACATAACCATCCACCATCCGGTTGACCTGGTACTTTTTGATGTTGCCTATCCCGATCTTGCCGCAGGAGATATACGACTTGGATTTCTTATCCCAGAACATCTTTATGTCCGTAAGGAAGAGGGATACCTCGAGCTCATCGGGAAACTTTTTCGGCTTTCCGTACAGGTTCATTTCAGAGATCAGCTTGTCGGCCTTTTCCTTGCCGATCAGCTCGCGCAGGCCTTTTTCATAGGTTGGCCGGCTGAAGTTGGTGGCCGGCAGGTCGGTCTTCGCGTTGATGATATCGGCCATTTTCTCCAGGGCGCTGCTTTCAAAGAAAAAGTCCATTGCGATCATCAGGTCGAAATAGGCCGAGTCGTTGTTCATATTATGGCTGGCATTGCCTACCGTGATCAGCTTGACCTGGCCGAGGTCTGAACCCAGGTTAAGCTTACCCTCGCCATACACCACGCAGGTATTCGCGCTCATGCTGAGGTAATTTCCCGTCAGCGACCGCTCCACCAGCTTTTGCTTGTTCGATATGCGGTATTCACGCGAGGCCTTGTCGTAATACAAAAAGCCATCAGCGGCCAGCACCTGGATATCGTTCCGGCTGACCGGTTTTGAAAGGAATGCGGTATAGATGGCATTCGAATCGAGCGTGCTCATGATCGCGCTGGCCAGGTGCTTGTCGTCCTTGTCGTACGGATCGGCAGTGACCGGTATATAGATCGACTCGGGGTTGATCTGTGAAGTGAACTTGAACCAGCTCCGGCCGTTCACGGTGGGGCAGGCATGCTGTATCATTACCGATCCCGAAAAGGTCAGGAACTGATCGGTAGCGCGCAGCCTCACCTTACCCTGGTACTCAAAGTTGGGGCTGAGCATAAAATGGGTGGTGTCGTGTATATCGGCATCGGCAAAGGTCTGTCCCGTGGTATCTACCGTAATGCTGCTGAAATAAATGGTCTGCTTCTTCTTCAGCTCGTCCACGTAATCGTAATTTCCCGAGGCCTGGTAGCTCTTTCTTCCGTAGATGTTCACGTTACAGCCGTAGAGCGTGTGGAACTTGGTAACGCTGTTGGCGATGATCTTGGCGTTGGTCAGCGGCTGCATCTCGGCCTTCTTGTGTATCTCCACTTTGCCGCTGTCGGGGTACACGCGCGCATCAGCGGTATTGATGTATTTGACCTCCTTGGCGTAGATGATGTATTTCTTCAGGTCGAAACGGGCCTTGGGGGCGTAGAAGCGAAGCGAGTCCTGTTTGGGATTGATGGAAATGAACTCGGGGCCCTCGAGGTAGATGCCCTCGTTGTCCTTCACCTTGTTATCGGACGAAAGCTCGATATTGCCCTGGTCCATATACCACTTGAACTGGTCCATATAACACATGTACTGGTTCACATCGAACTTAACAATGGAGCCATCGCCATTCGATTTGAAATCGCCCGTTTTCTTATCAAAATCGATGTGCGCCTTCATGTTGACCGTGGAGAAAGCGAATTGCTGAAGCTCGAGCGCCTTGAGCCGGAAATTACAGGTATCGGCATCGAACTTTGTATTACCGTACACCATCTTGAACGATTCGAGCGTGGCCCCTGCGAACTCGATCTTGCCGCTGCCCGTCATGGCCTTGGGAGTATAGTCTATCCTGCCCGTGAGGCTGGCCTTGCCATCATACATATCGAAAGGTTTTTCTTTCGACAGGATCTGCATCACGTCTTTCTTCGGCATCCAGTGTATATACACGGTATCTCCTTTTACAGGGGGATATTCCGGTTTTTTATTTTTCTGCTCCGCCAGGTCGAACGATTCCGCGTTGGCGTTGATCGAATCGGGGTAAAAGAGTATATCGGTTGATTTGGCTATGGAAGTAAGGTACTTCAGCGTACCGTCTCCCTGCAGTCCTTTATGGCTGAGCCGTATCGTGGCATCGAAGTTGCCCTTGGTTCCGTAAAGCGGAAAGCCGCCCGGTGGAGTTTGCCTGACGAATCCCAGCGAATAATCGGGCTGGATGGTAAGCTGCTCTTTGAACTGCGGAAAAATACCGGCCGATACGAACTCCCCGTCCAGCTTCAGGCCTTCGGGCGAGAAGTTGTCCAGACTGTCGATGGTGTACGGTTCCAGCTTGAAATAGAACTTGTCCTTATTGTACGCGCCCTTCTGGATGTTCTTTTTATCGTAGTATACAAAGGACTCTTTATTACTCTTGAACACCGGGTATTGCGAGTTCTGCTTATACTTAACCCCCGATTTATTACCCATGTCATCGATGAGCAGCTCCCCGTCAATATCCTGTATCACGGTCTTCACCTTTACGATCTTGCTGAAACCCTGGGCATCGGGCTTGGTGCGCACCGACAGACGGAGGGAATCCACATCCGTAAGGTTGATCTTGAACTTGTCGTAGTCGAAAGTGAAATTCTTGCCGTAGTACTCGAACAGGCCCGCGTTGATGGCCCCGGCAAAGGCGAAGTTCCTGTTCTTCTTGAGCACGATCTCGCGCTTCTCAGGATAGATAAATACGTTCTGCGAGTCGCTCAGGAATATCTGCGACACGCCCGATATCTTCAGGTCGTAATTGAGCAGGTTCATCACTGCGTTGTTGGTGCCGCCTTTTACCAGCGAGTTGATGGTCAGCACATCGTAATCCTTCTTGCCGGCCCTGTTCCATATGTAGTCGAACAGGCGGGGCTTGATCGTTACCTGGTCGTCATCGATGTCGTAAATGATGAAACCCAGGGTGGAAAGCTTGACCAGCAGGGGCTGTATCTCGTGAAGATCGCGCTTCATATACGAGGCCAGCGCCTTGCCCTTAAAGCTGGTCAGCGTATCGTTCTTCCACGAAAAATCCTTGATCACCGTCAGCGGGTTGAGCTCATCCATCATCTGCAGGTCATTGAACCGCGAGAGGCGGAAATAATTCGAGGATTCGAAGAGCGCGGCCCCTTCCGTGCTTCCGATCATGGTCTTCATGTCCATCTTGGCCGAGTCCAGCTTCCAGAAAACCTCTTCCACATACATATCCACCTTATGGTACGTATCGAAATAAGGCGTCTTGGATATGCCCTCTTGCGTGCGGATAAGGTTCAGCTCCTTCTTTTCGATGTTGAGGGCCAGTTGCAGGCCGGGATGATAGATCGAGTCCGCATCCAGGTGCATGACAACGGCTGCGTCATCGGCTATGATCCTGTCTTTTTTGAAAACGAAGGATTTCGAGGATGCGACCAGGAACTTCTTCCCGTTGCGTTTGATCGTCAGGTATGCATCCTCCTCCTTGCTGCCCGACCCGATGAACTTATTGCCGCTCATGGTAAAGCCGCCCTCAAAATCCACCATATTGGGAATGATGCCGCTGATCTGGAAACGCTTGCTGTACGATTCGAACTTGGGGTAGTTCAGGCTGTTGGATGTGGCGTCCACCACGGCCTTATCCGACACTTTGCCGATAATGGGTTTTGGGAAATAGGTCTTATTGTAAAAAACGGACGAATCGGCCGAATAGCCCTGCGAGCGCAGGGATACATCGTACTTTTTAATCTCCGCGTAAACCGTGTTCTCATCCAGGCCGGTCCGCGCCCAGGTCACCTTACCGCCCTTGCCCACCCACTTATCCTCCGAAGGATAAAAGGTCCCCTGCGTATTATAGATCGTGGCCGAATCGCCCTTGACCGTACAGGTCAGGTCGAGATTGGAGAATATTACCTTGGGCAGGCTGTCGAAGGCGATCGTGTAATTGCCGTTACTGGCCGACCAGGCCAGCGCATTGGAGCGGAACAGCACATTCCCTTCAAAGAGCAGCTCCGATGCCTCCAGGTAAGCCGATATCTTTTTGTTATTGAGCTTGGCGAGGGTCTTTTCCGTGCATTGCTGCCACTCGGTAAATGTCTTTGCCGGAAGGTTGTTGGAATAATAGTGCATAAGCGCGGTAAGGAAGTTCTTGAACTCCGGGTAAGGCCTGAACTTCTTCTTCATCATCTCGTTGCAGGTCACATATACGAACTTGCGCTGTGCCGCGGTCATCTTGGATGTTTCACCGATCCAGTGGGGCTTGAAGGTCTTTTCGATGAAATCCTTTCCTTCTTTCTTATTGGCAAAATCGAAGAAGGTGGCCATCTCATCCAGGAACTTGATCGAATCGTGCGTGAAACTTTTGATGGTCTGGGCCCTGGCCGTATTGAGCAGGAAAATAAAAACAGAGAGAAGAAATATTTTGTGCAGCAGTCTCATCGGGCTTCAGTTTTAAAAAAATGCAGTAGCGCCCATCCGTTACGGGCGCGTTTCTCTTTCAATTGTAATCCGCAGGACCGCCCTGCCCTGACCAGCTCATCCGCATCGCTCTCAAAAAAGCCGCTCAGCAGCAGCTCGCCATCCTTTTTCAGCATACCGGAATAAGAAGAAATATCGTTCAGCAGGACGTTTTTGTTGATGTTAGCTAAAATAACATGAAAACCTCTGCCCGCCAAAATATTTATATCCCCTTTTTCAACAAGGATATGCTGACGGTTGCGCTCCGCATTCTCTATCGCATTCTCACAGGCCCACGGCTCGGTATCCACCGCGGTGACCTCTGCCGCGCCCATCATCGAAGCGAGTATGGCCAGCACGCCCGTACCGCAGCCCATATCCAGCACGGCCCTGTCTTTTACGTTCAGTTTCAGTAATTGTTGCAGCATCAGCCAGGTCGTTTCATGGTGCCCGGTCCCGAACGACATCTTAGGCTCTATGACGATCTCGTACCGGGTTTTGTTACTTTCCCCGTGGAAAGGAGCCCGCACCAGGCATTCATCGCCTACGGCTACCGGACTGAAGCTGCTTTCCCAAATTCTGTTCCAGTTTTGAGCGGGTATCTGGCGCTGCGACCAGGATACCTCAGCGGGCAGGCCGGCACACAGCGCCTGCACCTCTTCGGCTGAAAAATCAGCGGCCGGTACATAAGCCAGCAAACCGTCATCCGTATCCGCAAAGCTCTCGTAACCCGATGCGGCCAGCCTGGCTGTAAGTATCTCCGCGAAGGGCTCCCGGGGAACGACCACGAAGCGCACCTCTGTATAGTCCACGTCAGTTGGCGGATTTGATAATAGAGAGAAAATCGGCAGCGTTGAGCGAAGCGCCTCCGATCAGGCCTCCGTCCACATCGGGCTGGGCGAAAAGGGCAGCCGCATTCTGCGGGTTGCAGCTTCCTCCGTAGAGTATGGATGCCGAGGCGGCCAGGTGAGCTCCGAACTTTTTAGCAAGAATGGTGCGGATATAGCTGTGCATTTCCTGGGCCTGGTCGGCAGCAGCGTTGCGGCCCGTGCCGATGGCCCATACGGGTTCATATGCGAATATTATTTTACCGGCCTGCTCGGGGTCCAGGTGAAACACCGCTTCCTGCAACTGCCCCTGAACCACATCGAACTGCCGTTTCGCCTCACGCTCCTCGAGGGTCTCGCCTACGCAGTAAATGGGAACAAGATGGCTGCTGATGGCCCGGGTGATCTTCTTTTGCAATAGGGGGCCATCCTCACCGAACCAGGCCCTGCGCTCTGAATGGCCGATGATGACGTATTCGGCACCGCAGGAACGGATCATGCCGGCCGATACCTCACCGGTAAAAGCCCCTTTTTCTTCCGGGCTGCAGTTCTGTGCCGCCAGCCCCACAGGCGATCCTTTCAGCAAGGCAGCCACCGCCTGCAGATGGATGAAAGCGGGGGCCAGGATCACGCGCGCAGACGGAGCGAGACCTTTCACCCCATCCAGCACGGCAGCAGCCAGCTCAAGGCCCTCGGGCAGGGTCTTGTTCATCTTCCAGTTACCGGCAACTGTTTTTTGTCGCATACCGTATTATTGAAGACGTACACGCGGATCGAGCATGCCGTAGATCAGGTCGACCAGGATATTGGTAATTACGAAAACCAGGCCGGCCACCAATACGCAGCCCATGAGCACCGGCAGGTCCTGCTTGAACAGGGCCTCCACGATCTCGGAACCTATACCCTTCCAGTCGAAGATGTGCTCAACGAAGACCGCACCGGCCATCAGCCCGGCAAACCAGCCGGATATGGCGGTGATCACCGGGTTCAGGGCGTTCTTCAGCGCATGCTTCACCACAATGGAATAGTAACTGAGCCCTTTTGCCCGCGCGGTGCGGATGTAGTCCTGCGAAAGCACGTCAAGCATGGAGCTGCGCGTAAGCTGTATAACAATGGCAAGCGGGCGTATGCCCAAAGTAACGGCCGGAAGGATGAGGTTCTTCAGCATCAGCGTTTCGTTACCGAGGTCATCCACCTTGAAAATGCTTCCCTGGTTGTTCAGCCCGGTGCCGGGAAGCTGGAAATAATAATCGATCAGCGGGAAGGGCACATGGAAGAACTTGTTCAGCGTGTACACCACCATCCACACGATCACGCTCCATAATATGCTTTTCCAGAGCGCGCCCAGGATCAGGCTTCTGATCTTCAGCTCCGAGTAGATATTCTTCTTCGCCCGCAGGTAATCGCGTATGAACACCCCGATGGCCCAGAGTAAATATATGACAATGAACAGGAGCGGAAAAGGGAATTCCTTGGTCCAGAAATAGCCGAACATCATAGCGATGATGATCCCGATGAAGAAAGAAGGGCCGGCCATGCCGAGCACAGCGAATACCAGCGAACTGCGGTCGAACAGGGAATTCTTGTTGATGGCCGCGAAAATGCCCAGCACGATGCCCAGGCAGGAAGCGATGACGATAGAGGCTACGGCCAGGATGGCCGTTGCGGGGAGCTTCTCGATAATGATCTCCGAGACCTTCCGCTTGTTGATATAGGATTTGCGCAGGTAAGGATACTTCAGCACAATGGCCTTGGAGGAGGAAACATTGAACAGCTTGGTTGCCGTGTATTTTTTGGGGTTAAGGTAAAGGTGGTTATCCGGATCGGCCACGTCATGGATGGATATGGGAGAGAGGTCGTTGAGATAGACCAGGTATTGTACTGCCAGCGGCTTGTCACGCCCCAGGTCCTTGTTGATCGCGTCAAGCAGCTTCTGCTCGGCATGCTGGCCCAGCATCATGCGTGCGGGATCGCCCGGCAGCACGTTGAACAGAAAAAAAACGATGGTGACCACCCCGAACAGCACCAGTAAGCCGTAAAAGATCCGTTTCGCAATGAACTTCAGCACAGGTTATCCTTTTTTATCGTTAAAATATCTTTGTTTCACTTCGGTATACGATGGGAACGAACGGTAATGCCACATAGCCGTCACCACCGGGCCGTTAAGCAGGATGAGGCCCGGGTTGGACCGGATCATGGTCTTGAGCTGCGTGCGGTCGGTCACGTAAAAATCGAAATCGGCAGCGGTTTCCCGCTTAAAATCCTGTATCATAGCCGCTGAAGAGGTCAGGCAAATGAACGGAATATTATCCTTTTTACAAAGCTGGGCGAAATCATTGATCTTTCCGAAGACCTTTTTGTTGGTGAGGCTGAGATCATAGCACACCAGGAAGAACTGGGGACCCACATGGGTCAGGAAATCCTCCGTATACTCCGAGCCTTCGGGCGTGCTGATGGTGAAATCGTGCACGGGCGGCATGACCGGCTCCACGAGGGTGACCGTTACCGTGGTGTCGAACTTCCAGGTCAGCGAATCCCTCCAGGGAAGGTTGTTCGGTGGAAAGGCTTTCCGCTCGCCCGTTTTGAGGTTTTTGTAATACACGTTCGTTTCAAACCTGCCCTCTCCCCCGGGCGGCACTTTCATCGCGTCAACCAGGTTGGTGCCGATCTTGTAAGGGCGGAAATCGAAAACAGGCAGGAAGTTGTACGTATACAGCGGAAAGAAAAGCGAAAAGGCAGCGAACGCGATCAGCGAGATACGCTCCGGCCTTGGCGCGAGCAAGGGCGTTATGTACCTGCGCCCGGCAAAAAGGACAAGGATCAAAGCAAGCAGGACAACATCTTTGGTGAAAGAGGTCCAGGGGGTGAGATGCAGGAAATCACCGAAGCAGCCGCAATCGGTCACCTTATCGTAATACGCGGAATAAAAGGTCAGGAAGGTAAAGAACACGATCATGGCTAGCGAAAGCCACAGGACGAGCCTGATCCTGCTGCCCAGCAGCAACATGAACCCGAGCAGCATCTCGAAAACGCAAACGAATATGGAAAGGAATAAAGCGGTAGGGATGAGCCGCTCAGTGCCGAAGACCGTGAAATACTCCTCCATCTTGTAGGCAAAGCCGAGGGGGTCGTTCGCCTTGATAAAGCCCGAGAAAATGAACAGGCCGCCCACGATGAGCCGTACTATTTGAACAATGAGCTTCATTCATCCAGCCGTATCACTGCGAAAATGGCGTAATTGATCATGTCGTAATAATTGGCATCTATGCCCTCTGAAATAAGCGTGCTGCCTTTATTGTCCTCGATCTGCTTGATCCGCTGGATCTTCATCAGGATAAGATCCGTGAGCGAGCTGATGCGCATCTCGCGCCAGGCCTCACCGTAGTCGTGGTTCTTGTTCTGCATAAGCTGCTTGGCCGCGCTCATGTACTTATCGAACAGGGTGCTCACCTCATCCGCGGGTATCTCCACGCGCTCGTCCTTCGCCAGCCCGAGCTGGATCAGGCCGATCACGGAGTAGTTGACGATGCCCAGGTATTCCGACTTCACGTCTTCGTCAACTTTTTGAGTACCTTTAACCTCGATGTTGCGGATGCGCTGCGCCTTGATGAATATCTGATCGGTAATAGAGCTGGTCCGCAGCACCCTCCAGGCAGTACCGTAGTCCTTCATCTTCTTCATGAAGATATCCTTGCACTGCTTTACGGCCGCATCGTATTGCGTGGAGGTTTTGGTCATTATTTCGGTTAGCATAAATGAGCCGCAAGATACATTTTTTTAGGCTTGACTATGAGGATAAATTGCAATGGAAAAACGCTCGATCTCTCATCGCCCGCAGTGATGGGAATACTGAACGTGACTCCCGATTCCTTTTTTGACGGAGGAAAATACGATTCCGGAGAAAAAATACTGCAGCAGGTCGAAAAAATGATACGCGAAGGCGCCTCGTTGATCGATGTGGGGGCCGTTTCCACGCGGCCGGGTTCTGCCGGGGTGACCGAAGAGGCCGAGGAGCAGCGATTGCTGCCGGTTATCGCGCTGATCCGGTCAAAACATCCCGATCTCATTCTTTCAGCCGATACCTGGCGAAGCTCGGTAGCTGAAAAGGCAGCAGCCGCTGGCGCTGACATCATCAACGATATTTCAGGAGGCGCAATGGATCCTGCCATGCTGGATACGGTGGCCGGACTCGGCCTCCCCTATATCCTGATGCACATCAAAGGCACCCCCGCGGATATGCAGCGCGACCCGCAGTATACCGATGTGGTGGAAGAGGTGATGGATCATTTCATACGGCAGAGCGAGCTGGCCCTTTCCAGGGGCGTGAAGCAGATCATCCTCGATCCCGGTTTCGGATTCGGCAAAACGGCCGGGCACAACTACCGGTTGCTCAACAACCTTTCGCGTTTCAGGCTGCTGGGCTTTCCCCTGCTTGCGGGCGTATCGCGCAAGAGCATGATCAATACGGTCATCGGTACGCGGCCTGAGAACGCGCTGAACGGCACCACCGTGGTCAATACCCTCGCGCTCATGAACGGGGCCGACATCCTGCGCGTGCACGATGTGCGCGAGGCCACCGAGGCTGTTAAAATTGTTACTTTTGCGCGTAAGGTTTAGATGATGCTGCAGCACCTCCTGTTCATAAAGTTCACCTGGCTCGATGCGGTAGATATTCTCCTGGTCTCCATACTTCTTTACCAGCTTTACCGCCTGGTCAGAGGAACGGTCGCGATCAACATTTTCATCGGGGTGGTGGCCATCGTCATACTCTGGCAGGTGGTTTCGGCCCTGCAGATGCAACTGCTTTCACGAATACTCGGCAGCTTTATCAGCGTAGGGGTGATCGCCCTCATCATTGTTTTCCAGCAGGAGCTGCGCAGGTTTCTGATCTTCATCGGCACATCGGGCATCCTGTCGGGCAATTTCAACAAACGCAGGCTCTTTAGCCTGCGCATGCGCAAGAGCGAAAGCACCGATCTTATGGCGCTGATCAAGGCCTGCCGCAACATGAGCGAGAGCAAAACGGGCGCCATCATCGTGATCGCGACCAAGACCGACCTCAACTTTTACGCCTCTACGGGCGAGCAGGTTGACGCCAAGGTGACCTCGCGCATGCTGGAAAGCATTTTTTTCAAGAACAACCCCCTGCATGACGGGGCCGTGATCATCAGCGGCAACCGCATCGTGAGCGCGCGCTGCGTGCTGCCGGTAACCGAAGACCCCGACTTTCCTTCTCACCTTGGCATGCGCCACAGGGCCGCGGCAGGCATCACCGAGGCCAGCGATGCCCTTGCGATTGTAGTAAGCGAGCAAACGGGCGAGATCGCCTTTGCCAAAGAGGGCCGCCTCAAGTATTCGATCACGCTGGAAGAGCTGCGGGAACGCCTGGAGAAGGAGATCTCCTGAAACGCTCAGCCCTTGGGGTATTCCACCCTGCCAGGGTAAATGTTGGTCAGCTTCTTCTTCAGTATCTTTTTGATCACCGTGATGTCGCGGAAAGTGATGTCGGAATTAACGAACTGGTTCTGCTCGGCCAGGCTGTCGATGATGCTCTCTACATGCCTGTCGATGGTCTCGGCATCGTAGCGCTTCAGCGTGCGCGCGCTTGCCTCCACTGAATCGGCCATCATGAGCACAGCGGTTTCCTTGCTGAACGGAATGGGGCCGGGATACTGAAAATCCCTTTCCGTAGCTGTTCCCTCGGGGTACGATATCTTATACTGCCGGAAGAAGAACCCGGTGGTGGTGGTGCCGTGATGCGTCCGTATAAAGTCGATCACCGCATCGGGCACGCGGTGCTTCTTGGCCTTTTCAATTCCCTTTATCACATGGCTGATGATAATGGACGCGCTTTCCTCGAAATCCAGCTCCTCGTGCGGGTTATAGGCGGTCGACTGGTTCTCGATGAAATATACCGGCATATCGGTCTTGCCGATATCGTGATACAATGCCCCCGTCCGTACCAGCAGCACGTTACCTCCAATTTGCCGTATCACCTCCTCCGCCAGGTCGGCCACCTGCAGCGAATGCTGGAAGGTGCCGGGCGCTTTGGAGGCCAGCTCGCGCAGCAGTGGCGAATTGGTGTCTGACAGCTCCATGAGCGTAACATCGCTCACAAAACCGAAGCTGCGCTCGAAAACAAAGATGAGCGGGTAAGCCGTGAGCACCAGTGCGGAGCTGACCGCAAATGCGGCAAAATGGCTGGTGCTGAATTCCTGAAGACCAGCGTCCTGGATCAGCGCCATGGCACCGAAGGCCAGGCAGTACGCTGCAAAGATGATGAAGGCCGATATGAATATCTGCGCCCTGCGGCTCATGTTCACAATACTGAAAATAGCCGCTATGCCGGCCACTATCTGGATGAACACGAACTCGAAACGGTCGGGCACCAGCAGCGCGATGATGAGCGTGGTTACCAGGTGGGTGAAAAGCGCCAGGCGGGTGTCGTAGAAGGCGCGCATGATCACGGGAAGTATGCAGAAGGGCAGGTAATAAATGGTAGCGATGGCATATCGCTGGGCGAAACTGGCCATGACCACGTTCAGGATGATGAGCAGCAGGATGAACATGATCTTGGGATTATCCGCAAGGATATCCTTGCGGAAAATAAGCAGGAACGCGGCCAGCAGCACCATGCACAGGGTCACCGCCACCACCTGCCCCAGCACTATGAACAGGTAATTGGTGGTGCCTCCCGTCTGTATCTCGTATTCCGCCTTCAGCGATTGGAGTATCTCGAACTTTTCAGGCGTCACGATCTCGCCTTTCGAAATGATGCTCTGCCCTTTCACTCTTCCGCCCTTGGTAAGTGAAATATCATCGAGCGCCTCCTTGAGCACTTTCTTGGTGGTCTGGTCATCGTACATAACGTTATGCACGATCACATCTTCCAGGTGCTTACGGTAAACCTCATCTTCCGGGTGCTTCGAGAAATGGGCATCGAGATAGGCATAGGCGGACACTACGGTGAAGAACTCGCCCAGCGCATGCTCCTCCTCCACGTTATTGGCGATCACCATGATCGTAAAATCGCCCGGCTTTCCCTCAATGGGGTCGGCCATCTGGATCACGCCCCTGCCGTAGATCGTATCGAATATCCGCAAGCCCTCCTGGACGAACTCGGCCTTCTTCTTCCCTGAAAAGGTCCTGGCCGCATCCTTCAGCCGCTCCCCGTAGTTCTGCCGGGCCGTTTCCTTTGCCACCTCATCCACCCGGAAATAGTACTTGCTGTTGCGCATCACCTCCGCCTTATCCTTCCTCAGGTCCTCGGCCGATTTATTAATGGCGAAATCGAACTGGGCGATGAGGTTCTCATAAGGCCAGGGTTTGCCCTTGAGGTTCTCGATATCGTATCTGAACTTCCCTTCCTTCGGGAACAGGTATACGATAATGGCGATGCTGAGCAGGACAAGGGACAGCTTGAATATCTCGTCATGCCGGTCGCGGATGAATGAAAAAAACCGGTTCATGGATTAAACAGGCATAAAATTAAGGCAATTTAGCGCTTGTTTTTGGCAAATAGGTAAATTTGTCACGCACCAATTGTTGAAAAAATGCTATTGACCACCACCAGCACGGTTGAAGGGAAAAAGATCAGGGAATACAAAGGCCTTGTTTCCGGTGAGACCATCATAGGCGCCAACATCATCAAGGATTTTTTCGCGGGCATACGCGATATCGTGGGAGGCCGCTCGGGCGCTTACGAGGAAGTGCTGAAAGAGGCCAAGGACCAGGCCATCAACGAAATGAAAGAAAAGGCGCGGCAACTGGGCGCCAATGCCATTATCGGCATCGACCTGGATTACGAGACCGTGGGGCAGGGCTCCATGCTCATGGTGGTAGCCAGCGGAACGGCAGTAGAGCTTGAATAACAAAAAAAACAATCTTTTATGAGCAAGGAAGTTTATATCGTTTCGGCCGTACGCACGCCCATGGGCAGCTTTGGCGGCACGCTGGCCGGCATACCGGCAACACGCCTGGGAGCAATTGCCATCAGGGGCGCGCTGGCGCGGATCAAACTCGATCCCAAAGAGGTACAGGAAGTGCTGATGGGATGCGTGCTGCAGGCCAACCTGGGGCAGGCGCCCGCCCGGCAAGCCGCTAAATATGCCGGGCTGCCCGATACGGTTCAATGCACTACGGTCAACAAAGTGTGCGCATCGGGCATGAAAGCCATCATGCAGGGCGCGCAAAGCATACTGCTGGGCGATGCCGATGTTGTGGTGGCGGGCGGCATGGAGAATATGAGCCAGGTGCCTTTCTACTCGGAGAACATGCGCTGGGGCAACAAATACGGGAACACCACCATGATCGATGGACTGGCCAAGGATGGACTGACGGATTGTTACCATAATTACGCGATGGGCGTTGCGGCCGATATGTGCGCCAGCGAATGCAATATTTCCAGGCAGGAACAGGACCAGTTCGCCATCGAATCATATACCCGCTCGGCCAATGCCTGGAAGTCGGGCAAGTTCAATGACGAGGTGGTACCCGTTGAAATACCGCAGAAAAAAGGCGATCCCGTTCAGTTCAAAGAGGACGAAGAATATAAGAACGTGAACTTCGCCAAGATACCCGAGCTGCGGGCTGTATTCACCAAGGAGGGTACGGTCACCGCTGCCAACGCTTCGACTATGAACGATGGCGCTGCTGCCGTTATCCTGATGAGCAAGGAAAAGGCCGATCAACTGGGCATCAAGCCCCTGGCGAAGATACGGTCGTATGCCGATGCGGAACAGGCGCCCGAGTGGTTCACCACCACTCCTTCCATAGCGGTGCCCCGTGCCGTTGAGAAGGCCGGGCTGAAGATGAGCGACATCAATTATTTCGAGCTGAACGAGGCCTTCTCCGTTGTAGGCATAGTGAATATGCAGAAAATGAAGCTCGACCCATCGAAAGTGAACGTTAACGGAGGAGCTGTTTCGCTGGGGCACCCGCTGGGCTGTTCCGGTGCACGCATTATTGTGACCCTGATCAACGTGCTCAAGCAGAACAAGGCCCGGTACGGTGCTGCCGGTATCTGCAACGGGGGCGGTGGCGCCTCGGCCATGGTCATTGAGAACTGCTGATGAAGCACGGCATTTGCACCCTGTCGGTCGTTCCCTGCCGGAAAGACCCTTCTGACAGGTCGGAGCTGGTGACGCAACTGCTGTTCGGTGAGCTCTTCCAGGTGCTGGCGCAGAAAGAAAGCTGGATCTGTATTCAAACCGCTTATGATAATTACGAATGCTGGATCGACATCAAGCAGTGCCAGTTCCTCTACGAGGAGGTGTACCAGAGCCTGCTGGAAGCGAAAACCGGTGTTACGCTCGACCTGATCAGCGTGATGCGTAACAACGAGACCGGTGACCTTTTTCCCATAGTTGCCGGCAGCTCGCTCCCCAACCTGAAAGGCAACCAGTCGCGCATCAATTCGCAGCTATACATTTATGAAGGTGAGGCGGCCCTCGTGACCAAAACGAGCCGGAAAAAGATCGCGGAAACCGCATTCCTCTTCCAGAATACCCCTTACCTCTGGGGCGGACGCTCACCGCTGGGCATGGATTGCTCGGGGTTCACCCAGGTCGTGTTCAAAATGAACGGCATTCAGCTCCCGCGCGATGCCTGGCAGCAGGCCGAGCGCGGGCTTACCCTTGGCTTCGTTGAGGAGGCCGAAGAGGGCGACCTTGCCTTTTTCGATAATGCTGACGGAAAGATCGTGCACACAGGCATCGTGCTGAAGAACGGCAGGATCATTCACGCCTCCGGTAAGGTGCGCGTTGACACCTTCGACCATCATGGCATTTTCAATATCGAGCAGGAGAAATACACCCATAAGCTCAGGGTGATAAAAAAGATCATTCAGATATGAACAGGATACACACATTACTTGCCGCGCTCCTGCTCTCCGCGTGCAGCGCGCCCGGGCCGGCTGATGAAACGCTGGTATCGTTTACCAGCGCGGAAGAGCTTTACGGGTTCAAAGACCTGAAAGGCGAAGTGGTGCTGCCCGCGAAATATGTCATGTCATTTACGGATACCTTCAGTAAGAAGATAGCTTTTGTAATTGATGAGAAAGAGGGCCTCATCGCCATCGACAGGAAAGGCAATTACGTGCTTACCCCTTTTATGTTCGACAACGGGCCCGATTATTTTGAGGAAGGCCTGTTCCGTTTCATCGAGAAGGGGAAATTCGGCTTTGCCGACAGCAACGGCAACAAGGTGATACCCGCGCAGTTCGATGTGGCCGGTATTTTCAGCAGCGGGCGGGCCGCCTTTTGCGAAGGCTGTGAAGAGGAAATAGAGGGGGAATACACGTTCTGGCGCGGTGGCAAATGGGGCTTTATCGACAAGACGGGAAAGAAGGTGATCCCGGCTCAATACGACCAGGTCAACGATTTCGAGAACGGCTTTGCCTACGTGGAGCTCGATTCTGCAGGTTTTGACATCGACACCCTGGGCAACCGGGCCGGCAACTGAAGTCGCCATTCCAGTTATCCTGATAAAACCGAACTTAACCCCGAACACAGCTACCCCATGAAACATCTCCTGCTTTTACCTGCGTGCCTCCTGTGCCTTCACCTGTCGGGCCAGGAAAATACCGGTAACGACAGCGCCTCAGGCAAAATAATGGTTTCGGTCTTTGCCGGCAACACCGCCCTTACCGACCGCATATCCGAGCGCTATTACTTTCCCGGGTTTCCACAGCTTGCTACCGGCAAAGAGGGTCTCCGGCTGAACACGGGCTTGGAGCTGGGTTTCAGGCTGCGTAAAGACCTGTTCTTTACCATGCACTGGAGCCTGAGCATTTACCGTTACAGCGAAACATACGATACCCGGAATTCGACCTCCACCGTTTCGGGCAGCGATTACTCCATTCGAGAAAGCAGGGCCGGCCAGCTTTCCTACCAGATCAAACCGGGCATTTCCGCCAACCTGTATGAAACCGAAAGGCTCATCGTGTCGGGCGGCATCAGCGTTCCTTTTGTGGCCATGGGCAAATACGCTTACGAAGAGGTTTACACTTCCTATGTTTCGGGCAGCCTCTGGACAAAGAATCGCAGTACATTCGAAAATGCGGGGTCTTATTCCGCGGGACTCGGGGTATCGGGGAATATAAAATACCTTCCCTGCGGCAACTTCTTCCTTTCAGGCACGGTGTCGGGCGCAGCCCTGTTCTCCTGGTCCGATTCGGACTGGGTGCAGTACTATACCGACCTTATCGGCAATGCACCAGCCACCGTTACCGTGAGCAAACAAAGTCTGCGTGACCTGGGCATCACCGGCCTGTACGGCAGCCTGGGAGCCGGTTTCCGTTTTTGACCCGGGCGGGCGGATCTACCCTTCATAACAAATGATAAGTTAGCCCTTATTTGCTTGCTTTTAAGTCTTCCTTTTAGTAAGTTTGCTCTTACATCTCTTTCCCTTCTTTTGAAGCCTTGCCTTAATATATTTCTGCTCCTGGTATTTACGGGTATTGGTCATCTTTCTTTTTCCCAGGCTGCTGGCGATTACCGCTCTGCTGCCACCGGCAACTGGAACGCCATCACCACCTGGGAAAGATACAACGGTACGGCCTGGGTAGCGGCTACGGCAACACCCACCAGTGCCGATGGGGTGATCACCATCCAGAACCCGCATACGGTCACCATCACCGCCAATGTTACTATCGATCAGGTGGTGGTGAACACCGGCCCGTTCACTTACCTTCAAACCTCAGGCACGGTAACAGTGACCTACAATGACGGTCCGGGCGTTGACCTGATCATTAACGGCTCATACTGGGAAAACGGCACTACGGCCAACGCGGTGTTCAGCGGGGCCGCAACCTGGCAGTGCGGAGCAAGCGCGATCTTCAGGAAAAGCTCGAGCGGCTCGTCCAACGTATGGCAGGCAGCCTACCAGGGCGGAATAAGCACTATTCCCGGGGGGGCCATGTGGCATATTTATAAGAACAGCGCCACCAATCCTGCGATCTCGACCATAGGGGCCTATTACCCGAACTTCTACATTTCAAATTATTCCGGCACACCATGGACCACCGGCATAGGCTCCTCCTTTTCAGGCACCACCGGTTATCCCACGATCAAATCGACCTTTTATATAGGTTACCTGGGCAACTCGACCGTTAACTTCCTGAACGATCATACCAATGCCACTCCTACCCTGGTCGGGGGAAACCTGATAGTGGGCACAGGCTCTACCATCAGGAACTACGGAACAGGCATCAACATGAACGGGGCCGCAAGCGTTTCAACCTATTTGCAGTGTGACGGCACCATTATTTATGATGCCAACGATGCGCGAACCCTGACCTTCAGCGGGGCTTTCCCGCATAGTATCAATAACGCAGCGGGAGTATTGAATATTTACAATCTCACCATAAACAAATCCGCAAACAACCTGACTTTGAACATGCCCGTCACGGTCGACAACCTGCTGACCCTTACGAACGGGCAGATCATATCGACCACTGCCAACATGCTCAACCTGAATAATAACGCAACCGTGACCGGTGCCAGCAATGCCAGCTACGTAAACGGGCCTGTGACCAAATACGGCCTGGCGGCATTTACCTTCCCTGTCGGGAAGAGCGGTAACTACCAGGCTATTTCCATAGGAGCGGCCGCAAGCGGTACCATATTTTATTCCGAAACCTTCGGCACCGGATGCAACACCGGCCTGCTGGCATCCACGTACGGCTGGACCGTTGCCGCTACCGGAACCAATGAGGCGTTTGCCAACCAATGGTACGTCAGCGCGGAGGAGAATGGAAATGCCGTAGGCGCCTGCGGCACCGGCTGCGGAACGAACCGAACACTTCACCTGGGATCTACCTTTTCGGGCGATATCGGGGCCGCTTATTTTGAGTCAGACGCTTTCTCATGCGGCTTTTTCGGCTGGTGTGCCATTACAAACAGGCGTGTGCAATCGCCAACGATCAACTGCACCGGCCGGTCCAATATCCTGCTCAATTTTAAATACATGGAGGCCGGTGACCTCAGCTTCGACAATGCAACGCTTTGGTATTTCGATGGCACAGCCTGGAGCCAGCTTTCCGACCCGGCCAAAACGGCCCTGGGCTGCTCCCCTCAGGGCACCTGGACCGCTTACTCCATCGCTCTTCCCCGCAGCGCCAATAACAATCCTAATGTGAGGATAGGCTTTAACTGGACCAACAACGGTGACGGGATAGCCTCTGATCCTTCTTTTGCGGCAGATGACATCACCCTCACCTGCGATGCATTTACCGCTGAGTATTTTGCCGGTAACCCGCAAACCACTTACAATAACGTGCTGGTCCCCGCTCTCAACCATATCAGCCAGTGCGAATACTGGGTGCTCGACCGTACCAACGGTACCACGAACCGTACGGTTACCCTGACCTGGGATGCCGCTTCCTGCGGGGTGACATTGCTGAGCGATCTGCGCGTAGCCCGGTGGGATGGCGCAACCTGGCAGAATGAGGGGAATACCGGCACAACAGGAAATACTGCTGCAGGAACGGTCAGCAGCGTAACCGTTACGAATTTCAGCCCTTTTACTTTAGCGTCCGTCTCGCCCCAGAATCCTTTACCCGTATCGCTGCTCTCATTTGATGCCGCTTATACAGGTGAAGTGGTGGAGCTGAACTGGACCGTAGCTGGCCAGGTGAACAACGACTATTTCACGGTGGAAAGAACTGCAGACGGAATGGCTTTTACTGAGATCGCCACAGTTGACGGAGCCGGGAACAGTTCCTTTACGCTCAAGTATTCGGCAACCGATGCAGATCCCTTAAGCGGTATTTCGTACTACCGCCTTAAGCAAACCGATTTTGACGGGAAGTTCTCTTACAGCGGCCTCGTGCCCGTAAGCATTGACCAGGAGTCCACGCTCCAGATCATCGCGGTTCAGAACTCGGAAGCAGGCCTTGACGTTTTTGTGGGCGCTTCTTGCGGATGCGTATTGAATATAGAACTGGTAGACGTCACCGGCCGCCTGGTGCATGTGCAGAAAATAAAAGCCACTGAGGCCCAAACGAAAGTAACGTTCTCCCCCGGCCAGTTGAGCCAGGGAATGTATACGCTTAAAATAAGTGACGGTAAAAAAGCGGTAACGAAAAAGCTCATTCTGTAAGCTCGGCCAGCACCAGGAATTCGAGCTCAAGCGGATCCATATTCTCTATCAGCATTTCAAAAAATGCTCTTCCGTGCTTCAGGTAGAACGGGATAAAATTATCATGCCGTTCCTGAAGCCTGTCCTGCGGGAACAGTTTCTCTTTCAGCTTTGCCGCCTGGTTAAGGGTTGTTTCCTGCTTATGCTTTTCAGCGCGGAGCAATTTACTTTCAATGTTCCTCAGCCCGTTGAGCGTTTTCTGCAGCTCGGCCTCCACGCTTGCTGCCAGCGTGGGGTCGGTGCCCCGCGCCTTCTCGGCAAGGCCAGCGAACAATTGCTTCAGCCGGGCCGCTTCCTCATCGAGCGACAGGCCGGAGCCTGAATTGCGCTTTGTTATGTTCCGGGTCAGGCTGTCGAGCGGCTCAAAGAGCTCGGCATAGCTCAGGTTCAGCTTACGCATGAGCTGGACCGACCGCGCATCCAGCCACAGGGCGGAGTTGCGGGGCACCAGCAGGGGATAGAATACCTTGTAATGCTCAAACACCTTCCTGTACTGGAGCCAGTAAGCCAGCTCACCCGGTCCCCCTACGTAAGCCAGATTGGGGAGAATGAGCTGCTGGTACAGGGGGCGCAGCACTACGTTGGGACTGAAGCGCTCAGGATCTTCCTCCATCTCCTTAACATACCCCTCATCATAGCTGTCGATTCGGATCCGGTCGCGCCCTGCCATACGAAACAGGTTGATCTCTCTTGGGTTTACCTGCGGCTTGTATCCCTTCTCCTCCAGCAATGCGTTGGTACCGGATAGGATCCGGTATGCGTGGTGATGGATCAGGTCATCCTTCATCACACCCGAGAACAGCTTTTTCAGCCGCTTGTCGCGCGCGTCAAGTATCAGCAGCGAACTATCCGGGAAAAGCTGCTCCACGAGTTTACGGGTGGCGTCTGCCAGGTTGCTTTGCTCCAGGTAGCTTTTCCTGAATATCTCCATCAGCTCGAGGCCGTTCCGGTTATCGCCCATGAACCCCCGCAGCTCATCCAGCATCCGGGCCAGCGAAGCCGTTGCAATATCACCGGCCGGGGGCTGCCCCTGGCCGATGGCCTCTTCCCTGCCCCACTCCATCTTTTTCCCCGGCAGGTAAATATGATCGATCTCCCCGAAATCGTGATCCTCGGCCGCCATCCAGTATACGGGGATGAAATTATATTCCGGATGAAGTTTGCTGAGGCGGCCGGCCAGGTTAAGCGTGGAAATGATCTTGTAAATAAAAAAGAGCGGCCCGGTGAAAATGCAAAGCTGATGGCCGGTACATACGGTAAAGGTGTTTTCATCGGCCAGCAAAGCGGCTTTCGCTTTTTTACCGGGATTCTGCCCCGCAAGAATATCCGCGAGCAGCTTACGCTCGTACGGCCGCTTTTTCAGGTCGGCAATGGCGGTTTTGAATGAGGCCGCTTCGGGCCGGTAGGCGTAAAAGCCGTCCAGCTTGCTGTTCCCGCTGATATAATCCAGGAAGATGGATGGGAAAGAAGCGGTATCCGCGTAAGGCAGAACCTGACGGCTCAGTTGCATAATGAACAAAGGTAAGAAAAGAAAAAACGCAGGCTTCAGGCCGCCCCGCTGACAGGGGCCAGGGATGAAAGCATCACGAGGCCGGAAAAGGCCTCCCGGTCTTCTTACTCTTCTTCCGAAACGGAAATACTATCGGATTTGATCTTGCCCGACCTTACCTTCTTGAACTCAAAAGGTATCTTCACCATGTGCCCGTAATCGCGGCCGGCACCCAGTATGTAGGCATCGCTGTAGCACCAGGTAACATGCACTTTTTTGCCGGACTGCTGTATCTCGAGCAGCTTATACAGGATGAAAAGAAAGGCCTTTGACGAAGAAATATTGAAATAATCCAGGTCGAAGATAAAATGGGTCTCCTCGTTGGGCTTACCGGCATACTCGGACAGCCAGTTGATGACCGGTTCGAAGAACTCCTTGCCGTTCTCCGGTGTCGAATTGCCCTCTATGCGGAAAATACCGTCTCTTTTATTGAGAATAACGGTAGGAAAAGTATCGTCTCCTTCAAAAATAAAACCCTGCATAACCTTGCCTTTGATCAGTATAAATGTAGGATGGCGCTCATTAACAAGCAAATAATTTCGCCTTCGGGTTAAATCAATTCGCCAAACAGGTCATAATCTTCGGCAGATTTTATGCGTACGGTGCCAAAATCTCCTATCCTGGCGTAAGAGGCGGCCGCAGGCACAAGCACTTCATTATCGACCTCGGGCGAATCGAATTCGGTCCTTCCTACAAAATGATCCCCCTCCTTCCTGTCGAACAGCACCTTGTAGGCCTTACCCACCTTGCTTTGATTAAGCTGGCGGGATATCTCCTGCTGCACCTGCATGATCTCTTCCGCCCGGGCCTGCTTGACCGCGGCCGGCACATCATCCTTCAGGGCATAGGCGGCCGTTTTTTCTTCATGCGAGTAGGTGAAGATGCCCAGCCGGTCGAAACGGGTCTCCTCCACCCAATTTCTCATCTCTTCAAAATCGCGCTCGGTCTCCCCGGGATATCCCGCGATGAGCGTAGTGCGTATAGCTATGCCTGGCACTTTGTCGCGAATGCGGCTCACCAGGTCGGTCGTGCGCTGGCGGGTGGTTCCGCGCTTCATGCTTTTCAGCATATTGTCAGAAATATGCTGGAGGGGCATATCGATGTATTTGCAGATGTTGGGCCGCTCGTTCATCGCATCGAGCACATCCATGGGGAAACCGGAGGGAAAGGCGTAATGCAGGCGTATCCATTCTATGCCTTCTACATCCGAAAGCCTGCGAAGCAGGTGAGCCAGCCTGCGCTCCTTATAGATATCCAGCCCGTAATAGGTCGAATCCTGCGCTATGATCAGCAGCTCACGGGTGCCGTTCCTGGCCAGGCCTTTCGCCTGGTGGACCAGGTCATCGACCGGTACGGAAACATGTCCCCCGCGCATAAGGGGTATGGCGCAGAAGGAACAGGGCCGGTCACAGCCCTCGGATATCTTGAAATACGCATAATGATTAGGCGTGGTCAGCAGGCGCTCGCCTACCAGCTCGTGCTTGTAATCCGCTTTCAGGGTCTTCAGCAGCCGCGGCAGGTCGCGCGTGCCGAAATAGGCATCCACCTCGGGTATCTCTTTTTCCAGTTCCGGCCTGTAGCGCTCGCTCAGGCAGCCGGTTACATACAGCTTATCCACCCTGCCCTTCTTTTTCGCTTCGGCATAAGCCAGTATGGTATCTATGCTTTCCTGCTTGGCGTTCTCGATAAAGCCGCAGGTATTGATGATCACAATGCCCGAGTCATCCTGCCTGGCCTCGTGCTCCACCTCGAAATTGTTGGCGCGCAATTGCCCCATCAGCACTTCGCTGTCGACAATGTTCTTCGAGCAGCCTAATGTGACCACGTTCACCTTGTTCTTCCTGAGCGTTTTTGTTTTCATGCCCGCTTCTCCTTTTCCTTTGTCAGCCGCCCGATGGCCTTCTCTATGTATTTATCCGATGGCATCAATGAATCCTGGATGCGTTTGGCATACCGGATCGAATCGGTAATGTCTTTGTTCTTGTCCGCCAGTTGTTCGCGCTGCTCGCTGATCTCCTTCTGGTAAACCCGGTTCTCGCTCTTGAACAGGCGCACGGCCAGGAAGATAAGGGCGCAGGTCATCACGATATTGAATATTCCCAGGTAGCGGTTGATGTCATCGGGCGGATAATAAGGCCGGTGGTCGAGAAAAATGACCTTGAGCGAGATGACCGACACGATGCTTGCGGTAAAATAGGCGTAACAGATGCGCATATCGTCAAACAGTACGGTGGCAGCAACCGGGATGAAAAGAAGGTAAACATGGGTCTGTGAGACCTCACCGTACAGCAAAGCGAAACAGAACAGGAACAACAGCCCCACGATGGCCGTAAGGTGATATGCAACCGTAAAGCGGCCTATGCCCGTAAAATAAAGACAGGAGGCCGAAATAGCATAGGCAATGAGCGTAAGTACACCGGCCAGGATATCTCCCTTAAGGAATCCTACAGTGGTATAAAAAAGATAGATACAGCCAATGACAAAGATCGATGAGTTGAATATCCGGACCTTGTTCCGCACGTTGAAATGCAGCTCGGGGCTAACCCCGCGGTTGACAATTTTCTTCCAGGTATTCATGACCATTGGTTAAAAATACGCATTCCGGCCGGCATTGGCTATTGGCGAAAAAGCGAGTCGGCAAATTCGGCCTTATTGAACACCTGCAGATCCTCCATTTTCTCTCCCACACCGATGTATTTTACAGGTATTTTGAACTGGTCAGACAGCCCGATCACCACCCCGCCCTTTGCCGTTCCGTCCAGCTTGGTCAGCGCCAGGGCGGTGACATCGGTAGCTGCCGTAAACTCCTTACACTGCGACAGCGCGTTCTGGCCGGTAGACGCGTCAAGCACCAGCAATACCTCATGAGGTGCCCCTGGAACCACTTTCTGCATGACCCGTCTTATCTTGGTCAGCTCATTCATGAGGTTGACCTTATTATGCAGGCGTCCCGCTGTATCGATGATCGCTACGTCAGCGCCCTTCGACAGGGCTGAATTCACCGTGTCGAAGGCTACTGATGCAGGATCCGCGTTCATACCCTGGGACACCACCGGCACATCCACACGCGTGCCCCATATCTTAAGCTGGTCGACCGCGGCCGCGCGAAAGGTATCGGCCGCGCCTAACATCACGCTTTTTCCCGCCTGCCTGAACTGGTATGCCAGCTTGCCTATGGTGGTGGTCTTTCCTACGCCATTCACCCCCACCACCATGATCACATACGGCTTGATGCCCGCAGGCACCGAAAAATCCTGCTGGCCTTCCGAGCCGTTGGCCACCATGAGTGCCGCCACTTCCTCGCGTAGGATCCCGTTCAGCTCGGCCGTATCCACCTTGCGCTTTTCAGAAACGCGCTTTTTGATTCGCTCGATGATCTTCAGCGAGGTATCTACCCCCACATCCGATGAGATGAGAACCTCTTCCAGCTTATCCAGCACCTCATCGTCAACCGTGGCCTTGCCCAAAATGGCATTGGCCAGCTTGCTGAAGAAACCCTGGCGGGTGACAAAGACCCCCTGGTCGAGCTTTTCCTTCTTCTCTTTAGAGAACAGTCCGAAGAATGCCATATGCGCTTTTACCTCTTCCTTTTAAAAACAAGAAAAGCCTCCCCGCGAAGGAAGAGGCTTCTTGACAAATTTCATTAACCTGATTATTTCTGAGAAAGAAAATCTTTGATGTGATCGTTATGCACGATTTCTTCCTTGAAGGTGTAAGCGCCAGTCTTGGGCGACTTCACCATCTTGATCACCTTGGTAAAGTCCTTTCCTTTACCGGTCTTCAGCGTTGCTACAACTTTCTTAGCCATGACGTATCTGTATTAAAAATTACTTGATCTCTTTATGAACGGTCATCTTCTTCAGGATGGGATTGTACTTCTTCAGCTCCATCCTGTCCGGGTCGTTCTTCTTGTTCTTGGTGGTGATATAGCGCGAGGTGCCGGGCTTGCCGCTGGCCTTGTGCTCGGTACACTCCAGGATCACCTGTATGCGATTGCCTTTCTTTGCCATGTTCTTTCGTCTTTAAATAAGGGGTGCAAATGTAACTTTTTTGCCTGAAACAGCAAAACAAGTCAAAAAAGAATTCCTCTGCAGGGTCAAATACTATCCTTATTTGATCAGGTTGAACACGCTCTCCTGCTTCATCAGGGCCTCTACCTCGGCTACCGTTTTGGGTACCGATGCGGAAAGATTCTCGGGCCCGTTGGCCGTGATCAGGATATCGTCTTCAATGCGTATGCCTATGTTCCACCACTTGGGATCGCAATCGCTTCCTGCTGCAATATAAATACCTGGTTCTACAGTAATTACGTTATTTATTGAAAGTTTATTATTAAGCCCGGCATCGTGTACGTCAAGGCCTATGAAATGCGATGTGCCATGGAAAAAGTACTTGAACGCATCCTTTTCCTGGGTGATAATGCCCAGCTCCATGAGCCGCTGGGTGATCACCTGCTCGGCCGCCTTATGCGGATCGCGGAAGTAATTGCCCGCCTTACAGGCGGCTATGCCGGCCAGTTGAGCCTCCAGTACGATATTGTAGATGATCTTCTGCTCGGGACTGAACTTCCCGCTTACCGGCATGGTGCGGGTCACATCAGCGCTGTAGCCGTGGTATTCGGCACCGGCATCGATCAGCAGCAGGTCGCCCTTGAGCAGTTTGCGCCTGTTGGATGTATAATGCAGCACGCAGGAGTTCTCTCCCCCCCCCACTATGCTGGGATAGCCTGGGTATTCCGATCCGGCTTTCTTGAACATGAATTCGGTAATGGCCTGGGCCTGGTATTCGGTATAGCCCGGCTCCAGGGCCTTCATCAGCTCTTTATGCGCATCGCAGGTGATCTTGATGGCCTTTTTCAGCAGGATGATCTCCTCCTCGGTCTTGATCTCGCGAAGCCCCGCCAGCATATACTGCAGGTCGATATTATTGGCCTTAACCCCCGAAACCTCCATTTTCAGCTTAAAATGCTTGATCAGCGAGGCCAGGTCCCCCCTGTCGTCTTCCGTATCGGGCACATCGAAGAACTCCTCCAGGGTGTACACCGTTTTGAACCTGGCAAAGTTGATCTTGTAATCCGGGAAATCGGAGCTGTATCTGACCAGCTTGAAGCCGAGCTTTTTCGAGGCGCTGTCGGTAGTCATGCGGTAGCCGGTCCATTTCTCAGCGTATTTGCTCTTGTCCTGTATGAACAGGATCTCGTTCACCATTTGCCCTTCGAACTCCCGTTCTTCCTTGAAGAGAAGCAGCATGCTGCTGGTCTGGTTCAGTCCGGTAAGGTAGTAGAAGTTGGGGTCCTGCTTGAAATCGTACTCCACGTCATTCGACCGTATCTTGTGCGGGGCGGCAAAAAGCACGGCCATGCTGCTGTCGGGCATAAGGGCCCTGAGGGCGTTCCTGCGCCCCGCATGGAACTCCTTGCTCAGGAAGTCGGTTTCGTAGAGCTGCACTTTCTTCTGGGCCGGGGCCAGGGCGGGCGCCAGGAGGAGCAGGATGAGGATCTTTTTCATAGTTAAAGGCATTGGCTCTTTCCCCTTTGACGCATGGAAAGACCGGGTTACATAAACGCAAAAACGCTGCTACAAAGTAACAGCGTTTTCATACTCTATAAGCCTGGTTAAAAGCGGAGTTATCAAACGAGTAATTAACCGCCCGAAAAGCTTACTTCTTGATCCAGCCTTTCTTACGGGCCTCCTTAACGCAGGCGAAAAGGCCTTTTTTATTGATGGTGCGCAGCCCGGAGGTAGATACCTTCAGCACGATCCACTTGTTCTCTTCCGGCAGGAAGAAACGCTTGGTCTGCAGGTTGGGGCTGAACTGGCGCTTGGTCTTTACGTTAGAGTGCGATACTTTATGGCCTCCCAATGCTTTCTTTCCGGTTATCTGGCAAATGCGTGACATGGTTGATCAGTTTGTAGTTTATAGTTTATAGTTAGTAGCTCCCTTCTAAAAATCGGGCTGCAAAGAAAAGAATTTTTGTCAATATGGCAAAATGAAACTGCAGGCGATACTTTTTAAAGTCTCCGCTGTTACTTCCTGGGTCCGGTTTTGCAGACGTAGTGAGTAGGTAATGCAAAAGTAATTCTATCTAAAAAGTTACAATACCTAAGTTAACGCGAGGTCCCGATTTTTATATTACATTTGGAAACACAATGGAAACAGTAAGGATAGCCCCCACCAAGATCACCCCCGAGGTGCTGCTGGAAAGCGGCAGGATATCCATTACCGGCCGCTCCCGCCCCGAGAACAGCTCAGGCTTTTTCCTGCCCATCCTGAAATGGGTGGAAGAATACACCAAAGACCCGGCACCTAAGACAGAATGCTTCTTTAAAGTGGAGTACATCAATTCCGCATCGGCCAAGTGCTTCGTGGATATCATGCGCCTGCTCGAGATCGTGCACAGCCAGGGCAAGCCCGTTACGGTAGTGTGGAACTACGATGAGGTGGATGACGACATGCGGGAGACCGGTGAAGAATACCGCTCCCTGTTCAGCATGAACTTCGAGCTGGTCCCTTACTAAGGCCCTACCCATTTTAAACCTCCATTTTTTTCATCATTCCTGTTCATTTATTTATTATCTTCGCAGTCCTTTTTTCAGCCTCCCTGGCCCACCTGCCGTACAGGCCGGTTCAGCTAAGGAAGCTTGTTGAAAATCAGGAAGTTCGCCAACAGGCAGGCGGACATGTCAAACCCTCGCAGCGGCCTGATGCGATACAAACTTACCTGCCCTCGGGCAGGAACATTAACAAATGTCAGAAACAAAAGAAGCCGTTCCTGTGGCTAATCCCATCGAGAACTTCGACTGGAACTCCATCGGCAAAAAACAGGAGAACTACTCAGCCGAAGAGAAAGCAAAATTAGAAGAGCTTTACGGTAACACCCTCAAGACCATCAGCAATAACGAGGTGGTGGAAGGGACCATCGTAAGCATGAACAACCGCGAGGTGGTGGTGAACATCGGCTTCAAGTCCGATGGCATCGTGCCCCTCTCCGAATTCCGCTATAACCCCGACCTGAAGGTGGGCGACAAGGTGGAAGTGTACATCGAGAGCCAGGAAGATGCCAACGGGCAGCTTATCCTTTCGCACAAGAAGGCCCGCGCCACCAAGGCATGGGACCGCGTGAAGGAGGCCCTGGAAAAAGACGAGATCATCAAGGGACAGGTAAAGTGCCGCACCAAGGGCGGTCTTATCGTGGACGTATTCGGTATCGAATCCTTCCTGCCCGGCTCGCAGATCGATGTGAAGCCCATTCGCGACTACGATATTTACGTAGGCAAGATCATGGAGTTCAAAGTGGTGAAGATCAACGAAGAGTTCAAGAACGTAGTCGTATCGCATAAGGCGCTGATCGAGGCCGAGCTCGAGGAGCAGAAGAAGGCCATCATCGGCAAGCTCGAAAAAGGACAGGTGCTGGAAGGCACGGTCAAGAACATCACCTCGTACGGTGTATTCATCGACCTGGGCGGTGTTGACGGGCTGGTGCACATCACCGACCTGAGCTGGGGCCGCATCAACCACCCCGAAGAGATCGTTAAGCTGGACGAGAAGATCAACGTGGTGATCCTCGACTTCGACAACGAGAAGAAGCGTATCGCCCTCGGCCTGAAGCAGCTCACCCCGCATCCCTGGGATAAGCTGAACCCGGACCTGAAGGTGGGCGACAAGATCAAAGGTAAAGTGGTGGTGATTGCCGATTATGGTGCATTCATCGAGATCGCTCCGGGCATAGAAGGACTGGTTCACGTGAGCGAAATGAGCTGGAGCCAGCACCTGCGCTCGGCACAGGACTTTTTGAAAGTGGGCGAAGAGATCGAGGCCGTGGTATTGACCCTCGACCGCGAGGAGCGCAAAATGTCGCTCGGCATCAAGCAGCTCAAGCCCGATCCCTGGATGAACATCCTGGAAAAATACCCTAAAGGCAGCAAGCATACCGGTACCGTGCGCAACTTCACCAACTTCGGCATCTTCGTTGAGCTGGAAGAAGGCATTGACGGACTGGTGCATATCTCCGACCTGAGCTGGAGCAAGAAGATCAAGCACCCCAGCGAGTTCACGAAGGTGGGCGAAAAAATGGAAGTGGTGGTGCTCGAAGTGGACGTGGACAACCGCAGGCTGAGCCTGGGCCACAAGCAGCTCGAGGATAATCCCTGGGATGTGTTCGAGACCATCTTCAAGGTCGATACCGTTCATGACGGCACCGTGGTGAACATCATCGACAAGGGCGCCATCGTGGCCCTGCAGTACGGTGTGGAAGGCTTCTGCCCCAACCGCCACATGCAGAAGGCTGACGGCACTACGCCCAAGATGGATGAGAAACTGCCCTTCAAGATCATCGAGTTCAACAAGGACCAGAAGAAGATCATCCTTTCGCACGCACGCCTGCATGAGGAGGTAAGCGAAAAGGAAAAAGCGAAGGAGCGCGATGAGCGCAAGCAGGAGCGCAACGATACCAAGAAAGCCGTTAAGAAGCTGAAAGAAAGCAACGAAAAGGCTACCCTTGGTGACATCAGCGCGCTTTCTAACCTGAAGACCTCGCTCGAGGAGACCGAGAAGGGTCCTAAGAAAGAAGACGAGAACAAGGCATAAGCCTTGCCCGATCCATAGAACGTCCCGCTTGATTGCGGGACGTTTTTATTTTATCATCCTGCAAACCTGATTATGCAAAAAGAATATCCAAAAGTGATTGTCGGCTCCGGAAAGGACGAAAGCCTGCGCAGGTTCCATCCCTGGGTGTTCTCGGGCGCGATCAAAAAGATAAAGAACGCGGCAGGAAAAGAAGACGAGCCCGAAGAGGGCGATATTGTTGAGGTGTTCAGCAACAAAGACGAATACCTCGGAACCGGGCACTACCAGAAAGGCTCCATTGCCGTGCGTATCTTTTCCTTTGAAAAAAGCGAGCCGGGCAAGGACTTCTGGAGGGGAAAGCTGCAGAAAGCCTATGAGTACCGCAGGCAGTTGGGACTGACCGATAATACCGGGACCAATGTTTACCGCCTGGTCTTTGCCGAAGGCGATGGTCTTCCCGGCCTCATCATCGACTGGTACAACGGCACTGCGGTGATACAAACCCATTCCATAGGCATGCACCTGATGAAGGCGGAGATCACCTTGGCCCTGCAGGAGATCTATGGCGACAGGCTGAAGGCGGTGTATGATAAAAGCGAAGAAACATTGCCGAAGCTCGCCAGCGTGAAAGCGGTGAACGGATATCTTTTCGGGAGCGCGGGCTCCAGCGAGGTAACGGAGAACGGCTGCCGCTTCCACATCGACTGGGAAGGCGGGCAGAAGACCGGCTTTTTCATCGACCAGCGCGAGAACAGAAAGCTGCTTGCCGATTTCTGCAAGGGCAGGAACGTGCTGAACACCTTTTGCTATACGGGCGGCTTTTCGGTTTACGCGGCCAAAGCGGGAGCCGCGCTGGTCCACTCGGTGGACTCCTCGAAAAAAGCCATTGAGCTTACGGACAGGAACATGGCCCTCAACGGCATTGCCGCGCATGAAAGCTTTGCCGAGGATGCTTTTGACTTTCTTGACAGGAACAGGAACCAGTACGATGTGATCGTGCTCGACCCGCCCGCCTTTGCCAAGCACCGAGATGCCAAACACCACGCGGTGATGGGCTATAAGCGGCTGAACGCGGAGGCTATCAAACAGATACGCCCGGGCGGCATGCTGTTCACCTTCTCCTGCTCGCAGGTGGTGGATAAGCGCCTTTTCGAAAGCACCATAATGGCGGCCGCCATTATCGCGAAGCGGAACGTGCGCGTGATGTACCACCTCTCACAGCCGCCCGATCACCCGGTAAATATTTTTCATCCCGAGGGGGAATACCTCAAAGGACTGGCAGTGCACGTAGAGTAGGCCATATGATTTCATCTTCTCGGGAAATTATATTATTTTAGGCAAGTCATCGCAACGAACACACTTATGATAGAAACCACCGACCGGGCAACCTTGCTCTTCAACTGGTTTGAAGAGTGCGAGAAGGAGAACATCATCCTTTCCTTCAAAGGCGACTTCAACCAGGACCTTGTCAACGCCATACTCATGCTGGCCGAGCGCGAACCCGATGTGCAGAGCGGAGGCACGGTGCCGCGCGCCCGTGTTTTCTCCATCATGGTTGAGTGCATGCAGAACATACGCAAGTACGGGGCCGTAAATGAGGCCGGCAGCGAGCTCAAGCCCGGCATCATACTGGTTTGCCGCGATAAGAACGGCTACTCCATCAAGACCGGCAACCTCATCGTGAACGCAGAGGTAGGGGCGCTCAAAGAAAGGCTGGAGAACATAACCAGGCTCAATAAGGACGAGCTGAAGGTGCTGCATAAGAAAGTGCTGAGCGAAACCCAGCTTTCCGAAAAATCGGGGGCCGGCCTGGGACTGATCAGCATGGCGCGCAAATGTGACGGCTTTTCGTATAAATTCCAGGAGCTGAACGAACGGGTGAACTTCTACTCGCTCGACATCCTGGTTTCTACCGCCAACAGGTAATTCCCATGGACCCGCTGAGGATAGAGGCCACAGTCGATACGCCTTCCATCATTCTCGATCCGAAAAGCAACCAGTTCGAGATATCGGGCAAATCGTACCCGGAGGATACCAAAGAGTTCTACGGGTCGGTGCTGGCATGGATGGACCTGTACGTGGCCAACCCGAACGCAGACACCACCTTTGTTTTCAAGCTGAAGTATTTCAACTCTTCGTCCTATAAGCCCGTTTTCGATATCATCAGCAAGCTTTCGCTTATCAAGAAAAAGAACAAACAGGTGAAGGTGGAATGGCATTACAAGAATGGCGACAGCGATATGCTGGAGGCCGGGGAAGAGTTTGCCGACCTGTCAGACGTGGATTTTACTTATCATCCCTTTTAAAACCGCCATGCGCAGGCTGTTTCTCATACTTCTGTCTTTTCTTTCGGTATCAGGCGGATATACCCAAACACATAATTTTAAGGTCTATTCCATTGACGAAGGCATACCGCAATCGCAGGTGCATACCATTCACCAGGATAAAAAAGGCTTCCTGTGGTTCGGTACTGACGGGGGCGGGCTTACGCTGTATGACGGCAGGCAGTTCAAATCCTATACCACCACCGAGGGACTGAGCAACGACCTTGTTTACATGATCGCTGAGGATAAGGACGAAAAGCTGTGGATAGCCACGGCCAAAGGCCTCAGCATTTTCCAGAACAAAAAATTTCTGCCCCTGCCCGATGCCCTGAAGCCGCTTCAGGAGCTGATGCTGCGCGCAGTTACTATCGATTCGAAAGGCCGCATTCTTTTCGGCACGAACAAAGGCGCTTTTATTTATGATGGGAAGAGCCTCACTGAAATGGAAGCGCTGAAAGGCAAATTTGTATATGGAATATATGAAGACCCGCAAGGATGCCTGTGGCTGGGCACGAACGGTTCGGGCGCATATAAGCTAAAAGAAGGCAAAACAGAGCATTATACCACGGAAAGCGGCCTGGGCAGCAACATTGTCTCCGCTTTCTATTCGAATAAGCAGGGCGGATTGCTGATCGGGACAGAGAGCGGCCTTTACGAGGAGGGAGTGGAAGGCTTCTCCCGATTCCCTTTACCCGCTCCCGAAAATTCCAAGCAGAACGTAAGATATATTGCCGAAGATAATGCGGGCAATATCTGGGTCTGCACCTGGGACTGCGGTGTGTACAGGATTGATACAGGTACCCGTTCCGCTGTTCGATACGGAAAGAACCAGGGCCTGACCGTGGAAGGCGTTTATTGCTTTCTGCAGGATACCGAGGGCAATTGCTGGCTCGGAACGGATGGGGCCGGGGCGGTGATGCTGGGCAAGCAGACCTTTACCTCCCTGCGCGCGCAGAACGGCCTTCCGGATGAAATGGTGCTGAGCATGTGCCAGACGCGGGACGGAGCATGGTGGCTGGGACATGATAACGGAGCCTCTTATTACGATGGCAAAACCACCACGCTGTTCACCTCCAGGAACGGGCTGAGCGATGACAAAGTATGGGATATCATGGAGGACAAGGACGGCAACATCTGGATCGCCACCTACGGGCACGGTGTGTTCAGGTATTCCAGCGGAAAATTCATTAACCTGAACGAGAAGAGCGGGCTGAGCAGCAATAACGTGCGGGCGGTGTTCCAGGATTCCAAAGGACGCATCTGGATAGGCACGGCTAACGGGCTCAACCTTTACAACGGAAAGGGCTTCCGGATATTCGGGGTGGCCGAGGGACTGAGCAGCCAGCGTATCCTTGGATTTTACGAAGATAAAAAAGGCGTTCTGTGGATCGGTACCTCGGCCGGTGGAATTGTGCGCGTGCGCGAGAGCGGAAACGACTTCTCGTTCCAGAGCTTTACCGACAAAGAAGGCCTGGCCGATAACGTGGTGCTGTGCATGACCGAGGATTCGGAAGGCAACGTCTGGACGGCCAATTTCGGAGGGATCAGCAAGCTCAACCCGGCTACCGGTGAAATAAAAAAGATCACCAAAATGGACGGCCTGGCCTCCAATACCGTTTACGCGCTGGCCTTTGCCGATGAGGCGCACCTGCTCATAGGCACCAACAGCGGCATCGACAAGCTGGATATAGGGGAATACAACCGGACGGGAAAGGTCTCGCTGAAGCATTTCGGTAAGGAAGAGGGGTTTGCCGGCCTGGAATGCAACACCAATTCAGTATTGAAAACTGCTGACGGGCGCATCTGGTTCGGAACGGTCAAAGGCGTTTTCATCTACGATCCCGCACAGGACAAACCCAACCCGGTAAAGCCCCTCACCCACCTGGTCGGCCTGCGCTTGTTCTTCGAGCATTTCGACTTCAGCCTGTTTGCCGACAGCGCAGCGCCTGCCTCCCTCCTGCCCCCTCACTTTACTTTTCCACATCACCGGAACCACCTTACGTTCGATTTCGCTGGCCTCAGCTATATGATACCCCAGCATGTACGCTACCAGTACATGCTCGAAGGTTTTGACCAGGACTGGCTGAGCCCTGTGAGCGAGAACTTTGCCACCTATTCCAATATTCCCCCGGGTCGCTACACCTTCAAGGTCAGATCGTGCAACAATGACGGCATCTGGAGCGAAACGCCCGCCACGCTGAGCTTTACCGTACTTCCCCCATTCTGGCAGACCTGGTGGTTCAGGACCCTGGTGCTGGCATCGCTGGTCTTTGGCGTGTACCTTTTCTTCCAGTGGCGCACCCGCAGGCTGCGCGCCAGGCAAAAGTACCTGCAGGAACAGGTTGACCTCAAAACAAAAGAGCTGCGCGAGGAGAAAGAGCTGGTAGAGGAGCAAAGCAAGATCATCGAGAAGAAGAACCACAGCATCACGTCCAGCATCAAATACGCCAGACGCATACAGGATTCCATCCTGCCCGTGAAGGAAAAGCTCAATGAGCTCATTCCCGAATCATTCATTTTTTTCAAACCGAAGGATATCGTAAGCGGTGATTTCTACTGGTTCGCCAGACAGAACGGCACCACCATGGTGGCTACGGTAGATTGCACCGGGCATGGCGTGCCGGGGGCCTTCATGTCGCTGATCGGCAATAACCTGCTCAACGACCTCGTGAACAACCAGAAGATCACCGACCCCAAGGTCATACTCGAGAAAATGCACGCGGGCGTGGTGCAGGCCCTCAAAAAGGAAGAGCAGGAAAGCGGCACGGTTGACGGGATGGACATAACGCTCTGCTGCCTTCACCAGAAGGATAGCATACTTGAATTCGCTTCTACCGGGCGGCCGCTGATCCTTATCCGCGGTAATGAGCTGAAAAAATACAAGGTAGGCCGTCACCCGGTGGGACTGGTGGCTAAAAAAGAGATCAGGTTCGAGAAAGAGACCCTTCAGTTGCAGCCCAACGATACCTTTTACATTTTCACTGACGGCTATTGCGACCAGTTCGGGGGGCCGGATGACGACAAATACCTCGACAGCAATTTTGAAAAACTGCTGCTGAAGATTCAGGGCCAGAACATGTACGAGCAGGCCGGCACGCTCGAGTCAGAGATCGAGAAATGGAAAGGCGAACGTCAGCAACTGGACGATATCCTGGTTATCGGGGTAAAGAACTGACCTGCCATCCGGCAAACATCATCGCCAGCGTAATGAGCAGGATGCCGGCAAGGTCAAGGATAAGACCGGCCTTCATCATATCGCTCACCCGCACCCGCTTGCTTCCGTAAACGATGGTATTGGGCGCGGTGGCCACCGGCAGCATGAAACCAAGTGAAGCGGCCAGGGTAGCGGGCACCAGCAGCATCAGCGGGTGGATCTGCATGTCTTTCTGCAGGGATATCAGAACCGGTATCATCAACTGTATGCTGGCCACATTGGAAGCGAACTCTGAAATGATCGTAATCACCAGGCACAGTACGATCAAAAACATGTATATATTCATTGACGACACGAAATGAAGCCGGCCGGCCAGCCACTCGTCAAGGTTCGAAATCTCCACTCCTTTAGCCAGGGCAAAGCCCCCTCCAAAAAGCAACACAATATCGAAAGGAAGCTTTTGCGCCTCTTTCCACGACATGAGCGCCCTTCCCCGCTCGGTCCGCGATGGGATCAGGAAAAGCAGCACGGCCATGAACAGGGCCACGGTGCTGTCATGCAGGAAACCGGCCGGAACAAGCCCCTGCCGCACCAGCACGGTCTCCCATCCCGTAAAAACAAAAGCTCCGAAATCGATATCGGCCCGGGTGAACCATAACATGGCGGTAAGGGCAAATACAGCGCCCACGGTCTTTTCCTCGAAGCTCATCCGGCCCAGGCGTGCGTACGCCCCTGAAAAATACAAGCCCGGAACCGAAAAGTCCTTCACCCTGCGGAGGAAAAGCGACCGTAACACGAAATAAGCCGCGGAAAGGAACAACAGCGAAACTGGAAAAGCCACCACGAACCAATTGGCGAAATTCATAGGCGTTTCATCCGGGAACTGCTCATGGTACGAACGCGCAAAGATCATATTGGTGGGCGTGCCTACCAGCGTACCCATGCCGCCTATGGTGGCCGAATAGGCCAGGCCGATCATCAAAGCGGCCGCAACCTTCTTCCGGTCTTTTTCCTCCAGGTGCTGCTCCATCTCGTTAACAATGGCGAACACGGCCGAAAGCAGCATCATCACCGTTGCAGTATTGGATATCCACATGGAAAGAAGGTAGGAGGTGAGCATTACTCCCAGCAGGATACGCGAGGGCTTTGTGCCCACTACCATGAGTATCTTCAGCGCAATACGCTTGTGCAGTCCCCAGCGCTCGATCGCGAAGGCGAGTATAAACCCCCCGATAAAAAGAAAGATGATGGAATCCATGTACTGCGAAGCAATGACCCCCGAAGCAGCTATACCCAACAAAGGAAGCAGCACCACCGGCAGCAGCGCGGTTACCGCCAGGTGAACAGCCTCGGTCAGCCACCATACCGCCATCCAGGCCGCTACGGCAGCCATGCGGGTGACCATGGGGTTGCCGGGAGAAAGATCAGCAAGAGAAAGTATGGCCAGGAAAAGAAGGGGGCCTGAGATCAGCTTTATGCCTTGGGTGATGTTCATACTGTCAGCAAGAAGATAATCTTTCTAAATTTGAGCAAACGATCTACGCATGAACAAACTTAAGCATATTGTTTTGATCCTTGCGCTGTGCTTCAGCGCTGCCGGGTTCCATTCCTGCAAATGCAAAAAGGAAATCACCCGGAACAATGAGCAAAACGGTCAGCACCAGGTTGAACAGCAGTATAAAGATGCGGTTACCAAGGCCGATAAGCTATTTGCGGCAATGGATTATGAAAATGCAAAGAAAGCATACGAAGAAGCGCTCAAATTGAAACCTCAGGAATCCTACCCGAAACAGCAGATCACCAAATGCGATGAAGCTATGTCCGGCCAAACCATGGACGGATATACACCCGCTACCGTGATCTTCTACGAGCTGGACGGCTGCAAATGGATGCTGCTGCTGGAGAACGGGGCCAAGCTACAGCCCCAGGGAATGCTCGCGGAGGCCTTCCAGAAGGACCAGATGAAGGTGTGGGTGAGGTATGAAATGCAAAAGGACGCTCCCAATATCTGCATGGCTGGTGAAGTGGTGAAGATCCTTGATATTAAAGAAAGAAAATAGGATTTATGCCGGGAAAGCCGAAGATCGTATTCATGGGCACGCCCGGATTTGCGGTGGCCTCGCTTGACGCGCTTGTAAAAAACCAGCTCCCCGTTGTGGGCGTGATAACAGCTCCCGATAAGCCGGCAGGCCGCGGACTGGAAATGCACGCCTCCCCGGTAAAACAATATGCCCTGGAAAAGGGCCTTCGCCTGCTGCAGCCCGACAAATTAAAGAATGAGGCATTCCTGGCGGAGCTGCGATCGCTCGGGGCCGATCTCTTCATTGTTGTCGCTTTCCGCATGCTGCCCGAAGCCGTGTGGGGCATGCCCCGTCTCGGCACCTTCAACCTGCACGCCTCCCTGCTGCCGCACTACCGCGGTGCCGCCCCCATCAATTGGGCCATTATCAATGGCGAAAAAGAGACCGGGGTCACCACCTTCTTCCTTCAGCAGGAGATCGACACGGGAAAGATCATCTTGCAGGAAAAAGTAAAGATTGCCGAAGATGAAACGGCCGGTGAGCTGCACGATAAGCTGATGCAGGCGGGAGCCGCCCTGGTGCTGCGCACTGTTGAGCTGATCAGCACCGGAAACGTACCGCAAACCGACCAGGCGGCCCTGGTCAAAAGCGGGGAAGAGCTGCGGCCCGCACCGAAAATATTCCGGGAAGATTGCCGCATCGTCTGGCATAAGCCCATAGACAAAGTCTACGATCTTATACGGGGGCTCAGCCCCTACCCGGCAGCTTATACCGAGCTGCTTTCACCCGAAGGAAAAAAATTCCAGCTCAAATTGTTCCGCGCTGAAAAACTGGCCGGCATGCCGGCCGCTGAGCCCGGCAGCATACGGACAGACGGCAGGACCTTTCTTCATGTGGCCGCTGCCGGTGGATATATCGCTGCGAGCGAGCTGCAACTGGCAGGTAAAAAGAGGATGACCGCAGCCGAGCTGCTGAGAGGCTTTCCTCTGAACGATGGCTGGAAAGCCTTGTGAACAGGGCCTTTCAGCCCGCGGCTATTAACAAGTCGCGGATTTTATCAACAATGTAGGGCCGCCCGCTTGACAAATACGCTATTCACCATACATTTGTCGCCCCTCTAATCCATGTTTAACCATTAAATCAAGACCATGAATAAAGCACAGTTAGTTGACGCCATTGCCGCTGAGGCCAGGATCACCAAGGCGGATGCCTTACGGGCGCTGGACGGGTTCATCAACACCACTACCCGTGCCCTGAAAAAAGGAGAGCGCGTAGCCCTTGTAGGCTTCGGCACCTTTATCACCGCTAAAAGAGCGGGGCGCACCGGCCGCAATCCCAAGACCGGCAAACCCATACAGATCAAGGCCAAGCGTGTGGCCAAGTTCAGGGCGGGGTTGGAGCTGGCCAAAGCCGTAAACAAGTAAGCCAGTCTGCATCACTTTAAAGTTCCGGCCATCCACCGGGACTTTTTTATTTCATAGTTTTGCCGCAAAGCGCCTCGCATGACAAAAGAAGAAAAGATACGAGCCTTCAATCCCAACGACCTCGGGGACCGGAGCAATACGATTTATGGGCTGCCCTTTACTCTTGCCGAATCGGAGGTGGTGGTCATTCCTGTTCCCTGGGAAGTGACCGTTTCTTATTCTCCCGGCACGGCCAAAGGGCCCCGGGCCGTTTTTGACGCTTCTTTCCAGGTCGATCTTTACGACCCTTCTATCCCTGACCTGTGGAAGATCGGTATCGCCATGGACGAGATACCCAAAACATTGAAATTACAGAGCGGAAGGCTGAGGAAAAAGGCAGAGCGCTACATTTCCCTGCTGGAAAAAGGAAGGTCGCCCGCCAAGGACAGGTCTATGCGCGCTGTACAAAGCGAGATCAATGCCGCCTGCGCCAAAATGAACGCCTGGGTGAAGCAGAGGGCGCTGCAGCACCTGGACCGCAATAAGGTAGTGGCCCTGCTGGGAGGCGATCACAGCACGCCCCTGGGCCTGATGCAGGCCCTGGCTGAAAAGCACCGCTCATTCGGCATCCTGCAGATCGATGCCCATGCCGACCTGCGCAATGCCTACGAGGGCTTCGAGTTCTCTCACGCATCCATCATGTTCAACGCGCTGAAGATCCCGCAGGTACGCAAGCTGGTGCAAGTGGGCATACGCGATTATTGCGAGGAGGAGGTAATGCTGGAAAAAAATTCGGGCGGACGCGTAAAGACCTTTTACGACCGCGATATCAAGCACCGGCAGTACAGCGGCACCGCCTGGAAGGATATCTGCGCTGATATCATAAAAGAGCTTCCTGACCAGGTTTACCTGAGCTTCGATATTGACGGATTGGATCCCAAGCTCTGTCCCAATACGGGCACACCCGTAGCGGGCGGGTTCGAGGCCGAGCAGGTGCTTTACCTGGTGCAGCAGGCGGTGGAAGCCGGCAAGCGCATCATCGCTTTCGACATTAACGAGATCAGCCCGGGCCGTGACGAATGGGACGCTAATGTTGGCGCGCGCCTGCTCTACCGCCTTGCGGGCCTGGCCGCGCGCTCGAACGGGAGGATCTGATGAGCAAAGAGCTGATCGCATACCTGTCCGCCTTCGTTTCTGAGAACCGCAGGAAAAAGTTCGATGAGGTCATCCGCTACCGTACCCGGCATATCACCATTGCCCTGGAAGATATCTACCAGCCGCATAATGCCAGCGCTGTGCTCCGCTCCTGCGATTGCTTCGGCATACAGGATGTGCATATTATCGAGAACAGGAACGCCTACACGGTGAACCCCGATGTGGCGCTGGGCTCATTCAAATGGCTCAGCCTGTACAAGTACAACCAGGAGGAGAGCAATACCGCATCCTGCATCAGGCACCTGAAACAAAAGGGCTACCGCATCATCGCCACCACTCCACATACGGATAACTCCATCGATGACCTGGACATATCTGCCCCCCTTTGCCTGTTCTTCGGCACCGAGCTGGAGGGCATAACGGACGAGGTGAGGCAGGCCGCAGACGGATTGGTGAAGATCCCCATGTTCGGCTTTACCGAAAGCTTCAATATTTCCGTATCGGCAGCCCTCTGCCTGCATACCCTCGTCAGCAAGCTGCACCGCTCCCCTATCGCGTGGCAGCTAAGCGAAAGCGAGCAGGAGGCCATCCTGCTGGAATGGCTGCGCAACAGCATCGCCAAGCCCGAGCTGATCGAAAAAGAATTTTACCAGCGAAAGAAGGCGTAAATCTTTTATTTTTGTGCTGAACTAAAAAAACACTTATGGGAAAAGGCGACCAAAGAAGCAAAAGAGGCAAGATACGAGCAGGCTCCTACGGCAACAGCCGCAGAAGAAGGAAGGCGCGTAAGACCGGGGCAGCCCCGGCAGTTAATAACAAGCCAAGCGCCAAGAAGCCGGCCAAAAAGGCGGCTAAAAAAGCTGAATAAGCATCGGCCCGTATTCACGGGCTTATTATATCCGGGGATTATTCCAACACAACCGCGTGGGTAATGCCCGGGCCGGATTTATGCCGGAACAACATATTTTATTAAATTTGTCTGCACAGAAACCCCCTCTCAATGAGCCGCAGGCTGCTACTGCTTGTTTTGATATTCATCCCCTTTATTGGCGATGCCCAGCGCAAGGTGCGCTACAAGTACGAGCTGATCGGTGGCCTGGGAGTAGCCAATTTCCTTGGCGATTTGGGCGGCAGGGATGCCGTAGGTACGAATGGCATCCGCGACCTAGAACTGCTGCTTACCCGGCCGGCAGTCAATATCGGTGGGCGCTACCGGCTCAATGAATATGCATACGTTAAAAGCATGCTCTCCTTCGGCATGGTGCGTGGCGATGACAAGCTCACCAACGAGCCCTTCCGCAGGAACCGCAACCTTTCTTTCCGCTCGCCCATCGTAGAACTTTCCGTGCAGTTCGAGGCCTCTTTCCAGAAAGAGCAACAGGACCACCGCTATAAGATCAAGAATGCGAAAGGCTTCAAGAATATCGATACGCGTTTTTACGGTTTTGCAGGGATAGGCGTGTTCTTCTTTAACCCCCAGGCCCAGTATCTTGACGGGCACTGGACCAACCTGCGCAAGCTGGGCACTGAAGGGCAGGGTATCTTAGCCGGCAAGGAAATATACTCTCCCGTAAATATCTGTATCCCCCTGGGCATTGGCGCCCGCTGGGCCATCGACCGCTTCTGGGGTATATCGGTAGAGGTAGGTATGCGCAAGACGTTCACCGATTATATCGATGACGTGAGCACGCTCTACGCCACTGATACCGTAACGGCCGTTCGCGGCCCGGTTGCCGGCTATTTTGCTGACCCTTCTCAACAGCAGGGGCCCTACCCTTACAGCGTGGATGACGGGCAGCAGCGCGGTGATCCCCGCGATAAAGACGCCTATATGTTCATTACGGTGAATGTCAACTACAAGATGACCTACCGTAAGAAGACCCGCTCCAAGTTCTGATCCCTCTTTCCCGATGAACGTGCTGCAACCTCAAACTCCGGAAGAATTTGAGCGCTATTACCGTTTGCGCTGGGAACTGCTGCGCAAGCCCTGGGGCTGGGAGCGCGGCAGCGAGCTGACCGATGATGAGGACCGGTGCGTGCATGCCATGATCTGCGATGACCAGCAGAATGCGCTGGCCGTATGCCGCCTGCAAATGAACTCGGCCGAAGAGGCGCAGGTGCGTTTTATGGCTGTTCGTGACGATGTGCAGGGAAAAGGGCTGGGCAGGATCATCATGAGCTATATGGAGGACAGGGCCAGGGAAAAAGGCGCGAAGAAAATGGTGTTACAGGCCCGCGAGAACGCCCTCGAATTCTATAAGCGGATGAATTATACCATCGTAAAAAAAACTCACCTGCTCTGGGGCGTTATACAGCACTACCTCATGGAAAAGGAGCTATGACCTGCGCAGGTGATGCCTGACTACGCGCAGCAGGGCCTTGGCATCCTCTTCTTTCAATCTGTATCCAAACCGTATCTCCTTGCCGTAATAGTCGAAGGCCAGCGACTCGCGGTTCTCCAGCCAGTCGGCCGAGCTGAGGGCGGTGATCACGCTGCTGTAATCCATCTCTCTCACCCGGGGTTCTTTGATGAAATCGAACTGGTAAACATGCGCCTTGCCCCGGCCTTTTATAGCTCGCCTGAGGAACAGCTTGCCTTCCTTTATTTTGATGATCTCCCGTCCCCACAGCTTCCACAGGAAAGCGTACAGCGTGCGAACAAAAAAATACAGCCAGAAGCCGGCAAAAACGATCAGAAATATCCTGAAGTTGTCGTTATCGGTCTTACCGTATTCCGACATGATGATCACACCGCAGGCTATCCAGCAAACCAGCCAGAAGAGCATGAACCAGGCACCGCGCTTGTTCTCGGCCGATGAGATCACGATGCTCACCTCGTCTTCTTTCTTTACTACCGATATGCGCTTCCCGATGTATTCCATGATAGGTTTGCAGTGCAGGGGGTACCAACGGCAGGAATATTCATTGTCCTTGTCCCCACTATTCTTTCACTTTATGGTGTAAACTGTCCTCCGCTGTTTCAACAATGGCCTTCTGCGCCTCTTCCCTGCCCAGGTAGTTCTTCACGAAGGCATGCCCCAGGTAAATGAGCGGGGTAAGCGCGATGGCGATAATAAGCTTTACCGAATAGCCCGTCAGCGCGGTCTTCACGTAAAAATCGGTGGTCCACTTGCCGGGCAGCCAAAACGCTATGCCCTGCACAACAAAAGTATCGATAAGCTGTGAGACTGCGGTAGAGCCTGTGGCCCGCAGCCAGATCATCTTTCCGCCCGTGCGGTCGCGCACCAGCCAGAACACAAAGACATCCACCATCTGCGCCACCAGGAAAGCCGTAATGCTTCCTACAATGATCCAGAGGCTTTGCCCGAAAATGGAATAGAAAGCCTTATCGGCCACACCCACGCTCACCTGGCCAGTTTGCTCATCAACAATATTGAAGCCCGGCCAGTAAATGGCGATGAAGATCAGCACAAAGGCATAGGCTATGAGGCAGGCGGTGATCACCGAAAGCCGCCTGACCACGGCCTTGCCGTAGAACTCGTTCAGGAGGTCGGTAGTGAGAAAAACAATGGGCCAGGGAAGTATGCCGATGCTCATGATAAAGACATTCGGCTCAATGAACGCCCCCACATCAACCAGCTTCACGCCTATCACCTCCGCCACCATGGCATTGGTCACGAAGAAGCCCCACAGAACAAACAGCAGGAAGGTACGCTTATCCTTGAACAGCATCCAGGAATTCCTTTATCGAGCGGTAAATATAGTCCAAATCATCATCGCTGATGCAATAGGGCGGCATCAGGTAAATGATGTTGCCCAGGGGCCGGATCAGGATGCCTTTCTCAATGAAATAGGCGTAAGCCGTATCGCGCAGCGCGTTGAAATAGGATGTTCCGCTGCCCGCCTGGATTTCCAGGGCCATTATGCTTCCCAGGCAGCGGGCATCTTTCAGGGCCGGGTGGCCCGCAATCGATTCACGGAAAGCGCGGTGCATCTTCCCTATCCGCTCCACTTCTTTCATCACGCCTTCTTTTTCGAACAGGTCGAGCGAGGCGTTGGCGGCCGCGCAGGCCAGCGGGTTGGCCGTATACGAGTGGCCGTGAAAGAAGGTCCTCATCTTATCATCCGAAAGAAAGGCCTGGTACACCTCATCGGTACAGGCCGTGATGCCAAGGGGCATGGCTCCGCCCGTAAGTCCCTTCGAGAGACAATACATATCCGCCTTGTTCGCCAGCCGGTCGGAGGCGAAAAAGGTGCCGGTGCGCCCGAAACCCGTCATCACCTCATCGGCAATGGTCAGCACCTGCTCTTTCCTGCAGGCCGCTATCATTTCTGAAAGCGCATCCCCGCTGTGCATGACCATGCCGGCCGTTCCCTGCACCAGGGGCTCGAAAATGAAACAGGCTATGCCGGGGTCTTTTACCGCCCGCCTCAGCTCTTCCAGCGATGCGCTCTCCTTACCGCTTACCGGTGCATCGATATCAACCACATCGAACAGCAAGCTTTCAAAAGGCCCTGTAAAGGCGCCCCTTCCGCTCACGCTCATCGCGCCAAAGGTATCGCCATGATACGCATTCCTGAATGCGATCACTTTTTTTCTTTCCTCTCCCCTGTTGTGCCAGTACTGGAAGGCCATTTTCAGGGCCACCTCCACGGCCGTGCTTCCATTATCGGAAAAGAACACTTTTTTCTGCGAAGGCGGCAATCTTTCCAGCAATCGCCCGGCCAGCCTTACGGCCTGCTCATGCGTAAAGCCCGCAAAGATCACATGCTCCAGCGTCAGGAACTGCTCATGCACTTTTTCAGCGATGTAAGGATGCGCATGCCCGTGGATATTTGTCCACCAGGAAGAAATGGCATCGATATAACGATTGCCCGCCTCGTCATAGAGCCAGGCTTTCTCACCCTTTACTATGGGAATGGCCTCACCCGCTGTCTTGTGCTGGGTATAGGGATGCCATATGTACCGTTTATCTTTGCCCGAAAGTGTCATCAAAAAAAATCCCGACCGAGGCCGGGATCGCATTCATTTCTACCGTTTCGCTCAGATGTTCCTGAAATCATCGGCATAGCGCGCCACCACTTCTTTGGTAATGAGGTTTTCCTTTCCTACCCGCGCCAGTATCTTCGTTCCGCTCATTTCGCAGATGATATCCTCCGACAGTTTGTGTTGCGGGCCGTTGAAGATCGTCCCCATCACTTTGAGGCCCCGGTTCTTCAGCACCTCGAGCGTAAGCAGGGTATGGTTGATGCTGCCCAGGTAGTTTTGCACCACCACCAGCACTTCAGCATCGAACTTAACGATCATGTCGAGCACCATCTGTTTGTTATTGAGCGGAACCATCAGGCCGCCCGCCCCTTCAATAATCAGCGTGTTATTGGTCTGGGGAAGGTTGATCTTGTCGATATCGATGGCGATGCCTTCCATTTCGGATGCCGCGTGTGGCGACATGTAATGCTTCAGGCAATAAGTTTCGGGGTGAACAAAGGTCTTGGTATTGGAGATGTATTTTCTGATCTTATCGGCATCGGTGCCGTAATAAGTGCCGGTTTGCACAGGCTTCCAGTAATCCGCCTGCAGGGCCTCGCACAGTATGGCTGCCACAACGGTCTTGCCTACGTCAGTGCCGATACCGGTAACAAATATCTTTCTCATACATGAATTTTACGGGCTTATTTTGTTTTTAAAGATAAAATCATTTATTGACCCGGCCAAACCGAAAATTTCCCGTTCCGAATTGAAGGTGTGCAGGCATATGCGCAGCCGTTCGGTGCCTGCAGGTACGGTGGGGCTCAGGATCGGCTTGACCAGATAACCCTTCTCCTGCAGGTAAGCGGCCGCCTGCCTGGTTGCCGCATTGCCGCCAATGATCAGGCTCTGGATGGGTGTCTGGCTTTCGATCAGCCGGATCCCGTTGTACTGCGCCATTTTTTCCCTGAACAGCCCTACCAGGTATTTCAGCAGGCCGATCTTGTCGCTGCGTTCCATCAGGAACCGGTAGGCGCAGCGTATAGCGATCAGGCTGTGGGGCGGCAGGGCGGTAGTATAGATAAAGGGCCGGGCGAAATTGACCAGGTAGCTGCGCAGGGTATCCGATCCCAGCACAATGGCCCCGTGCGTGCCCAGCGCCTTACCGAAGGTGTGTACGCGCGCGAACACCCTGCTCTCTATTCCCAGCTCAGCGCACAGCCCCTGCCCCTGCTCACCGAAAAAGCCGGTGGCGTGGGCCTCGTCAACAATCAGGTGCGCCTGGTACCTTTCGCACAGCTCCGCCATTTCCTTAAGGGGCGCCAGGTCACCGTCCATAGAATAAACCGACTCCACCGCCACGAAAACATTCCCTTTGAGCGCTTTCAGCTTCTCCCCGAGTTGCCGCACATCGTTATGAGCGAATTTATAGGATGCGGCATAGCTCAGGGATATCCCGTCAATAATGGAGGCATGCGCCAGCTCATCGTACAAAATGGTGTCGCCTTTTTTCGGAACGGAAGAGAAAAGGCCCAGGTTGGCATCATAACCCGAGTTGAATATCAGGCCGGCCTCCGCCTTATGAAAGGCCGCTATCTTCCGCTCGGTCTCTTCGTACAATGCCGAGTTGCCGGATAGCAATCGCGAGCCGGTGGAGCCGTTGATCTGCCCCGCCTGCGAAGAAAGATAGGAAAGCCCCTCGCTGATGTAGATCTGCAGCTTCTGCGAGCGGGCAAAGCCCAGGTAATCGTTGGAACAGAAATCATGCAGATCTTTATTTACCGAGAGCTGGCGCAGCAGGTCCTGCCCTGCCCTTTTCTCCAGGGCATCAGAAAGAAAACCCTCACGCTTCGCGGTCGATTGCTCCATGCTGTTCTTAAAGGCTGCTCCATGCCCTTACGGGAAGGATCAACGACTAAAATTAAGAATTATAGTTTACTCGTGCGATACATCCACGCGTATGCCCGCCATGCAGCCGTAGCTGAACACCTTATGGCTGATCTCGGTAGGCGCCTCGAAACGGTTATTGTGGTAGTATTTGTACTCGATGTTGGGATAAAGGAAAAGATAGGTATGCGGGTAAAGCTTGATATCGCCAATCAGGCCCATGCCTCCCCAGAAGGTGCGCGCCAGGGCCTCATCGCCAAAAAAGCTGAAATGGTCCACGTACGAAAAGCCGAAATAGCCGATCTGGGCCTTGGCGTTCAGCGACCAGAACGCATCGTTCTCGTATTTGAAAGGCACCTCGCAGCTCATGGAGAACTTCTCAAAGCGAAAGCTCTCATCGAACAGTATCTCGTAATTACCAGCAGGCGAATTGATGTTCAGCCTGTCGATGAAATAGTATTCGAACCAGATGCTGATGCCCAGCCGCACCTTGGCCACCGGGGCAAAGGCTTCGATCGCTACCGAGTTGAGGGTGTTCTTGGTGCTGAAGGACAGGTCGCCCGAGCTGATGATGACCCCGCTCTTGTCGCGCAGTTCGGCCTGCCCCAGGCTGGATTTCCAGCTTGCGTTGGCCATGCCTACGCTGAGGCTCACAAAGTATTTATCGTATTTGCGCTGCTTGCGGAAGAAAAAACCGCCCTGGGTTCTGCTGCCTCCCGGCTTGGGTTTGGGCTTTTTCTGCGCTTCGGCCGGCAGGCAAAAGGCGGTGATCAGCAGTATGAGGGTGAGTATTCTGAGCACGGTATCCTTTAAGAGTTTGTTTCGGCTTTCTGCTTAAGACGCGAAAAGGCCTCCATGGGTTGCAGGCCCAGCAGCCTGAACAGCTCCATATCCTCGTTGAACTCGGGGTTAGGAGTGGTCAGCAGCTTATCGCCCGCGAATATGGAGTTGGCCCCCGCCATAAAGCAAAGTGCCTGACCCTCAGCGCTCATATGCGTACGGCCTGCCGAAAGGCGCACATGCGACTTAGGCAGCACGATGCGGGCCGTGGCGATCATCCGTACCATCTCCCATATGGATACAATGGGCTGGTCCTCGAGGGGTGTGCCCTCTACCGGTACCAGGGCATTGATGGGCACCGACTCGGGATGCGGGTTGAGCGTGCTGAGCGTGACCAGCATCTGAATGCGGTCTTCAGCGCTCTCGCCCATGCCGATAATACCGCCAGAGCATATGGTCAGCTTGGCCTTGCGTACGTTCTTCAGCGTCTCCAGCCGTTCTTCATAGTTGCGGGTGGTAATGATCTTCTTATAGAAATCCTCGGATGAATCCAGGTTATGATTATAGGCGTAAAGACCTGCCTCCGCCAGCTTCCGGGCCTGCTCCTCGGTAAGCATGCCCAGGGTGCAGCACACTTCCATATCCATGGCAGTGATGCTCTTTACCATTTCGAGCACGCGGTCGAAGTCCTTGTTGTCCTTCACCTCGCGCCAGGCGGCTCCCAGGCATACGCGTGAAGCCCCGCCCTCCTTGGCTTTGGCCGATGACTCCAGCACCTCGTCCACCGTAAGCAGCTTATGGATATTGATATCGGCCTGGTAACGGGCCGCCTGCGGGCAATAGGCGCAATCTTCGGGGCAGCCCCCGGTCTTAATGCTGATCAGCGAGCTTACCTGCACCTTGCGGGGATCGAAATGCTGGCGGTGAACCGTGGCGGCACGGTAGATGAGGTTCAGAAGAGGGCTGTTGTAGATCCCGGCTATCTCTTCTCTGGTGTAGTTGTGACGAATGTCATTCATAATGTTGGATGAGAGCAAATTTAACACATTTTAGGAACGTAAGACATTCTGCTTTTTGGGTTTGTACAGCCTCATGTTATGTTTTGATTTTGTTCAAAAGGCAAACTATGAGAATCCTGGCCGGTGTAGCCGGTGTAGCCGGTGTAGCAGTATGGGGTCTGGTTAAGCGGACCGGCCGCAGAAAATCCTTATATACCGTTAATTGCTGCTGTATCTTGACAATACCGTGTCGGCAATGGCCGTGAAGCCCTCTGCTTCGCTCACCTCGAATCTTTTCCGGGTACTGGAAATGGGAAAAACGACCAGTTTCTTTTCCTTATCAGCCACGGCCAGGTCGCTTCCCCGGCTGTCAGAAAAAAGCACCCACCTGAACCCGAGTTTCCTCACCAGGTATTCACCCAGCCCGCATCCGAAAGCAAACGTCAGGATGTTCTTATCCAGCCTGCCCGCGTTGTATTCCTCAAGGCACTTTCCGAAGAAGCGGTCAAGAAGCCCAGGATCGAAATAATCCATCACTTCTCCGAAGGAGCGCTCATCGATAAGCCGTATCATATTCTGTACGGAGAACCCGATCCAGTGCCGGTCGGTGTCATCGATCTCGCTGATCGTGTAATCATTGGTTGTTTCCATGGTTTCCCGGCAGGAAATGTGGGTTTGCAGCTATATCTAGAACGAATGAGCAGTCCGCATATTTTACCTCTGAACTTCTTTATTTCATCAGCTTTTCCAGCCCCCTGTCAACATATTTATCCGGGGCCAGCAGCGAGTCTGAACACGGGCTTACAGGAACGGCAAGCGGGGCACTTAATGGAAAACATAAAATAAAGAAAAAAAGCCCCATAGTAAAATGGGGCTTTTTACTCACAGGCTTAATCCGCTAGTATGAATTTGCCTGAAGCGATTTTAACATTCGGATCATGTAGCTGGTAAAAGTACATTCCGCTTGCCAAACCTTTACCGGTGATCGTGATATCAGTCGTAGAAAAACCGGTATGCGAGTAAACCAGTTTGCCGTACATATCATAGATCTCCAACGTGGAATTTTCCAGATTATAATCGCCCGCAATATGAAGGACCGCGTTCTCTTTAAAGGGATTGGGATACACCATCGAAGACTCCGCCATACCTCCTATCACCCTGGCACAGGACCCCAGGTTATACCACTTGATCGTGGTGGCATCCCACTGGCTGGTATTTGTCGTAAAGCCCGTCAGTATGATATTATCTCCTCCCCAGCAGCCAGAATACTCAAGTTCCATGGGGTATTTCAGTGCAACACGGTCGTTGCTGTTGCTGCGGTTGAAGGTTTTGATGACCTCGCGGGTGCCCGTGGTGCTATACCGTATGGCGCAATAATCCTCCAGTTGACCCGTAACGTAGCCTCCTACATGGATCTTGCCGGTTTGGGAGCTGATGATAAGCTGTATGCCCTCCTCGTACGAAGGACACTGGATATTGGGTACGGCATCGTACTCATCTGACCAGTTAAGGGTAAGGCTGCTGCCTGATACCGTATACTTTATCGTGATCATATTCACGTCACATGGATTTGCGGAGGGATCGTAATAAGTGCTGCCACACACATACACGCAGGTGGTGCCGGCTATCGTGGTCGTTCCTATGGATCTGAAAAAGTCATCCAGGTTGTGCGAGCTGTTGTTCCAGGTAATGGCGTTGGTCAGCGTTCCTCCGCTGGTGTACCAAAGTATCAGTCCATCGTATTTGTTAGTGCTGTTCACGTACGTTTTTCCGCAAGCGAAAACATCGCCTGTCGAGGCGATGTACAGGGAATAGGCCTGATCGATGTTGTTAGCCGCACTGTTATTCCAGGTCTGGGCCCATTGCTGGACCAGCCCGCTGGTGCTGAGCTTGATAAGCACCGCATCGTGGTTGGAGGCGGATATCTCGGTTCGGCCGGTCAGGTACAGGTACGAGCCCGTGGCGTCCAGCTTCATCTCATCCACCGATTCGGTCTGCGTGCCCGCGGCATTGTACGTATATGTGTTCTGGAGCACAAGCGCAGAGCTGTATTTCCACACCTTGATATCCGTTCCACCGCTGGCCCCGAAAGACGTGCCGGCAATATAGATATTGCCGGAACCGTCAACCAGAATATGGTTGCCGTAATCCGGGAAAGAACCGCTGCTGTTCAGCGTCACCACAGTTCGTGTGCCGCTCTGGGTGTATTTCAGGAGCAGCATATCCTGGCCATTACCGCTTACATTGGCGGTGCCGGTGGCATAAATGATCGTGCCGGAACCGGATCCATAGGTAGTAATGGCATTGACGTAATCCGCAGAATTACCGCTGCCGTTGTAAGTATCCGTCCAGTTTGTAACACCCATGGTCGTGTACGACTTCACCAGCGCATCCTGAGATCCCGAGCTCGTACCCGCCTGCCCTCCCATATAGATCCGGCCGTCACCACCCAGATGCACATCATAACCATGGTCGTAATTGTTCCCTGAGTTGTAATGATCAACCCAATTGCTGTTCTGCGCCATAGCGCTGAGAGAAAGCGTCATTATAAACGCAATCACCCCATTTCTTTTTCCTGTTTTCATTGTTAAAATTTTAAGGGTTATACTTAATTGACTTAAATCCGATCGAACAGGAGTTCACTATGGGGCAATAAAAAACCACACACATAATGTCTCTTCCTGACAATAGGCGTGTGGTAGAGCTAAAGTACTTGTTTTTTTGAACCCTGCGAAGGTATTTTATTAACAGGCCAGGCTATGCGGTCAATTCCGGTTTAGTTTTCGGAGCACGCGTTCTATATATTTTGCGGAAGGCATGAGCGAGCTTTGTATCCGCCTGGCATAGGTGATCGAATCCGTAATACTCTTGTTCTTCTCCTCCAGTATGCCCTTTTGCTGCTCCAGCTCCTGCTGGAGGGTCTCCACCTTGACGAACTGCAGTGAAAAGCGCGAACCCAGGATAAGCGACATCATAAAGATGAACCCGATATCGAGGGCGGTGATGACCACGTGCATGGCCGGTATAATGCCGGCATACGAAAGCACTTTAAGGATAAGGCTGATGAAGAGCACGATCACGCCTATTCCGGCATAATTGGCTCCTTCCACTTTCGCGATCACGGCCTTTACGATGGCATAAACAAAAAAACAGATCCCCGCAGGGATCAGTACCAGCAGCAGGGGCACCAGCCAGGAAAATACAGAAGGCGGAAAGAGCACGGTTATTACCGCCATGACCACGAAGAGGATCAGGAATGATTTAACGATAAACAAAGGCAACTGGGCAGGGAAAAGCTTTTTGATAAAAAGGGTCATGAACAGGCAGGGAAATATCACCCCCAGGTATTCGAGCTTCAGCATAAAGGCCCAGCTTATCCCGGGCATCAGCCAGGCCAGCAGGTAATTGACGGAAATAACAGGCCGCAGGCTGAGCGTGATGCAGAAAAGGGAAAAGTAAAGCACCGAAAGGTCCTTACGCCTGAAAACATAAAGGGCAAGCAGAAAGAAGCCGATGATGGACAAAGCGGCCGATTCCACGGCATCCAGCAAGTAAAAAAGCGTATGCTTTTTGGTGATCGCGTCTGGCGTACCGACCTCGAAAGGATGCACAAAGCCTCCTTTCCGGTGGTGAAAATTGGAGGCCTGCACAATGATCTCTATACTGTCGGCCACAGGCAATATGACCTGCACATCCCGGTTCACCGGCACGCTGGTTTCCTTGCCGGAACCGGGCCTTCCCACTTCAGCCACCATATTGCCATTGACGAACACGCGGCTGGCCGTTTGCATGCTGTAGATGTCCAGCATCAGGGCAGTTGCCGGCAGGTCCGTCAGCAGCAGGCGATAGGTGCAATAGCCATAGCTGCCGCATTTTCTGCCATTTACCACCAGGTCGTTCCAGGAAGAAGGCGTGGCAAGGAGATCGGGAGCGGGAACAAGGCCTTCACGGAAATCCTTCGGATCGTAAAACTTATTCCAGTAAAGCTCCCAGGGCTTATTCAGCACAGTTATCACACCGCTTTCAAAACTGAACCGGCCGATATTGCAAACGGCCCTTTGCGCATACGCAAACAGGCTGGCACAGCATAAGCTGAATAGAAAAAACAATTTCATTTCAGAGCTAAATATATCATTTCTTACTCTTTTGCCTGTTGAAAGCGTAAGATATTCGACCATTTAATTTGGCGGTATACCATCAATGTTCTACTTTAGCATATCAACACCCCCTGCCATGAAAAGAGCATTACTGATCGCCTGCCTTGCTTTTTCCGCTTCTGCGCTTTTTTCCCAAACCACCTTTCAGCGCCTCTACGGGTTCGGCACCGTGACCATGCTATATGATATCAACACCACCGGCAATGGCGGCTACGTGGTCTGCGGATCCACGGGGGCCAGCTCTACGGACGCCCTGGTAGCCGGACTGGATGCCAACGGTATTCCGCAATGGTCGCGGCATTTCGGGTCCTGGATGGGTAATGAAGAAGCCTATTCATGTCACCCTACTCCTTCGGGCAGCTACTTCATGCTCGGATACTCCGACAGCTATTCGCTTAACGGGGAAATAAATGCCATCGTCACCAGCCCGAATGGAAACGTAACCGCGAATAAATCCTATCAGGATAACAATGGCCTTCTTTATCCTTTTGCCGGAGCATGCTCGGGCAATGGCGATCTCGTTTCCGGGGGCACCTATACCGACCTGAACACTTCCTATTCTTTTATTCACGTGGAGCGGGCCAGCGCTTCGGGGCAGCAGATCTGGGAAAAGAGCTTTAGTGCCGGGCAGGTTGCGTCAAACAGCGAAGGCCAGGACCTGATCGTGGATGCGAGCGGCAATGTGATCGTGGTGGGGATCAGCTACAGCACCAGCAACGAGATCTTCCTGGCCCGCCTGGATGCGACAACAGGCAACATCTCTCTTTTGCGCCAATACATCGTCAGCGGGGGTTACGCCAACTATATGACAGTAGACTGCACGGCTGACGGAGGCTATATCATAGCCACCCGTTACGTGGATTCGATAACAGGCGATTACTTTATTCTGCTGCTGAAATTGGACCAGAATGGTAATGTGCAGTGGTCGAACATCTACTCGGCCAATAACATCAGCACCGCCTTCTCAAAGTCCCTGGCACCGAAAGTGAAGCAAACCAGCGATCACAGCTACGTGGTGAGCTCTTACCTGATGGAGGTGGCCACCTCCATCTATTATCCTAACCTGATCCTCTTCGACTCAACTGGCAACTTCGTTTCCGCAAAATATTATACACTTACTTCCAGTATAGGTTTCTGGGGCAGCAAACCGCGCCTGACATCTGACGGAGGCTATATCGCTGCTTTCAATGCGGCTGATTCCGCCTTTTCCACCGCGTTCGGCCATGTGGTTAAGACCGATGCCGCCCTGGCCACGGGCTGTTTCGAAACGGCTTTTTCGCTGAACAGGCAGGGTATTTCTTTCGCTGTCGATTCGGGCTTTACTACCACCGCGATAGTCAATGAAACCGTTCATGAGCTGGGAAATACGGGGATCTCGCTGAATTATTCCGACAATTGCGATATCAATGTAGGGCTGAATGAATACCTGCCCGCTGATCACGTTTCAATCTCCCCGAATCCATCGGGCGGCATCTTCCTTATCACGGGAAAGGAGAATATAGCATCCATTCATGTCTATAACCTGACCGGGCAGGAGGTATTAAGCTGTGCGGTGGATGATATACAGGCTACGATCGACCTTTCCGACCGATCCAAGGGAATTTACCTGGTCAGGATAGCTTCTTCGGCCGGCAGCTTTACCGTAAAGGTCATTATTGAGTAAAAGCCTGTGCGCACCAGGCGAGAAAGATCTCTTCACCCGATACGCAATAAACCGGCTTTTTTCGCGTTACAGGGTGTCCAAACGCCTTGATCATTCTTTAGGTGTAAGTAAAATCGATCACGAAGTTTTTCTTCTGGGGAGGGGCCTGGGCCTTTTTCCAGTCTATGCCGAACACCGTTTTAAGCGCCAGCTTGTAGTTGATCGAAGAAAAAGGCTTGATGATATGATAATGCGCGCCCAGCGCATACATATCATCGATATCCCGCTCTGAGCGCGAGCCTGTAAAAGTGATCACGGGTATATTCCTGTATTTTTCGATTGATTTCAGCTCCTTCAGGCATTCCCGGCCGTCCTTCTGCGGCATATTGATATCCATGAACACCAGGTCAACGTCTTTCCGCGCTTCAAGCAGCGCCTGGAACTCCCGGCAATTCGCGGCCACGGAAAGCGCGCAGGCGATCTTCAGCTCCCGGACGGCCCTTGAAAAGAAGAACACATCATCCGGATCGTCCTCCACCAGAAGGATGTTCAGCGATTCATTCATATTCTATAAAATAAAAAAACCCGGCATCTTCATTATCGGGCTTAATTTGATTTTATTCGGCAGGCAGTTCGTCAGGGCACTCGGAGCTTTTTCAGGAGGGAGGTGAACAGCGTCACCTCATCCACACTGAAGGCTGACGTGAACTTTTTATACGGTTGTTCCTGCTGAATGCGCTCTACCAGCTTGCAGCCTTTCTCGGTCATGGTGATCTCCACCTTCCTGCGGTTCTGCAGGTTGACCGTACGTTTCAGCAATTTCTTATCCGTTAGGCGGGTGACCACCCTCGATACATCCGCGTTCTTTTCCGGCAGGCGGGTCTTGAGCTCCGTGACCGTGATCGATTTCGGATGCAGTCGAGCCACCGCCATCAGTACGTTGAACTGTTGGACCGTAATTCCGTACTTGGCAAGTATTGCCTTGTACTTATCCGTAAGCCAGAAGTGTGTGAAGTGAAGACTATTTAAAATCGTAGCGGAGTCACCGGCATCATCAGGTTCTTTTGACTCTGTTTTCATTGCGTGTATTCATTGCCGCCAAAAATCGGTTTTTTTTTGTTTGAAAAATCATTCCCTTGTTCAAACAACAATTGTTTGATCATTTTTTTCCGGCAAGGTACGAAGCTTCCCGGATGAGGCATAGGACTATGCGTATACCCTTGCCGCCCTGCCGGTGACCAGGGTGCCAGTCCATTCACTTGTCCTTGTGATCCCTTGGGACAAGCCAGCAATAAACGAACGTTATTGCAATGAAGCGTTTTATAAGCCAGAAATGAACAATAGAAACCGGAAATGGCCGCTTATGACATTGGATTGCACGAATTACAGCGCGTGGCCGGAGCAGGCCGATAAGCGCCAGGCTAAGGCCAAGAGCAATACATGAAAAGAGCTTCATGCGTGTGATTTTTTCAGCGGAAGCTGGATCGCCCCATTCTTTAAACAATGCAAGCAAAAAAGCCGGGCATTCTTTGGGATCCAATGCGCGCAGAGGCGGCTTTTCGCTTATCTTTACCGTAATGAAAAAGCTGTTCCTGGCTCTTGTGCTACTACCCTTTTCCTTTTATGCGCAGGTCACCCGCGAGATCGACAGCCTGCTGCGTTTGCTCCCGGATGCCAGGGGAGAGAAAAAAGCGTCACTTCATTCGGGCATAGGCTTCCGCTACCTGCGCATAGACCCGGTAAAGAGCTACGAACACCTTACCCGGGCCCTGCACCTGGCCGATTCGGGAAATTATGAAAAGGTACGCATTCATGTACTGGACAACCTGGGCATTTACTATAAGGACCGCGGCAGCTATGATGAAGCCCGTATATCGTTCACTGCGGCCCTGGAAGGAGCGAAAAAGCTGGGGCAGAAAGACCTGATCGGGGATGTTTACCAGGACTTTGCCAATATGTACAAACGCATGGGCGTTTACGACACCGCGCTCACTTTCATGCTCACCGCGCTGAAGATCGCGGAAGAGATGAAAGACAACCGGGAGCAGATCACCATCAATACCAATATCGGGAGTTTGTACGTGAACCGGGAGGAATACGATCAGGCCCTGAAGTACTTTCAGCAATCGATAAAGATAGCTGAGCTGGCGGGCGACAAAACGAGCGTGGCGGGAGCTATTATCGGAATGGGCATCGTTTACGGAAGCCGGGGCGATCTGGAAAAGGCGATCGGGCAGTTCGAACATGCGCTCAAGATTGCCGAGCAGATCCCGGATTACACCCAGATCAGCACCTGCTACTCCAATATCAGCACGGCCTATTCTCTATTGGGAGATCATGATAAAGCCATCGATTACAAACTGCGGACGGTCGAGCTTAAAAGCAAGCTGAACGCAAAAGACGAGCTGGCCGATGCCCTATGCACCCTCGGGTCGCTTTACCAGACCAAAGGCGATAACAAAAAAGCGCTGGACTACCTCGGGAAAGGCATTGCCATCGCGGAAGAGATCCAAAATAAGGAGTGCATGCGCTTCGCCTACGAAAGCGCAGCCCATGTTTACTCCGCTATGGGCGATCACAAGACCGCTTTCGAATACCAGAAAAAATATATTGAGGTGAACAAGAAAATATATAATGAGCAAAAATCAAAACAGATCGCTGAGCTGGACGCACGCTATCAATCAGAAAAGAAACAAAAGGAGCTCGAGCTTAACGAGGAAAAGCTGAAAAGCAAAGATGCCCAGCTCAGCCAGCAGCGAACAATGAGCTATTTCACGGTGGGTGGCCTGGTGCTGGCGCTGGCCCTGGCCTTCGTCACCTTACGCGGATATAACCAGAAGAAGAAAGCAGGCATGCTGCTCGCCCAGAAGAACGCGATCATAGAAGAACGTAACAAAGACATTACCGACAGCATTTACTACGCCAGGCGCATACAGGAAGCCATTCTGCCCCGGCAGGACTCCCTGCGCGGCCTTTTCCCCGATTCTTTCATCCTGTTCAGGCCGCGCGATATTGTGAGCGGTGATTTCTACTGGTTCGCGGAAAAGGACGGGAAAAAGCTGGTGGCCGCGGTGGACTGCACCGGCCACGGGGTGCCGGGGGCTTTTATGAGCATGATCGGCAACGCTTTCCTGAACGAGGTACTGCGCGAGAAAGGCCTTACCCGCCCGGCCATGATCCTGAGCGAGCTCCGCCACCTGGTGATCAACGCCCTAAGGCAATCCGGTGCCGAAGGAGAAACAAAGGACGGCATGGACATTGCCATTCTATCTGTTGACGAAAAGAACGGAACAGCGGAGTTTGCCGGGGCCAACAACCCCCTGTGGCTGTTCAGGCAGGTAAACGGCACCTGCGGGCTTACCGAATACAAGCCCGATAAGCGCTCCATCAGCTACCATAAAGGACTGGGACTGCCCTTCAGCAACCATACGATACCGTTGCAGAAAGGCGACCTTCTCTATATCTTTACAGACGGCTATGCCGATCAGTTCGGGGGTGAGAAAGGGAAAAAGTTCAAGTACCGGCAGCTCCAGGAAAAGATCCGCAGCGTCTGCAACCTTGACATGGTACAACAGGCCGCATTCCTGGAAAAGACATTCGATGACTGGAAAGGCGGCCTCGAACAGGTCGATGATATGCTGCTCATCGGCATCCGGATATAGGTCTCTATGCGTATCGATATCATAAGCGTTTTACCCGGGCTGCTCGAAAGCCCTTTCGCCCACAGCATCATGAAACGGGCGATCAGCAAGGGCCTGGTGCAGGTGCATTTCCATAACCTGCGTAATTATGCCAGCGATAATTACCGCTCGGTTGACGACTACGCCTATGGAGGCGGGGCGGGAATGATCATGATGATAGAGCCCATAGCCAAATGCATAGAAGAGCTTAAAGCCGCACGGGCCTATGATGAGGTGATCTATATGAGCCCTGACGGACAATTGCTCGACCAGAAGCTGTCGAATACCTTTTCCACCTGTAGGAACCTTATCATTCTTTGCGGGCATTACAAGGGCGTTGACGAGCGGGTGCGCGAGCACTTCATTACGCGCGAGATCTCCATTGGAGACTACGTGCTGTCGGGCGGGGAACTGCCCGCTGCCGTTTTCTGCGACAGCATCATCCGCCTCATCCCGGGCGTCATCTCCGATGAGACCTCGGCCTTATCGGACTCTTTCCAGGACGGGCTGATCGCACCTCCCGCCTATACCCGCCCCGAGAATTTCAGGGGATGGAAGGTGCCCGAAGTGCTGCTGAGCGGCAACCATAAGCTGATCGAGGAATGGAAGCACGAGCAGGCCCTGGAAAGGACCCGGAAAAGGCGGCCCGACCTGCTGAAATGATCCCTGGCCATTTACCTGCCGGGGCGCCTTCCGCACACGATAAAATCGGTCTTATAGCAGTACCTGAGGGGCAAAATAACTATGCAAGACAAGCCGGGGGTCAATGCCAATATATTTTTATCCGGTAATTTCCTTATTCCGGGAAAAATGCGTAGGTTTGTGGCCCTTTTGTAAAAAATTCTAAAAAACGAGAGTCATGGATTTGATTAAATACGTTCAGGATCAACTGATTGCAAAGAACAAGATTCCTGATTTCAAGGCTGGCGATACCATTACGGTCTCTTATAAGATCAAGGAAGGCGATAAAGAGCGCGTACAGGAGTTCAGCGGGGTGGTGATACAGCGCAAAGGTACTGGCGCCACCAAAACCTTCACGGTACGTAAGATATCGAACGGGGTGGGTGTGGAAAGGATCTTTCCTTTGAACTCGCCTTTCATTGAAAGCATAGAGGTGAACAAAAAAGGCGATGTGCGCAGGGCCAAACTGTTCTACCTGCGTGAGCTGACCGGTAAGAAAGCCCGCATCCAGGAGCGCAGGCTGATAACCAGCGCGGAAGAGGAGCAAACTCCCGCACCGGCCGAGACCGAAAAAACCACCGCTTAACGAGTATTCCTTTCTTTTTTGCCTGAAGCCTTCCCGTGCGGGAGGCTTTTTTTTGGGCGTTATGGCACGGTATTCGAAACAACCCGGGCCGTAAATGAACTCCTGCATTATTAACTGCCCCAAACATATCGAACCGCATCGCTTGCCAGGTGGTCTTTTCTGGCATGATGAGCTGGACGATATATGGTGCGGTGTATCCGCGAAAGTGAAACGTACCCGGTCCCTGATGACCGATACCTATAAAGATCTGCGGTCCATAACCGGCAGGAAGGTACGCCTGTTATGGGATGCCACTGAGGCCCGGCCGATGGATAAGGATATACGCGATCTCATTTACGATGAAATGAAAAAGACCTTCACTGCCATAGCCGTGGTCTCCGGATCGCCCATGGGCCTGATGGTCGCTGCGGCCCTGTGTGCGTCCACGGGCTGCCCGGTTCCGTTGAAGTTCTTCCACAAAGAGGACGATGCCAGGCGCTGGCTGAAAAAGTTCTAGGCTGCGGTCATTTCCCCCCAGCGATCCATAGAAAAGTTTATTCTATTTTTGGCCGCAGATCATGGTCCGGAAAATAGTTCTCGACACCTTTCATCGCTCCGAAGAGGAGGCAAAGCAACACAGCGCCAGCGCAAAGGGCAGCAAAGCCGACTGGAAAGTGTTCATCATCTGCGTGCTGGTGGCCTTCTGCCTGACCATGAATAAGTACCTTGGAGATTCATCTTTCCTGTACTCGCTTCTGGGCTGGATGGAAAGCAACGAATTGCGCGACAGGATATTCCATTCCGCCAACGGCCAGCTTTATACCCTGACCTGGTGGGTGGCGGTGCTCTGTTTCTTCTATCTGGCTGTACCCGTGATCTTCATCAAGCTCTTTTTCCGCGAACGCCTTCGCGATTACGGGCTGAAACTGAAAGGGACTTTTGCCGATTACCCCCTGTACCTGCTCATGCTGCTGATCATGATACCCCTGGTGCTTTATTTTTCGCGCAGCCCCGGCTTTCAGGCGCGCTACCCCTTCTATTCCCTTAGCCCGGGCGAAGGCCTCTATCCTAACTTCCTGATATGGGAATTGCTGTACATGCTGCAGTTCTGCGCGCTGGAATTCTTTTTCCGCGGCTTTATGCTGCACGGCACCCGGCTGCGCTTCGGGTTCTACTCTATTTTTGTGATGACCATACCCTACTGCATGATCCATTTCGGAAAACCCCTGCCGGAGACCATTGCCGCCATCATCGCTGGCATAGCGCTGGGCGTGCTCAGCCTGAAAAGCCGGTCCATTCTGCTGGGGATAGCCATACATTGCAGCGTGGCCATTGCCATGGATATCTGCGCCCTCTGGCAAAAGGGATTGCTATAGCTTTGTCAGGGCCTCCATGAGCTTTTCCAATTTGATTCGCATCTCCTTGGCCGTGCAATCGTAATTATTCGCGATCATGGCGAAGGCCAGCAGGTCGCCATTCTTTTTGGTGACATAACCCGCGTAGCTGCGCACCCGGGCGATATAGCCGCTTTTGGCCGCCACGCTGGCATTCTGCCTGGGAAGCGATTTGTAAAAGATGCCGAACGTCTTTTCCTTGCTCATTACCTTCATGACCATAGCCAACTGCTTGCAGGTAATGGAATTCCAACGCGAAAGGCCGCTGCCGTCATTCAGGTACATGCCTTGGGTATCTATTCCCTTGCCGGCCCAGAACTGGGTAAGCGCAGCAGTGCCCGCCCCATCGCTGCCCATGCCCGCTTGCTTCAGCCCTATCGTTTTCAGCAAAGCCTCGGCATACAGGTTCACGCTGTTCCTGTTGGTCCAGTACACGATGTCTGACAAAGGAGGCGAGAACACCGAGTCGATGATATTTCTTTTGGCCGGGGCATACGCTTTCTTCAATTTAAGCTCGCGGACGGTGGAGGGCTCCTTCGCAACCTTTATTCCCGCAAAGCGTATGGCGGTATCCAGTACGTGGGCAAGGAACAGCGGGGGATCGGGCATGGATCCGTCCACACCGTATTCCTGTTGGTGAGGGGGAACCGTGCCTGTCGCATACCGCTTATTGTGGTAAGGGGCTCCATAGATGTAGCAATTATCTTCCGTACCATAGGCTTTGACCGCATTGATGATCTTCATGCCGGGTATTTCAGGGTCTATCCTCACGATCCGGGCTGAGTCACCCGTACCGCCTGTTTTAAAATAAACAGTATACAGATTATCGCGGTAATTGATGCCGCAGGCTCCAGCGCCATAGTAATTGCCTATGTCGCTCCATATCCAGGTCGATGACACCATACCGTCTTCCATCACCGAAGCGTCAGCCACTACCGCACCTTCTATATGCTTAAGCCCTTTGTTCCTCAGGCCCTGGGCCCACTTGCCCGTAAAAGGGACACAGTCCAACCCTGTACAGGGAAAATACTTGGAACCCAATGCGGGATCACCGCTTCCTTTGATGTAAAGATTGCCTTTCAGCACCCCCGTTAATGTATCGAACTGTCCATCGTGCTCCAGCCAGGTGCCATACCTGAATTTCTCGCCCAATAAACAGAGGGCCGCGGCCGTGGTCACCGTTTTAAGGGCGCTGGCCGGTACCAGTCCCGTACTTCCGTTATGATCGACAAGAACCGAATCCTTTTTTATATCGAGGACATAAATACCCAGCATGCCGTGTGCCAGGTCGGGGTCTTTCTTTAATTTCTCCACTTCGCTCTTGAGCTGCGATGCGGAAGGATCGGCCGCAGTGGAAGAAGAAAGTAAAAGACAGGCGCTGCCGGACAGGATAAAAAAAGCAAATCCCAATACCCGTCTCATACCTTGATCTTGTCGATCTCTGCAGCCAGCCTGCGGTCGCGGTCGGTAACGGTATTACCCGCATCATGCGAATACAGGGCGATCTCCACGGTATTGTACACGTTCTTCCACTCCGGGTGATGGTTCATCTTTTCAGCGATGAGGGCCACCTTGCTCATAAAGCCGAAGGCCTCGATGAAATTGCTGAACCGGAATGTGCGTGTGAGGCGGTTGCCTGCCCCGTCAGGCGAATTCTCTTCTTTCCACATAGAATGGTTTTTCAGGCTAAATTAAGAATATTAAAATTTCACTTACTTTTACCTTATGTACACCGGTATCCATTTCTTCCAGGCCGACCTTACACCGCAGGAGTACGAAAAGATAAGGGCCAATGCCACGCAGCGCCTGATACGCTATTCCCTTATCTGCATTCCCCTGCTGGGATTGATCGGCTATGGCTTGTATTATGCCAATAAGGAGCTGGCCGGAAAACCCGATCAGCAGGTACTCTACCAGGTGATCGGTGGCGTGGGCGGGCTGGCCGAGGCCATCCTGCTCTGGTATTACGGCAGCTTTCTGTGGAACTTCAGCAAGGATTTCAAGGATAAGAAGAAAAAGATCGCCACCGGCATCATCCAGGGCAAACGCATACTGCGCCAGGGCAAGTTCAATGAATCCTGCCGCATGCTCTTTTCAGGCAATGAGTTCGTCATCAGCCGCGACACCTATGATAAGATAGAAAAAGGCGCGAAGATCGAGCTGCATCTCACCCTGGCTACCGACCAGGTGCTTTTCATCAGGCGCGTGACCTAAGCATTTTCTGTTTTTTCCCCGAACTCCTTTCGTCCCCTTTCCAGGTGAGCGATGATCTGCCCGCGCATGTTGATCAGGTCAGCGATCAGCGCGGCTTTGCGCGAGAAAACCGTAAACACGGTCCAATTGCCGCGCACATTCGTGAAGCTTCTGCGGTAATAGAACGCAAAAAAGCCCGAAAGCGGCAGCAGGGCCGCGTAGGCCATGGTGATCCTCCAGTCGTTAAAAAGACGGTTGACCAGCCATATCTGGAAGGTATAGAACAGTATGAAGGTAAGCGTTCCCACGGTCATCATGAACGAGCCGTAAAACTCAGGGCGCTGCGTTGCGCGCACCGCCACCCACCAGGGTATACGAAAAGGCAGGTAATTATTGACCGCCCCGAAAAGGAAAAGCGGAAAGCCCAGGATAAGATAGATGAAGGACCCGATCAGCCTGTACAGGGGTATGCCCCCTTTCGACAGAATGCGTATGCGTGAATCATGCAGGGAAAGGCGGTCGAGCGTGTTAAGGTAATTCTCGATCAATGCCTTTACCTCGCGCACCCGTTCGGGCTCACGCTCATAGAAATAGTGCACCGATCCGGATATGGCACGCGTGATCTCGAAATCCTTTTTCATTTCGCGGGGTGAATGGCCCAGGTCGCGAAGCAACTGGGCTTTATAGATCAGCTCGATGTTGGCCACCAGCTTATCGATCTCGGCATCCCCGATAGCCACCACCTGCTTCTCCATGCGCCTGCGTATCTCATCGGTAAGCGCGTGGGCGGCCTTAAAGGGATCCTTCCTGTGGGCATCATAGAAATCAGACACCGGGATGGGCTCATCGATATTCATGAAAAGATCGCTCTGGAACCGGTGCGGGTTGGAAAAGTTCAGCCCTATGGTCACGATCTTAACGCCCAGCGTATAGCCGTTCCTGGCCTCAGCCCCCAGCGCCATGCGCGCGGTTCCCGTTTTTATCTTTTTGATCTTTCGGTCGGTCAGAGAAATGCCTTCAGGGAAAATAAGTATGGCCCCTCCCCGCTCCAGGTGGCTGTAGCATAGCCTGAACACATCCTCGTTCTTATGTACCTCATCGGGCGATTCCTCTGCGCGGTAAATGGGTATCATGTTGAACCTGGGCAATATCCATTTGGCGAACTTCGACCGGAAAGCTGATCCTTTGGCGATGAAATACAGCCTGCGCCTGACCATGGCCCCGATCACGATGGGATCCATGAAAGCGCTCGGGTGGTTGGCCACGATGAACAAAGGCCCCTTTTCGGGAACATGCTCCGAGCCCACCACTTCCAGCTTCCTGAAGAATACCCTGACGGTGATGCGGAAAATGAATCTCAGAAGGGAGTAGATCATTCGTTACGAATATACATATTTGAGAATTCATGCTAGTTTTGCCGGGTGAACACCCAGCGCGAAATTTTCTTCCGCCACCTGGCCCAGACCAGCGCTTCTCCCCTCGCCCTCGAAATAGAAAAAGGCGAAGGCGTTTACCTCTTTGACCGCAGCGGGAAGAAGTACATCGATCTTATTTCCGGCATCTCGGTCAGCAGCCTGGGGCACGGCCACCCGGCCGTCATTTCGGCCCTGAAGGAACAGCTCGACAGGAACCTGCACCTGATGGTTTATGGCGAATACGTGCAATCCCCGCAGGTGGAGTACGCCCGTCTGCTCTGCTCGCGGCTGCCCGAAAAGCTATCGGCTGTCTATTTCGTGAACTCGGGTGCCGAAGCCATTGAAGGCGCCATGAAGCTGGCCAAGCGCTATACCGGGAGGACGGAGATCATTTCATTCCGCAACGCCTATCATGGCAGCACGCAGGGCGCGCTGAGCATCATGGGCAGCGAGGAGTTCAGGAACGCCTTCCGCCCCCTCCTGCCCGATGTGCGCATGCTCGATTTCAATGACGAAGCGGGGCTGGATCACATCACCGCAAAGACCGCTGCCGTGTTCGCTGAACCCCTGCAGGCCGAGGCGGGCGCGATCCTTCCCGAAAAAGAGTTCCTCAAAAAGCTAAGGAAGAGGTGCGATGAGGCGGGCGCTTTGCTTGTGTTCGATGAGGCGCAAACGGGAATGGCGCGTACCGGCAGGCTCTTTGCCTTTGAGCATGACCACGCGATTCCAGATATACTCTGCCTGGCCAAAGCACTGGGAGGAGGACTGCCGCTGGGGGCCTTCATCTCCTCTTCATCCATAATGGGTTCGCTGAGCAGCCACCCACCGCTTGGCCACATCACCACCTTCGGTGGGCACCCCCTTTCCTGTGCGGCAGGGCAAGCGGCTTTGCGCACCATACTGGAAGAGGGACTGGCGGAAAAGGTAAAGGAAAAAGAAAAGCTCTTCAGGAAACTGCTGGTCCACCCCGACATCAGGCAAGTGCGCGGCAAAGGCCTGCTCATCGCGCTCGAATTTGAAAGCGAAGAGCTGAACAAAAAAATAATCGCGCAATGCATCGCAAACGGGGTGATCACTGACTGGTTCCTCTTCAACGCGCGCTCCATGCGCATCGCGCCACCGCTGACCATTACCGAAGATGAAATAAACGCTGCGTGCGCGCTGATCCTGCGCTCGGTGAACGAGGTTATATCACGTTGACCTTGATCTTGAGGAAGGCGACCTTGGGCTTGCCGTTATAGATGATCTGCACCTTTTTCTCATTCAGCCCCTTTCTTCCCTTGCTGTCGAAGGTGACCACGATCTTTTCCTCCTCGCCCGGCTTTATCGGCTCGGCAGGGTATTCGGAAGCGGTGCAGCCGCAGTTCGCATCCACCTTGACGATGATCAGGTCTGCGCTCCCCGTGTTCTTGAACCTGAACTCGTGCGAAACGGTCTGCCCCTCGCGGATCGTACCGAAGTTATGCTCTTTCTTTTCGAAGGTCATGATGGCCACCCCGCCCGAATTCACATTGGGTTTTGGGGTTTCATCTGGCGATCCCTGTTCACCGGAACAGGCGGAAAGGATAAGTGAGAACCACAAATAAGCCTTTTTCATAAACCGATCAGTAATTACCTATGGATAACATGGTCAGCGTACAGGCATGCAGCACCTCGATATGGTTCTCTGCGCACTTTTTTTCGAAATCGGGGTTCTCCGCGCCCGGGTTGAAAATGATGCGCCTGGGCTTCAACGAAAGAATGTAATCGTACAAAGGCGGCTGGTTCCGGGCTCCCACGTACATGGTTACGGTATCCACATCATCGACAGGAGGCTGGCCCTTGTGGATCTTGGTCTCCCCTATCCAGCCTTCTTTGAGGCCTACCGCCACAACCGGTATTTTACGCTGCTGCAGCGACCGCACCGCGGCATAGGCGTAGCGCTCGGGATTATCGGTTGCTCCGATAACAACTGTTTTTTTGCTCATTTTTCAACGCAGAACCCTTCAAGCGGCAGCCTGCTGCACAAAGTTAATCAACCTCCATGTAATCCAGGTCCTTTCCATGGCTTTCTTTTACCAGGAATATACCCGTAAAGGACAAGGCCATACAGGCCGCGCCTACGATGATACCGGCCAGCACCAGCCCGTTCTCCGGCCTGAGCTGGGCTATGCAATAGCTGATCAGCACCGTGGTGCCCCGCACGAAATTCGGAGCCGTAGTGGTAACCGTGGCGCGCAGGTTGGTGCCGAACGATTCGGACGAAACCGTCATGAACACCGCCCAAAGGCCGCCCATCGAAATGCCGGACATGAAAATAATGGTATAGAAAAAGGCCGCGCTCATACCGGGAATTGTAAAATACAAGCCGCAAAACAGGGTGAGCGAGCCCACGGCCAGCGCCAGCGATCTTTTCCTTGAGCTTAATTTCTGGCTGATCCATCCGAACAGCAGGCTGCCGAGCGAGGCGCCTATATAATGGAAAGTGACCGATTTGGCCCCGGTAACCTCACCGTTCACGCCCAGCTCACTGGCGTAGGCCGCAGCATGGATCGTCAACTGGCTGATCACGTACCACACCGGGATGCCTATGGCGATACAGGCCAGGTAGGTCTTCAGGCGCTGGCCGTTGGTGAACAGGCTCAGGAAATCGCCCCTCCTTACCTTCTCCGCCTTGGTTTTTTCATACATACCCGATTCGTAGACGCTGATACGAAGGGCCAGCAGCAGCAGGCCCAATCCTCCTCCCACCCAGTACGCCACGCGCCAGTCGAACAGGTCGGCCACCATGAAACCCAGCACCGCTCCCAGGATACCTATACCCGAAACAATGCTCGCCCCCATACCTCTCGTCTCCTTGGTCATTACCTCCGATACCAGGGTAATACCTATTCCCAGCTCACCGGCAAGGCCCACGCCCGCTATAAAGCGCATCCATTCATATTGAGTTACGTTCTGAACAAAGCCGTTGGCGATGTTAGCCAGCGAATACATGAGAATAGTAAGAAATAAGGTGGAAAGACGCCCTTTCTTATCGCCCAGAATCCCCCAGATGATGCCTCCCAGCAGCATGCCCCACATCTGCATATCAAGCAGGTGGGTCCCCACCGCGAACATATCCTCCTCCTTCACCCCAATGCCGCGCAGGCTGGGATCCTTAACGATACCGAACAGGATCAGGTCGTAGATATCCACGAAATAACCCAGGGCGGCAACGATCACCACCATGTTAAAAGGATTCCTGTTCGATGCGATCATAGAAGCCAAAAATAGAAAAAGATTGTTTAAACCGCTGGCTGCGGCATAGATCAAATATTTTTAACTTTAACACAATATACACGCTCATGAAAAAAACCCTGCTTCTCGCCTCTTTGCTTATCTCTTTATCCTCACTTTCCCAAAGCGACCAGAACATTACCGGCAGCACCCCGCGCGAAACGGAGCCTTATATCGCGGTCAATCCCGCCAACCCAAGCAATCTGATAGCGGCCTGGATGTCGCTTACCTTCCCGTTCAAGATCGTGACCAAGGCCTCGTTTGACGGAGGCGTCACCTGGGGAAACGTCAACTACCTGCCTCACTTTTCCAGCAGCTTCACTATTACCTCGGCCGATGTTTCCATCGCCTTCAACAGTGCGGGCACCGCTTTTATCAGCTACGTGGATTATAAGATCACGCTCGATTCGGGCTTTGTTCGCGTGGCCAGGTCGTCCAACGGGGGCGTTTCCTGGGACCCTCCTGTAAACGCCATCGATGCCCTTTCCCAGCCCGATCTTCCAGTAGACCGGCCCTGGATCGTATGCGACCAGAGCAGTTCGCCTTACAGCGGCCGCCTCTACCTCCTGAGCAAAAGCTACTGGGGCGCTGCTCCACCGCATAAAATATGGCTGAGCATCTCTTCCGACAGCGGGGCTACTTTCTCTCCTATAGTGCGGCTCGACAACCCCATTGCCATTGGCAGCCTTACTAACATCATGGTCACGCCAACCGTAGGCGCTGACGGCACCTTTTACGGAGCTTACATGTCGTGGGACACCTCGCAAAGCCCCTTTGTGCGCATGATCTGCACCCGCTCGACCGATGGCGGCAGCACCTTCACGCAGTCTACCATCGGCTTTCCTGTTTCAGGATCGGCCATTACCGATACCCTTTACCAGGGCAGTTATTCGCTCTCGGCCAACCCGGCCGACCCCAACAACCTCGTCTTCCAGGTGACCGATGCGCGGAACGGGGACCCCGACATACTGGCGCTCAACTCCAACAATGCGGGGCTGAGCTGGTACGCTGTCCCCATCCGCGTGAATGACGACAGCCTGGGCAACGGCATCGGGCAGGACATGTCGTGGGGAGCTTTTGCGCCCAACGGGGTGTACGCAGTGGCCTGGCGCGACCGCAGGAACGGCCTGCCCAACGATACTTCCGACTTTGAGATCTACACGGCCGTATCGCTTGACGGGGGCGCCACCTTCAAACCCAACTTCTGCCTCAGCTCAGCGCAATCGCCCTACATCAACATTACGCGAGGCAATGATTTCCTGGGCCTGTGCCTGAGCGGCAATTACCTCTTCGCTGCGTGGAGCGATCTCCGCAACGGCAATCCCAACCGCGAAGATATCTACGTCAGAAAAGTGAGCATCAACACCCTGGCTTCCGCTGATGACAGCGGCATATCCGGCAACGGCATCAGCGTGTTTCCCAATCCCAATCCCGGTGAGTTCACGCTGAACCTGGACAGGAGCAGCACTGTAGCCATCTGCGACCTTTACGGAAGGCAACTGTTGCTGACCGGGCTGGACAAGGGAAACACCCTGCTGAAGACCGACCTGGCAGGGGGCACTTATGTGCTCAGGGTATGGAACGAAACGGGGATATTCACCCGGAAAATAATCGTATTTAAGTGAGGACCTGCCGTGCCGAATAAGAATTTCACCGTTTACCGCTCTTCTGCCGGATCGGGAAAGACCTTTACGCTTGTTAAAGAATACCTGAAGCTCGCCCTATCGGATGAGGCCGATCCCCCGCGCAGGTTCAGGCATATCCTGGCCATTACCTTTACCAATAAGGCCGCGGCCGAGATGAAGGAGCGTATCATCCGCATGCTCAAGGACATCTCGGACGCTGACCGCTCCGTACAGGGAAGCGCGCGCACCATGCTGGAGCAGATCGCTGCCGAAACGGGCCGGCCCAGGCACGAGATCACTGCGAAGGCCGAAAAAGTGCTCCAGGCCATCCTGCATAACTATTCCGACTTTGCCATCGGCACCATCGACAGCTTTATCCACAGCATCATACGCACCTTCGCGCACGACCTGCATATTCCGCTGAACTTCGAGATCGAGATGGACGAGCAGAAGCTGCTCTCGCAGGTGATCGATGTGCTGGTGAGCCGTATCGGCTCTGACGACAAACTGACCCGGATGCTGGTCGCCTTTGCGGAAGACAGGGCCGATGACGAGATGAACTGGCATATCGAGAGCAGCCTGAACGATTTCGCCCTCAACCTGCTGAAAGAAGACGGCATCGCTCACCTGGAAAGGATCAAAACCCTTACGCTCGATGATTTTGCGCAGATCCGCGAAACGCTGGTAAAGGAGCGCAGACTGTTCGAAACACGCATACAGCAACAGGCGCAGAAAGCGCATGAGCTGATCCGCTCCTCCGGCCTTCGCCATGAAGCTTTTTACCAGGCCGGCAAAGGCATCAGCGCCTGGTTCGAAAAGCTTGCGAACGGAAATATGCTGGACCCCGGGCCGAACAGCTATGTGCATAAAACGGTGGCCGAAGACAAGTGGCATGGCGGGAAAAGCAGCGCGGAAGAGAAACAGCTCGTTGAGCGGATCAAGCCCGCCCTCGCTGAAGCGTACCAGGCCATCTGCAGCATGACCGAGCGCGAGTACCCGCGCTACGTCCTTTTCGGACTGATCTATCGCAATATCTATCCCCTGGCCGTGCTCAACGAGATCGAAAAGCTGCTGCTTGAATACAAAAAAGAGAACAACATCCTGCATATCTCCGAATTCAACCGCATCATCTCCGGGATCGTGCTGAGCCAGCCCGTACCTTTCATTTACGAGCGGATAGGCGAAAAATACAACCACTACCTGCTCGATGAGTTCCAGGATACTTCCGTTATGCAGTGGCACAACCTGCTTCCCCTCATCGAGAATTCCCTGGCCGGGAACCATTTTAACATGATCGTAGGTGACGGCAAGCAGGCCATCTACCGGTGGCGTGGCGGTGAGGTGGAGCAGTTCGCCCGCCTGCCCGAGCTGATCGCCAAAGACGGCAATCCCATCCTGCTCGAGCGGGAGCAGGCCCTCAGGAACCATTTCATCGGGCGGACCCTGTCGGGCAATTTCAGGAGCAAGGCCGAGATCGTGGATTTCAACAACCGTTTCTTCCGTTTTGTCGCCAGCACCTTCCGCGAAGAGACCGGCCATGTGTACGGCAGCCCCGAACAGGAATTCGACCCCAAGAACACAGGCGGGCTGGTTACGCTCGAGTTCCTGGAAAAAGAAGAGGAAAAAGCCCTTTCCAGGACCCTATCCCTGATCCATGAGCTGCTGGAGGATGGCTTCGAGCCGGGCGATATTGCCCTGCTGGTGCGCTCCAACAAAGAAGGGGCCTTGCTGGCCGGTTTCCTCTCAGCCAATCATGTGCCGGTGGTCTCCTCCGAATCCCTTCTGCTCAAGTATTCACCCGAGATCAATTTCGTGCTCGCCTTCCTGCAGTTCGTGAACGATCCGGCCGACAGCATTGCAAAGGCCTCTCTGCTGAATTACCTGGCCGCCTGCGGAAAGGTGAAGGAGCCCGGCCGCAACACGTTGCTGCAGCTTGCAGGGAAAGACACGGCCGCTTTCAGGGAATACCTGGTGCGCGAAGGATACCGGGTCAATACGTATTACCTGGCTAAAATGCCCCTGTACGAGCTGTGCGAGGAAGCCATTCGCCTTTTCGGGCTGAAGAATGGCGTGTACCTGCGCTTTTTCCTGGAAGAAGTGCTGGCCTACACCACGCGGTTCAGCAATAACCTGGGCGAATTCCTCGACTGGTGGAGCGAGCGGCAGGAACAGGCATCGGTGATCGTGAGCGAAAGTATGAACGCGGTGAACATCCTGACCATACACAAATCGAAAGGCCTGGAGTTTCCAGCGGTGATCATGCCCTTTGCCAACTGGAAGATGAGCAAAGGGAAAAGAGACATCTGGATCCATCCGGCCGATGAAAAGATACAAAACCTGGGAACGGCACTGGTACCGCTCAGCCCGCAGCTCGAGCGCACCGCTTTCGGCCAGGCCTATCGTGAAGAGAAAAGCAAGGCTTTTCTGGATAACATCAACGTGCTTTACGTAGCGATGACGCGCGCGGCAGAACGGCTGTATATGCTCACCTCGCCTCCCCAGCCCCTCAAGGACCTTTCCCGGCTTTTTATCTCTTACCTCGAACACGAAGGGTCGTGGGACAGCGCTCGAACGGTGTATAACTTCGGTGAAAAGAGCCCGCGCGTGAAAAAACCGCGCGCTGGGACCAGGCATTTTGCCCAGGCCGAACTGGTGGCTGCCGGCTGGAGGGAGAAGCTGAAGATACGTACCAGCTCTGCCGATGTATGGGAAAGTGAAGGAGAGGAGAAAAAGACCCGCGGCCTTTTGCTTCACTATGCCCTGTCGAAGATAAAGACACGTGAGGATATCCCGCAAGCGGTTCATGCCATGCTTGCCGAAGGCATGATCGGCCGGGAAGAGGCCGGAGCCCTCATCCAGCGCATCACTTCCCTGCTGGACCACGAAGAAATAGGCCTTTTCTTTGATGGCGAATCAGACATGCGCTCCGAATCCGATATCATTCTGCCCGGGGGCGAGGTGCTTCGTCCCGACCGCGTGATCATACGCAGCGACAAGGTCATCGTGCTCGATTACAAAACAGGAAAGGCCGATGAAAAATACAAAACACAACTGGGCAGGTATGTGGCCCTCCTGGGCCAGATGGGGTTCGGCAAGGTGGAAGGCTACCTGGTTTATACCGCTGAAGGCCGCCTCGAGCGTGCGGTATGACCTCCCGTCATGGTTAGCTGCCGTTCAAAAAAAGATTGGCCCCGTTTCGCTGGATATTTCTATCTTGCCCCTCGTTAAATCATTCAAAAAACGGAACATGAATCGTACTCTATTTCCCTGCGCGTTTTTACTTTCTGCCGCCTTGTTGTCATCCTGCGGTGATCCACCTGCTGAGCAATCTGCCCTCAAAGGCGTTGACCGCTCCTTCCTGGATACCACGGTAAGCCCGGCACAGGATTTCTTCCTCTACGCCAATGGGGGATGGCTGAAAAAGACGGAGATACCACCTTCTGAAGGGGCCTGGGGCGCTTTCAGCATGCTTCGCGAACAGAACCAGGAAAAGCTCAGGATGATACTGGAGGAGGCCGCGGCAAAGACCGATGCGCCCAAGGGAAGCAGCGAACAGCTCATTGGCGACTACTATTATTCAGCCATGGATACGGCCAGGATAGAATCCGAAGGCCTTAACCCGCTGAAGGCCGACCTGGACCGCATCAACGGCATGAAGAGCAAGGATGACCTGCTGGATGTAATGGCGTACATGCATTCGCACTTCACCTTTGCCCCTTTTGTCGCCTATGTGGGGCAAGACCCCAAAAAGAGCGACCTGATGATCGTCTCCATGTACCAGGGCGGCCTGGGACTGCCCGATAAGGATTATTACTTCCGCCCCGACCCCGCTTCGCAGGAGCTGCGCGATAAATACATCAGGCACGTAGAGAATGTTTTCCTGCTCATGGGCGATAAACCGGAAGACGCGGCCAAAAAAGCCAAAACGGTCTGGAACATAGAGAACAAGCTGGCCTCCGCGTCTATGAACGTGATCGAGCTGCGCGACCTGCAAAGCCAGTATAACAAAATGACCCTGGCCGACCTGCAGAAACTTTGCCCTGAGCTGGACTGGAAAAAATATTTTGAGAAGATTGGGATCGCCAGCGTGGATTCGCTGATCGTAGCCCAGAAGAAATTCTTCCAGGAGATGAGCGGCACGCTTAAATCGGTGCCGCTTGACGACTGGAAGGTATACCTCACGTACGGTTGGGTTGACGAGAACGCTGTAGCGCTGAGCCGTAAATTCGAGGAGGAGCGTTTTGACTTTTACGGCCGGACCATGGGCGGAGCCAAGGAGATGAAGCCCCGGTGGAAAAGAGCCATCGAATCGACCGACCGCAGCCTGGGTGACGCGCTGGGCAAGGTCTTTGTAGACCGCCATTTCACCGCTGATGCGAAGAAGAAAGTGAACGAGATGGTGGACAACCTGACTGCCGCTTACCGCGAGCGGATCAAGACCCTTGACTGGATGAGCGATGCCACCAAGCAGCAGGCCAATGCCAAGCTCGACAAGATCATGCGAAAGCTCGGCTATCCCGATGTATGGAAAGATTATTCCAGCATAACCATTACGCGCGAATCCTTCGCCAGGAACAGGCTGGCCTGCAGTAATTATGAGTTCAAGCGCATGATCGCCAAGCTCGGCAAGCCGGTAGACAAAACCGAGTGGGGCATGACGCCTCCCACCATCAACGCCTATTATAATCCTTCCATGAACGAGATCGTTTTCCCCGCAGGCATCATGCAATATCCTTTCTTTGATATTACACAGGATGACGCGCTCAACTACGGGGGAATGGGCGCTGTGATCGGCCATGAGCTGACCCACGGTTTTGACGACCAGGGCTGCCAGTTCAACGGTGAAGGCAACATGGTCAACTGGTGGACGAAGGACGACAGCATCAAGTTCAAAGCGCGGACCAAAATGGTGGTGGACCAGTTCAACAACTATGTAGCGCTCGATACCCTTCGCGTACGCGGTGAACTGACCCTGGGCGAGAACATAGCCGACCTGGGCGGCCTTACCATCGCGTATTATGCGTATATGAAATCGCTGGAGGGAAAGGAGAAGAAGGTGCTTGACGGGTTTACCCCCGAACAGCGCTTTTTCCTGGGATGGGCCAAGGTTTGGTGCGTCAAGTATACCGATCCTTTCCTGAAGCAGCAGGTGCTCACCAACCCGCATTCACCGGGCAATTTCCGCGTCAACGGACCCGTATCGAACATGAAGGAGTTCTACGCGGCATTCAACGTAAAGGAAGGTGACGCCATGTACCGCCCCGAAAACGAGCGGGCGGCCATCTGGTAAGCACGGGAGAAGAACAACTCTGGTTAATGGCAGGCCTGACAGGACCTGCCATTATCGTTTACTTCTTTTCAGCTTTTTGCTTTGCCGCTTCGAACTCCTCCTCCCCTATCTCATCGCAATGCGCTGAATAGTTGAATGTAAGATCATAGATCAGGTTCCTGTCGGGCAGTATCTGCGCTGCAAAGCGGTGAAAGGTATATTTTCCCGCCTCCACCTTCACCTCTTCGAACTCGGATGGTGAAATGATCTTGAAAAAAGAACGGTGGTTCTTGTATTTCCTGTATGCCGGATATTTTATATCCTCGCTCATGCTCTTTTCAAGTAGATTTGCAATGAAACCCAGGCATCAAAGATAGTGGAAACTTTCCTCGGAAAGACGGCACGGCATATTTACGCGAAGCACCAGGACGACCTGGGCCTGATCTGCATCGTTCTTCCGAACAGGCGGGCCGGCCTCTTCCTGAAAAAACATTTCTCCGCCCTGATCGCAAAGCCTGTATGGTCGCCCGACATCTACTCCATAGAGGATTTTATAGAAAAGCTCAGCGGTATGCGCAAGGCTGACCCGATCGCCCTGCTTTTCGAGCTTTACGGTGTTTACCGCGAAACCATGAAAGACAAGGCGGAGACTTTCGATGAGTTCGCGCGCTGGGGGCAGATCCTGTTGCAGGACTACAGCGAGATCGACCGCTGCCTGGCTGATGCGGAGCAGCTTTTCGGCAACCTGGGAAACATCAAAGAGGTCGAGCACTGGAGCCTGGCTGGCGATGCCCTTACCGATTTCCAGCGCTCCTATCTTCAGTTCTTTACTTCGCTGGGCACCTTGTACACGCACCTGAACGAAAGGCTGCGGGAGAAGAACCTGGCTTACCAAGGCATGGCATACAGGGCGGTGGCCGGCAGCCTTGCCGGCAGCTCATCCGCGCTGCCCTGGAAAAAGATCTTTTTTGCGGGGTTTAACGCGCTGAGCGCTGCGGAGGAAAAGATATTCTCTTTCCTGGTACAGAGCGGGCAGGCCGAAGTGCTTTGGGATACTGACGCTTACTACCTGGATGATCACCGCCAGGAGGCCGGGAAATTCCTCCGCCTCGCTATTCCCCGGCTTAAAAAAGATCCGAAGCAGGAACTGCTGTGGAAAGAGAACCTGCTTTCGACCGACAACAAGCGCATCACCATCATCGGTGCGCCCAGGAACGTGGCGCAGGCTAAAACAGCCGGTGCGATCGTACAGGAACTTGCCGGGTCGCCATCCTCTACCGCCATCGTGCTGGCCGATGAGAAACTGCTTTTTCCCGTGCTGCATTCACTGCCGGCCGACCTCCAGTACGTGAACGTGACCATGGGCTATCCCCTTCGCAGCACTCCGCCAGCCGCGCTGGTCGACATCGTTTTCGGCATGCAGGAAACAGCGCGGAAGTTCTCGCGCGGGCGCAAGGGAGAGCTGCGCTTTTACCATAAAGACCTGCTCCGCCTCCTGGCCCATCCCTACATCAGGGCCATGCTGTCGGGCAGCGGGCTCGGCTACCGGCTCAGCTCGCAGATCGTTTCCAGGAATTACGTGTTCGCTTCCCGTGCCGACCTGGAAAAATTCGCTGAAGAAGGGCAAAAAGCCGACCTGGAAAAGCTCCGGCCTCTCCTCGATCCATGGTCAGGCGTGCCTGACGCATTGCGCTGCCTCGAAGCGCTTGCTGAATTGCTGAGAACGGTATTCTTACAGGAGGAGGAGAAACGATCGCTCGAGGCGGAATATATTTTCGGGTTCAGCAAAATATTCAAGCGCCTGGCATCGCTCAACAGCGATTACGGTTATATTACCGATACCCGTACCCTGCACGCCTTGCTCAGGCAGATCATCAGCAGCACCACCCTGCCTTTTTATGGCGAGCCCCTGAGCGGCCTGCAGGTGATGGGCGTGCTGGAGACCCGCACCCTCGATTTCGAGAACCTGGTAATACTCTCGGTGAACGAGGACGTGATCCCGACCGGAAAAACGCAGCATACCTTCATCCCTTACGACCTGAAAAAAGCTTTCGGCCTGCCTACTTACAGCGATAAGGATGCCGTGTTCGCTTATCATTTCTACCGCCTGCTGCAGCGCGCCAAAAACATTTACCTGCTGTACAATACCGAAGCGGACGGGCTAGGCAACGGGGAAAAAAGCCGTTATATCGCCCAGCTTCAATACGAGCTGCCGCGCGTGAACCCCAACGTGGTCATCGAGGAGCAGTTCCTGCAGCCCGAGGACATGCGCCTTGAAAAAGGAGAGATACGCATTGAAAAAAGCCAGGAGGTCCTGGAGAAGCTGTACGAAAACGCTGAACAGGGCTTCTCCCCTTCGGCACTGAATATTTTCAAGAGCTGCTCGCTGCACTATTATTTCCGGTATGTGGCCGGCCTGCATGAACAGGACGAGGTCGAAGAGACCATTGGCGCTGACACCCTGGGTACGGTGGTCCACCGGGTGCTGGAAGAGCTGTACGCTCCGTACCGCAAACGGGCCCTGGGCACCGAAGACATCAGGAAAATGAAGGAAGCGGCCCCTGCCCTCGCTGAAAAATATTTTTCAGAGTTGTTCAGTGACGGGGAACTGCGTTTTGGCAAGAACCTGCTTACCCTGAAAGTGGCGGTCAGGTTCCTGCTTAACTTCCTTGACGCTGAGATCAAATTCGTATCGGAGCGGGAAAAAGCCGGGGAAAAGCTGATCATAGAAGAGCTGGAATACCCGCTGGGCTGCAGCCTGGATGTAAAAGGGCGGAAGATCAATCTCAGCGGGCATGCCGACCGCATTGACCGCGTGGGCAGCCTGCTCCGCATTGTCGATTACAAGACCGGCAGGGCCGAGGATAAAGAGCTGCGCTTTGATGACTGGGAAGCGATCGTCACCGAGACCCGCCTGAACAAGAGCTTCCAGCTTATGACCTATGCGTATATGTACGCGATGGGAAGGAGCGGCAGGGCGGAAACCGCTGTCAGCTCAGGGATCATTTCTTTCCGCGAGCTGAGCGCGGGCTTAAAGACCGTAAAGGCTGCAGGCAGCGACCTGCTGGACAGCGAAAAACTGGATCAGTTCGGGAAGCAACTGGCCGCTTTACTGGAAAAACTGATCGATGAGAAGCAACCTTTCACCCAAACCACCGACTTAGAAGTATGCGCCTGGTGCGGATTCAAAACGATCTGCAACCGCAATTGAAAAATGAAACGCCACCTTATTATCCTGGTCCTGCCGGTAATTTTGTTATCCTGCGAAAAAGAAGAGGTGGCAGACCCCGATTCGCGGATAACCTGGTACATGGATTACCGCCTGGGCTGCAACCCGGGCGATACGCTCTATACGTTCTTCATGCCCAACGCATTTACTCCCAATAGCGATGGAATAAACGATCTTTTCGGCCCCTTCGGAGTGGGATGGAAATCCGACACGTACAATCTGAGTATCCATGACCGGAACGGGAGCCTTGTTTTTCAAACCGATAATCCCGCTCAGAAATGGGACGGACGCATGTCGGGCGGAAGCCCGGTGATCATGACCGGCATATTTCAATGCACTGTTGAGGTGGAAGAATGCGTTACCGGCAAGCACCACACCTACCAGGGACACATTACCCTTGTCCGTTAGATCAGAAGTTATACCTCCGCAGGTTGAGCCTGTGCTTCCATTTCTCATCAAACAATCTGACAACCAGGCTGAGCTCGTGAGCCCCTCCGGTGTAACCCGCCAGCCCGGAAACGGTAAGGTCATATGAATAGCTTACCTTAAACAATTGGTGCGCAAAACCCGCGGAAAACAGGAGCGCATCACCAACCCTGTATCCTACTCCAAGGCTGTACTTGTGGTATTTGGCATGGACTGAAAAGATATAGTTCCTGTGATCCATCTGGCTCATCATAACGAGCGAAGGGAACAGGTTCAGGTGCCTGGCCGAGTCGCTCAGGCTGCCCAATATGCCTGAAAGATGCATGACGTATTTTCTTGGCAAAGGAGAGTTCCCGGCAAATCCTTCGTTGGGCTCGGCCAGGTGATGCACCGCGATCCCCCCAAGGACACGTTCAGAATAGATCACCAAACCGGCAGAGAGATCAGGATAGATCACCCTCGATTTTCCTGTTGTTTCCTGGCTTGTAAATACAAAACCTCTTCTGGGGTCGATCATATCGCCAAAAGTCAACTTATCCCAATTCAGCGTCTTTACAGCGTACCCGAATGAAAGGGCCGGCTGTATGATGAGCCGGGCATAACCGGTATCGTTTTTCAACATGGGTATGCGGCCTGAATAGGTAAGATCGAAACGGTTGAGCAGCAAAGTGCCCTGGCCGGCATTATCGTGAAGGTAATTGATCCCAAGCCCTCCCCTCAAGGGATGCAGGTACTGATCGTAATTTACATTGTAAGAGGTATAGTTACCGTATAGCTTATTCCACTGCAAGCGGTTGCTGTTCGTTATTCTTCCGGCTGTCCAGGATCCGGCCAGGGCCGGGTTCAATTGCAAGGGAGCCGACAGCGGCTGGGTGAAATGAGGGTCCTGGCCCAAAACGACCACGGGCAGTAAGAGAAACAGGCAGATAAATCTCATGTTCATATTCGTTCTAAAAGTAGTCATTTGTCGTGAGGCTCTGGTCCTGCCTGCCCCTGAAAAGACGCACCTGCAGCGACACTTCATGTGACCCGTACCAGGCGCTGCTCGCGTTATAAACATAGGAACGCTGCGACTCATACAGGTATGCCAGCGTACATCCAGCCATACGTACACCGAGCTGGAAAAGCAATGCAGCGTTTGTGCGATAATCGGCTCCAAGAAAAACTCCATTCCAATGCAGCGCAACACCCATTTGTATCCGGGAATGATCCTGCTGCCCCGATAACAGGGAGCGCGGCTCGATGAAAAAATCTCTTTTCGAATCTTCAAACCGGATGATACCTGACGCATGCACCGTGTAAGCTAGGGGCAGCTTATAGTTTCCCGAGAAGGCCACATCCGGGTCGTTGAGGTGATTTACCGAAGCGCCAAGGAAAAAGTTCCTCGTATAGAAAAGCAGGCCTACAGACAGGTCATGATAATCCACACGCGTGCGGGTGAGCGGTGTACAGGGCCAGCCGCAGCTCATACCGGCCGTATCGATACGCCTGATGCCATAAACATATTCAACAGCCGGCTGCAGAATTGCGATCGGGCGCTTATCTGCGTCTTTAAACAGGGGTATGCGAAAGGCCCAGCCGAGCCCGGCCCGGTCATTCCGGTACGGGCCATAAGAGGCTGCCGGGCCATCGGAAAAATACCTTAGCCCTATTCCGCTCCTGAGCGCGGCCAGGTAGTAATCGGCCGAAAACGTATAGCTGATCTCATCCCCGAATACCTCGGGCCAGTAATTCCTGTAACCCGAACACAGGCGAAGGCTGTTTGATGACCCCGCAAAGGCGGGATTGACCGTTAATGGATTCTGAGAAAAAAGAGAGAATGACTCCTGCGAAAGAGCGTATGACGGCAGCAAAAGGAATAAAAAAACGGGAAATTTCATGCTATCCTGCTTAAAGACTCGCTTTTAAGCCAAAAGTTGCCTCCCTCTAAGCTGATTTAGGTTCCCGTTTTCCGCGCTTTCTTATTTACCACCTCGGCAAACGCCCTGCCCTCGGCCTTGCTCTCCGCCCAGAAAAGGAAATCAAAGAAGCAGATCAGCGTTGCCTCCTCCTTGCTTTTGCAGATCGCCTGAAGGCTGCCGCTGAGCTGCTCAAAATCCTTCCTGTTCAGGGAAGCCTTTTGCACAAACTTTCTGAAAAAAGCTATCAGCGCTTTCTCGCATTTGAAGTAGCGGTTGCTGTTCCTGATAAACCGTTGGGTAGAAGCGACAACTGGGCCCCGAACTTGTCGAGGCCTTCCAGCATGGCCGGTATGAGGCCCAGCCCCTTTTGTATCTGCCCGGTATAGATATACAAGGCGCTTTCGTCCACATACCGGTAGTAAAAGAGCAGGGCAGACTGGGCGATAGAGCGGCTTACCACCTGCAAAAACAGCTTCTGCCGGCCAGCGAAGAAACATCTCCGGGCCGCCCGGCTCTCCGTTTCCGGATGAACATCAGGGTTTCTTCCGCCCTATAGCGAATCCCAGGATCAGGAAGAGCAGCCACATGCCCAGGAACACTGCGAACAGGATACGGGCGATATCAGCCGCACCGGCAGCAACATCGGTAAAACCCAAAAGCGCTGCAATAAGCGCGATAATGAGGAATGCAAAGGACCAGCGTAACATGATGTTTGTTTTTTTAATGTATTCGCTAAAAACATGCCAGTAACGCCCCCATTGCAACAATTGCCCTGAAAACCCGTTCAGCGGGCATTTTTTTCCACAAAGAGCGCAATGCAGGCATATGCGCGGGATAATAAGAGGCACCGGGCACTGGCGTAATTTACTTTTCCTCTATAACTTCGCAGGAATGGAATTCATCGATTACTACAAAATACTTGGGCTCGACCGCAACGCAAGCGATGAAGACATAAAAAAGGCTTACCGCAAGCTGGCCAGGAAATACCATCCCGACCTGAACCCGAATGACCAGGAGGCCAAGAAGAAATTCCAGCAGGTCAACGAGGCCAACGAAGTGCTGAGCGATCCTGAGAAAAGAAGAAGATACGATGCCTACGGAAAAGACTGGAAGCACGTGGATGAATTTAAAAAAGCCGGTTACCAGGGGGGCGCTGGCCAGCGAAAACAAAGAAGGCACGAAACCTTTTCGGGATACGATTTTTCCGATTTCTTCGAATCCATGTTCGGGAACGAATACGGCCATGCGGGTGGCGGGCGGATCCGTTACCGCGGGCAGGATTTCAATGCCGAGCTGCACCTCGACCTGAAGGATGTTTACCATACGCATAAACAGACCCTGGTCGTGAACGGGAAGAACATCCGCATTACTATCCCTGCCGGGGTGGAAGACGGGCAGACCATCCGCATTCCCGGCTATGGTGGCGAGGGAGCTAACGGGGGGCCGAACGGGGACCTGTACATTACATTCATGATCACCAATAGCACCCCGTTCAGGAGAGAGGGAAAAGACCTCTACAGAACGATGGACCTTAACCTGTATACCGCGGTGCTGGGAGGCGAGATCACGATCGATACCTTCGATGGGAAGGCGCGTCTAAGCATAAAACCTGAAACGCAGAACGGGACAAAGGTCAAGCTCAGGGGCAAAGGCTTTCCGGTCTATAAGAAAGAAAATGAATTTGGCGACCTGTACGTGACCTGGCGTATCAGGATACCCACCGGCCTGAGCGCGAAAGAAAAAGAACTGTTCAGGGAACTCGCTGACATCCGCAGGCATGGAAAATGATCGACTCGTAGCGCTCGAACAGGTTTGCCTTTATTACAGGGCCGAACAGGCTTTCATCCATTCCCTGGAAGAGCTCGGCCTGATCAGGTTAACTTTTATCGGCCAGGTACCCTATATAGACCGATCAGAGATCAGGGAACTGGAGAGAATGATACGGATGCATTATGAGCTTGGCATCAACCCCGAAGGTATCGATGCCATCACGCACATCCTCAGGCGGCTTGACGGGCTCAAAGCAAAACTAAAATCCCTCCGGGGCCGGCTCGACAGGTACGAGCAGGAATGGAACGATGGTTAACGAAAAAGGAGGCCAAGAGCCTCCTTCCCCGTATGATTCACCTGGTTCCTCAGAACCCGATCACCGACCTGAGATCCGCTACGGTTTTGATCTCCTTCCCCGCCTCGATCAGTGTAAAGGTCGCCCCCTTATCGGAGGCTTTTTTATTGCTGAACTCCTCCGGCCCGCAATAGGCCAGCGTTCCATCCTTTTTAACGAAGAGCATGACATTGTCCGTCTTTTCACTGAACGATACCATCTGCGAAACACCGTAAGTGAACAGGGCGTTGATTCCCTTGTTCACGATATAGATGGTGGTGCCGGCCAGCTTGGTCCCCGCCTTGCTGACGCAGTTAACGAGCATACTAACGGGTTTGGCCATGCGCCTGATCTTATCCCAGTTGAATATACCGAAGCCGCTAAGCTGCAATGAGCGGACCACAGCACCGGAAGTGGGGCTGCTGGCCAGTACCGCGTTTTTCTCCTGCGCGGTCAGTTGTTCCACGTAGCTCTCCCAGGCTGCCATATCCATGGCCAGCTCGGCAGGGCTCATGCGGTATTTCGCCTGCTTCCACCAATAGGCTTTAAGCGCATCGCCCTCGAGGAAGATGGTATTGTTCTCCCTGAGCTTGCCTTTCCGCAGCTTTTTATTGAACACCTTTTCACGATAGGCGAGCGCCTGCCTGTAGCGCTTGTATTTGCTCAGCCCCCCGTCTTTCAATTCACCCGGTTCTTTCTTATTCTTGTTCAGCGTTACCATGCTGGCCGCAAGCGTCTTTACGCCCGCAATACCTTTCAGGTACAGGGTAAAGCCGGTCCCGTTCTCTTCTATGCGTATATCATTGAAGCGGTTTTTGAACCCGAACAGCTTGCGGAAAACGGACGTGGTCATCTTCTCGTCCGTGAGCCAGCAGGCCCCGGAAAAGGCCCTGAGCTCGGGATGGGTCTCATCATAGAAATTCAGCTTGAAAACAACATTCCCTTCCTTGGTGCGTTTCACCGCAGCGATCTTCAGCAGCACGCTTTTCTTCTTGTCCTTAATGGTCCAATACATGGTCTTTGCGCCCTTCTCGCTGCTAATGGGAGCCGTATAGTAGTAGTTATCCGAGATGAATCGGTCGGCAAAGGGCGTTGAATCATACACTTGCTTATAGGCGGCAACGCGGCTCTTGTAAAAGCTCCATGCCTCGGAATAAGGCGTTACGCCATTGCCGCCCGGAAGCCTGACCTCTCCCGCATCGCCCAGGTTGCTCCAATTGCCCTGCGTATCATCAAACGAATAGAAATTGAAATCGGCAGAGGCGGAAGAGGACGCGTAATCGATCCCGATCTTTTTGTCCTTTGACAAAAACACTTCTTTCCCGTTCTGGGAGGCAAGCAACTCGAACATGCCGGCCGATTCGAAATGATTGACCGTTCCTCCCGAATCGTAGGTCATGGGGATGCCGCAGGCGATGAGATCGGCCACATCCCTGAACTCGCGGTACGAGACCGAAACCTTGCCGAACACCGGTTTTCCCGCTGCGTCAACAAAGGCCATAGGCGGTATGGAAACCGCGCTGCCCGAGGCGGTCTTGAATATCCCGCCCGCAGCCGCGTTCACCGCGTAATAGCTCTTAGGCACATCTATCCCTTTGAAAGGAGGCTGAACATAGTTGTAGGTCTTGGCAAAAACAAGCTGCTTGAGCTGGTCAGGATCGGTGACCTCCGCCAGGAGCCCCGGCCCTCCATGCATGGCCTGCGATGATTCCGCATCAGGGAAAATGGCGGTAAAATAGGCCAGGTCGTCTTTCGAAAGCCCTTCATCGAAAGCGATATAAGTCACCTTAAGTATGCGGTATTCTTTCTGCACGGTATACCAGGCCAACTGGAATTTACCTTCCGTACGGTTGCTCACGAAGGAGTCGGCCGGCTGCATGAACCATTCCTGGTTAACCACGATCAGCTCTTCCAGCTCCTCGAGGGCGGCCAGACCGCCCGGGAGATCGGAAAGGCCGTACACCTCTATATATAACTGTTTCAGGCCCGGCAACTGGGCGAGCTGCTGCACCTGGTACGCATAGTCGGTTCCAGCCTTGATCTTTACCGCATGTGCCGAAGCGGGGTCCTTCAGGGCCTCTTCAACCGACATCCATTTGACCTCAGGTGGGTTTTGCGCCAGCGTTTCCGGGCCTCCCGCCATCAGCAGGCCGGCCACAATGATCTTGAGCATTCTCATAGCTCCTCCTTTTAAGTTTATAACGCGGGCGCGGAAAAAAGATACAATCAGCATGAAATCTGTTACTTTTAGGGATTCATGCATTATGCCGGCAGGTAAACGCTGCGAAACCTGCTTTTATTGTAATGAAAGACAACATTTACCACCGCTCGAAGGAAGAGATACAGGCGGAGATGGCCCTGGTCAATGCCGCCAAAGGTAACCCGGACCTGTTCGCGCCATTGTACGATAAATACTACAAGCCCGTCTTCCTGTTCATATTCAGAAGGACGGAGGACGAGGCCCTGACCGCTGACCTGACCCAGCACGTGTTCATCGCTGCCATGATCAACATCAGGCGTTTCCAGTTCAAAGGAGTTCCTTTCTCGGCATGGCTTTACCGTATTGCCTTCAATGAAATTAATATGTACTTTAGAAAGGCTAAACGGGAGCGCACGGTCAGTATCGGGCAGAGCGACCTGAAACATCTCTGCGAAGAAGCGGGCGAAAGCGAAAGCGAGGCCAACAACGCCCTCCTGATGAAAGCCCTGGGCCGGCTCAGGGATGACGAGCTGCAACTGGTGGAGCTGCGTTTTTTTGAACAGCGGCCTTTTGCCGAGATAGGGCAGATAACCGGCCTGACGGAGAACAACGCCAAGGTAAAGCTGTACAGGATACTGGAAAAATTGAAAAACATGCTGAAAGGCAAAATACACGAGTGAAAATGGCCCGATTAAAGACAGGCAGGAAAACGCTGAGCGATGACCAGATCCGGAAGCATAAAGACTTCAGGAAGCTGCGCGCCAATTACGATGAGGCGGTAAGGCCCCTGTATAAAAAACCATTGTACAGGGATAAGCGGGCATTTCTCGTACTGCTCATCATCCTGCTGCTTACCTACATCATTTCAGAGATCACCAGCCGGGAAGAGAAGGAAATGCAGGAAAAGAATAAAACCGAACAGCGCCAGCAGCCTTAATGTATCCTTTGCAGCGACTGGCGTTATATTAAAAATACGACTATGAAAAAATCCTTATTGATCTGTTTCCTGCTCGTGTCGGCCGCATCGCTGGCCCAGGACAAACCTCTCGAGCCTACGCAAACGGAGGCCGCCCTCACCGTATTCGTTACCGACCTCAAGAACAAGCCCCGCGAGGGCGAGCACATCACCTTTACTTCGCTGAAAACACAAAAGGAATATTCGGGAGTAACGAAAAAAGACGGGAAGTTCTATATCCTCATCCCCAAAGGCGAAACGTATAAAGTGGGCTACAAGGCCTTCAGCGATACCATGCAGTATGCCGAGCTGCCTATTCCCCTTGCGAAAGACACTTTACTGAGCTTCGAATTCCAGCTCAAATATGACCTGCCTAAGACCTATACGCTCGACAATGTTTACTTCGATACCGGGAAGTCGACCCTTCGCCCCGAATCGTATAAAGAACTGAACGAGCTGGCCGAATTTCTCCTGGCCAGGAAGAACATGGTCATCGAGATAGCCGGGCATACGGATAATGTAGGGCAGAAAGATGCCAACCTGAAGCTTTCGCAGGAAAGGGCCAATGCCGTAAGAAATTACCTGATCAAGAAAGGCGTGAACCCGGATAACGTGGTGGCCAAGGGCTATGGCGACAGCCAGCCCATTGCCCTGAACGATACGGATGGCGGCAAGCAGAAGAACCGGAGGACGGAAGTGCGGATCATCAAAGAAAACCAGGCGCCCTAAGCAATTCGCATACCGGGGCCGGTATTCACTGCCCGAGTACCCGCTAAGGCGCCTAATCGGTGAACTTGTACCCTACTCCCCTTACCGAGTGAAAATGCCGGGGCTTGCGCGGGTTCTTCTCAAAATATTTCCTGAAGGCCAGGATGTAATTATCGATGGTACGGGTGGTCGGGTAAACATCCACGCCCCAGATCGTTTGCAGTATGTCCTCGCGCGAAACCACTTCATTTTTACGCTCGATGAGCAGCTTCAGCAGTTGTATCTCGCGCTTGGTGATGGTCTGGCGCTTTTTCTTAACCCCCGTGATCTCGAAGGTGGAAAAGTTCACCTCATTGCTCCCGAAAGTATAGTGGTTCAGCTCTACCTGCGGCACCTCGGCCGACCTCGACCGCCTGATCAGGTTCTGCACGCGCAGCAGGAACTCTTCCAGGTTGAATGGCTTGGTGATGTAATCGTCAGCGCCTATCTTGAGGCCCGTGATCTTATCGTCACTGGTGTTCTTGGCGGTGAGGAAGAGAACGGGCACCTGGGTATTCTCCAGCCGAATGGCCTGGCAAACGGTAAAACCGTCCAGCTCGGGCAGCATCACATCGAGTATGACCAGGTCGAAGCGGGCGGCACGGAACTCGTTCACCGCCTCTTTCCCGCTCGAACAGGTGGTGACATGATAGCCTTCCAGCTCCAGGTTCAGCCGAATGGTCTTCAGCAGGTTCTCCTCGTCTTCCGCCAAAAGAATCCTTCCGCCCATCTATTTCGTAATTAGGTACGCAAAATTAGCTTATTTTTAAGCTTGCCGATGGAAAAACTGGCTGTTATAGGGACGGGTATAGCGGGAATGGCATGCGCGCATTTTCTCCGGCATAAGTACGACCTGGCTGTCTACGAGAAGAACGATTATGCGGGCGGCCATACGAACACCGTTACGGTGAACGAGGAGGGCAGGAACGTGTACATCGATACGGGCTTCATGGTGTTCAACCATGTAACCTACCCTTACCTTACCCGGCTTTTCAGCCAGCTTGGGGTTCCTACAAAAAAAACCAGCATGTCGTTCAGCGTGCAGCACGTACCCAGCGGGCTGGAGTACTGCGGCTCGGGGCTGAACGGGCTTTTCGCGCAGCGTAAAAACCTCTTCAGCCTGCGCCATATCCGCATGCTGTCGGAGATAGCCCGTTTCAACAGGGAAAGCATACGCATTCTGGACGACCCGGCCTATGATGACCATTCCCTGGGCCGCTATATGGAGGAAAACGGCTTCAGCAATGACATGCTGTGGAAGTATCTTATCCCGATGAGCTCTGCGGTGTGGAGCACGCCCATGGACCTCATGCTGGAGTTCCCGGCAAAGACCCTGGTCCGGTTCTTCTATAATCATGGTTTCCTCGGGCTCAACACCCAGCACCAGTGGTACACCGTTGTGAACGGGAGCGCGACCTACCGCGATATCCTGACGGCTCCGTTTAAAGACAGGATCAGGCTCAAGGACCCTGTTAAGGAAGTGAAAAGAAGCGGCAGCAAAGTACGGGTGCTGTCCGGCTCAGGGGCGCAGGAATTCGACAAGGTGATCTTTGCCTCGCACGGTGACGAGGCCCTGCGCATGCTGGCAGAGCCCGCACCTGACGAAAAAAGGCTGCTCGGCAAATTCAGTTACCAGGAGAACATCGCCACGCTGCATACCGATGAGCGCATAATGCCCAAAAAGCGGCTCGCCTGGAGCAGTTGGAACTACCGGATTGAAGAGAAAGCCGGCCGCCTGTCGCCTTCCACCATCTACTGGATGAACTCTTTGCAGCAGGTATCGGATAAAAAGAACTACTTCGTAAGTATAAACGATCCCGGAAATATAGACCCGAAAAAGGTCATCAGGACCATTGTGTACACCCATCCCCTGTTCGATGTGGGTGCAATTAAGGCGCAGAATGAACTGGGCAAACTGAATGAAAACGGTCCGGTCTACTATTGCGGCAGCTATTTCCGCTATGGCTTCCATGAGGATGCGCTCATGAGCGCGGTCGAATTGTGCAACCACATTACGGGAGAAAAGGTTTTATGAACAGTTGCTTATACAAAGCGCGCGTTATGCATCACCGGCTGGAGCCCAAGCAGCACCGCTTCCATTATAACGTGTTCATGTTCTGGCTCGACCTGGACGAGATCGACATACTGAAGAGCAAGCTCCTGCTCCTGAGCCGCAACCGCTTCAACGTTTTTAATTTCAGGGACAGGGACCACCTCCAGCTTCCCATGGAACAGCCGGATCGATCCAAAAATGTGAAGCAGCACATCCTCGATTACCTGCGTACGCAGGGTATGGAACTGCGGGCGCCCAGGATCATGCTGCTGACCAACCTCTGCACTTTCGGCTACCAGTTCAACCCGGTATCGTTCTATTACTGCTATGAGGGGGATGACCTGAAATGCGCCATCGTGGAAGTGAGCAACACCTTTGGTGAAATGAAACCCTATTTTATTCCGGGCGACCGCTTTGACGGAAAAAAGTTCCACCTCCATACCACCAAGTATTTCTATGTATCGCCCTTCATCGACCATGATGCCAATTTTGACTTTAACCTCGAAGTGCCGGCTGATAAGCTGAACATACGCATAGATGACTATAAGAATGAAAAGCGGTTCTTCATCAGTACGCTTACCGGGACGCGGAAAGGGATGAGCAACGCCCGGCTTTTATGGTACGCCCTGCGTTTCCCGCTCATTACCCTGCAGGTGATAGGGCTGATACACTGGAACGCGTTTAAGCTTTGGCTCAAAAAGATACCGTTCCACAGGAAAAAAGAGCATGCGGAGCTCCAGCGTGAAGTTTACAAACCTTACCGCAATCCCTGAATACTTTCATTTCGTATATTTAGCGCATGCGAACCATAGCCCTCACGCGAAAAAAGTCATTTTACGAAGGAATCGTGCTGGACCTGCTTTCGAAAATGGAACGGGGCTCGCTGAACCTCGCTCTCCCTTCGGGCGAGTCGTTTTTACTGGGCGATCAGCAGGGTCTTTCCGCTTCAATTGCCATCAAAGACCCTGAGTTCTTCAAACGCTGCGTGCTGTACGGGGATATAGGCTTTGGCGAGGCTTATGTAGACGGCCTCTGGGATACCGACAACATCACGCATGTGATCAAATGGTTCCTGCTCAATGTCAACAACGCACCGGGAATATCGGGCAGTACGGTAAAAAGCCTTGCCCTCAATCTACTTAAGCTCTTCAACAAGGCCTCGCACTGGAAACGGGCCAACAGCCTCAGCGGCTCGCGCAGGAACATTTCCGAGCACTACGACCTGAACAACGATTTCTTCAGCCTTTTTCTCGATCCCACGATGACCTATTCCTCGGCCTATTTCACGAAGGAAGGCCAGAGCCTGCAGGAAGCCCAACTGGAAAAATACAAAAGGCTGTGCGACCAGCTTTGCCTGAAGCCGGATGACCATGTGCTGGAGATTGGCAGCGGCTGGGGCGGCAACGCCATTTTTATAGCGAAGAACTACGGCTGCAGAGTAACTTCCATTACCATATCGAAAGAGCAGAAAAAACTTGCGGACGAGCGTATAGCCGCTGCCGGCCTTAGCGAACGGATACGCATCGAGCTGATGGACTACCGCGACCTGCAGGGCCGGTTTGACAAGATCGTTTCGGTAGAGATGCTGGAAGCGGTGGGTGACGAATACCTGGATGTATATTTCAGGCGTTGCCACGAGCTGCTGAAGGCTGACGGCATACTGGCGCTGCAGGTCATCACCTGCCCTGACTCGCGCTACGAAAGCCTGAAGAACGGGGTGGACTGGATACAGAAACACATCTTCCCCGGCTCCCTCCTGCCCTCGGTGGGCCGCATTAACCGCGCCATCAATGCCACGGGCGACCTGAGCCTGGTCGATCTTAAGGACCTCGGCCTGCATTATGCAAAAACGCTCGCTATCTGGCGCGAGCAGTTCAACCAGCGCCTGGAAGAAGTGAAAAAATTAGGCTTTGACGGGCGCTTTATACGCAAGTGGAACTATTACCTCTCTTACTGCGAGGCCGCCTTTGCCATGCGAAACATCAACGTGATGCAGATGGTGTATTCGAGGCCGAATAATATCGGCCGATAAAAAACCCCGGCTTCTGCCAGGGTTTAAGATTTAAGATATCTTATACATCCATCCGTGCTTATCAGGGGCCTTGCCTCTGCGGATATCGTCCAGCTCTTTATCCACACGGTTGCTGAATATCCTTTCCTTGACGGGGGGCAGGTCATAGTCCTTGCCTTCAAATCCTATGGTTGAAATATGCGCAATGGTAGCCGCGGTTCCCGCGCCAAAGGCCTCCTGAAGGGTGCCGCGCTTGTGCGCATCCACCACCTCGTCAATGCTTATTTTCCTTTCCTGAACACGGTAACCCCAGTCGCGGGCCAGGGTCAGCACGCTGTCGCGTGTAATTCCGGCCAGGATGGTATCGCCCAGGGGAGGCGTGATCAGGATATCATCGATCACGAACATCACGTTCATGGTGCCGCTTTCCTCTATGAAGCGGTGGTTGCGGGCATCGGTCCATATGATCTGCTGGTAGCCGCGCTTCTGGGCCAACTGGGTGGGGAAAAGCGAGCGGCCATAGTTGCCCGCGGCCTTTACGAAGCCTATTCCTCCTTCCACAGCCCGGATGTAGCTGGTCTCTACCAGCACACGGATAGGATGGCCGTAATAAGCCCCAACGGGCGAAGTGAATATGATGAAACGATAGGTTTCGGACGGTTTCACCCCGATGTACTCATCGGTACTGAACATGAAGGGGCGTATATATAAGGAAGTTTGGGGAGCCGATGGCACCCAATCCTTATCGAGCTTCAGCAGCTCGGTCAGGCCCTCCATGAAGATCTCTTCGGGTATAGGGGGCATGGCCATGCGCTCGCAGGAGATGTTCATGCGCCTGGAATTGGCCCATGGGCGCGATACAAGCACTTCCCCGGCATCGTTCTTGTAAGCTTTCAGCCCTTCAAATATGGTCTGGCCGTAATGCAGCGCGCTCATAGAAGGGTACATGGGGATCTTATCGTAAGGAACGATCACCGCATCATCCCACTGGCCGTTCCGGAAATCGCAGACAAACATGTGATCGGAAAAAGTGCGTCCGAACACCAGCTTGTTGATATCCAATTCCTTGATCCTCGACTTCGCGGTCTTCCGGATGTCGATCTTAAGCGTATCGGTTGTCACCATAGTTATGGGCTTTATCTTTTAGTAAAGATAGAGAAAATAAAATGGAAAGCAAATTTGAGCGGAAAGATATTTCGACTAACAAAGCATTCTGCCCCCGGAGGCGGCACTTATACCCGACAAGCGGCAATTGTGCCGCAGGCCGCATTTATCCGAGGTACGACTGAAGCAGAACATTTTTCGTGCCCGCCCTCAGCCTTCGTATCGCTTTGTCCTTTATTTGCCTGACCCGTTCGCGGGTAAGATCGTATTTCATGGCGATCTCTTCGAGCGACAGGCTGCCGCTGCCCCCGAGGCCGTAATGCAGGATGATGACCTCGCTCTCCCGCTGCGTAAGCTTCGACAGGGCGCGCCTGATCTCTATGCTGAGCGATGACAGGATAAGCGCATTATCAGGCAGCGGGCTTTCGGGATCGTAAGCAACGTCCATCACGCTCATTTCCTCGTTGTGGGTGAACGGGGCATCGGAAGAAACGTGTTTGGCCGAAATGCTGATCGCGGTCTTCACGTCCTCTTCGGCAACACCCATCACCTCGGCAATCTCGGAAGGGCTGGCATCCCGCTCCAGGCGCTGCTCAAGTGCGATGCGGGCCTTCCTGATCTGGCTTAACGCACCGATCTTGTTCAGGGGAAGCCGTATCATGCGCGATTGCTCCGCTATGGCCTGCATAATGCATTGCCTGATCCACCATACCGCATAGGAAATGAATTTAAAGCCCCGTTTCTCATCGAAACGCCTGGCCGCCTTGATAAGGCCAAGATTGCCTTCATTGATCAGGTCGATCAGGCCCAGTCCCTGGTTCTGGTATTGCTTGGCGACCGATACGACAAAGCGCAGGTTGGCCACCGTCAGCTTTTCCAGCGCCTCCTGGTCGCCCTCCCTGATCCTCCTGGCCAGCACCGCTTCTTCTTCCGCGCTGATCATCTCGTGCCGGGCAATATCGGCCAGGTACAGGTCGAGCGAGGCGCTGTCGCGGTTGGTTATTGACTTGCTTATCTTAAGCTGCCGCATGCCTGGGTCTCTTGTTGGCCGCTGCCACAGAAAAAGGGTGATCGATCACCTGTATATCCTTTTTGATCAGCCGGCTGATATCGTTCAGGTAGCTGCGTTCGTCCAACGAGCAAAAAGAAAGTGCCGTACCCGGCTCTCCCGCCCTGCCCGTACGTCCGATGCGGTGAACATACGTTTCGGCCTGCTCGGGTATCTCGAAATTGATTACATGCGTGAGCTTATCCACATCAATGCCCCTGGAAGCGATATCGGTCGCTACCAGAACGCGTATGGACCTTGCCTTGAATCCCTTCAATGCCCTTTCCCTGGCGCCCTGCGATTTATCACCGTGTATGGCCTCGGCCTTGATCCCGTTACGGACAAGTTCCTTCACCACCTTGTCGGCCCCGCGTTTGGTGCGGGTGAACACGAGCACGTGCTCGATACGGTTGTTGCTGATGACGTGGCGCAGCAGCGAGCGCTTATTCTCCTTTTCAACGAAATAAACGGATTGCTGCACCGTGGTTGCTGCAGATGAAACAGGCGCCACGCTCACACTCACCGGCTGGTGAAGGAGAGATGCGGCCAGCTTCCTGATCTCATCGGGCAGGGTGGCGGAGAACAACAGGGTTTGTTTTTTTACCGGGAGCCTGGCAATGATCTTGCGGATATCGTTGATAAAGCCCATATCCAGCATGCGGTCGGCCTCATCGAGCACGAAGTGCTCCACGGCCTGAAGGCGGATATAGCCCTGCTGTATCAGGTCGAGCAATCGCCCGGGTGTGGCCACCAGTATGTCAACGCCTTTTTTAAGCGCCTGCACCTGCTTATGCTGCGATACTCCTCCAAACACCACGGTGTGCCGGATATCCAGGCTGCTGCCGTAGGCTGAAAAGCTTTCGCTGATCTGCAGCGCGAGCTCGCGCGTTGGCGCCAGCACCAATGCCCTGATGGCGGAGCGGTCGTGCCGGTTCGCATGGAGCTGCTGGAGAAGCGGTAACGCAAATGCGGCCGTTTTGCCCGTTCCTGTCTGGGCGCATCCGAAAATATCTCTGCCTTCTAATATATAAGGAATGGCTTTGGCCTGGATAGGCGTGGGCTGCAGGTAATTCTTTCTGGTCAATGCCCCTAAAAGCGGGGGAATAAGATTTAAATCTGAAAATTTCATTGTTGATTTTTTTAATTGATGAATACTATTAAACAGTGCGCATTAAAACTGCGACCGCTGACTTATCAGGAAAATGTAAATTATCGAATTGTAAGGAAGGAATTACAAATGATGCGATACAATCTTCAGAAGAAGCGGGGCAAAGATAAGCATTATCCTTCACATAGGGCGAAAAAACTTGCCTGCCCGATAAGGCCCTGCCCTTGCCCGTAATAATAGCTGGCGCCTGATGCAGGGCGGTGCTGACCTGATCGCGTATGCGTTCGGCTGACCGAAAAATATTCCTTTTAAAGGTTGTAGTCTCCCGGCTTCAACCCCTGGCCGCGATTTCTTTCAGGCATTTGGAAAATCATATCTTTGCCCTGCTCCCGTGGAGCCCTTTCCGGAGGGCGCGCCCCGGGCCGGGCCTGCCCCAGGCAGGCTTCCTAAAAAATAAGCCTATGCCCAAAGCCTCCCTTAAAGAACGCCTGCGTTACAGCTTTGAGAACACCCTGTCGCGGGGCACCATTGCCATTATTTTCTGGCTGGCCGTTATTTCCACGCTGATCGTGATTATAGCAGGCTGCGTGATCGCCTTTGCGGGCGTAAAACCCGAAGACAGCGAACAACTGGGCTTCATCGAGGCGGCCTGGCAATCGCTGATGCGCACCCTGGACGCGGGCAACCTGGCAGGCGACCTGGGCTGGGGCTACCGCGCCATCATGTTCTGCGTGACCATAGGCGGCATATTCATCATCAGCAGCCTGATCGGTACTCTCACCTCCGGGCTGGAAAGCAAGCTGGACGAAATGCGCAAGGGCCGCTCGAAAGTGCTCGAAAGCAACCATACCCTCATCCTAGGATGGTCGTCAAAGGTCTTTTCCATTATTTCGGAGCTGCTCATCGCCAACGAGAACCAGAAAAAACCGCGTATCGTGATCATGGCCGACAAGGACAAGGTGGAAATGGAAGATGAGATACGCTCCAGGTTCCCCGATACGAAGAACACCAAGATCATTTGCCGCACCGGCAGCCCGCTCGACCTGAACGACCTGGAGGTGGCCAGCCCGCATGACGCGCGCTCCATTATTATCCTCTCGCCCGAAGAGGGGCAGAACCCCGATACGCATGTGATCAAATCCATCCTGGCCATTACGAACAACCCCAACCGTAAAAAAGAGAAATACCATATTGTTGCTGAGATACGCGAAGAGGCCAATATGGAGGCGGCCCGGCTGGTGAGCAACGATGAAGCGGTGCTGGTGCTTGCGGGCGACCTTATCGCGCGCGTCACGGCCCAGACCTGCCGCCAGAGCGGCCTGAGCGTGGTGTACACCGAGCTGCTCGACTTTGACGGAGCCGAGATCTACTTCAAGGATGAGCCCTCGCTGGCGGGGAAAACGTATAAGGACGCCCTCAACGCCTATGAGGAATCGGCCGTGATGGGCCTTTTCCATCAGGATGGCAGCGTGAGCATCAACCCGCCCATGGATAAAAAGATAGAAGCAGGCGACAAGCTGATCGCCATATCGGAGGACGATGACACCATTGTGCTTTCGAACAAAAAAGACCTGGGCATTAATACCGCAGCCCTGAGCGATGGAGCCAAGGCCTCTCCGCGTAAGGAAAGCACCCTCATACTGGGATGGAACGACAAGGGGCTGACCATTATCCGCGAGCTGGACAACTATGTGGCAGAAGGCTCGGAAGTGGTGGTGGTGACCGAGAACGATGGCCCGAAAGAGGACCTCGACCGGCTGAAGCAGGAGCTGAAAAAACAAAACCTGAAATTCGTTAAGGGAAGCACGACCGAGCGGGCCCTGCTCGACTCGCTGGGTGTGACCTCCTTTAACCACATCATCATCCTGTGCTATTCGGATATGGACCTTCAGGAAGCTGATGCGAAGACCCTGATCACCCTGCTCCATCTCAGGAACATTTCAGAGCAGACCGGTCACGACTTCAGCATCGTGAGCGAAATGCTCGATATGCGCAACCGCGAGCTGGCCGAGGTGACCAAGGCCGATGACTTCATCGTGAGCGATAAACTGATCAGCCTCATGCTTTCTCAGCTTTCGGAGAACAAACACCTCCAGCGGGTGTTTGACGACCTTTTTGCGGCCGAAGGCAGCGAGGTATACCTCAAGCCGGCCACGGACTATGTTAAGGCCGGACAGGAGATCAACTTCTATACTATTATCGAATCAGCAGCCAGGAAGGGCGAGACCGCTATCGGCTACCGGATAGCCGCCTTCGCGTCTGACCCCGAAAAGGCCTACGGGGTTGCCGTCAACCCGAAAAAATCGGCCAGGTTCAGGCTGGGCGAGAACGACAAGGTGATCGTGCTGGCCGAAGATTAAGCTGGCATTCCTTGCTGTGCGCAATATCCATTATTCCTGAGCCCATTGCCCGGAATATACCAAATTTGTATTTTTGAGGGGACAATATCTGACCAATGGCCATCTACCGATTCAGAGTAAGTTTCGAGGAGCAGGAGGATGTCTACCGCGAGATCGACATCAAATCCACCCAGACCTTTGAAGACCTGCACAATGTCATCCAGGTTGCTATCAATTTCGACAACAGTAAGGACGCCTCTTTCTTCCTGAGCGATGACCTGTGGAGGAAAGGAGAGGAGATCGTACTGCGCGATGACAAGCGCAAGGGCAGGAAGCTGATGTCAAAATCGAAGCTGGCCGTTTTCATAGAAGACCCGCACCAGAAGTTCATCTATGTTTTCGATTACGAGAAGGAATGGACCCTATACGCAGAGCTGATCAAGATACTGGACGAAGAGAAAGGAGTGACCTACCCCAAATGCACGCGCAGCGTTGGTAACGCCCCCAGGCAATACCCGGTGGTTGTCCCTCCTCCCGATGAGCATGCCGATGATGAGGACGAGCCAAAGTCCGAGCGTATTTTCACCAGCGAGGAAGCCTACGAGGAAGGCAGCGACACACCTGAAGACGATGAGGCGGGAGGGGAGGATCTGGAGGAATCGGGCGAGGAAATGAGCGAAGGTGAGTTTGACGAGAATGCCAGCGCGGAAGAAGAGGCCTAGCCTCTCTGAACCCCGCATCCCTTATATGCTGTCAAAGAACCTCTTCGTTATTGCCGGCCCGACAGCATCCGGAAAGACCTCACTCGCCATTACTTTAGCCGGGCTGCTCCGCACCGAGATCATTTCGGCCGATTCGCGCCAGTTCTACCGCGAAATGAACATTGGCACCGCCAAACCCTCCCCCGAAGAGCTGGCCCGTATTCCCCATCATTTTATCGGTCATATTTCCGTGCACGATGATTATGATGCGGGCAAGTTCGGGCAGGACGCCCTGTCGCGTATTTCCGCACTTTTTCTGACATACGACAACCTGGTGATGGCCGGTGGCTCCGGTCTTTATATCGATGCGGTATGCAAGGGGTTTGACGAACTGCCCGATGTGGATGCGGCCATACGCGAAGAGCTGACCCGGATATATAAAGAAAAAGGCCTGGGCCCGCTCCGGGAGCTATTGAAGAAACATGATCCCGTTCATTACCAAGCCAGCGATGTAAACAACCCTCACCGGCTTATCAGGGCCCTGGAGATATGTATCGGTACCGGCCTCCCCTACTCTTCATTCAGGAAAGGCAAAGGGAAACAACGGGATTTTAATGTGATCACCATTGGCCTTGACCCCGGCCGGGAGCTTTTATATGCCCGCATCAACGAACGCGTAGACCGCATGATGAAGGCCGGCCTGGCCGATGAGGCGCGGAACCTGCTCGGCCTACGCCACCTTAACGCCCTGCAAACCGTAGGCTATAAAGAACTGTTCGACCACTTTGAGAATAAGCTGGGACTGGATGAGGCCGTGCAAAAGATCAAACAGAATACACGCAACTTCGCCAAAAGGCAAATGACCTGGTTCAGGAAAGATAAGACCATCAACTGGTTCGACCCCGCACAGGAAAGCGAGATCATCCGGTTTGTGAAAACCAGACCTTGTCCGTGAGACAACTGCTGAAAGAATACCTGAAGATCGACCGGTCGGTGACCAGCCTCATCATTGCCGAATTCTTTCTGCAACTGATCAATTCGGCCTTTTTGGCCATACTGCCCCTTTACATGCGTGCCGAAGGTTATGCTGACGGAGCGGTGGCCGCTTCAACAAAATACCGTTACCTGGGCGTACTGGCCCTGGCCATTTTTATTGGCGTTTACATCAAGGGCCGCAAGCTGAAGAACCTCTTTTACCTTTCCTGCATATGCGTTCCGCTTTTTGCGCTGGGCATCCTGTATACCGTGCATATACATGCCGATATGGCCAATCATATCATGCAGCTCTGCTGGGGCGCTTCCTTCACTTTTATGCAGATACCGGTGCTGCCATTCATCCTGCGCAACTCCCCGCGCGAACAGCATACGGCCGCCATATCCCTGAGCTACGCCACCTGGAGCTTCGCCACTATCGCTTCAAGCATCATCATCACGGTGCTCAACCAGCTCGACCCCGTTCTGTTCAACGAGGCCACCATCCTGTATATCATTGTCGGGTCGGGTTTTCTCAGCATCTATTTCATTTACCGGATGGACTCAGCGGAGCATACCAGCGAATACCAGAAGCAACACAGCGGGTTCGGCAATTATGATTGGGGCGCCATCAGCAAAGCCCTTATGCCAACGCTTTTCCTGGCGGTAGGGGCAGGGTTCACCATTCCCTTTATCAGCCTGTTCTTTGCCAACGTGCATGGCCTGAGCACTTCGCAATTCGCTTCCATCAACCTGGTGGCAAGCATACTGGTAGCTACAGGTAGCATGATGGTGCCCAACATAAAAAAGAACATGGGTTACCGGCTGGCCATTCCCGCCACGCAAAGCTTCGCCATACTGGCGCTGGTGCTGATGGCTTCCACGCAATATTACAGCGAGCTGTCCATAGCCGTTTATATCGCCATCATCTGTTTCCTGCTCCGGCAGCCCCTTATGAACATGGCCGGGCCCATGACCAGCGAGGTGGTGATGAACTACGTGGGAAGGCGAAACCAGGAGATCGTTTCAGCCCTGACCTCGGCCATCTGGAACGGGTCCTGGTTCTTCAGCGGCATGATCTTCGAGTTCCTGCGCAACAAGCAGGTGCCTTACGTCAATATTTTCCTGATCACGGCAGCGCTTTATACGATAGGCGTGTTCTGGTACCACCTGCTGGTGAAAGAGTACGTTCGCAAGGAAAACAGTGATGGCCTGAAATAAAAGGTTCACTCCCCGGCCGCTATGCCCTGACGGATGAGTACATAACCTCCAATAAGGAACACGCTCGATAATGCAAGCAGGCCCGCGCTCCACATATACAGGTCACCGCCCAGCCGGTGAAAAGCCGCCAGGTGATGATTGATCACGCCTTCCACAATGTTAAAGGTGCCCCAGCCCAGCAATCCGCCTCCCACCAGCAGGTATCCCGAGCGGTTTATTCCCGGCTTGAAAAGCAAACGCCACAACAAAACAACACCCGTTGAAATGACCAGCAGGATGATCAGGAAGAAAAGTACATCCCACAGCCACCTCATTTCCCTCACCGTCATAAGCGCTTTCACATCCGCTGTTTCCCTGCCCTCCATGACCTGGTGAAGGAAAATGCCCTCGGTCAGCGCGCCCAGGCCCATGCCGATGATGGTGGATACGATGGTGAGCGGAACCCAGTTCTTCTCTCCTACCGCCCGCGCAATGGAAGTGAAGCGCCTGTACCGTTCGCGCGCCATGTCAGATGCCAGGATCACGATGCCTCCGCAAACGATGAAAGGCAATAAGGAAAAGAAAAGATTGAAATAGAACGACCTGTCGGACATGCTTTCGGAAAGGTCCTTATAGCACGTAATGCAGGCCCGGGACGCAGGCGCACAGCTTAGCATAAAAATGAGTGTAAGAGGCCTCTTCATTGCGCTACGCTTATCGTTTCGCACCATAAATTTACGCCAGCGGCCGGCCTGATTTTTCAGTCCGTAGTTGAAAAAGGCATAATACTAGCCAGGAGCAGTCAAAAAATGTCCGGGGAAATTGATCAAAAATACAGCGGGTAAACCTTTACACCGTACTTATTGAGCTCGATAGCGGGAAGAGGTATCTTGATAAAGCCGAAAGTGGAGAAAAACCCTTTCAGGAACCTGGACCGGGTCTTGATCCTCCACAGGTCGGCATCGAGCGCTAAATAGAATTGAGGATACCGTTCAAAAGAAGGATGGCTTTGCCAGCCGGGAAATTTCTCAACGCCACCTATCATGCCGGTGGCTCCGTAACCTACGGCCGCATTCAGCCAGGCGGGAAAGCGGCTGCCGTTGCCCATGAAAGAGGCGAGGTTCAGCGATACCCAGTACGTTTGGCCATTATAGTCCTTGAACAGTTTCTCGGCAGGTGAACGGCCCAGCAGCTCCGGGCGGTACTCAGGATATCCTGTGGGATGATAGGAGAACTTGAGCGTGATGCGCTGCCCGCCCCAGCACAGCTCCTGGGCACTTACCATGAGCGAACCCGCCAGGTTGGCGGCCATATCGCCCCAACTGAAACCCCAGCCGGAAGAAAAACCATCGAAAAGCTCCAGTATGGTGAGGTAGCCTGTTCCCAGGAAACCGCCATAAAGCACAGAGCGCTTATGCTCTACCCCGCTCCATTTCATTAAGCCTATCCCTATCCTGCCTATATAATAGGATGCCATGATATGACCGGCCTTATCCATCCCCAGCCATTCCCTGTTGTCGTTGAACGAATGCAGGGGAACCCGGGTATGATCATCGTACCAGACCTCGTTCAGGCCCAGTACGGACGCCCCGGCCAGCACGGCCTCACCGGCAACAACGGCCAGGAATCTTTTTTTCTGTAATACCGGGCGGGGATCACTGCCCGGCACGGGATTAAGGCTATCGCTTTGCGGATAGGAGCTTAAGGAACAAAAGAGAAGAAATATGGCGGAGCTTATTCTCAAGCGCTGGCGGCAAGCAATACCTTTTTCGTTTCGTCCAGTATGGCAAATGCTTTTTCCCTCGAGGATGACTCGGCATAGGTACGCAGCACCGGCTCGGTGCCCGAAGCGCGTATCATCAGCCATTCATCATTATCAAAATAGTATTTCCAACCGTCTATGGTCTCGGTGCGCTGCACCTTATACTTGCCGAAGGAAGAGTAGGTATTGCTCTTGCAGTTAGCCACTATCCTGTTCTTGATCTCATCGCTCAGGTGAAGGTCGTAGCGCTCGAAGGCGAAGGAGCCGGTCATTTCGTACACATCCATGATCAGTTGTTCGAGCGGTTTGCCCGATTTGGCCATGTATTCCCAGATCACCAGGCCCATCCAGATGCCGTCCCGCTCGGGGATATGCCCCTTGATGGCTATACCACCGCTCTCCTCGCCACCCAGCAGCACATCCTCGGTGATCATAATGCCGGCAATGTATTTGAACCCGATCTTCACCACCTCGTATTCCAGCCCCAGGCGCTCGCACATGCGCTTCACGCGGGGCGTGACCGAAAAGGCGTTAACCACCTTGCCTTTCATTTTCTTCTGCTCCACGAGATATTTGATGAGCAAAAGGATGATATGGTGTGAATCAACGAAATTGCCTTTGCTGTCGTACAGGCCTATGCGGTCAGCGTCACCATCGGTAGCCAGCCCGCAGGCGATATCGCCCGATCGCCTGATGAGCTCCGAGAACTCGCGCAGGTTCTTGTCGATCGGCTCGGGCGCCTGGCCCTTGAATGACGGGTTGTAGTCGCAATGCAGAAGGGTAGTTTCCGGAAGAAGCCGCTTGATCACGTTCTGGCCCGCCCCATACATGGCGTCATAGGCGAACCTGAGCCCCGATTTACGTATGGCGTCCAGATCGAAATGCTTTTCCACGTGATCGCAGTACATTTTTTCGAGGTCAACGTATTCGAGCAGCGGGCCTTCTTTCAACTCCGCATCCAGGTCTGCAGAACAGGTATCAGGTATGATATCCTCGATCTCCTGTATCTTTTCAGGAAGCAGCGGTCCGCCATAGCTTCCCTTCAGCTTATACCCATTATAGGAAGGAGGGTTATGGCTGGCCGTGATCACCACGCCCAGCGAAGCTTTCTTCTGCAAGGCGCCCAGCGAGACCATGGGTGTGGAAACAAATCCTTTGGCCAGCAATACTTTCACATTATGCGCGTTCAGCACCCTGGCGGTGGTTTCGGCAAAGAGCTCTCCGCCAAAGCGGCAATCATGCCCCAGTACCACCGATGGGTTCTTGTAATTCCTGTTCAGCCATATCGCTGTTGCTTCCGCTACGCGCGCCACGTTCTCGACCGTAAAATCCCGGGCGATAATGGCCCTCCATCCGTCTGTTCCGAATTTGATCTTCATAACCTGTTTTTTATACGCTGCCCGTGCAGCCTCGCAAATTTACTAAAAGAAACAGCTTTGCGCCAGCCCCCCTATCTGCTGATCTTGCGCTTGTTCAGGGCCTGCTGGTACTTTTTGGCGTAAACCAGGTGCTGCGCCAGGGTTTTGGAAAAGTTATGCCGGCCCGAGAAATCCTCTTTAGCGCACATATAAAGGTAATCGTGCTTTTCGTAGTTCAGAACCGCGTCAAGCGAAGAGATCTCGGGTATGCAGATCGGGCCGGGCGGAAGGCCCTGGCACTTATAGGTGTTATAGGGCGAATCGATCTCCAGGTCCTTTTTCAGAACGCGGTTGATCGTGAAATCACCGATGGCGTAGATCACGGTGGGATCGCTTTGCAGGCAAATGCCCTGGTTCAGGCGGTTGATATAAAGCCCCGCGATGGTCTTTTTCTCATCATCGAACACCCGCTGTTCCTCCTGCACGATGGAGGCGAGTATGGACACCTCGGTCTGCGTTAAGCCGGCCGCCTTTGCCTTGTTCTTACGCTCTTCGGTCCAGAACTTCCTGTACTCTTTGGCCATGCGTTCCAGGAACTCCTGCGCGCTGGTGTTCCAGTAGAACTCATAGGTATTGGGTATAAACATGGTCAGGATGTTTCGCGTACCCATACCGAACTTCGTTTGCAGTATCTCTTCGTTATTGAGCAGGTCAAGCACCTCGGCCGAGTCGGCTTCCAGCTTCGCTCCCACCCTGGCGGCCAACTGCTCTTTGGTGCGGATGCTGGTGAAGGTGAATGAAACAGGCTCCTGGTTGCCCGAGCGCAGCATGTTGACCATCTCCGCGTTGCTCATGTTGGCCATGATACGGTAGCGCCCGGGCTTTACGCTCCCTGGATATTTTTTCTCCCTGGCCACCCATTCGAAGGATTTCATGTCTTTGATAATGCCCTGCTCGCCCAGTATCTCGAGCACCGCGTTGTAATCCGAGCCGGTGGGTATGAACACCACCACCGATCTTTTTCCATCGAGCAAGACGTTCGACTGATAGATCCATCCGTAAATGAGCCAGGCCAGTCCCCCTCCGGCCAGGAGAAGGATGCCCAATACGATAGCCAACGGTTTTCTATACTTCTTCATCTTCTGTCCGCGCGTCACTTCAGCTTTGCGAGCTGCTCCAGCGCTGTCTTGGCCTGCAGGTTGGCCGGCTCCTTTTTACGGAGATGCAGCAGCAGCTTCTTTGCTTTGTCGTATTCCTTTTTTAGTATGTGATACTGCGCCATGTTCAGCAGGGCCTGGCCATAATCGGGATCGAGGGCCAGCGATTTTTCAAGGTATTCCCTGGCCTTTTCCGCTTCCCCTTCTACCAGGTAAATATAGCCAAGGTTACAGTAGGCGGGCGCAAATTTACTGTCCTGCGCGATGATCTGGCCGAAAACTTTTTTGGCATCGCCCGTATTTTGCATGGCCACCAGGGTAACCCCGAGCTTGTTCTTGAACTCCGGGTTGTAAGGGGCCAGCTTATCGGCCTGGCCGAAGAACTTAAGGGCCTCTTTATACTTACCGGCACTGCTGTACGCCTCGCCAATGCGGTAGCAGGTCCAGGCATGACCGTTATCCCAGCTTGTTTTGACGAGACGGTTCAGCAGGAGCTGGTCCTGCCCCATCCCGTCAGCAAGGTCCATGATACGCGGGTAGTTCTTTCTCAGGAAATAATACTGGACAAGCAACTCGAAATTCTCAGTGATATCATTCGCGTTGCTTTCCGGCAGGTATTTTTTGGCCGAATCGAGGTAATAGGACTTGTACTCGAACTTTTCGTATTGCTGTATATAGGCTTTGGCCTTCGTTTTTGCCGGGGGGAAAGGTTCGTTGATGGCATAAAGCCCCACAAAGGTCTTGATCTTATCCGTTTGGCCAGGCGTCACCGGCACGCGGATAAAGTGATCCGTAACCGTAACATGCGGTATATCCACCGATCCGCTGCGGGGCATATGGCAGCTCACGCAGTTATCCTGCACCCTATTGCGCAGCTCTTGCTTTTCCGTACACATTTTCCCGCTTATCCCTCGCTGAAGGTCCGCCTTCCCGCCATGGCACCCCTTACAGGCGTTATTGAACACGTCCTTGCCTGTTTGTTTCACGCTTACGTGCGGGTTATGGCAGGTCACGCAGGTCAGCGCCTGCTTATACGGTTGGAGAGAATCGCTTTTGTCTCCGGGCTTAAAGGTCTTAATGAAGCACTGGCTCTGCTTCAGCCGGTCGGCATGCGAAGCCATAATAAATTCGTCTTCCGCATTCTCATACTTAGGCAAAAAGACCGACCAGAAGTCCGAAAGCCGCATGCCCGGCTTGAAATCATAGAAGGATCTGCCTTCTTTCAACACTGCATTTCCCTGCAGGTGGCAGCGCTGGCATACATCGAACTGGAGATCGACAGGCAGCTTCCCGGGATTGACGATGGTGTAATCGATCTCTTTCGTAATATCCGTCACCTTTCCCGCCTGCATCTGCTGAACATGCAGTTGCCCAGGTCCGTGGCAGCGCTCGCAATCGATACCATCAGGCACTTTTTCATATTTGTTCTCCGATCCCTTTACAAATTGCGGGTAGGCGTTGTGGCAGGTCATGCACTCCAGCCCGATCTTACGCGAAAAGCGGGTGTTGAAGCCGCCTTCAAAGCCGGGAGGAAGGTCCCACTTTCCCTCCTGCGTATAAAAGGTCATGGGCATCTGGTGCAGGTAGCCGCCCGTGTTGAAGATATGGGAGTTCGTATGCTGGCCCGAGCCGATGATATAATCCACCCGCTCGGTACGCTTGTAAACGGTGTCTTTCCCGCTGAGCCTGAACTCGAGTATCTTCATGCTGTCGCCATCCCAGAAGGGGTGATACCAGAAATCGGAGTGCTTGTCGTAAAGGGCAAAATGCTTCTCAAATTTAGCGGACGACTTTTTCCGGCTGGCCGCGTCAAAGCTCATGCCCATGCCGGTATGATGATAGGTATCGAATTTATCGGCATGGCATTGCCGGCAGGCCTGCATGCCCACGTACCGCACGGTATCGTTATGGTTCAGGTAAGTTCCGGTGGAGGCAAGCGGTTTTTCCTTTTGCTCTCCGCTATCGCTGCTGCAGAAAACAAGAAATACGGCCATTATGGAAAGTGCCAATATGAAAACCGCCTTGCGCCAGCGCTGGATCATAAATGCAAAGGTAGCTATTCGTAAGTGACGCCAGCCGCTATTTCACGAGCTGCATGAGGTATTCATCTTCCCATCCGGTGCCGTTGCGGTTCCAGTCCTTTTTAGTGCCGGTGATCTCGAACCCGTGCTTTTTGAAGAGGTGCAGGCTGGCGGTATTGCTTTTGCTCACATTGCAATAGACCTGGTGAAGCTGCAGGGTCTTGAAACAATAGTCCAGGAGCAATTGCAGGGCCTCGGTGGCATAGCCGTTCTGACGTTCCTTCTCGTCAGCTATGAGTACGCCTATGCCGGCCCGGTGATGCCGGGGATCGAAGTCGAAGATATCGATGCAGCCTATGCAGGAAAGGTCTTTGGCAAGCTGGATGACGAGGCGGAGCTGCTTGGCGGTGTAAATATCCTGGTGCGAGTTGGCGATATACTGCTCCAGCACAAAACGTGAATACGGGGTAAGGGTATTGCTCACCTGCCAGATAGCCGGATCGTTCTCCCACTTATACAGCATGTCGATATCGGAGGGCTCGAGCGCGCGTAGCCGTATGTTCTTCCCGTTGAGCATTATACCGCAATTGTATTGACGGCCCGAATGCCTTCGTAGATCTCGTTCATGGTATAGGTGCGGAGGGCGAAGGCATCCTGCCTGATATAGCTCTCCATGTTCATATGGTAGCAGGCGCCCGTTACGTGCTGCTCCATAAGCCGCGGCAGCAGCTCGAACACGAAGTTGATCTTCCCGGTCTCCGTTTCGTACACCGAATGGCAGAAATCTTTTATAGGGGTAAGGCAGGTGGCGATGCCAACGTCTACCCGCGGATAGGCAAGCGTATATTTCTTGATCTCCCCGCGGAGCTGCTCCAGGGTGAACAAAGGCGGGACCGAGAGCCGGATAAAAACCGTCTCTATCCTGTTCCTGCGTACGAGTTTGAGAAGGCCGCCCAGCTCCCCATCAACAGTAGCGCCTTTTACCGTGAGCGTAAACAGCTTGCCGTTAACGGAAACCGCCAGGTGAGGCGGAACCCGGTTAGCGTAGAGCAGGATGAGGAACACATCGTTCTTCAGCACGCTTTCATCAGCGGGAAGCAGGTTGGTGAGGGTGCAGGGTGTGTTCACGAAACGAATATACGAAGGTTACGAATAGCTGCTAATCGATCTCTATTTCGCCCTTATATACGAACACCGCGGGCCCTTCGAGCCAGATATCCGTGAACGAGCCGTTGGCCGCTCTTTTGAACTTTACTTTCAGGTCGCCACCCGGTGTCCGGATATGACACAATGAATCATTCTCGAGGATCCCGGCATATGCAGCCGTAAGCGCGGCAGCGGTTACGCCCGTTCCGCACGATAAGGTTTCATTCTCCACGCCCCTTTCATACGTGCGCACGATAATGGCGTTATCTTTCTTTTCGAGAAAATTGACATTGGTGCCTTGCGCTTTGAAACGCTCGCTGTACCTGATCTTTCTTCCCTCTCCCACCACATCAAAACCGCTGATCCCGTTTACAAAGGCGCAATAGTGCGGTGACCCCGTGTTCAGGAAATAAAAATCCTGGCCCTTCTCTATTACCTGAACATCGTTCATTTTAAGGCTTACGGATGAATCGGGAAGGATCAGGGCCTCGTGCTCCCCGTCAAAGGTCACAAAATGCGCCTTGTCTCTGATAATCCCCAGTAAACTGGCAAAGGCCACGATGCAGCGGCTGCCGTTCCCGCACAGGCTCTGGCTGCCGTCCGGGTTATAAAAGATCATTTCAAAATCGTAGCCCTCTTTATCCTGGAGCAGCATGAGGCCGTCAGACCCTATCCCGAACCTGCGGTGGCAAAGGCTGCGCACCAGGTCGAGCCGCGAGGGGTCAAATACCTTTTTGCGGTTATCGATCAGGATAAAGTCGTTTCCCGTACCCTCGTATTTGTAAAAGGTCAGCTTCACTTCAGGCGGGCTAAGAGGGTCTGGTCCTTCACGCTTTCAAACTGCCGGAAATCATTGGTGAAATCGAGGCGGTATACGTTTTGCTGGTGCTTCATATAAAAGGCGTCATCCACCCGGTAGATCTTCAGGGTCTCGTCCTGCCCTATGCCGAACAGCACGATCTTGTTCTTGCTCATCTTATAGCCTTTGTAATTGATGGGCGACTGCCAGAACTCCACCTTGAACGCGGCAAAGGTCTTGTCGTCTTTGATCCCGCTTTCTTTCTGAAGAATGGAGTCTTTGGGGCTTTTGCTTTCCGCGGCATAGCTCACCACATCGATGTTCCTGACGGAAAGAAGCTCATCCTTTTTGACCACGATCTCATCCGGGCTGCCCGTAAAGACCACCGTGGTATCGGAAGCAAGCGAATCCACCGGCAGCCCGGCCAGCGAGCTGTCCGCAGCGGTACGGGCGGTATCGGCACTGACCTTAACCGGGTTCTTGCCGGATACACGCACCGGGTACTGCCCTTTTTTACTTTCCTCGCTCTTTGTTTGCGTGATCACCCTGACCGTATCGGGCGAGCTTTTGAAGAACTCTATTTTGCTCAGGTAGTCATCGATCTTGAAAATGAAAAAGCCCGCACCGATAAGAAGTCCGACCGATAAACCCAGCAAAAAAACAATGATACGATTGGAAAAGCCCATGACAGAATTACAGACCAAAATTACTGAATCCTCCAATAGAAACTGACAAAATGTTAAAAAAAGTTAAAACAGGATAATGTTGGTAACATTTGCATCAATTTTGTCGTTATACCAGCACAAAAAAAAGGAAATATCATGAAAAAGTTTTTTGGCATACTTGCAAGTGCCGCGCTGGGCGGAATGATCGCCCTCAGCGTGCACTATTATATTTTTACCCCGGTACAGGGCGTGAAGCCGGGCCTGCCCCAGACCCAGGTCAAGTACGTGAACATGCCGGGCGGCAGCGCGCCCGTTGACTTTGTGAGCGCGGCTGAAAACACCGTGCATGCTGTAGTACACGTGAAAACCACTTATAAAAGCGAGCCCATGAGCAGCAACGGTTACGACCCGTTCAGGGACTTCTTCTGGGGATTTCCCCAGCACCAGGGCCCCCAGGTATCATCCGGATCGGGCGTGATCATTTCGGCTGACGGGTATATTGTTACCAATAACCACGTGGTGGAGAAGGGCGACCAGATAGAGGTTACGCTCAATGACAAGCGCACCTTTACCGCTGAGGTGGTGGGTACCGACCCTTCTACCGACCTGGCCCTGCTGAAGATCAAGGAGAACAACCTGCCCTACCTGGTTTACGGAAATTCTGACGATGTAAAGATCGGTGAGTGGGTGCTTGCCGTTGGCAATCCCTTCAACCTCACCTCAACCGTTACAGCCGGTATAGTAAGCGCCAAGGGCAGGAATATCAACATCCTGGGCGCCAGCACGGGCGGCCCCTCACCCATCGAATCCTTTATCCAGACCGATGCGGCCGTTAACCCGGGTAACAGCGGTGGGGCGCTGGTAAGCAGCAGCGGGCAATTGATCGGCATCAATACGGCCATCGCTTCCAATACGGGTTCTTATTCAGGCTATTCCTTTGCCGTACCCGTCAATATCGTGAAAAAGGTAGTGAACGACCTGCTCGAGTTCGGTACGGTACAACGCGCTTTCCTGGGCGTAAGCATCTCGGATATCGATTCCAAGCTGGCCAAGGAAAAGGAATTCTCTGACCTGAAAGGCGTATACGTAGGCGGGGTTACCGAAGGCGGCTCGGCCGAAGAGGCGGGTATCAAGCCCGGTGATGTGATCACCAAAGTGGGCAGCATCGAGGTGAACAACACTTCTTCCCTGCTCGAGCAGATCGGCAAGTTCCGCCCGAACGATAAGGTAGTGATCACCGTGAAGCGCGGCAGCAAGGAAATGAACATTCCCGTGGTGCTGAAGAACAAGAACGGTGAGAACAAGCTGGTTTCGAAGGATAGCGAGGACACCATTCAGCTTCTGGGCGGCCTTTTCGAGCCCGTATCAAAAGAGGAAATGAACAAGCTGGGCCTTACCAACGGCCTGAAAGTAACCTCGCTGGATGCCGGCAAGCTGAGAAGCGCAGGCATCAAGGAGGGCTTCATAATCACCAGCATCGATAAGAAAAAGATCAGCACCAAAGAGGACCTTAAATCCGCTCTGGAAAACAAGAAAGGGGGCGTGCTGATCGAAGGGGTCTATCCCAATGGCATGAAGGCGTACTATGCCTTCGGGATCTGATAGATTGCAAGAACCCAAAACAACGTCCCCGTGTTTGGTCGGTCAAAAGGCGCTCTTCGTGGGCGTCTTTTGACATTTCGTATAAATGTTTTTTAAGCCACTGAAAATCAATTTGATTAAAAACCAACACAGGCGGGCTTTATCAACAAGCCCTCTTGCTTTTCTTTCAAAAAGAAATACCTTTGCCCACAATTTTTTAATAATCCGCACGTTATATAATTGTAAAGCCTAAAGTAAAGACATGAGACAGCTAAAGATCACGAAATCAATCACTAACCGCGAGAGCGCATCGCTCGACAAGTACCTGCAGGAGATAGGAAGGGAAGAGCTTATTACAGCCGAGGAAGAGGTGATTCTTGCTAAGAAAATACGTGAGGGGGACCAGTGGGCATTAGAGAAACTGACCAAAGCCAATTTACGCTTCGTAGTATCCGTTGCCAAGCAGTACCAGAACCAGGGATTAAGCCTTCCCGACCTGATCAACGAGGGCAACCTGGGCCTGATCAAGGCCGCCAAGCGCTTTGATGAGACCAGGGGCTTCAAATTCATTTCTTACGCGGTATGGTGGATCCGTCAATCCATCCTCCAGGCCCTGGCCGAACAGTCGCGTATCGTTCGCCTGCCGCTCAACCAGGTAGGATCGCTCAACAAGATCAATAAAGCGTTTTCCAGGCTGGAGCAGGTATTCGAGCGCGAACCCAGCGCTGAGGAGCTGGCCAACATCCTGGAGCTGCCCGAAGACAAAGTAGCGGATACCATACGCGTATCGGGCCGGCATGTTTCCATGGACGCGCCTTTTGCCAATGGCGAGGACAATACGCTCATGGACGTGATCGTTAACCACGATTCTCCCCGTGCCGATTCGGGCCTGCTGGACGAATCGCTCAGGAAGGAGATCGAACGCTCGCTTTCTACGCTTACCGAGCGCGAGCGCGATGTGATCAAGCTCTTCTTCGGCATAGGCCAGAACCACGGCCTTACGCTGGAAGAGATAGGCGCCAAATTCGACCTGACGCGCGAGCGTGTGCGCCAGATCAAGGAGAAGGCCATACGCAGGCTGCGCCACAGCTCCAGAAGCAAACTTTTAAAAGCATACCTGGGCTAATCAAACGACTGACGAACCACGTGGAACCGCAAAGGCAAACGGGATAAGGCTGACACAGCATGAACTCAACCGCCTCTGCGGTTTCGCTTTTATAGCAACCTCACAAACCGAACACGCATGGCAATACAAACTATGGAACCCAAGGGAAAAGTAAAAAGCAATTTCGAGAATCAGTTAAAGGACTGGGTGGAGCAGGAAAAGGCAGCGATCGAGCTGATCGGGATCATCGGCCAGCTCTGGTTCGATAAATCCGTGGAGCTGATCATCTTCCGGAACCAGTTGGTAGACCGGTCGGCCAGCGAGGTAATGCACTTCCACCAGTACGCCCGCGATATCGTAAAGCAGCCCATATCGGTACACGACACCCTGCTGCTGGCCAAGGAACTGCTGAAAACCGACCTGGCCCCTTCGCGAATCGACATAGGGAAACTGACCGCTGAATGGACGCAGGAGAAGGCCGGCTTCAAGAACGCCAGCGAATTCATCGGCAAAAAGCTTTCCGGTTTCATCGGAAAAGACAAAAAGGTAATGAACCCCAAGGATGTGGTGCTGTATGGTTTCGGGAGGATAGGAAGGCTGGCTGCGCGGGAGCTTATCGCGCAGGCGGGCAAAGGAGAGCAGCTCAGGCTGCGCGCCATCGTTACCCGCTCGAACTCAAACGAAGACCTGGTGAAGCGTGCCGACCTGCTCAGAAACGATTCCGTGCACGGGCCTTTTCCGGGGACCATCGTAGAGGATTTTGAAAACAAGGCGCTGATCATCAATGGGCACACCATTTACATGATCGCTGCGAACAAGCCCGAGGAGGTGGATTATACCGCTTTTGGCATCAACGATGCGCTCCTGATCGATAACACCGGTGTGGTGCGCGACCGCGAAGGACTGGGCAAGCACCTGCAAAGCCAGGGCGTAAACAAAGTGTTGCTGACCGCTCCCGGCAAGGGCGATATACCCAACATCGTGCATGGCATCAACCATACCGATTATAAAAAGGATGAAAAAATATTTTCAGCGGCCTCCTGCACCACGAACGCCATCGTGCCGGTGCTGGCCGTGATCGAGAACACCCTGGGCATCGAACGCGGGCATATCGAAACCATTCACTCCTACACCAATGACCAGAACCTGCTCGACAACTACCACAGCAAGTACCGCAGGGGCCGCTCGGCCGCGCTGAACATGGTGATCACCGAAACGGGAGCCGATAAGGCTGTGGCCAAGGTATTGCCGGCACTTGCCGGCAAGCTCAGCGGCAACGCGGTACGCGTACCTACCCCGGATGTTTCGCTGGCCATTCTCAACCTTACGCTGAAAAAGTCCACCACCAAGGAGGGCGTGAACGATATCATGAAGGATGCGGCCCTCAGGGGCAGCCTGGTGGAGCAGATACAATATTCCTTTTCGAACGAGCTGGTATCCACCGATTGCATTGGTAATCCCTGTGCTTCTATTTTTGACAGCCCGGCCACCATCGTTGCCAAGGACGGCAAAAGCGTAGTGCTGTATGTATGGTACGATAATGAGTACGGCTACACGCGGCAGGTGCTTCGCCTGGCCAAGCATATTGCCGAAGTGATCCGGCTTACTTATTATTGATCTGATTTTAACTATTGGAAACCGGGCCGCAACGCCCGGTTTTTTTTATTCTTCCTGGAAGAACTCCAGTTTGTTGAGGTCGATGACCGTTACATCGCGGTAATAATGATCAATGATGTCCTTTGCCGTATAGCCTTTCTTCGCCATGGCCATGGCCCCTTCCTGGCACAAGCCTACCCCGTGCCCGAAGCCCCTGCCCTTCAGCACCACCATATCGCCCTGCACCTCGACCGAAAAATAAGTGGAGCGCAGCTTCCAGTCATCCCGCAGAACTTTCAGGGGTATCTTCACCGGCTGCTCGGTAAAGTACACTTTACGCTGATACTGCGTAAAGCTGAGCAGGGCCTTTACCGCGGCAGTATCATTAACGGGATAACCATGCTTATCCGAAAAATACTTCAACCACTCGGATTTGGGTATTTTTTTCTGCCAGTAGGCGCTGGGCTGCCTGGTGCAAAAGGTATCCGTTCCCGACCGCAGGTAAGGCAGGGCTTTGCTCCACACATCCTCGCTGTTGCAGGTCTGCCCGCCACAGTTCGAGAAAAAAGATGCGTTCACCAGCATAATGGCGGTATCCACCAGCACCTGGTTCTTTGTTTCCGCAACCCCTTTCACGATATTCTCATTGGTCACCTTACCCCTGTACACCTGGCAATGGGTCTGGTCGCAAAGATGAAAATGCTCCAGTTCGTGCCTGCGCAGGTTGCTCAGCGTGTACGTGCGTATGATAATGGCCTTTACCTTATAAAACTCCACCGATTGCGATACCCCTACCTCGCTTTTGATCACGCCCCGTGTATATTGCTCTATATCCACCACATTAATGACCTTGAGCAGCCCTTTTTCGGCTGAGACCCTGATCCCGCCAGGGTATTCCCGCTGGCCTTTTTCCTGCGCGTTTATTTTCAGCTTGAGCGAGCCGTTCCGCAGGCTGTCCGGGCTGTTCTCGCTGACCGTGACCGAAGCGAATTTACCCAGCAGCGAATCGCCCAGCTTCAGCCAGACCGAGTCGCCCGCGGCCTTCAGGCTCACCGCCTTTAAACTACCTATATCGGCCCTTTTCACCAGGTCGGCAAAGAGGCTGTAGCCTGCTCCCGCAGGCGCCAGGCTGAGCGATGATACATTGGTGCCTGTATAGATCCTTACCTGGATGACGGCAGAACGAGCCGGAGCGTACGCCAAAAGAAACAGAACAAAAACAATGATCCTCATGGCTGAATAAGACGATTATGGATCAGCTCAGCGGTCCTGGCCGAGGCCCCCGCGTTGCCCAGCTTCAGTTTGAGCTCTCTCAGGTCTTTTTTCATCCGATCGCGGTTCTCCGGATCAAGCAACTTCCTCAGCTCCTGTTCCAGCCTATGCTCGGTAAAATCGTGCTGGACCAGTTCCTTCACCACTTCGCGGTCCATGATCAGGTTGACCAGGGATATGTATTTGACCTTTACCAGTTGCTTTGCGATCAGGAACGAGATGGCTCCTCCCTTGTAGCATACCACCTCGGGCACTTCGAAGAGTGCCGTTTCGAGGGTAGCCGTACCCGATGTGACCAGGGCCGCGCTGGCCTGCCTGAGCAGGTCGTAGGTCTTATCGTGCAGTACGGCAATGCCGCTGCCCCGGATAAAGCCCTCGTAAAACTCCATGGGCTGAGAAGGGGCGCCAGCGATCACGAACTGGTGATCGGGGAATTTGCGGCTCAGGGCCGCCATGACCGGCAGCATGACCGCGATCTCCTGCCTGCGGCTGCCCGGCAATAAAGCAACGATGGGCTTGCCCGACAGGCCGTGCTCCCGCGTAAAATCCCGGAAAGACGCCTTTTCCTTCTCCTCTATGGCATCCAGCAGGGGATGGCCCACAAAATCCACCTCATAGCCGAAATTGCGGTAAAAATCTTTTTCAAAAGGAAGGATAACGAACATGCGATCGACCGTTCTTTTGATCTTATGCACGCGCGATTGCTTCCAGGCCCATACCTGTGGCGAGATGTAATAAAAAACCCTGATCCCGTTCGCCCTGGCAAATTCAGCGATACGCATGTTGAATCCCGGATAATCGACCAGGATGAGCGCATCGGGCCGGTGCTCCAGAATATCGTTTTTGCAATAACGGATGTTCTGCAGGATGGTGCGCAGGTTCATGAGCACCTCGGTAAAGCCCATGAAGGCCAGCTCACGGTAATGCTTTACCAGCTCGCCTCCCTGGGCTTTCATGCGGTCACCGCCCCAGCACCGGAAAGAGGCGGCAGGATCGAGCTGGCGCAGGTATCTCATCAGGTTGGAGGCATGCAGGTCACCGGATGCCTCTCCCGCTATAATGTAATACCTCATGCAATGAATTTGACGTAGATCACGAATGCCGCGTAAATGAAGGTGGAGAGAATGATCCCCCGCGCGGAATAATAGCGGTGGGTCCAGATAAAGATATAGAAGATAAGGAGGTTGATGATCACGCAGAGGCTGATGCGCGGTGACAGGGTGCCCTCGCGCGAAACATAGTCGAAGAACCGGCCCAGGCTCATGTGGCTGTATTTGATCAGGTAAAAGGCAAAGAACACCGCGATGGGCGATAGAAGGCCGAGCACCGCCCCTATCCAGAGGTTATCAAATCTCCTGCTCATATTTGAATTTTTTCAGCTCGGCTATGGCATTGTGAGCGGTAAGATCGAACTGTACCGGCACCACGGATACATAGCTGTTATCGAGGGCCCATACGTCCGTATCCGTTTTTCCTTCCTCGAAGTTCACGAACTTTCCGGTCAGCCAGAAATAGGTCTTGCCCGAAGGGTCTTTCCGCTCATCCAGCTCCTCCACCCAGTTGGAGCGGGCCTGCCTGCATACCCTGATCCCCTTGATCTCATCGATATGCAAGGGAGGGATGTTCACGTTCAGGCACACGTCTTTGGGAAGCGAGTTCTTCAGCACATTCCGGCATATCTTCTCCACGATCACTTTCGATGCGGAAAAATCGGCACCTATATCGTGGTTGCAGAGCGAGAAGCCGATGGAGGGCACTCCTTCTATGGCTCCTTCCACCGCTGCCGACATGGTGCCCGAGTAGATCACGTTGATGGACATATTGGGGCCGTGGTTGATGCCGCTCACGCAAAGATCGGGCTTGCGGCTGAGTATTTTGTTGATGGCGATCTTAACGCAATCCACGGGCGTGCCGGTGCTGCTGTACTCCTCCTTTACCCCGTACATATCCTGTTTCCGTATACGCAGGGTCGAATCGATGGTAATGGCGTGCCCCATGCCCGATTGCGGCTTATCGGGGGCAATGACCACCACATCGCCCATTTCCTTCACCACCTCGATCAGGGCGCGTATGCCCGGAGCGGTAATGCCGTCATCGTTCGTGACCAATATCAATGGCTTTTTCATCCGTTCACAAAGCTAATCACTCTGCAAGAATAACAGGCCGCGCGAAGGCTTAATTATCAAAAAGCCGGTGTTGATTAAGGCGGGCTTAAAAAGAGAGGACCCCCGCAGGATGCGGAGGCCCTCATAAGCACCAAACACACAAACACCCCTGAATTGTGTCAAGAAATTTGGATTTCTTTCTTGGTGCTCACTTTCGCACTGTCTTTTTTGGCAATGCTAAGTATCAATATTCCATTCTCATATTTCGCATCCACCTTCTCGAGGTCTGCCGTCTCGGGCAGGGTAAACGAGCGGGTGAATGAGCCGTAATTGAACTCTTTACGGGTATAGTTTCTTTCCTCTTCGCTCTTCTCGGTCTTTCGCTCAGCGGAGATGGTCATTACATCGTTCTCGATGGAAACCTTCATCTCTTCCTTGCTGAATCCCGGGGCCGAAAGCTCCACGCGGAATCCGTCATTGTCCTCGGAGATGTTCACCGCGGGCATGTGATGAGCGAAATCCCTTCCGAAGAAGTCGTCCATCATCAGGTCATCGAACAGGCTGCGGAACTCAGGCAGCATCGCTGGCCTGCGCAGCACCCCATTGGGTCTTTTCCATTTGATCAGTGTCATGGCTTGGTTCCTCCTTATTTTAGGGTTAAACATTGATTTTGTTTTTCCGACCCATCCACGTCAAATCCCATACCATGCCCTTTTTATGTCAACCTGTCCCCTTTTTGTGACAAAAAACGTACCTTGTCTTTCCATTCTGTCACATTTTTTGTTAAGAAATGTTAAGGTATAGATATTGAACGTATGAGGCCTGAAAAGATTGTAATTTTGCCAAGTAATATCACAAACCAAGAAAAACCTGACAGAAAATGATACCTTATTTTGACCCGGTGCTAATGGGACTGACCATCTTCTTCATGATCATCGGCATGATCGTGAGCGGGAGGTTAAAAAGCAAATTCCATAAGTACTCTCAAACTCAGCTCACCTCCGGCCTGAGCGGCAAGGAGGTGGCCGAAAAGATGCTGCGCGAGCACCAGCTCCACGATGTGAAGGTAGTATCGGTGCAGGGGCAGCTTACGGACCATTATAACCCCGCCAACAGGACCGTTAACCTGAGCCCCGATGTGTATAACGGGCGCAACATAGCCGCTGCTGCCGTAGCCGCCCACGAGTGCGGGCATGCCATACAGCACGCCACCGCCTACGCCTGGCTGAACATGCGCACCAAAATGGTGCCCGTGGTGCAGTTCGGAAGCATGCTGATGAACTTTGTCCTGATCGGAATGGTCATTCTGGCGGGCGTATCCCCCTGGCTGGGCAATACCGCACTTATCGTGATCATCGTAGGTCAATCGCTTATAACGCTGTTCTCTATCATTACCTTACCCGTAGAGGTGGACGCGAGCAAGAGGGCCCTGGCCTGGCTGGATAACTCCTACGTGGCCCGCACATCGAAGGAAAGCGCTGAGGCCAAAGACGCCCTCAACTGGGCCGCCTATACCTATTTCGTTGCCGCACTGGCCTCCATCGCCACCCTGCTTTACTTCATCATGCGTTTTCTGGGAAGCAACAGGGAGTAATAAATAAGCAACCAGCTATAAGAAAGCCTTCAGCAATGAGGGCTTTTTTATTCTTTGGGGCACTCGTTGAGGAGCTGCCAGTACAATCCCAGTTCGCACACCGCCTTGGTGAAGTTATCGAAACCCACCGGCTTAACGATATAGCTGTTCACGCCCAGCGAGTAACAGGTCTGCACGTCAGGATCTTCTTTTGAAGAGGTCAGCACCACCACCGGTATGGTCTTGGTCTTGGGATCCGATTTCAGCCTGCGCAGCACTTCTATGCCGTCAACCTTGGGCATTTTGAGGTCGAGCAATATTACTTTCGGGCGGCTGAACGAGTTCTTGCCGGCATAGGCCCCCGTACTGAAGATGAAATCGAGCGCCTCGGCCCCATCGTGCAGGTGCACAATATTGTTCGCGATCTTGTTCTTTTTAAGCGCCCGGATGGTCATCTCCGCGTCATTGGGATTATCTTCGATCAGGAGGATCTCCAGTGCATCGCTTTTCGTTTCCATTGTATCTTGGTTTTAGTCGTTTAACGGTAAGCTGAAATAAAAAGTGGCCCCTTTCCCTATCTCGCCCTCGGCCCAGGTCCTTCCCCCGTGCTTGCTGACTATGCGCTGCACAATGGCCAGTCCCACCCCGGTGCCCTCGAACTCTTCCTTTCCATGCAAACGCTGGAACACCCCGAAAAGCTTATGCGCGTACCGCATATCGAATCCCTCACCGTTGTCACGGACCGAATAGATAATTTCATCGCCTTTTTTCTCGGAGCTCACTTCCACCCGGGGCTTGGCTTTGCGCGATGAATACTTGATGGCATTCGAAAAGAGATTGACGAACACCTGGTTCATCAGGCTGTAGTCCACGCGGGCCGGATGCAGATCGCCAATTCTTACCTCGGCATGGTGATTTACCGCCTTGCTCAATTCCCCGAGAGCGGCATGAGCCAGCTCTTTCATATCGACCTCGGTCCGCTGAATATCCTTCCTGCCCAACCTGGAAAAGGCGAGCAGGTCATCGATGAGCGCGCCCATTTTCTTGGCATTGTCCTGCACCACGGCAAGCAGGCGTTTGCCCTCCCCGTCCAGTATGCCCTTATAATCCTCCTCCAGCATTTTTGCATACCCGTCAATGGCCCGCAGGGGGGCGCGAAGATCGTGCGAGACCGAATAAGAGAATGATTCCAGCTCCTTGTTCGCGCTTTCCAGTTGCGCCAGGTTCTGCTCAAGGTTCTTGTTGAGCTCTTTGATCTTTTGCTCGGCTCTCTTCTGCAAAGTGATATCCCGTACAAACCCGATGAAGATATAGCGGCCTTTGAGCCTGGCCTGTGAAATGCCCAGCGACACATCGAACTCCCGCATGCCCCTGTCAATGGCCCGTATCTCTATGGTCTTGCCCAGCACCGGGCCTTCGCCTGTCTTCAAGAACCTTTTCAGCCCATGGACATGCGCTTCGCGGTACCGCTCCGGGATAATGGTCTCTGTGAGCGGCTTACCCATCACTTCTTCTTCTTTCCATCCGAACATCTTCTCAGCGGTCGGGTTCCAACTGATCACCTTCCCTTCTTCATCGATCACGATGACCGAGCTGGGGGCAGCCTGTAAAATGGTCTTGATCCTTTCCTCGCTCTCCGAAAGCATGGTGTTGGCCTGCTCGAGCTTTCTTATATGCTCCTTTTCTTTGGCCAGTGCCATCTGAAGCTCTTCGCCCAGCGTGTTAAGGCCAACAGCGACCGCATCGATCTCATCTCCCCTATCGCTTACCTGCATCTTCTCTGAAAAATCAAGAACAGAATACTTGAGCAGTACATTCAGCAAGGAATTTATCCGGGCCTCGTAATCTTCAAGAGCCTGCGCGGACTTTTTCAGCTCCATGTTCAGCCGGGCATGCTCTTTCTCCCTTTCCTGCATCCGCACCGAGTCGGTGACATCCTTCACCTGGTGTATGATATAATCGACAACACCCCGCTGGCCAAGTACCGGCACATTGAGCGGGCTCCAGTATCTTTCCTCGAACCCCTCCCCGGACGGCCGCGGTATATCGTATTTCTGTATGTCCATCCTGTCGGGCTTTTTGTTTTTAAGCACCCTGTTCAGGGAAGCGCGCAGGTTGGCTACGCCCGTTGCGTTTGGATCGTCAGGGTTATCCGGGAAAACATCGAAAAGGTGCCGGCCCGTGATCTCTTCGCGCTTTGTCATGGTCGCATCCAGATAGGCGTTGCTGACCGCAACTATTTTCAGGTCGGTCGCGAGTACAAGATACAGGCCTGGCGATGACTCGAACAGCGTCCTGAAATCGGGTCCGGAGCCTGCCTTTTCATCCATCTGCTCCCCGAGCGTATTCATCCCAGCGATGATGGCGTCCAGCTCATCGCCCTTCCCGGAAACGGGAATACGCACGCGGAAATCAGATCGCGCGAACCGCAGTATCTGCTCCATGATCTGCTCTATCCTGGGGTCCTTGGTGTCCATATGGGCTTTTTCCGGTGATCAGTATCAAGATTCAAAGGTATTGCATCAGCCATTCCTTCGCATCTTTCTCGTTCGTGAACATTTTTGTAGGGTACGGTTGTTTTTTCAGGGTAAAGAACAGGTTGGCCAGCATTTTCCCGAGAGCCGAATCAGACACCATCGCTATGGCCTTGATATACCTGGGCAGCACTTCGGCCGCCCATTCGCGCATCTCGCGGGTCGATTCAGCGGTGTTCGTAACATCGGCCAGCCATAGGACTTTCCTGCCCTGAAGTAATTCATCCAGCTTGTGGATGGTTTTCCTGGCCTCCTCCAGGCTCTGGGCCGGGACCTTTTTACTTACAGAATACATGATGCCGCTCTTATCGAACCAGATGGTCGATGTAGGGAACTCAATGAGCTCAGCGTCTTTAGGGGGTGTAAGCATAAGATTTGAACTTTGGTAAACCTTTATGTCGGGGCATAGCGCTGCCCGGATAAATAACGGTCTCCTGCTGGTGTGTGCGAAAAAACTCTGGTGCAGGGCAAATATAATATTTATCCTGAAATAAAAAGTTATACCCGTGTCTCTTTACCTCTCTATCCTTAGGCTGCGGACAGGTATACCTGTAAAGCATCGGCTTGATTATTTCCTGCAAAGGATGCAGGCCCAGCCGGCCTCTTCATATTCCGCCTGAACAGGCAAAACACTCTTGTTAACGATTAACCGCGATCATGCAGGGCCTGGCTGCGTAACTTTACGATCACAAACCAATGACAAAATGAAAAGGCTGATCTTGATCGTAAGTGCCTGGCTGAGCTGCTCCGCTGTTTTCGCGCAGGAAGCCGCCCAGGACGGCAAATACGGTGTTACAGGAAGAAGGGATACGGCAGAGCATTACTGCGTTCATACGCGGGGAGACGGGTCCTTCTATTTTAAAATAGGCGCCAGCGATATGCTCTCGGATGTCACCCTGGCCAATGGCATGATCCTGAAAATTGACGGAACGATCCTTCAAAGGGACGGAAGCCGCATAATACTTAAAACCGGAGATTGCGTGGACAAACAGGGAAGAGTAACGCGGTCAGGGATCCCGCTTATTCCACCTCAGAACAGCGATCCGAAACAGAACTGAAGCGATATGGAAAGGGGCTTCCCGGCATGCCGAAGGGCCTGTTTAGTTGTCACTTAATGGCTCCTTTGCCGGAGCCTTTTCTTAGCGCTCTACGCGGATACCGATAACAAGTATGTCGTCCGTCTGCTCCATCTCTCCTTTCCATTCTTCGAACCTGGCTTTCAGCAATTCTTTTTGCCGCTCCATGGTCTCGTCCCGCACCGAGCGGAGCAGGTCCTGGAAACGTTTATATTTGAATTTCTTGCCACCGGCCTTGCCAAAGCTCTCACCGCCAAACTGGTCGGCAAAGCCGTCAGTAAAAAAATACAGCAGGTCGCCTTTTTCCAACGAAATGGTTTCTGAGGTGAAAGGCGCGGGCGATGCTCCGTAAATGCCGATGGGCTGCTTATTGCCCCTGTACTCCTTCAACTGGCCGTTTCGCAGCAGGTAAATGCTTTGGTTGGCTCCTGAGAATTCCAGCCTGCGGTTTTCGGGATCAAATACGCAGAACGACAGGTCCATACCATCCTTGGTATCGCTTTCCGAGCCGGTCTGCTTCAGCAGGCGGATCACCCCCTCGCGCATCAGGTTCAGCACCTCGTCAGCCCGCGACACCCTCTTCTCGTTCACGATCTCGTTGAGCAGGGTCATCCCGATCATACACATAAAGGCTCCCGGCACGCCATGCCCCGTGCAATCCCCGCAAGCCCCGAATATCCTGTTATCGTGCCGCGAGAACCAGAAAAAATCACCGCTTACGATATCGCGGGGAAGATAGAGGATGAATGACTGGGGAAGGGCCTGCTGGATATCCTCATCAAAGCGCAGGAGGGTGCGCTGTATACGCCTGGCGTACTTGATGCTGTCGTTCAGCTCAGCGCTCTTTTCGGCCAACTGGTTGCGCTGGAGCTCTACCAGCGAGGCATAGCGAAGTATCTCGCCCTTAAAGAAGAAGATACAGAGGAAGACGCAGATAAACAGCGCGGTCATATTGATGTAGTACATCACGGCCAGGTTATTATGCACCGCAAGGGGCGGATGGGTGGCGTACCATACCTTGCAGAAAAAGAATCCCGCCAGGCTGAGCAGGCTGAAAAAAGCGATCAGGGATTTTTTATCGAAAAACACGAATGGAGAAATACACAGCAGAACATTAATGTACTCCAGGCCGGCCTCTTTGCCGTATACCACGGCAAGCAGGTTAATGAATACCAGGAACACCGAGCTGCAGAAAACAGCGGCCGCCTGGTACATCTTCCGGTAGTTCAGAAAAAGGGTAGTGATGAAAATAGACTGGGCCGAGAGATTGCTGGCATAAAACACCGGGTTGGTCTTTTTAAGGATGTTGATCACCATAAGGGCGATAAAGACCAGGATACCCAAGGCGCACATGCTGTTGAGCAGGACCACTTTTCTGCGCATGTTGAAATTCAGCGTATCGTCCACGCCCAGCAGGCTGATCCTGCGCCACATATCCACTATAAGCATAGAGGGGCTTTAAGCTGGGTATAAATGTAATCAAAATCATATGGAAACGGGCGCCCCGGCCATATTGTGTTATGGATTTTTTGCGTTAATTGCATCAGCTTTGAGTAAACAAAAACCTACACCATGAAAAAACTGTTCATTGCGGGAGCTTTAACCTGGTTCATTGCCCAGCCCTTTTTTGCAAAAGAGAATGTAAAAGAGGTCAAATCCGATGTCAAGGAGGTGACCATTTTCCTCAGCGGAGCCCAGGTAACCAGCGCTGCGGCCGTTACTGTCGCAGCGGGAACCACCAACCTCGTGTTCACCGATCTTTCGCCATATATGTGGGACTACAACATCCAGGCCCGGGGAGAAGGCGACTTTACCATCCTTTCGGTGGTCAGGAAACTGAACTACCTGACGGCCGAAGACACCCCGAAAGAGATCAAGCTGCTGCAGGATTCGCTCGAGAACCTTAACGACAAATACGATTATTGGGAAAGCCTCAAGAAGATCTATGAGCAGCAGGAGCAACTGCTCAATGCCAATAAGAGCATTGGCGGCCAAAACACCGGTGTGAACATTGCGGAGCTGGAAAAAGCCACCAATCTCTATATCACCAAGATGACCGAGATCCAGAACAAAAAGCTGGAGATCAAAAGCAAGCAGAAAAAGATCAGCGAGCAGATCGCCAAGATCAATAAGCAGCTTACCGACTGGAACAATACGAAAAAGAGCTCCACCAGCGAGGTGACGGTATCCGTATCGGCCAAGGCCCCGGTCAGCGGCAAGATCTTCCTGACCTATATCGTACCGCAGGCGGGCTGGACCCCTTATTACGATATCCGCGCCATCGATAACAGCAGCCCCATCAAGCTGGAATACCGCGCCAACGTATGGCAGAACAGCGGGTATGACTGGAACGATGTAAAACTGACCCTGAGCACCGCCAATCCCTCTCAAAGCGGGACCAAGCCCAACCTGGCCACCTGGTGGATCAACTATTATACCCCCAGCTATACCAATACGTCCACCTACGGGGGGTATAAGGACGGGAATGCACCGCCCTCTACCAGCATGGATCTGGAACAGGTAAATTCAGAAGAAGACGTTAAACCCAAGCAAAAGACCAATACATCGACCACCACTGCGAACTTCACCGTGATGAACGACAACAGCACGAATGTATCCTTCGAGATCACTATTCCCTATACCGTGCCCAGCGATGCCAAAAAGTACGTGGTGAGCGTACAAGAAATGAGCCTGCCTGCCCAGTATAAATACTACTGTGCGCCCAAGCTCGATAAAGACGCATTCCTGCTGGCCAAGATCACCGGGTGGGATAAGTACAACCTGATCTCGGGCGAGGCCAATATCTTTTACGAGGGCACCTATGTGGGCAAATCGTATCTGAACACCAAAACCACCAACGATACGCTGGACATCTCCCTGGGCAGGGACAAGAACATCGTGGTAACGCGCACCAAGCTGGTAGAGCAGTGCGATAAGAAGACAATAGGCCTGACCAAGAAAGAGACCATTGTTTACGAGGTATCCGTGCGCAATAAAAAGAAAACGGAGATAGAGATCGATATCGATGACCAGGTGCCCGTTTCGCAGAACAAGGATATCGAGGTAGAACTGCTGGAGTCGTCCAGCGCCAAATACGATGCCGTTACGGGCAAGCTGAGCTGGAATTTCAAGCTCAAGCCGGGCGAGACCCAGAAGGTAAAGCTGGGATTCAGCATAAAATATCCCAAGGATAAGGTGCTAACCGGGTTGTAACACTCCCTGAAAGGCGCCAGGAAACTGGCGCTTTTCTTTTTTGTAGTTTAGTCATAAAAATCCAGGCGTATATGGCAACGATAGACGACTTTCTTAAGCTCGATATCCGGGTCGGGAAGATCATCGGGGTAAGCGATTTTCCTGAAGCCCGCAAGCCGGCATACAAGCTGGTCATCCACTTTGGCGATGCGATCGGCATCAAAAATTCTTCAGCCCAGATCGTTGCCAACTACACCCGGGACGAGCTCCTGGGCAAGAGCGTTCTGGCCGTGGTCAACTTCCCGCCACGCAGGATAGCCGGCTTTGAATCGGAAGTGCTCACCCTGGGCGTGCCCGATGAACAGGGCAATGTGATCCTGGTAAGCCCGGATAAGCCGGGCGCTACAACAGGAGGCAAACTGTACTGAATTAAAACGACATACCATGAAACGGCTCAGATGGACCGAACGCAGGTTCAATTTCGATTATCCACCCGGCATGTTCCCCTTCCTGGTGGAACGGCTGCGGGGCACCGCCCCGCGCATAGCAGACCTGGCCGCTGGGCTGGACGGCACCCTGCTTACCCGCCAGTTGAACGGCAGGTGGAGCATTCAGGAGCATATCGGTCACCTCATCGACCTGGAAGAGCTGCATGACGGAAGGATAGACGACTACCTGAACGGGGCGCCCGTTTTACGCGCAGCCGATATGGAAAACAAAAAAACCTACGCGGCCCGCCATAACGAGCAGGACCTTGCCGGGCTCCTTTCAACCTTTAAAAAGGTTCGTTCACACTTTATTTCCAGGCTGGAAAAGCTCGACCCGGAGCGCTCAGCCCTGCATCCCCGCCTGCAGCAGCCCATGCGGGTGGTCGACCTGGCTTATTTCGTGGCGGAGCATGACGACTGGCACCTCACGCTGATGCGCGAAGAATCCCTGCGCCAATAAGCCCCTCAGCCTCCCGAATCGGGCGGCAGATCGAAACGGTACCTGCCTTCCATATACACGCGGATCCTGAGCAGCCTGCCATCGCTGCCGTAAACATATTCCTTGCCCGTCCAGTACTGCTCCCCCCGCATCTCACCGAAAAAACGCACCGAACGGCCGTCCTTTCTCTCCTCTTCCAGCTTTTGCTCGCATTCCGCGATACGCTGGCGCGGGTATTCTTCAAAGGGCCTGCACAGCAGGGCCATGTCATAACCGTTCCTGGCATTCCGGTAGTCCTTCATAAGAAAGTACAGGTCGGCCGCGCTCAGGTACGTATCGTAATTGGATTCGGAAAAAAGCTGTTCTTGATCTTCCACAGAACGAAATTAAGAAATATGATGTAACTTTTCGGCTCCGGGCCGCGTCCTGGGCACGAAAATAGCCAGCCAACCAAAGTTTAAGCTACCTTTGCATCTTTCATGCGTTTTGCTGCCACCATACTTTTTTTCTTTGCCTTTTGGGAGCTGAAAGCCGCAGTGGTGAAGGGCACCATCACCGATGAGCAGGGCGGGCCCATCCCCTACGCCAGCGTCTTCGTCAAGAACTCCACCTATGGCGTTACGGCCGATCTGAAAGGTTACTTTTTCATCGAGCTTAAACCGGGACAGTATACCCTCATCTTCTCCTGCATCAGCTATGAGAACCTGGAAAGAACGGTAACCCTCACCGACAGCAAACCCCTTTACCTTAACATCATCCTGAAAGAGTCTGCCACGCAGATCGGGGAGATATCCATCACCTCGGGCAACAGGGACCTGGCGAAGGATATTATGAAGAAAGTGATCGATAAACGCGGGGAATACTGGGGAAACATCGAGAATTACAAATGCGTGACCTACCAGAAATCATCGCTCGAAAAGGTGCTGGTCAAACAGCCCAAGATCGATTCAGCCAAAATAAAGGCCGATTCGGTCAAGCGGGCCGAGCTGCTGAGGGACACCACCAAATCCGGCAAAAAGAAAAAGGACATCAACGAGGTATTCAAGGATGGCAAGCTCAACCTGATCGAATCGCTTTCAGAGACCTACTTCGCCAAACCCGGCCTGTACAAAGAGATCATCAAGGGTTATCATGATTACGCGGCTACCGACCCGCCCTGGGACGGCAAAGGGGCTTCGCAAACCCTCGAGTACGGTGAGCACGAGATCGCGCCCGTGTATTACGGCTCTTCCAACCCTTACCTGCTGGTAAGCGATGCGCAGACCAGCGACTTTAACTTTTACCGGAACCAGATCGATATGCCTTCCATCTGTCCCAAGCCCCTGCTTACGCCTGCCGCTGCTACCGCAACGCTGGCCTATTCCTACGACCTGGCCGGCACCTTTTACGAAGAAGGCAAAAAGATCTATAAGATACAGGTCAAGCCTTTTTACAAGGAGGAATCCCTCTTCAACGGGTACATCTATATCCAGGACAGCACCTGGGCCATAGTATCGGTCGACCTCAACGTCAACTCGGGCGCCCTGCTGTTCTGCAAGGATTTTAAGATCATGATCAATTACTCGGAGGTGGCGCCCGGGGTATTTCTCCCGGTCAGGCGCGAATTCACCTATACCATACGCGAAGGGGCGTACAATATACTCGGGAACACGCGCATCAACCACTCCGCCTATGCCGTTAACACCACCTTTCCCGATAAGCTGTTCAACAACGAGGTGAAACGCTACGAAGATGACGCCTTTGACAAAGACAGCCTTTTCTGGATGGCCCAGCGGCCCATCCAGTTGGATGAAAAAGAGCTCAGCTACATCAGGACCACCGACAGCATAGCCAATTATTACAAAAGCCCCGAATTCCTTGCCGAGCTGGATTCATCGTTCAACGAGATCAACGTATGGAGCTTCCTGCTCAATGGCGTAGGCCACCGCAACCGCGCCAGGAAGACCGAGTGGTATTTCGAGCCGCTCATCGCCCAGATGATCTTCTTTGGCGTGGGGGGCTATCACCACCGCCTGGGCGGCCACTTCAACAAAGAGTTCGATAATGCGTTCTACCTGGAAACTGACGGCCAGATCGATTACGGCTTTCTTAACAAGGATGTACGGGGAAAAATGGGGATAGGTCTTACCTATGTGCCCAAACGCTTTATACGGACCTTCATTCGTTTTGGCGACTATTACGACATGATCAACTCCTACGCCTCCCTCACCTCCGCCTTCAGCCGAAGCAATTACGTGCGCAACAAGGAGTTCAGCGTTGCGCAGCGTATGGAGATCGTGAACGGCCTCTTTGGCGAGCTGACCTTCGAGTTCAGCGACCAGTTGCCCATTACGGGAATGAAGCTGGAGCAATGGTCGCAGGAGCTGTTCGACACCATCAACACTCCCACGGATTTTACGCGGTACACCAAAGCGGAGCTGAAGCTGGAGCTGAAATACAGGATCAGGCAGAAGTACGTGATCAAGAACAAAAAGAAGATCATCCTGGGCTCCAAGTGGCCCGAGCTGAAGCTGATCTACCGCAAGGGCATTCCGGGCCTGTTGAACAGCGAGGTGGATTTCGACTACATTGAGATCGGCACCACCGATGAAATGAACTGGGGCCGCTTCGGCACAAGCAAATGGAGCGTGCTGGCGGGTGAGTTCTTCAACAGGAGGAACCTGCGCGAGCTGGAGCATAAGTACTTCCGGGGCTCTGACCAGATCATCTTTTCCGATCCGGTACGCTCATTCCAGCTCCTGGGCGTCACGTTCAAAACGGATCAGACCTATTTCAGGGCTAATTTCATTCACCATTTCGAGGGGCTTATCGGCAACAAGATACCGGGCATCAGCAAGCTCAGGATCACATCGGCAGCAGGTGGCGGAGTGCTGATGATCCCCTCGCAGAACTTCAGCCACGTTGAGTTCTATCTTGGCCTGGAACGCATCGTGCGTATACGCAAGCAGCTTTTCCGCTTCGGCATCTTTGCCGTTACGGCCGATAATACCCTGGTCAACCCGAAGCTGACCTATAAAATAGGCATAAGCTTCTACAATACCTTTACGCGTAAGTGGGACTATTGATGGCGGCCTACCGGGTAATGATCAGCTTCTTCACTGACGTGGCGTTGGCCGTACTAAGCTGAACAAAATAAACACCCGGGGCGTAGCCGCGCAGGTCGAACACCTGTTTGTTCAGGCCGGGCAGGCCCTGTACCCGAAGAAAAACCAGTTGTTTCCCCGAGAGGTCGCTGATGCGTATATCCATCTTTTCGGCTTTCGCCAGCTCAAACTCGAGACAGGCCAGCTCGCTGGCAGGATTAGGATAGATGGCCAGTGAGGCTGCGCCCAGCGTTTCATCCACGCCCACCTGCGGTACCGCCTGCATGGTATCCTGGTACCACACCGCGGTCACCAGCGGGCTGCCGAAAAAGTCAGAGGCCTCGACCTGCAGAACGGGTATTTTTTTACCGGGAGCAAGCCATTTGTATTCATAGGATTCGGCACGCGGTATGCTGAAACCTATGCCCAGCGTATCGATATACACGGTATCGGTAATATTCAGCGTGGATTTTACCCGCAGGGCCTGGTAGGTGCCGTAAGGAGTGGTAATGGTACCCCAGCCATCGGCCACGTTCCGCCTGCGTATGGTCTGGCCGTAAAAGAAGAGGTTGGGAACCTGGAAGCCATAGCCGCCAAAGCTGGAATCGGTATCGCCAAACTGCAGGGGGAAACGATACACGATATCGGGAGAACCGTATATGACCGGTATAGGCAGGCCCGACAAGGTCATGCCAATCCCCACCTGCTTGTACTGCGAAGAGCTTTCCTTGAAAAAATTATACACATCCGTAGGGATAAGCGCGAATACCGAATCGGGCGTGTATGCGTACTGCCCGTAGGATGCGGTGAGCGAGAACGGCAGAGGGTAAGCCGTGCTGACAGGAGAAACGAACCGTTCCAGGTTCTGGAAATCGGGAACGAGCGTAGAATAGTTCCACGAATAACTAGGCCCCACGGAGTCGGGGTCGGCAAAATAATTGCCCGCATAGCTTACTCGTATCGTGTCACCGGAATTGGGCATATCGCTTTGCCCGATAGTGACCTGCGCCAGGCACGCGGCAGGAGCAAAAAAGAAAGGGATGCAGATCCTTTTCATAGGGTGCTGTTTAAGCAAAGATATAAACATTAGCGTGGAAAGCGTATCGGCCTATACTTATTTTCAGCCCTGCCGCGGATCGGGTCTTTGCGGCCTCGCTTACCCGCATACCTGCTGAGCCATGTTCCGGCCCAGATCAAAACATCTTGCCCGGGTTCATGATGCCATTGGGGTCGAACACTTTTTTGATCTCTTTCTGCAGCACGATATGATGAGGCGGGAACGCGATATCCATATAGCTTTTCTGCACCAGGCCGATGCCATGCTCTCCGGAGATGGTGCCGCCCAGCCGTACGCAGAGCCCGAACAGCTCCCTGATCCCCTTCGTCAGCTCATTGTTCCACTTCTCATCGCTCATATCGCCCTTGATGATGTTCACGTGCAGGTTGCCGTCACCCGTATGTCCGTAGCATACCGACCTGAAACCGTATTTGCGGCCGATCTCCTTTACTCCTTTCAGCAGGGCGGGCAGTTCGGCACGGGGCACCACCGTATCCTCCTCCTTATAGATGGAGTGCGATTTCACCGCCTCCCCTACTCCGCGCCTCATCCGCCAGAGATTATTCTTCTGCTCCTCGGTATCGGCAAACAGTATCTCCCCGCATTCGTGCCCCTGCATGACACCCGCGATCACCTCCGCCTCCCTCATCAGCACGCCTTCATCATTTCCGTCCAGCTCGATCAGCAGGTGGGCCTGAACCTGGTCCGGGATGTTCAGCGATACGCCCGTAACGTATCTCAGGGCCCAGTCGATGGCATCGCGCTCCATGAACTCCATACCGCTGGGGGTGATGCCCGCTCTGAACACATCGGCCACCGAAGCGCAGGCCTTCTCAGCCGAAAAGAAAGGCACCAGCATGACCACCGTCTTTTGCGGCAGCGGGATCAGCCGAAAAACGATCCTGGTCACCACGCCCAGCATACCCTCGCTCCCCACCATAAGCTGGGTGAGGTTGAACCCGGTGGAGTTCTTCAGCACATTGGCCCCGGTCCAGATGATATCGCCACCGGGAAGCACCACCTCGAGGTTGAGCACATAGTCCTTCGTGGTGCCGTACTTCACGGCTTTCGGGCCGCCCGAGGAAAGGGCGATGTTTCCGCCCAGGAAACAGCTTCCCTTGCTGGCCGGGTCGGGCGGGTAAAAAAGGCCTTTTTCCTTTACGGCCTGCTGGAACACTTCGTTGATCACGCCCGGCTCTACCGTGGCCTGCAGGTTACGCTCATCGATGGCAATGATGCTGTTCATCCTTTCCACGGACAACAGCACCCCACCGTAAACGGGCAGCGCGGCCCCGCTCAGGCCGGTACCGGCACCCCGCGGTGTAACCGGGATCAGTTCCCTGTTGCATATCCGCATGATGGCCGATATCTCCGCGGATGTGCGCGGCTTCAGCACCACCTCGGGAAAATAGCGCAGGTCTTCCGTTTCATCGCGCGAATACCGCTCCATCGCTTCCCGGTCGGCCAGGACGAATTCCTTCCCGAGTATCTGTTCAAACTCGCTGATTATGGCCGGTGTTATTTTGCCGAATTTCACTATCGCATCATTTTATTTTTCAATATCAGGTCAATGGCGAACCTGAGCTCGGTATCGCGGTTGGCCATCAGGTCCTCAACGCTGCGTTCTACGGGGTAATCGGGCATCACCCCTCTTCCGCGTGCCGGGAAACCTTTTACATCGAACACATTCCTGACCAGGGGAAAACGCACCCTGACCGAGGTATTGGGCAGGATGAGCTGGGGATAAACCACTCCATTGCAGCCATAATAATCCCCACCGCTCTCTTCACCGATAAAAATGGCGCGCTTATGATGATTGGCCAGCGAAGCGAAGCTGGATGCAGCGGAAAAAGTGCCGCCATTGATGATCACATATACCTTCCCGCCAAAATGATTCTCCTTTTTCGGCTTTTTCCATTTGCGCATTTTCAGAAAGCGTATCTCGTCCTTGCCCACCTCGTTTTTGACCGCCATTTTTTTATAGAGGTTGAAGCGGTACGGCTTATCCATGTAGTTCGGGTAGGAAAAGGCCTTCTGCGTGGTGATATAGTTGTTCCGGTACACGCGGAACACCGAATCGGCTATGAAGCTGTACAGGTACCCCTCGTAGGTATCCTCGCCCCCCGTATTCCAGCGCAGGTCGATGATGAGGTTCTTTACGCCCGAGCGCTTGATGAGCCGGAAGGCGGATTTAATAAAGCTCTTGAACTTTTCCTTGTTTTTCCTGAGCACCTTGTGTGAAAAGGTATGCACGGTAAGCACGCCTATGCCTGAATCGGGATAGATCTTCAGGCGCAGGTGCCTGAACTTGGGGAGGTTCAGCTTGGCCAGGCGTTCATCCCTTACTTTTTTGAGCGCGCTGGCCTTCATCGCCTTCAGCGTTACGGTCTTCTTTTCACCGCCCGGAAGCTCACAATCCATAACGAACTCGGCCGGGCTCCCTATCAGGATATTGTAGTACAGGTAAAAATCAACGTTAAGCTGCACGTACTTCGATGTTTCAATGAACCCGTCACCGGGTATCATGGAGAACAGCTTTTTCGTCAGCTCGGGGATGGCGGTACCGTTGATCGTCAGGATGCGTGTGCCTACGGGCAGGGAGTTGGTGCCGCTGTTGTCCTCGCGCACGTACATCTCCTTGCCGATGTACCGGATCAGCAGCGGGAAGAGCACCGGCTCCCGGTTCAGGTGAAGCGCCCAATAATCGTCAGACGCAGCCACGGCCGTATGCCCGCAGCCGATCTGAGCGGTAATGCCGGCCAGTATCCGCACCAGGTCCAGCTCGCTCATCGGCCCCTGCAAGCGCTTTTGTGCCGCGCTGAACACGCTGTCCATGTACCCCTTGCTGCGGAAAGAATACAGGCCGGGGTGCGACTCCTCCAGCGCATAGCGGAACACCAGGAAATCCTCCTTCAGCGCGTCCAGTCCGTATTTTTTCCATGGATCGTACTGCTGCCCGCAGGCGGCCAGGGCCGGGCACGAAAGCATAAAGCATGTCAGTATTCTGTTTATCATGGAAATCTGCCGCCTGTAAAAGACCCGCCCGCTGCGATGCCTTTTTTCATAATTTCACCCAAAAATAACACTGCCGGCACTAATCTTTTTTAATTTCCGGACCCATTTATAAACAATACACGATGAACAAGTTTTTCTTTTATACCCTGCTCCTGCTTGCCCTAACCTCCCCATCGGCTGCCCAGCAGCAAAAAAAAGACATTAGCCCGGAGGATATCTGGAAGAGCGGAACCTTTGCCATGGATTATTTCTTCCCGCCCGAATCCATGAACGATGGGATACATTATTCCCAGCTCGATTATAACGATAACCTGGGCGAGATCGTCAAGTATTCCTACAAGACGGGCAAAGCGGTGGCTACCATCGTAAAAGGCAGTGAGCTGACCCCTTCCGATATGGTAGGCAAGGCCAAACCCTTCAGGATAGAAGGTTACCGGTTCAGCCCTGACGAGACGAAGATCCTTATCTGGAACGAGACCGAGCAGATCTACCGCCACAGCACCCGCGAGATCTACTACGTTTACGATATCAAGACAAAAAAGAACACCCTGCTTTCGGATTACGGCAAGCAAAGCTACGCCCGCTTCTCACCTGACGGCAAAAAGGTAGCCTTCGTGCGCGAGAACAACATTTTTTACAAAGACCTTTCCAGCGGAAACGAAGTGCAGGTGACCTTTGACGGGAAGATCAACCACATCATCAATGGAGCGGTCGACTGGGTTTACGAAGAAGAGTTCAGCATGGATGCAGGCTTCCAGTGGTCGCCCGATGGGAACCGTATTGCCTATTACCGCTTTGATGAAAGCATGGTGAAGGAATTCTCCATGACCATGTTCCGGGGTGAGCTTTACCCGGCCGAATACAAGTATAAGTACCCCAAGGCCGGGGAAGAGAATTCAACGGTAAGCATTCACTGTTACGATGTAAAGCTGAACCAGTCGCATATGCTGCCGCTGGGGACGGGCAAGGATGATTACATTCCCCGGATCAAATGGACAAGCGACCCGGCCGTGCTGAGCATTCAGAAGATGAACCGCCTGCAGAACAAGCTGGAGCTGGTCCTGGTCAATTTCAGCAAAGCCCCGCAGGGTGAGCCGAAAACGCTTATGACCGAGGAATCAAAGACCTACATCGAAATATCCGATCACCTGACCTTCCTTGCGGACAAGAAACATTATATCTGGAGCAGCGAGAAGGACGGGTTCTTTCACCTTTACCTTTACGACATGACCGGAAAACAGGTGAACCAGATCACCAAAGGTAACTGGGACATTGCCGGCTTTTACGGTGTGGACGAGGCCAAAAAGCTGGTGTATTACACCTCGGCCGAGGCATCGCCTATGGAAAGAGAGCTGTTCAGCGTCAAGCTCGATGGCAGCGGAAAGAAAAAGCTCAGCGCCAAAAAAGGCACCAACACGCCCTATTTCAGCACCGGCTTCAAATACTATATCAACTCCCATTCAGATGCCAACACCCCGCCTGCGGTAACGCTTCATTCGGCTGACGGAAAGCTGATCCGCACCCTGCTGGATAATGTCCAGCTCAAGGACAAAATGAAGGACTACAACATTGCCAAAAAGGAGTTTTTCAAGTTCAAGACCTCCGAAGGGGTGGAGCTGAACGGCTGGATGATGAAACCCTGGAATTTCGATGCAGGAAAAAAATACCCGGTATTCATGACCGTTTACGGGGGGCCGGGGGCCAATACCGTTAACGATGCCTGGGATGGCCGCGGTTATTTCTGGCACCAGTTGCTCACCCAAAAGGGGTATATTGTGGTTTCGGTCGATAACCGGGGCACCGGCTACCGCGGCTACGAATTCAAGCACTGCACCTATAAGCAGTTGGGTAAGCTGGAGGTGGCCGACCAGATCGAAGCGGCCAAATACCTGGGCGCCCAGCCCTACGTGGATAAAGCCCGCATCGGCATCTTTGGCTGGAGCTACGGAGGTTACATGAGCTCGCTTTGCATCACCAAGGGAGCTGATTTCTTCAGGATGGCCATTGCCGTTGCGCCAGTTACCAACTGGAGATACTACGATTCCATCTATACCGAGCGGTACAACGGCCTGCCCCAGGATAATCCTTCGGGCTATGACGATAATTCCCCGATCCATTTCGTGAAAAGCCTGAAAGGGAAATACCTGCTGATACACGGCACGGCCGATGATAATGTGCATTTCCAGAACGCAGCCGAGATGCAGTCTGCCCTGGTGAAAGCGGGCAAACAGTTCGACTCATTCTATTATCCGGATAAGAACCATGGCATGTGGGGCGCTCATTACCACCTCTACACCATGATGACCAATTACATCCTCGGGAATCTCTGATCCGGCCCGCCCGCAGCGGAAGGCATGATTTTCCAGGCAGGGCTGGCTTACTGCCTCCTATGCCGGAAGGACCTTCCATTGTCATCCTGAAAGAAGAGGCCGCTATTTTCGCAGGCAAAAAAGTATTGCGCACGGAAGGCAGCAACAAGCTCGACCTGCAGCAGCCGGCCATTGATAAAGAAACACCTGGGTAAAACGAACAGGCGCGGCTTCTTCTGCGGGCATTGCCAGAAACTGTATCGTTGAGTGCCGCTAAAGTTACCCTGAAATTCTGCGGTCTGGCAGCCTTTTTGCGAGGATACATTCAGGAGGTGAGCCATGATAACACGCAAGTTTGAGCATCCGTTCTACTCTCCGGTGCTGAACTACCGGGAGAATACGCCTGAAACGGATTATGAGAAGGAACTCATCAGGCGTTACCTGTCTTTCCTGAACGCCATGCAGGAAACCCGGGAGCGGGTAAAAGCGCTCAGGAACCATTACTATTACGAGCGCATGCTGGTGGAAGAGACCGAGCAGGAGCTTTCGCGCGTCAACGAACGGTACGGAGCCATTGCCCGGATCGTGGAAGAGATCAAGCAGACGATGATCATCGACATCAATGATTTTCCGCTGATGTGCGATTATTTCTTCAACACCAACGTGATGTACCTCGAGTTCCACAAGAAGCACGTGGAGAAGCTGCGGATGACCATCGAAGAGAACGAATTCGAGTTCCGCAGGCTGTACGAATGGTTCGAGAGCGAAGGCGAGAGCGAGTCGGGCCACGAGAAGACCTACCGCGAGTTTGAGGAATACGCACAGGAGCTGTATACGAACAAGCACCGGTACTCGCTCGATCTTTCGCAGTTCGATGCGGACCTCAGCGAGATGAAGCAGGCCTGGCAAAAGGTTTCGGCCGAGTGGGACGCCCTGTTCGACCTGCGCGAGGAAACGGTACAGAACACCACGGGGTTCTGCAAGCGCCTTTCTGCAGCTAACGAGCTGGCGGAAAAGCTGCAACTGGATATAGAGGCCATGGAAGAGGCCCGCACCTGCTTCCAGAACTGAGGAAGCAGCAGCATATACCCGCCCGCCCCGTACGCAGCAAAAGCTGTTCCCGCTTATTCGTACCAGAGAAAGATCTCTTCACCAATGGCGTTGACCAGGCCCTGGTCCTTTACATGCTTCATGGTCCAGCCTTTATCCGTACAGTGGATCACACCCAGGTGTTCGTTGTTGAGGGTAATGTCCAGCTCGAAGCATACGCCTTCCTTACAGCTTCCGCGAACGGGTATGCCCTGGCCGCGGTACATCCTGCCCTGGTATTCGATCTCGATGGGCACCGGCCGGCTCCTGTATTTTTCTTTGGGCGGAAATTCCATGGCCAGGAACATGGTTCCCGCCTTTTTCGCGGGAGGCGCTTTTTTCTTTACGGCCTTACGCACCTCCTCGTCCACCATCAGCTCGTGCTTCAACTGTTCGGCCAGCTCCCCGAGCAGTTGTATGGTGCGCTTGCGCTGGGCGCGCTCGCTGGCGCTCCATTTTTCGCTGCCCGCACGCTTATGCGCTACTTTATATTTGTAACCGCTCATGGCCGTGCTGTAGTCGTTCGCATTCAGCTTTTTTACATTCTGATTCGCGATGATCAGCCAGTGGTATTCGGTACCCACCGGTACCCCCGAGCCCTCAGGCGCCTTGCCCGCCCTGCGCTTGGTAACGTTGTAGGTGATCTCCCATTTGTCGGGCGTTACTTTTCTTTCCTTCCACTCGCCCTGGCCATAATACCATTTATGCCTGCGGCCCACTTTCATTCCCGTGTAGAATTTACCCTCGTGCCGCTTGAAGCGGTCATACGATGCGGCACTGTCCTTCCTGACGGGAGATGCGCGTCTCTTCCCTTTGGCCTTTTTCATACACCTACCGCAGTGAAAATCCTGCCAGAAAAACGCAGCGCGTAAATACGTTCCGGCCGGCCCCGGCTGTGGAAATACTTCCCCGCTGCGGATAAAAGCATACCGCTGGCCTGCGATTTTATCCGCTGATCAACAGGTCTTTTAAATTTTACACCGCCCTTGGCCATTTTTTCTATCTTCGCAACACAACAAACGATAAACTATGAGTCAGGTCCTTGACGCACCTTCAGAAGAGAACACCGAGTCGCAGCAAGAGCGGCTTTGGAAACACAATGTACTGGGACACCCCGCAGGATTATTCTTCTTGTTTTTTACAGAAATGTGGGAGCGCTTCAGCTATTACGGCATGCGCGCCCTTTTAGTGTTGTTCTTAATAAGCGGCATTGCCGAGGGAGGATGGGCATGGACCAGGGAAGATGCCAACCTGCTTTATGCGCTTTACACCGGCCTGGTATACATAACACCTATACTGGGCGGGATGCTGGCCGACCAGTTGCTCGGCCATCGTAATACCGTGCTGGTTGGAGCCTTGCTCATGACCTGCGGACATGCCTCCATGGCGCTCGAAACTGAATTCACGTTTTATACCGGCCTGGTGTTGCTCATACTCGGTAACGGGGCCTTCAAACCTAATATCTCTTCGATAGTCGGAGGATTGTATACCCCCAACAGCAAGAAAAAGGATCCCGCGTATACCATCTTTTATATGGGCATAAACGCAGGTGCGTTCCTGGGCATATTGCTGTGCGGTTACGTGGGCGAACGCGTGGGATGGAGTTACGGATTCGGTCTTGCAGGTATCTTCATGTTTTTCGGCATGATCATGTTCTACTTTGCCAGGGGCATCTTCGGGGACGTTGGCGCCCGCCCGCTTTCAAAGCCTGATCGCGCACAATCAAGCGAGCCCGTAGCCGGCAATACCGGCCGAATGATCACCTGGGCAGGCATTGGCCTGGCCCTGGTAGTTCTGATCAGCGGCTTGTTGCTATATTACGAATATCCCAAATCCACATCCTATGTACTCGGTCCCCTGGTCGGCCTGATGGTGGCTGTTATCGGATATACGGTCACCGATCCTCAGCTTCGTGGGGTGGAAAAGGATCGTGTGTGGGTAGTCGTGATCCTATCGCTCTTCACGATATTTTTCTGGATGGCCTTTGAGCAGGCTGGAAGCAGTATGACCATTTTTGCTGCCGATTATACCGACAGAACCCTGGAAGGAACGCAGGCAATGGCATTTAAGATCATTAATACCATTTTGACCATTGCCCCTCTGGCAATCGTAACCTGGGTGCTTTTTTTATTGGCAAAGGAAACGGCCAAAAGCTATCCCATGAGCGTGCTGTTCATATCCCTGAGCTTTGTTGTTATATGGATCATTTCCCTTTGGATGCTGTACCGTGATTTCCGGAACGAAGCGGCAGAAGTGCCCGCAAGCTGGTACGGTATTCTCAACTCCTTCTTTATAATTGCCCTTGCACCGCTGTTCTCAAAAATGTGGGAGAAATGGAACCCGGCAGGGCCGATCAAATTTGCGCTTGGCCTTATTCTTCTGGGCCTGGGCTTCGGAGTGCTTGCTTACGGGGGATTATCGATTGAACAGGGCGCAAAAACGGCATCTGTAAGCATGATCTGGCTCATACTGGCTTATTGGTTTCACACGATTGGCGAACTTTGCCTGTCTCCGGTCGGCCTCTCATATGTAAGTAAGTTGGCGCCCGCCCGTTTGGTGGGCATGATGTTTGGCGTATGGTTTGGAGCTACAGCCCTGGCCAACTATCTTGCCGGTTTTACTGCAAGTTACATCGATAAAATATCTGAAGAGTACTCGATGACAGTGTTCTTCCTTATTTACACAGTGGTTCCCATAGCAGCAGGCCTTATTCTTATTGTCCTGAACGGATTTTTGAAGAAAAAAATGCACGGTATCCACTAATGTCCCAACTATCAGTCAGCGACCTTCACCCGGGCAAAAAGCTCGAATTCGGAAAAGTGGTTTTACGCGAAGAGGAGATCATCGCGTTCGCGAAAGCCTTCGATCCGCTCGATTTCCATACGGACAAAAAAGCCGCTGAGAAAAGTTTCTTCGGGCGGCTTGTAGCCAGCGGGCCGCATATCTTCAACCTGGTGCACCGCACCCAATGGATACCCCTGCTGGGACATACCGTGATCTGCGGGCTGGAGATCAGCAACTGGAAGTTTCTTAAGCCGGTGTATGCCGATATGCCCGTTTACCCGGTAGCCAGGGTCATGTCCATCAAGCCCAATATTGAAAAAAAACATGCCGTGATCCACTGGCGCTATGAATTTCACGATGAGCAGGGTACCCTCATCCAGGTATTGGACAGCGCGGTTTTGCACAAAATTTGATACCTTTATGGGTAAACACGATACATGAGAACTGCTTTGTTTATCAGTGCGCTCGCCTTCCTCGGTCTTTGCTTTACCCTGCCTGCTGCCCTCAGCCCCGCCCCAAAGGAAAGCGGGATACAATGGATCACCTTTGCCGAGCTGGCCAAGAAACAAAAATCCAAGCCTAGAAAGGTCTTTATCGATGTATATACCGACTGGTGCGGATGGTGCAAAAAAATGGAGGCCAGCACCTTTAAAAACCCGGTCATCGTAAAATACATGAACGAGAACTATTATAGCGTCCGCTTCAACGCAGAGAGCAAGGATCCCATCGAGTTCAACGGGAAAAAGTACACCAATACCGGGGGCACGCATCAACTGGCCTCCTTCCTGCTCAGCAATAAGCTTTCTTACCCTACCACCGTTTACCTGAACGATGACCTGAGCCTGATCCAGGCCGTACCGGGCTACCTCGATGCCAAGACCTTTGAAATGGTGGTGAAGTATTTCGGGGAAGAGGCCAACAAAACCATTCCCTGGCCCGATTACCAGCAAACCTTTGTCGGAGAGGTAAAATAATCCCGTACCTTTGCGGGCGAATGAAGCTCAAGGAGAAAATTCTTCAGATACTGGAGGCCAGGAACTACACTTTTGCCGACCTGGCCAAATACCTGAATATGGGCGAGCAGGAGCTGGACGCCAGCTTTTCGAATAATTCGATCGAGATCCGCACGCTCGAGCTGATATCCAAAGAGCTGCGCATACCCCTGTACAGCTTCTTCCGCGAGCACGACTACAGCTTTGACACCTCCAAGGAGCCGTATTACAACGTGAACATCTGGATGAACGAGGAGGAGATGAAAAAAGAGATGGCGGCCATGAAAGAACAGATCAACAGCCTCAAAATGCTGGTAGCGGAAAAGGACCTGCTCATCAGGGCCCTGGAACAGGAACTAAGAAAAAAAGCCTAAAATAACGATCATGAAAAAGACCTTATTCTCCCTCCTGGCCTGCACGGCACTGCTTGCATCCGTCTGCCTTTTTTCTTCATGCGGGGGACAAAGCGCACAGGAACCCAAAAAAGAGCTGGACGCCAAAAGCGATACTGCCGACCAGTTGGTTTATATCTGTCCCTGTGGGGGATGCCCCGAAGTGAAGGAGTCGCAGCCGGGGAAATGCCCGAAATGCGAGATGGACCTGGTCGAAGAGAAGAAGTGATGCTCTGAACGGGGAGCAACTCCTCTAACATACAAGGGAAAAATAAAAAGGTTACCTGCTGCCAGGTAACCTTTACCAGTCGGGAGAATGATGGGGCTCGAACCCACGACCCTCAGAACCACAATCTGATGCTCTAACCAGCTGAGCTACACTCTCCGTTTATGCGGGCGCAAAGATATGGAAATTTGCAAAAACCCGCTGGGCTTTTATTCCTAATTTTGTATGAATGGCTCAGGAAGATCATATCGTTCTGAAGATAGAGGGCATGGACTGCTCCAGTTGCGCCCTGAACATCAGCAAGGTCATTGAGCGGAAAGGCTCAACGAACGTGAACGTGAACTTCACTACCGGTGAGGCCACCTTCGATCTGCGGGAGAAAAGCCTGCTTCCCGTCATCAAAGAGGATATCAGGCGCCTGGGCTATACGGTGGTGAACAGCGGCCAGGATCATGCCCACCATGAGCACAGCCATATGGCGGGCGTAGAAAAAAAATTCTATTTCTGCCTGCTTTTCACTCTGCCCCTCTTCCTGCATATGTTTGCCGATATTGCGGTGCTGCACAACCCATACGTGCAACTGGCCCTGTGCATCCCCGTATTCATCGTGGGCCTGCTCCATTTCGGAAAAAGCGCCTGGGCCTCCGTACGCATGCTCTCTCCCAATATGGACGTGCTCATCTTCATCGGCTCGGCATCCGCCTTTTTTTACAGCCTGGCGGGCATGGTCCTGTATGCCGGAAGCCACCTGCTGCACAGCTACCTTTTTTTCGAAACCTCGGCCACCATCATTACCCTGGTGCTGCTGGGTAATGTGCTCGAACACCGTTCTGTGAAGCAAACCACCACCGCTATACGCGAGCTCAGCGCCCTGCAGGCCGTAAAGGCCAGGCGGGTGCGCATGCATGAGGGGCATGAATCGCTGGAAGAGGTGGACCTGGCGAAAATCAGCCCGGGCGACCTGCTCCAGGTGAATACGGGCGACAAGGTTCCGGTTGACGGGGAGCTGGTCTCCGGCAGCGCCAGCCTGGATGAAAGCATGATCAGCGGGGAAAGCCTTCCCGTGGAAAAGACCACCGGCTCGAAACTGATCGGTGGCACCCTTGTGGCAAACGGCAATTTCAGGATGAGAGCGGAACAGGTAGGCAGCGAAACCGTGCTGTCGAAGATCATCGATATGGTCAAGAACGCCCAGAACCTCAAGCCGTCCATCCAGAAGCTGGGCGACAGGGTCAGCGCTGTTTTCGTGCCGGTTGTGCTGGGCATTGCCCTGGTCACTTTCCTGGGCGCCTGGCTGCTCTTTGATCTTCCCGCCCGGCAGGCGCTCATGAACAGCATTGCCGTGCTGGTGATCTCCTGCCCTTGCGCCATGGGACTGGCCACGCCTACGGCCATTATGGCCGGCATAGGCCGCGCGGCCCGCAACGGGGTGCTGATCAAAGGCGGCAGCACGCTCGAAGAGCTGGCCAAAGTACGGCTCATGGTGTTCGATAAAACCGGTACGCTCACCACAGGCAATTTCCGTATCGGTAAGATCAATCTTGCCGAAGGCGCCAGCCGGGAAGAAGTACAGGATATCCTGCTCCAGCTCGAACAGCGCTCTTCGCACCCCATAGCCCGGTCCATCGTGAGCGCGCTGGAGGGGCAGGTGGAAAAGAAACTGGTATTTACCGAAGTGCGCGAAGAAAAAGGCCTGGGTATTTCGGCCAGGGATAAGGACGGCAACCACTACCAGGCCGGATCCTATCGCCTGGCCGCTGACCTTACCCCGGATAAGACCCACGCGGTGTATGTGATCCGGAACAGCAGGCTTTTGGCCACCGTTGACCTGGAGGACGAGCTGAAGGCCAATGTGAAAGAAACCATCTCCGCCCTGAGATCGCAGGGCATAGAGCCCGTTATGCTGAGCGGTGATACGGCAGCCAAAGCGGAAGCGGTGGCCAGGGCCGCGGGCATCGATACGGTTTACAGCGAAAAGCTGCCGGATGAAAAACTGGCCATTATCAGCGAGCTGGCGGCAAAGCAGCCGGTAGCCATGGTGGGTGACGGTATCAATGACGCACCGGCCCTGGCCAGGGCCACCGTAGGCATCTCCATCAGCAACGCCACGCAGATCGCTATCCAGTCGGCCCAGGTCATCCTGCTCAAAGGCAAAGACCTTTCGCAGCTCGGGCTGGCGCACCGCATCAGCAGGCATACCCTGCTCACCGTAAAGCAAAACCTGTTCTGGGCCTTTTTCTATAATGTCATCGCCATACCGGTGGCGGCCATGGGCTATCTCAGCCCCATGATAGGCGCGCTGGCCATGGCCTTCTCCGATGTGATCGTGATCGGCAATTCCATCCGACTGAAAACAAAGAAGCTGAGTTGAGCTCACCGCGACATAAGGTCTTGTTCCTCGCGAGCTGGTATCCCAACCGCCTCGACCCTTTTCTCGGCAATTTTGTTCAGCGCCATGCTGAGGCCGTATCGGCCTTTGCTGACGTGGCCGTGCTCCATGTTTGCGCTGATCCCGGCCTGCAGAGCAGGTTCGAGACGGAGGCCGGGAAAGAAAAGAACATTTTTACGGTACGGGTCTATTACAAAAAGATAGACAGCGGCATACCATTCATTTCCTTTATAAGAAAATACATCCGGAACAGCAAGGCGCACCTGCAGGGCTATGAGAAGATCAGGGAATATTTTAACGGGGATCCGCATATCGTTCACCTCCACGTGGCGCTGAATGCAGGATTTTTCGCCCTTCGCCTGAATAAAAAGCCGGGAATACCCTTTATCGTTACCGAACATTCGACCGAATACCATGCAAAAATGCCGGCACTGCGCCTCTTCCCGGCCCAGCGGATCTGCGGCATGGCCGAGCTGGTCTGCCCGGTATCGGACGATCTCAGGGAAAAAATGAAGGAGCGGGGCATCGCCAACCATTTTGAGGTGGTTCCCAATGTGGTGGATACCGCATTGTTCTACCCGGAGAGCGGGCAGGCCCGCAGCAAAAAACGCATCATTCACGTTTCCACGCTCAAAGAGGGGCAGAAGAACGCCAGCGGCATGCTGCGCGTGATCCAGCGCCTTTCCGAAAGACGCAGCGATTTCGAGCTGCTCATCGTAAGCGATGGGGATATAGCACCTGCACAAAGGCAGGCCGAGAGGGCGGGCCTGCTGGGCTCAGTGGTGCATATACTTCCCGCGCAGCCCATCGAAGAAGTAGCCCGCCTTATGCGTGGCTCGGATATTTTTCTGCTGTTCAGCAATTTCGAGAACCTGCCCTGCGTGATCGCGGAGGCCCTGTGCTGCGGCCTGCCGGTGGTATCGAGCCGCGCGGGAGGGATAGCAGAAATGGTGAACGGGCGCAACGGCTTGCTGGTGGAACCGCGCGATGAACAGGGGCTGCTGGAACAGCTAACTATCATGCTTGACCGGTGTGACTCGTACGACAAGGCGGAGCTGCACCGCTCGGCAGCGGAAAAATACAGTTATGCCTCGGCAGGAAAAAAATTCAACGATATTTACAGCCGTATTCTCCATGAAAAAGGAAAAGATCGCTGAGTTTTACGATGGGTACGTGCGCTACCAGCTCGACAACGCGTTCAACGAGCGGCACCTGGCCCTGTTCGCGAGGCTGAAGGAAATGGGCCTTAAGCCCGATTCGGATGTGCTCGAGATCGGCTGCGGCATTGGCATCATTACCTCCATGATCGCTGCATATGTGAAAAAGGGCAGCGTCACCGCGCTCGACATCAGCCCAAGGTCCATTGAAGTGGCCCGCGAACGCATCCTGCACCAGTCCAACATCACCTTCATCGCGGCCGATGTGCTCAGCCACCCCTTCAGAGGAAAACAGTTCGATTTCATTACCCTCTTCGATGTGCTCGAGCATATTCCCATGAATGAACATGCGGAGCTGTTCGCGCGCATCGGCCTCCTGATGAAGCCGCAGACCGTTCTCCTGATCAATATCCCGCACCCGCATGCCATCGCCTACGACCGCGAGCACGCCCCCGAAACGCTGCAGGCCATCGACCAGGCCCTTCCGGCCGATCACATTGTGAAGAACGGCTATCAGGGAGGGATGAACCTGGTGTTCTTCAAAACCTACAGCATCTGGAAAGAGAACGATTACCAGCTCATCGCGTTCAACAAGGAAACCAGGTTCACGAACAGGCGGATGGCCGACCAGAGGGGCCTGCTTGAGAAAGCCCCGCGCAAACTGAAAACGATAAAGGCCAGGGCCCTGGCAAAAAAACTGTACAGGTTGTAGGTATGGCAAAGATCTCGAAAGCGCTGAAGATCATCCGCGAGGTATCCAGGCGGCCCAAAAGCCTGGCGAAAGTACTCGAGGATGACGCCATCTACCGCAGGCAGGTGACGAAAAGATATCCCGCCTTCAGCAACGGCTTCCCGGTGGTTGACATCTGCGATCTCTTTCCCGGCCTGGACGAAAAGATCGAGTATGGTTTCCTGGAAGGCACCTCCTTTCCGCTCGACCTGGTGCTGCTGAAAAAACTGGCCCAGCGCAGCCCCGATTGCATTTACCTGGAGATAGGGACCTGGAGGGGGGAAAGCGTGCGCACCGTGGCCGGAGCGGCCCGTGAGTGCTACAGCGTGAACCTGCCTGACGATACCATGCGCCAGATGGGCCTGCCCGAGGAGTACATCCGCTCCCACCGCTTTTTTTCAAAGGGCCTGCCTAACGTCAACCATGTTTTCGCTGATTCGCAGACCTTCGATTTTTCCTCGATCGGGCGAAAGTTCGATCTTGTATTCATTGACGGAGACCATCATTTTGAAAGCGTCAAAAGGGATACGGCCTCCCTGTTCCCCCTGCTGAATGACGAGCGATCGGTGATGGTATGGCACGATTACCTGTTCCCCTCCGGGGCCATGCGCTGGGAAGTGATGAACGCCATCCTGGATGGCCTGGCCCCCGAAAGGCACGCTTACCTCTACCATGTATCCAACACGCTTTGCGCGGCTTATATACCTCAGCGCCTGAAAACCCGCAGCTTCGACCCGTATGCCGCGCCCGAAAAGGTGTTCGAGCTGAGCATACGCGCCCGTAAGTTATGAGCAGGCAGGCAACCTTATTACAGGCAAACGTCTGATCTGTACCATCCCCAGAGCAAAAACCGGCCTGTACGGCCTGTTAATTATTTTTTAAACCCCTATTTGGCAGGTATAAAGCTTTTAAATACATTTGCAATCCATTAACCATTCGTCTAACTAAACCGTAAAACAATGAAAAAATCCTTACTGTTTTGTATTGCAGCGGGTTTTGGTCTTTACGCCATGGCGCAGAACAACGGTAACCCCACCGTTATTCCCGGCCCGGTAAAGAACAATACCATGCCTTACAGCAAAAATTCGATCACCGGAACTGCTGATATCGATCTTCCTTTCAGCAGCGTGTATACTCCGGCCAATCAGAAGATAAACCCCACCCCGGTTTATCCGGCCGCCTTTACACCGGTCGTGATAGCGACCACCGGTTACCAGCTCCAGACCAACTCGTCTATCCGTAACGGCATCGTACGTAATTCGGATGGTACGATCAGCTTAGGCGTTACCTGGTCGAACCAGACCTCAGCCTGGTCTGACAGGGGAACTGGTTACCTGTATCATAACGGCACCGCCTGGAGCGCTGCTCCCACTGCACGCGTTGAGTCGAGCAGAACGGGATGGCCCTCTATTGCCGTGACCGCATCCGGCAAGGAGCATTTCGTTTCCCACAACACCGCTTCCTCTACCCTCCAGTACACCTCGCGCCCCGTAAAGGGCACCGGTACCTGGACCGAGGACCTCATCCTTCTGACCGGCCCTACGGCTGGCGGCAACTGGTGGCCGAGGCTGACCGCGGGCGGAGCAAATGGCAACAGCTTGCACCTGATCTCCCTCACCTACCCGGTAGCCAATGGCGGCACCATGCATAACGGCCAGGACGGAGCGCTTACCTACTCCCGTTCTACCGATGATGGCGCTACCTGGCCCAATGCGCACGTAGTGCCCACGCAACACGACAGCGCAGCGGGTTATTCCGGTTTTGGAGGTGACGCTTATTCGATCGATGCACGGGGCGATGTGGTCGCTTACGTGGTGGGTGACTTCACCAACGATGTGTTCCTCATGAAGTCGACCGACAACGGAACCACCTGGAACAAGACCATTATCCATGATTTCCCTATTCCTTACTTCCTGGATCAGCTTTCTGACACCAATGGCGATATGATCGCTGACACCCTGTATGTTTGTGACGGTTCGCTGGAAGTGCTCATCGACAATAACAATATGGCGCACGTTTGGTTCGGCCAGATGCGCATCATCAACGATGACACCACCGATGGCAACGTAAGCTACTTCCCCGTAACTGACGGACTGTACTACTGGAACGAGAGCATGGGCGCCAACAACCCGCAGGTATGGTACCTCCTCGAGGATATCGACCAGAGCGGTACCTTCGACCTGCCCACACCGGCTACCTCGGGCTACCAGCCCTTTGGTATCTACCAGGTATCTATGACCTCCTTCCCAACGGCATCCATCGATGCCACCGGCAGGATCATATTGATCTATTCGGCTGTGATCGAGAACACGGATAACGGATCGGGAAAGGCTTTCCGAAACCTGTATGCCATGGGCACCCTGGACGGAGGGGCCAACTGGACCACGCCTATCCGCTTTGCTTCTGACGATTTCGTGGATCAGGCATTCCCCGATGCAGCGCGCAATTTCGTTAACTGCGTTCCGCTTTACTACACTGAAGACCAGACCCCCGGCCACGGCACTACCGGTCAGCCGGCTACTGAAGACCCTCAGTCAGGTCCTACCGATGTGAAGTACGGCTGCCTGCTGGCTACCGATGTGTTTGCCAGCGTGAACGAGATCGAGAACAGCATGTTCACTATCGGCCAGAACTACCCGAACCCGACCAACGGTACCACCGAGATCGGCCTGAACATGAAGAAAGCAGGCAAGCTTTCCATCGATGTGTATAACACACTTGGAGAAAAAGTGGCCGTTATTGCCAACGGCAACTTCCAGGCCGGTGAGCATATCTTCACCTTCGATGCTTCTGTTCTTCCCGCAGGCGTGTATTACTACACTGTTACTGCTGGCGGATTCAGCGCTACCAAGAAAATGATCGTACAGTAATTGTACATCCGATCAATAAAAAAACCCGCCTCAATGAGGCGGGTTTTTTTATTGTATTTGCCGAAGCCTTGAAGGCGCTTACAGCAGAAAAGTCTCCGATTCGTTGGCGGCCGCCCCGATAAATCCCTCACCGTATTTTGCATTCGCCAGGCGGCCGAACTCCTCGGCACGCCTGAGCACGTAGGTCCTCATGAAATCCTGCTTTGAAATGAAGGTTTCGGGCTCTTTCGATTTTTCATCGTAGAACTGGGAAGCGAAACAGCCGATGGCTTTCATCTTTTGCTCAAACTGCGCGCTGATATCCACCACGTGATCGGGCTTCAGGTACTTGAATTGCACATAATGGTAAACGGCCCTGGGCCTGAAATGCTGCTGGGGCTTGCCCCTGAGCGAGGTCCTTATCTTCAGTAAACCCGAAAGAAAGCAGGCATCGTTCACCAGGCGGGCGCCCCGCCCGTGGTCCGGGTGGCGGTCGAAAGGGGCATTGCAGATCACGATATCGGGCCGGTACTGGCGTATCTTACGGATCACCTTCAGAATGTTCTTCTTGTCGTGCGTAAAGAACCCATCGGCCATGCCCAGGTTATCGCGCACCGCAGCCCCTATCACCTTGCGCGAAGCTTCGGCCTCTTTCAGGCGTATGCTGGCGCTTCCGCGGGTGCCCAGCTCGCCCCTGGTAAGATCGACAATGCCAACCTTTTTACCGGATGAAGCGTGCCTGATCAGGACCCCCGCGCAGGAAAGCTCCACATCATCGGGATGAGAGCCGAAAGCAAGGATATCGAGCTTCATTATTTACCCTCGATCCATTTAACGATCTCATCGTCCAGGGGGGCCACCTTGGAGGAAAGGGACTTGCTCCACTTTCCGTTCTCATCGATGAGGAATTTCCAGAAGTTCCACTTGACCTCGGCATCGGAAACGCCATTGCGCTTTTTGCTGGTCAGCCATTTGTACACCTCGTGGGTATCATCGCCCTTGACGGATATCTTTTCCATCATGGGGAAGGTCACCCCAAAGTTCTTGGAGCAGAACTGCCTGATATCCGCATTGGTGCCAGGCTCCTGCCCACCAAAGTTATTGGCCGGGAAACCGATGATGACGAAATTCTTATCCTTGTATTGCTCGTAGAGCTTCTGCAGGTCAGCGTACTGGGGGGTATACCCGCATTCCGAGGCCGTATTGACGATCATCACCTTTTTTCCCTTCAGGGTGCCGAAATCGAAATCCTTGCCCTCGATATCCTTCACTTTGAAATCATAAAAGGACGTGGTATCGTCAAAACCGAAGAGGGTGAGTACCGACATGACTAAGAGTATTTTTCTCATGGGGAATAAAGCGTTTACAGGCAAAGATAGCAAAGATTTTGCGCTTATATTTGCAGGCATATGGCCGGTGAAATCATGCAGCTTGTGAAGCGGGAGATCGCTTCCGAATGGAAGCAGAAATACGCGTTCGGAGGCGTGCTGCTGTATACGGCCTCTGCCGTGTTCATCTGCCGCCTTTGCCTCGGCTCCATCCCCGACCCGCTTACCTGGTCGGCCCTTTTCTGGATCATCCTGCTCTTTGCCTCGGTCAACGCATCTGCCAAGAGCTTCCTGCAGGAAACCAGGGGCAGGCTGCTGTACTTCTATTTTATGGCCGGCCCGCGCTCCATCATCCTCTCCAAGATCATTTATAACCTCCTGCTTACCCTGCTGCTCTCCCTGCTCTGCTACCTGCTCTACATCCTTTTCCTGGGCGATCCCATAACCAACCGCGGGCTGTTCTTCCTCACCGTGCTGCTGGGCGCCACGGGCTTTTCCTGCATCCTCACCATGGTATCGGCCATCGCTTCAAAGACCAACAATAATTTCTCGCTTATGGCCGTGCTGAGCTTCCCGCTTATCTTTCCCCTGATCATGACGCTCATCCGCTTATCCCGCATGGCCATCGAGGACCTTCCCTGGAGCGTTTGCTATAAATACATCCTCATCCTCGCCCTCATCGACCTCATCGTGGTCCTGCTTTCCTATCTCTTATTTCCGTACCTTTGGCGCGATTAAAACCGGATGAGGAACTGGTGGAAAATACTGGCTGTGGCGCTGCTCATCTACACCCTGGTGATGGGCCTTACCGGCAAGGTGCCGGCACTGGCCATCGTGCATGAGACCATACGCAACCTGTACTTTCATGTTACCATGTGGTTCGGCATGATCATCCTGTTTACCATCGGGCTGGTGTACAGCATACGTTACCTGGCAGGGATGAAGCAGGAGCACGATATCATCGCCTCCGAGGCCATCTTCGTGGGCACCCTGTTCGGCACCCTGGGCCTGCTGACCGGCTCGCTCTGGGCGCGTTATACCTGGGGGGCCTGGTGGACGGTCGACCCCCAGCTCAACGGGGCACTGGCGGCCATGCTGGCCTACTTCGCCTATGTTATCCTGAGGGGGTCGATGGACGAAGAGCAGAAAAGAGCCCGCATCTCGGCCGTATACAACATCTTCGCTTACGTCATGATGCTTATCTTCATCATCATCATACCCAAATTCACCGATGTTGATTCCATGCATCCCGGAAAGGGCGGCAACCCGGGGTTCAACACCTACGACCTCGACAGCAATATGCGCGCGGTCTTCTACCCCGCCATCATCGGCTGGACCCTCCTGGGCCTGTGGATGATGCAGTTACGGGTACGCATACGCAGGCTGAAAGCTTCCGGGAACATATGATCTCTGAAACCATGAAAAAAACGTTATTCTTATTCGTATTTTTGTATTCCTTCCTTGCCGCCTCAGCGCAGGAAGGCCCCGAAATGGCCGACCTGATGTATTCGAACGGCAAGATCTACGTGGTGGTGGGCGTGATCCTGCTCATTTTTGCCGGCATCATCGCTTACCTGGTAGCCATCGACAGGAAGGTAAGCAGGGTGGAAAGAGAACTGAAGGAAAAACAGAAATGAAGAAGATCCATATCATCGGCATTATCCTCATCGCGGTGGCCATAGGGGCCATCATGACCGCTGTTGGCGATGCCAGCACCTATGTTGACTTTGCCAGCGCTGACAAGAACCCCGGCAAGGAGTTTCACGTGATCGGCACGCTGAACAGGGAAAAAGAAATGATCTACGATCCCCAGCGCGATCCCAACGAGTTCATTTTTTACGCGGTCGACACCCTGGGCACCGAAAAAAAAGTGATCCTGCATAAAAGCAAACCCCAGGATTTTGAAAAATCCGAAAAGATCGTTATGATCGGCAAATCCAGCGGCAACGAGTTCCACGCCAAGGAAGTGCTGATGAAGTGCCCTTCAAAATACAACGACCGCAGCACATTAACGAGCACCTCCCCCGACTGATGATCGAATACGTTGGCGAAAACCTCTGGATCGGCAAGTTGGGGAATTTCTTTGTCGTCCTCGCCTTCATATGCGCTGCCTTCGCCTCGCTCAGCTATTTTCTCTCTGTTCAGCGTACCGATGAGGCCTGGAAACGGGTAGCGCGGAACTTCTTCTATGCGCACGCCATAGCCGTTTTCTGCATCGTGGGCCTGCTCTTCTACATGCTGCTCACGCATATGTTCGAGTATTATTACATCTGGCAGCATTCCAACCGGGCCATGCCGCTCCGCTTCATCTTTTCCTGCTTCTGGGAAGGGCAGGAAGGCAGTTTCCTGCTCTGGACCTTCTGGCACGCGGTGATCGGCCTGGTGCTGCTGCGCAGCACCCGCGAATGGGAAGCGCCCGTGATGTCGGTGGTGGCGCTGGTACAGGCCGTACTGGGCTGCATGGTGCTGGGGATATACGTATTCGAATATAAGATCGGCAGCAATCCTTTTACCGTGCTTACCCGCGAGCATCCCGATTTTGCCGGGGCGCCTTTCACACAGATCCCTGACTACCTGATGCACCTTGACGGGCGGGGGCTCAATCCCCTGCTGCAGAACTACTGGATGGTCATTCATCCCCCTACTCTTTTCCTTGGCTTTGCGCTCACCCTGGTGCCTTTTGCCTACGCCATCAGCGGGCTGTGGCTGAAGCGGCTGGGCGAGTGGCAGAAAAGCGCTTTGCCCTGGACCTTTTTCGGGGTGATGGTGCTGGGCACGGGTATACTCATGGGCGGGGCGTGGGCCTACGAGGCGCTGAGCTTCGGTGGCTTCTGGGCCTGGGACCCCGTGGAGAACGCCTCGCTCGTACCCTGGCTGCTGCTGGTGGCCGGTGCGCACGTAATGCTCATCAATAAGAACAAGGGGCAATCCCTGCTCTCCTCCTTCCTGCTCATCATTTTCTCCTTCATCCTGATCCTCTATTCCACTTTTCTTACCCGGAGCGGCATACTTGGCGATACCTCCGTGCACTCGTTTACCGACCTGGGCATGTCGGGCCTGCTGCTCATGTTCCTCTTCCTTTTCCTGGGCCTCAGTATTTTCTTGCTGGTAAAGAACTACCGTCATTTCCCGAAAGAGGAAGAGGAAAGCGTATGGTCGCGCGAGTTCTGGATGTTCATCGGTGCCCTGGTGCTGGCGCTGTCTTCTTTCCAGATCATCTTCACCACATCCTACCCGGTCATCAACAAGGTCTTCGGCACCAGCCTGGCCATTGGGGCTGGCGATGCCATCAGGCACTATAACAAATGGCAGATCCCCTTTGCCGTGCTGGTCACCCTGCTGATCGCTGTAGGCCAGTATTTCAAGTTCCGCAAAACGGATCCCGCGCAGTTCTTCAGGAACATGCGTGTTTCGTTCATCAGCGCGCTGGTCATCTCCCTGCTCACCGCCTTCTTCTTCGGATGGCTGCGCATCGGAATCGAACTGCTCTATGCCGTGATGCTCTTCTCCTGCGTGTTCGCTGTGGCGGCCAACCTCGATTACTTCATCCGCATCATCAAAGGCCGGCTCGACCACGCGGGCGCCTCCATCGCGCATGCGGGCTTCGGGCTGCTTTTGCTGGGCGCGCTCATCTCCACGGGAAAAAGCGAGATCATCTCGCAGAGCTACGATTACGATGTGGAGTTCCTGGGAAAAGGATTCTCCAATAATGAAAACGTACTGCTGGTAAAGGACGATACCGTTAAGATGGGCGAGTACTACGTAGCCTACCGCGGCCGCAGGCAGGAGGGCATACACCTGCTCTATGACGTGGAGTACATGAAAAAAGACAGCCTGACCGGCAAGTATACCAGCCAGTTCAATCTCACCCCTTTTATCCAGCTCAACAAGCAGATGGGCAACGCGGCCGAGCCCGACACGCGCCACTTCATTCATAAAGACGTTTACACCCACGTGATGTATGCCGATGTTTCGGACGTGACCGGTGAAAAGCCGGCAGCCGAAGGGCAGTACGGTGAGCCGCAAAACAAAACGGTGAAAGTAGGCGACACCATATTGACCTTTAAGGCCATACTGGTGCTCGAGCAACTGGTGCAGATCAGCGATTCGGTTCGCTTTCCGCAGGCCGAACTGGCCGTGGGGGCGCGCATCAGGGCCTTCGATTTCAATAAAAAGGAATACGAGATCATGCCGGTATACGCTATTGAAAAAGGATTCGAGCGGGTGATCGAAGACAGCATACCCGGGCTGGGCCTGAAGGTGGCCATGTGGCATATCTCGCCCGAAACGCAGCAGGTGGATATCTCCTACTCGGAAAAGAACACCAGGCAGGATTTCATCGTCATGAAGGCCGTGGTATTCCCGGGCATCAATATATTATGGTCGGGTTGCATCATCATGATCATCGGCACCATACTGGCCATCCGTCACCGGCTGAAAAAAAGGGCGTCATGAGCAGAAGGCCGCGGATCGTTTTCATAGGAGCGGGCAACGTGGCCACTCACCTGGCGCAGGCCTTTTACCGGGCCGGTTATCCCATAGCTGCCGTATGCAGCCGTACAAGAGCATCGGCCGGGACGCTGGCTGAAAAAGTAAAGGCCCCTTTCACCAACCGCCTGCACGAGCTCCCCGCTGCCGATGTGTACATCATCGCGGTGAACGATGATGCCATAGCCCGGGTGGCGCGGCATCCTTTTCCTGCACAGGCGCTGGTGCTGCATACTTCGGGCGGCACCGGGCTGGATGTACTGAAGCAGCACAGTAAGCGGGGAGTGCTCTATCCTTTGCAGACCTTTTCCAGGGCCCACAGCGTAGATATGAAGCAGGTGCCGTTCTGCATAGAGGCCGGCAGCCCGCAGGCGCTTTCGCTGCTCAGAAGGCTGGCTTTGTCCGTTTCGGGAAACATACACCGGGTCAGCTCGCAGCAGCGGCAGGTATTGCACCTGGCGGCCGTTTTCGCCTGCAATTTCTCCAACCACCTGTATGCGATCGCTGATGAGCTGCTCAGCGCCAGCAAGCTTCCGTTCAGGCTGCTTGAGCCGTTGATAGCCGAAACCGCCAGGAAAGCCATCGAGGAAGGGCCCGCACGTTCACAGACCGGCCCCGCTATAAGAAAAGACCACCAGGTTATGAAAAAGCACCTGCAACTGCTCAGTAACAAAAAAGAGCTGCAGCGCCTGTATCGTTTGATGAGCCGCAGTATTATGGAGCAGCGGGCCTGAGCGGCACTGTACGGCAGGTCGTACCTGCAGCTATCAGCGTATCCATTTGAAAGATGTAACCCGGGGATCCATTCGAACGGGGAACGCAGGGAGACACAGGGCCTGCCTGCGGGCAGAAGGTTACACAGAGAACTGTTACACAGTTAACCTGAGACCGATTCAACGTATTTTACTTTATCTTTACCGCTGCTATGCCGGCCTTTCTCAAGCTGATCCGCCTGCCCAACCTCCTGATCATCGCCTTTACGATGTATATGGTTCGCTACTGCCTGGTGCTGCCTATCGTACGCCAGGCCGGGCTGGAGCTGATGATGCCCGACCTTTTCTTTTTCCTGATCACCCTCTCCACCGTTATGGTAGCGGCAGCCGGTTATGTGATCAATGACTATTTCGATATGAAGATCGACACCATCAACAAGCCGGATGAGGTGGTGGTCGATAAAGGCGTCAAGCGCAGGGTGGCCATGGGCGCCCACGCGCTGATCACCACCCTGGGCGTGTTCATCGGTGCGGGCATATCGTACCTTTCCGGTCTGTTCATGGTGGGCACCATGATCTTCGTGTTCAGCACCGCCTCGCTCTGGTTCTATTCCACCACCTTCAAACGACAGTTCCTTACCGGCAACCTGCTCATTGCCGTGCTCTCCGCGCTCATCCCGCTGGTGGCCGCGCTCTATGAAATGAGCTTCGTAACGCGCCAGGCCAGGCTGGAGCTGCCTTTCGAGGTCATTTCCACCATGAACGAGGGCATACTCACCGTGCTGTCCGGCTATGCCTTTTTCGCCTTCGCCACCAGCCTGCTGCGCGAGCTGATCAAGGATACCGAAGACCATGAGGGCGATGAGGTTTTCGGGTGCAAGACCCTCCCGGTGGTTTGGGGTGTACGCACGGCAAAATACGTTTCGGCCTTCATCTGCCTGAGCATACTTGCCCTGATCTCGTACCTGAGCTTCAGCTACGTTATCTTTCTCGGCTCCGAAGGAGCTACCGGCCTCAGCATGGTGCCTTTCTATTATGTCCTGTTTGCCGTACAGTTGCCCCTGCTCGCGCTTTTCGTCATGCTCCTGCTCGCTCATGATAAAAAACATTTCCGCTGGGCCAGTTTCGTGACCAAGTTCATCATGCTTACCGGCATTTCCTTCCTTTTCATTTTCCGCCACCAGCTCGAGAGCGGCAACTGGGTCATTGTCTGATATGCCGTTTGCGAACCACCTCAGCCTGAACAAAAATTATAACGTGATACTGGCCAGCCGCTCGCCCAGGCGGCAGTTCCTGCTGAAAGAGACGGGCATAGCTTTCGGGGTGCGCGTGCGCGAAACGGACGAGGAGTTTCCTCAAGAGCTGAAAGCCCAGGAGATACCGCTGTTTCTCTCGCGCAAAAAAGCCGAGGCCTTTCGCGGTGAGCTGAAAGACGGTGAGCTTGTCATAGCGGCCGATACCATCGTATGGATGAGGGGGCAGGCGCTCAATAAGCCCGCTGACCGCGCTGATGCCCTGCGCATGCTCCGCATGCTGTCGGGCAATATGCACGAAGTATATACGGGCGTATGCCTGATGAGCCGCGAAAAGACACGCTCCTTTTACGCCTGCTCACGGGTTTTTTTTAATCCCATGAGCGATGAGGAACTGGCCCATTACGTGGATACCTGCAGGCCCTACGATAAAGCGGGCGCGTATGGGGCCCAGGAATGCCTGCCTGCCGGAATGAATCCATGTTCCGATGAAGAGAACGATTTTTTGCTGAAAATAGGGAAACCCGATTTGTATAAGAAAGAAGTTACGGTCAGCCAGGCAGGTAGCGGCTGCGCATGCGTGGCGCGCATTGAAGGTTCTTATTTTAACGTGATGGGATTGCCCCTGTGCGAGTTGTACCGGGAGCTCAGGGAATTCTGATCAACGCCTGTTGATCAGCACCGTGTTCTTCTGCTTCTGGAACTCGAGGGCCCGCTTTTCGGCCAGGCCCTGCATGATCTTCTCGTGCGCCTCGATGCTGAGCTTGATCACGAGCAGATCATCGTCCGTCAGCGCATCAAATCCTATTCCTTCATAGAAGGGATCGCTGGCTTTGATGCTATCAATAAGTTGTGTACGGTTCATGTGCAAGACATAAAATCTTGCGAGCAAATTTCCCCCGCTTTTGGCAGCACCTGACTTTGAGGCGTTTGTTGTTATTAACAATCTTGTTAACAGAGATCCCCGGGACTAAGCTAAAACCGCTCATGCGCAAAGCAGCGGTTTGAGCTTGGAGTTTTTCGAAGATGATTTGAAAAATAACCGCAAAGAACGCAAAGTGAGGGAACCGCAAAGGGCGCAAAGCAAGTGAATCGCAAAGAGCGTAAAGCGGGTGAGAGATCACCTGTACTAACACATAAAAGCGCGGTGCGCGTCAGGGCAGGAGAAGAAGAACAGATCCGCCCTCTTGCCGGACAGAAGCAGATCCCGAACACAGATCAAACCAACTGGCTGATGATGTTATCCGTGGTGATGCCCTCGGCCTCGGCCTTGTAATTGCGCACGATGCGGTGGCGGAGAATAGCGGGCGCCACAGCCTGCACATCGGCAATATCGGGCGAGTATTTTCCGTGCACGGCCGCATGACATTTCGCGCCCAGCACCAGGTACTGCGATGCGCGCGGGCCTGCGCCCCAGCTCAGGTATTTGTTCACCGTTTCTGCGGCCAGTGCCGTGTTGGGGCGCGTTTTGCCGGCCAGCTTTACGGCATACTCCAGCACGTTATCGCTCACCGGTATCCTGCGGATGAGGTCCTGGAAATAAAGTATCTCTTCCGTGGTCAGTATCTTGTTCAGCGTAACCTTGCGGTCGGATGTGGTGTTCTTCACCACCTGCACCTCTTCCTCATACGCGGGATAGTCGAGCCACACGTTGAACATAAAGCGGTCGAGCTGGGCCTCGGGCAGCGGGTAGGTTCCCTCCTGCTCTATGGGGTTCTGCGTGGCCAGCACGAAAAAGGGATTGCCCAGCTCGTAACGCTTGCCAGCGGCAGTTACCGCGCGCTCCTGCATGGCCTCCAGCAGGGCCGATTGCGTTTTGGGCGGAGTGCGGTTGATCTCATCGGCCAGGATGATGTTGGCGAACAAGGGGCCTTTCACGAACTTGAAATGACGCGTATCGTCCAGTATCTCGGAGCCGATGATATCCGATGGCATCAGGTCGGGCGTGAACTGTATGCGGCTGAAGCTCAGTCCCAGCACATCGGCTACGGTATTCACCAGAAGCGTTTTGGCCAGGCCCGGCACGCCTACCAGCAGGCAATGCCCGCGGCTGAATATAGAAATGATCACATCGCGCACCACTTCCTGCTGACCGATGATCACTTTGCCTATCTCCGCGTTAAGCGACTTGTATTTTTCCACGAAGGCATCTACTGCCTGGACGTCATCTTTATAATTCATGTTGGATGTTGGATGTTGGATGTTGGATGTTGGATGTTGGATATTGGATATTGGATATTGGATATTGGATATTGGATATTGGAGCGTTACTTAGATAATTTCACCCAGTCGCTGTCAAAATCGCACGATTTATAATCGCCAGCGATCTTCACATAGGTATTGACCAGAATCTTATCCACCCAGGCCTTCAGCAGCTTCTCCTCTTTGGCTATCAGCGCATCGCTCTGTATGCGCAGCCAGTCCTGGTCCAGGTTGGCCTTGTGCGGCTGGGTCCGGCTTTTGATGTATAAGATACGGTAGGCTTCCTTGCCATCGCGCGTGGCGGTGAGGGTGGGCTGCGAGAGCTCGCCCGTTTGCATCTTTTCTATCACCAGGGCCAGCGTGGGGTCCACCTGGCTGAGCTGGTCTACCTGGAATTTGGTATCGCCCGTATAGGGGTTATACAGCGAGCCACCGTTCACTTTCGATTCTTCCTCATCCGAAAAGCGCGATGCGGCCTCGGTGAACGTGATCGAGTCTTTGCGTATCAGGTCGGCAATGCTGTCGAGACGGAGGCGGGCCTTCTGCAGGTCGGCCGGGTCGACCGGCACGGTGATCAGGATATGCTGGAAATCGATGAAGTCGCCCTTACGCGCCAGCAGCTTCATCACGTGAAAGCCGTAATCGGTCTCGAACACGGGCGATATCTCTCCCGGCTTCATGGAAAAGCCGTACTGGTCGATCTCGGGCACAAAGCTGCCGCGCTGTATGCCGTCATACTGGGTCTTGCCCTCGGGGTTCTGCCCGTTCGAGCCGGGATCCTTGCTGTAGAGCTTTACCAGGGTGGTAAAATCCTCACCGGCCAGGGCGCGTTGCCTCAGCTTCTCGCATTCCTCCCTGGCATACTTTTTCAGCTCCGGGTTCACGGCCGGCTTCTTCACGATCTCGCCAATCTCCACCTCCGCATTGATGTACGGCACGCTGTCGGGGTGCAGGCTGCTGAAATACTCCTTTACCTCGTTGGGCGAAACGGTAAGGCTGCCCACGATCTTGTTCTGCATCATCTGGCTGATGAGCAACTGGCGCACCTGCTCGCGGTAGATCTCCTTGTATTCCTCAACGGTTTTGCCCGTGGTTATCTCAAACTGCTCGATGGAGGGATATTGCGAAAGGAAATACCGGAAACGCCTGTCGAGCTCCGATTCCACCTGCTCTTCGGTCACATACAGGCTGTCGACCTCGGCCTGGTGCAGCAGCAGCTTGCGGTACAGCAACTGCTCCAGCACCTTGCAGCGCACGGCCTGGGTAATGATCACGCCCTCGGCCTCGAGCTGCTGGCACTGCAGCGCTATTTCCGACTCGAGTATGATGGCATTGCCCACCACCGCCACAATGCGGTCGAGCACCAGGGTGTCTTTCTTCTGCGCCAGTACCGGCAGCATGAGCAGGGCCAGCAATAGGGTAAAAACGGTTCTTTTAATCATTCTCGTCTATTTCTTTTCAATGATCTCGAATTCCTTGTTCCTCATCGCCTCCTGGTATACATCCTCTTTCATCTTGCTGATGAGCTGCAGCTTGCGCTTGTTCAGGATAATGCTCCGGATGTTCTCCTTCTCGAACGAAATGGGCGAAATGCTGTTCCTGATCATGAAGCCCTTGATGTTGACAAAGTACAGGTTCAGCGAGTCGGCCGTTTCCACGAAGCGGTTGTTCTGTAAAAATAGCTCTTTATCGTACATCTTCATGGGTATTTCTTTCAGCAGGTCGTCAAAGAGCAGCCAGGAGTTGTTGTCGATGAAGTAGTTCTCAGCAAATTGTATGCAATAGCTCCTGAGCTGGGCTATATCCTTCTCGTTCTCCGATTTGTACCACTGCTTCACCTTATCGAGCTTGGGGGCGTTGCGCTTCACCTTAACGTAGGTCACTTTCACAATATTGTCTTTGAGCTCAAAATCCTTCTGGTGCTCTTTGTAGTACAGCTCTATCTCCCTGTCGGTGACCAGGGTATCCAGCTTCTGGTACACCAGGGCCTTCTCGTAGGCGTAGGTGATCAGCGACCTGCGGTAATCCTCCAACTGCTTCTTCACGTCCTTCTCCTGGTCGCCCAGGTTCTTTTCGGCCTTTTGCAGGATGAGGGTCTCCCGTATCCAGTTATCGATGTATACCCTTACCTTTTCCAGGCTGTCGGCCGCGGAAGTGCCGGGCGGCACCAGGTCGGCAATATCCGATTCGTAGAGAAAGGCATCGTTCACGCGGGCTATGGCCCTTTGCCCTTCCCCCGGCCGGGGCGAAGAACAGCCCGGCAGCAGGCAGGCCCAAAGGCATGAGACCACGAGCAAGCCCAAAAACGACCTGTTCCAACTCCCCAGGAGAATTGGAACAGGGTGACTTTTAACCGCTAAATCTGTTTTTGAAATGACAGGTACTATTTAAGCGTTTTTAATACATCCTCGTTGATCACCACCTTGTATTTCTTCTTCAGCGTGTCGATCCATTCCTTTTCCAGGAAGGCCTGGTAATCGGCCGTGATCAGGCCCTTGGCCTCGCTGAACGATTTGGGCGTGGGGGCAACCAGCTTGCTGATATAGGTCAGGGTCACCTTGCCTTCTTCCGTTTTGTCAGAGAGCAGGCCCGGGGCCCATCTGGCATCCACCTCCTTGTTATCGCCCTTGTTGTAGATCTTGGTCTCTATGCTCAGGTTCTGCGCACCGTTCTTGTTCACTTTCTCCAGTATCTCCTTATCGGATTTGCCCTTGGCGATCATTTTTCTCACCGCGGCAGCCACCTTCTCGTTGGCGCACGTGTAGGTCTTCACCTCCGCCCGCTCGTCCCACATGAACCTGGTCTTGTTCAGCTCGTAATAGGCGCGCAGCCCGGCCGTATCCTTCACGCCCTTGCTCCATACTTTCTTATCGGTGAGCTCAAAAAGCAGTATGCCATCATTGTATTCCTGCATCAGGGCCTTGAACTTGGGGTATTTCATCTCCAGGCGGCTGTCCTCGAAGGCGATGAGGGCCTCTTCCTGCCAGGCCTTGTACAGGCCGTTCACCACCAGAATGTGGCTGGCTGAGGGGCGGGGCGCCTGGTGGCTTTCGATGTATTTGGCAAAATCGGCCTGGGTGTAGTTCTTGTCGAGCAGGCTGAACATCACCTTGTTCATGTTCTTGGCCTTCTCGGCCTTCCACTGGCCTTTGAAGATGGACGAATCCTTGGCAAAAAGGGCGTAGAACTCATCGCGGGCCTTGAGGTCCTCCTTGAAATTATACCAGGTCTTGATCTTGCCCATGAGCGCGGTGCGGCCCGTATTGGCGCGGGGGTCTTTCGATACCTTGTTCTTGATCTCGTTCTTCACATCGGCAAAGGGCGGCACTCCCTTAGAGCTTACGCGCTTAACGATATGCCATCCGAAACGGGTCTTGAAGGGCTTGGTGTATTCACCATCCTTGCCCAGGGTAAAGGCGGCCGTTTTGAACTCGGCCGGGTAGTTGGAGTTGTAGTTGCGGGCCACGGGGGGCAGCAATCCGCCTTTTTTGGCCGATCCCGGGTCGTCAGAATATTTCATGGCCAGGGTATCCCAGGGCGTGCCCTTCACCAGTTGGTCGTAAATATCGTTGATCTTCTGCAGGGCCTTGAGCGAATCCTCAGCGCTCATGCCTTTGGGGGTCTTGATCATGATGTGGGCGGTGGTCAGCTCGATATGGGGCTGGCGGTCGGTCACCTTGATGATGTGGTAGCCCACCTGGCTGCGCACGGGCTTCGACACCTCCCCTACTTTCATGTTGTACATGGCGGTTTCGAAAGGATAGATCAGCTCGAACACGGTGCGGTAGTCCAGGTCGCCCCCGTTGGTCTTGCCGTAATCGTCCTGCGTCACCTGCTTGCATACCTTGGCAAAGTCTTCGCCCGCCTTGATGCGGTTATAGGCCTTCATGGCCGCGTTGTAGGCCGCCAGGGTATCCTTGGGCAGGGCGTTGGGGTCGCACTTGATGAGGATGTGGCTCGAGCGTATATCCCACTGCATGCGCTCGTACACTTCCTTGAGCAGCTTATCGTTCACCACGGTATCGGTCAGGTAAGGCATGGAGAGCTGCTTGCGGTAGCCCATCAGCTCGTTCCTGAAGCTGGCCGAGGTATCCATACCCAGGTCGCGGGCCTCTTTCACCTTCAGGCGAAAGTTCGTGTACAGCTCTATGTATTCCTGAATGGATTTGTTCTCGCTGTCTTTTACGGAGGGGTTCTTCTGGTACACGCTCATGAACTCCGATACGGTCACTTTCTCATCGCCCACGGTCATGAGTATGCGGTCATCGGTGGTGTTCTGCTGGGCTGGGGCGATGCCGGCTACCAGCGTAAAGGCCAATGTTTTAAGCAAATGCAATCTATTCATAGTATAAGCAGTTTTTTAGCGTTTTTGTTAGGGGCAGCCCGCCTTCCGGCAAGGCAGGCAAAGATAATATTTTTCTGAAAAGCACCGGCAGGCATTCCATAGGGGCCGGCAGCCCCGTCTTCCGCTCCAATCTGCCCTTTCGGGGCAGGATTTCCGCTGCAGCCGGGTTTAGCCTGCGAGCGTTCGCGCCCTGTGGGACCTATAGCCCTAAAAGCCATTGTGCTGCCGGATTTTTATTTTAAATTTGGGTATGCGCACGGTTAAGGTAATATCATTGCAACACAGGGGAAAAAACTGCCTGGGTCTGCGATTTCCTATCGATCCGGAGCTGAATTCCTGCGTAAAGCAGTTGACTGGCTTCAGGTGGAGCAATACGCACCGCTGCTGGCTGGTGGACCATACGGAGCACCACTTGCGGGAGATCTTTCGCCTGTTCAGGCCTGTGGCGGCTGTGGATACGCGGGAGCTGGACAAGCCGCTGGCCGTGCAGGCAACTGACAGCACCAAAGGGAAATCGCTTTTACCCAGCCTTTCTGCCGAGCTGAATGGCCAGCTGCTTAAGTTCAAATACTGGATGCGTCAAAAGCGGTACAGCGACAACACGATAGAGACTTATCTTGACGCGCTGAAGACCTTCTTCAGGTTCTTTCCCGCCAGGCCCGTACACAAGATCAGCAACAGTGACGTGATCCGGTTCAATAACGAGTATATACTGGCCAATAACTATTCGGTGGCCTACCAGAGCCAGTGTATTAACGCGGTCAAGCTGTTCTATTCCACTATCCAGGATAAAGAGCTGGCCGTTCAGGAGATCGCCCGGCCTCGTAAGCCGCGAAAACTGCCCGAAGTGCTGAGCAGGGAAGAGGTAAAGGCGATCCTTTCCAAAACACATAACAAAAAGCACAAAGCTATCCTGGGCCTTATTTATGGCTGCGGCCTCCGGATCAGCGAGTGTATTGCCGTTCGGATCGAGGATATTGACAGCAAGCGCAACATGCTTCACATACGGAACGCCAAGGGGGCTAAAGACCGTATGGTTACGCTTTCTCCCAAGCTCCTGGAGCTCCTGCGCGAGTACTACCGCGAAGCCCGGCCAAAGACCTATCTCTTCGAGGGGCAATCGAAAGCGCAGTACAGTACGCGGAGCATTGGTAAATTATTTAACTTAGCTAAACAGAAGGCGGGGATCAGGAAAGCGGCTACAGTGCATACCCTGAGGCATAGTTATGCCACTCATTTGCTGGAGTCGGGTACGGATCTAAGGTATATACAAAGCCTTTTGGGGCATAAGAGCTCGCGTACAACAGAAATATACACTCATGTAAGTAAAAAAGCATTAGGTCAGATCACCAGTCCTTTTGAGCACCTGGATCTATGAGAAACAAAAGCCATAAAAGGTACGCCAATCCAACAGGTTTCCGTTGGATATCCGCACCTTGGGTTCGTATATAAACAAGTTAGCAACTATGCCAAAAGACAAAACTAACGGAATGCGACAACTGCTCATTTACGGAATGACACGACAGCAACAAATTAATTTCATCGTGCGCAAGGACAGCGGTTTCACGGCTGACAGTTTCGCGGGGCAGACAAACAAACAAGTGCTTCACACTGCTCTCTCCGTAGACAAAAAAGTGCAAGCCGACAAATTCAAAAAATGAAAGACGAAAATAAAATACGGCAAGAACTCATTGACTACATTCTGGACAATTCCGACAAATATTCAAAGAAAGATTTGGAAAGTCGTTCCGTGACAGTGTTGACAATTCTCAAGACAGAAATAGAAATCAATTTGTATCATTCAAAACAAGCCAAGACAAAAAATTAAATGAAAGAACTTACCGACCTCGACAATTTTTACACTATAACAAGACAACTATGTATTACGAAAGCGAACATCGCAAAAGCAGACGGTGGAGATATTTTTTCTACGGCATTTTAATTGGCATCGCCTCGACAATTATTATTTATTGTGCTTATGCTCTTTTATTTCATTAATCATCAGCAGACAGCGCAACAAAAAACATCAGCGGTGGACAGTGGCTTGGTTAAACTAAGTTTTTCTGACGGTGGACAACTTCGCACGGACAAGACGGCACAGTTGCTAACAGCCGCTTGGCAAAATGCGGGCGGATGTGTCCGTGGGACACGTCCGTGGTTTATTCATATCTTCGTTCTCGCGGACATTTTCGAGGCGAAAATGTCCGCACTCTGCCAAGCGGCAAACCGTTAAGCCGCAAACGGTGGCTACGCCACCTTACAGGATTTCTACGTTTTGACACTTTTCAATTTACCGGCAGTGCACAGGCCGCTGGGCTGCAGCATTTTCATTCATTGGGCCTGGAACTACGCC
>JBFLYZ010000002.1:0-124058 GCA_040756415.1 Bacteroidota bacterium
CAGCTCTGCCTGAAAGTGGAGCACTCGATCAGGTCGAATTCCCGGCCGTAGAACTTGCGCGCTGCCATATCGTGATACGAGGCGGCTGTTCCGAAGATGGCTACTTTAGGATTTCTCATGTTGCTTGGCTTTATGTGCATAAAAAAAGCGAGTCCCGACTGGATCGGGACTCGCTTCAGGTTGAGGTCTTATGTTCAGTTACGCATATAAGCTCTTCCCTGGCTGTCCCGCTGAGGATGCCGGATAAAAGAAGAAGAAATATGCCTTTCTTGTTTTCATTACTTGTTTACGCTGCAAATATAGATCAATTTTTTCGTCAACTCCAAATTTATTTCCAAACTGCCTCTTCGCCACATGCCGCTGCCATAATTTTGCCCATCTGCAGCTCCATCCGTTCTTTGATCCGGTCATTGCACAGGTTGCCGGCACTTCCCTCGTGGGTGCGTACGATATTCCGTTCCGGCTTAAAGAGCCCCTGTTCGATCTGCCGCGATACCTGCTTATAGGCCTCACGGAAGGGAAGGCCTCCCACGACCAGTTCATTAACCGCCTCTACACTGAACAGGTGATCGTACTTTTTATCTTCCAGTATATTTTCTCTTACCATCATGTGCGGCAGCATGAATCGGCTTATTTCCAGGCAGGCTTTCAGCTCTGCAACCGCTGGGAAAAGTATCTCCTTGGTGAGCTGCAGGTCGCGGTGATAACCCGAGGGCAGGTTGGCTGTCAGCAGCGCGAGTTCGTTCGGCAATGCCTGTATCCTGTTGCACTTGGCCCTGATGAGCTCGAACACATCCGGGTTTTTCTTATGCGGCATGATGCTGCTGCCGGTGCACAGCTCGTCAGGGAACGAAACAAAGCCCAGGTCCTGGCTGGTATAGAGGCATACATCAAAGGCCAGTTTCGCCAGCGTTGCGGCCAGGCATGACATGGCCATGGCAACGATCTTCTCTGTTTTGCCGCGCGTCATCTGGGCGTACAGCGAATTATAGTTGAGGCTTTCAAAGTTCATCAGCTCGGTGGTCAGCCCGCGCTTCAGGCCAAATGATGATCCGTAGCCGGCAGCAGATCCCAGCGGGTTCCTGTTCGCAACGTGGAAGGCGGCCAGCACCATTTCCATATCATCGGTCAGGCTTTCGGCATAAGCCCCGAACCAAAGGCCGAAAGAAGAAGGCATGGCCACCTGGAAATGCGTATAGCCGGGCAATTGCCTGTCCTTATGTTTTTCACTCAGCGTGAGCAGGGTATCGAACAGGCCTTTGACCTGTAATGATATCTGCCGGAGCTCTTCACGCAGGTAAAGCTTGATATCGAGCAGCACCTGGTCGTTGCGCGAACGCCCCGTATGCAGCTTCTTGCCCGCCTCGCCTATCCTGCGCGTAAGCAGCAGTTCCACCTGCGAGTGCACATCCTCCACGCCTTCCTCTATCCTGAACTTCCCCGTGCGTATCTCTTCGCGGATCCGCTCCAGCCCTGAAAGTATCTGCTCCAGCTCCTGCCTGCTGAGCAGCCCTGCCGATTCAAGCATGGCGGCATGCGCCACCGAACCGGTCACATCATACTCAGCCAGCAGCAGGTCGAACTCCTTGTCCCTTCCTACCGTAAATTGCTCCACCAGCAGGCTGAGCCTAGTTTGTTCTTTTTCCCAAAGTTTGTTTTCCATGATCTATGCTGTTAGAATTGTTCCGCAATGCTCCTTTGCCTGTATGATCTCGCTGAGGCTGCCCGAATCTCCGATAACGACCCGGCTCACCCCCTTGACTATTGCCGCGAACGAATTGTCCAGCTTGGGTATCATCCCCTGGGAGATGGCTCCTTCCTGCAGCAATCGCCTGTATTCGCTTTCGGTCATCACAGGGATCAATGATCCCGCATCCTCCACGTTCTTCATCACACCTTTCTTCTCGAAACAATAATTAAGCTGCACCTCGTACCGCTCCGAGAAACTTATCGCCAGCGCGGCCGCTATCGTATCCGCGTTCGTATTGAACAACTGCCCCTTGCTGTCGTGAGTGATCGGACAAAAAACAAGGGTAAGGCCCTCCTCGACCAGCTTCGCTAAAAGCGGAACATTGATCTCATCGATATCGCCCGCGTAGCCGAAATCGATCCCGCCTCCCTGGCGCTTATGCGCCCGAATGCTGTTCAGGTCGGCCCCGCTGAGCCCCAGCGCATTCACAGCCCGTGCCTGCAGCAGCGCCACCATACGCTTGTTGAGCAGGCCCGCATATACCATGGTAACCACTTCCAGCGTTTTGGCATCGGTGATCCTGCGGCCGTTCACCATGGCCTGCGATATTCCCAGCTTTTCAGCCAGCTCGCTGGCCAGCTTCCCTCCGCCATGCACCACTATTTTACGCTCCCTGATCCCCGAAAGATCATCCAGGAACTTTTCGAGCGAAGGGCCGTCATCGAGCACCTTGCCTCCTACCTTAATGATGTGCAGCTTGTTCATATTTGGCCGGTTTTTCAGATACAGGTGTATAGTTGTGCTCGAGCAGGGTCTTGATCACGGCCTGTGCCGCGTAGAGCCTGTTTTCCGCCTGCCGGAGCACCAGTGAATCGGGACTGTCGAGGATAGCATCGCTCAGCTCCACGTTCCTTCGAACAGGAAGACAATGCATGACCTTGGCTTTCCGGGTCAGGCCAAGCTTCTCGCGGGTCAGCATCCATGATGCGGCCGATGGATGCACCTTCCCGTATTCATGGTACGATGACCAGTTCTTGACATAAACGAAATCGGCATCTTTCAATGCTTCACACTGGTCATACACGATCCTGGCGCCCCTGGTGTAATCATCGCACAATTCGAAGCCCTCGGGCTGGACGATAGTCAGATCAGCCTGTTCGCGGGTCATCCATTCGGCAAACGAATTGGCCACGGCCTGGGGCAGGGCTTTGATGTGAGGGGCCCAGGTCAATACGATCCTGGGCGGGTGCGCTTTTTTCCAGGCCTCCCTGATGGTCATGGCATCGGCCAGGCTCTGCAACGGATGCAGCGTAGCGCTTTCGAGGCTGATGACCGGCACCCGGCAGTACTTCATGAACTTTACCAGGGCCTGCTCGCTGTAGTCTTCCTGCTTATCCGCCAGCCCGGGAAAGCAGCGGATGCCTATGATATCGCAATACTGTCCCATGACGGCAGCCGCATCTTTCACGTGCTCGGCCTTGCTGCCGTTCATCACCGCACCGTCACCGAACTCCAGCGCCCATCCCTCCTTATCGATATTCATGACCATAACGTTCATGCCCAGGTTCATGGCGGCCCGCTGGGTACTCAGGCGCGTGCGCAGGCTGGGATTCATAAAAATAAGCCCCAGCGTTTTGTTCTTTCCCAGGCCAGCGAAAGCGAAAGGAGCCTTCTTGAGGTAAAGGGCCTGGGCGATCAGTTCGCTGACATTTTTCACATCGTGAACCGTAGTGAAGTGTTTCATGCTGTTTGTTTTTGTGATTTAAGTACCTTGTTGAGCGCATGCAGGAAGATATCGGCCTCTTCCCGTTTAATATTCAGGGCGGGCAGTATGCGTATCGTGTTTTTGTCCGATGCCGACCCGGTAAATATCCTCTCCTCGAACAATAGCCGTTTCCTGAGAGCGGCACAGGCGAATTCGAGCTCGATGCCGATCATTAATCCCCTGCCCCTTACTTCCCGCACTCCTTCCAGGCGCTTTACCTGGTCCATGATGTAGCTCCCGGTTTCGAGCGCCCGCTGTACTAGGCCTTCTTCCCGTATCACATCCAGTACCGCTATGCCGGCTGCGCAGGCCAGGTGGTTGCCGCCAAAGGTGGTGCCCAGCATACCCTGCCTGGCCTGGAAACGCGGAGAGATCAATACCCCGCCTACAGGAAAGCCGTTGCCCATACCCTTTGCCACCGTGATCAGGTCGGGCTGCGCACCGGCATACTGGTGAGCGAAGAACCTGCCGCTGCGCCCGTAGCCCGACTGCACTTCATCGAGTATCATCATCGCCCCCCACTGATCACATACGCTCCGGATCGTTTTCAAAAAACCCTCGGACGCAACACGCACTCCCGCCACGCCCTGTATACCTTCAACGATCACCGCGCATACGCTTTCATCCATGTGGGCTTCGAGAGCCTGCCCGTCATTGAAGCTGAGGAAAAGAACATTGCCCGTCCCGTTCACGGGCGCGGAAATGGCGCTGTCATCGGTAGCGGCCACGGCCAGGGAGGTGCGGCCGTGAAAGGCCCCGGAGAAAGCGATGATCTTTTTCCTGCCGTTATGGAAGGAGGCCAGCTTCAACGCGTTCTCATTGGCCTCAGCGCCCGAGTTGCAGAGGAAGAGGCTGTACCCGCTGTATCCCGAAAGTTCTCCCAGCTTTTCAGCGAGCTCTTCCTGCAACGATATCTTCACCGAGTTGGAATAAAAACCGATCCGTGCCGCCTGTCCGGTGAGTTGTTTTACATAATGCGGATGCGAATGGCCGATAGAGATGACGGCATGGCCGCCATACAGATCGAGGTACCGGGTCCCGGCCTTGTCCCACAGCCACAACCCCTGCGCCCCGAAGGGCTCAATGTCAAATAAGGGATATACGTCAAATAGTTTCATTCTATTTCGATTTTAAAATACAGATGCTTTCAGCTTTAACCCGGTTGTTTCTTCCAGCCCGAACATCAGGTTCATATTCTGCACGGCCTGGCCCGAAGCTCCTTTCAGCAGGTTATCGATCGCGCTGGTAACCGCCAGCTTGCTGCCGTGCTTTTCAACATGCAGCATGCATTTATTGGTGTTGACCACCTGCTTAAGGTCGATGGGGCTGTTGCTGACCTTTACAAAAGGATGCTGCGCATAAAATTCCCTGAACATCCGGCCGGCCTCTTCCCCGCTCAGGTCGCAGTGCATATATACGGTTGCCAGTATGCCCCTCGTAAAAGAGCCGCGCAGGGGAATGAAGCTGATCTCCTGCGAAAAATCGCTTTGCAGCATGCCTATGCCCTGCCTGATCTCTGACAGGTGCTGGTGCCCGAAAGCCTTATATACGCTCAGGTTGTTCTGCCTCCAGCTAAAATGAGATGTTTCGCTCAGCGATTGGCCGGCACCTGTAGAGCCGGTTGTCGCATTGACGTGTATTTCATGCCGGAGCAAGCTGCTTTTCGCAAGCGGAAGCAGGGCAAGTTGTATAGCCGTGGCAAAGCAACCGGGATTGGCCACCTGCCGCGACCGGCCGATCTTTTCCCTGTTCAACTCGGGGAGGCCGTAGGTAAAATCGCTTCCTACGCGAAAATCCTGCGACAGGTCGATCACCCGCGTATGCGGGCCCGGGCTGTTTCCGGCCAGGAATTTCCTGGACTCCCCGTGACCCAGGCAGAGAAACAGCACATCGATATCACCGGATATGCTATCGGTGAATTTCAAGACGGTCTCCCCCAGCAGATCGGTATGTACCTCGCTGACGTATTTTCCCGCATTGCTTTTGCTGTGGGCGAAAGCGATCTCAGCGGCCGGGTGATGCAGCAGCAGGCGGATCAGCTCTCCGCCCGTATACCCCGCGCTGCCGGCTAGGCCTATCCTGATCTTATTCATTTGGCCAGCGCGGTATTTTGTATGGCATGGTAGATAGCCGCCTGGTTGCCGAATATCCTGGCAAAGCCCTTTACATCATCTCCCGTCCAGGTCTTATTCATTTCGCCATAGCTGCCGAAACGGGCCGACATCAGGTCGAACTCCGACTCGATCCCGTTCAGCACAAAGCGGTGCGGCATCAGGGTAAGGAAAACCTTGCCGCTCACCTGCTGCTGGGTATCTTCCAGGAAGCGTTCGATATTGCGCATGACCGGATCGAGGTACTGCCCCTCGTGCAGCCAGTTGCCGTACCAGGAGGCCAACTGGTCTTTCCAGTACAATTGCCATTTGGTGAGCACATGTTTTTCGAGCAGGTGATGGGCTTTGATGATGATCAGCGGTGCGGCCGCCTCGAACCCTACACGGCCCTTGATGCCGATGATGGTATCGCCAACATGCACATCGCGCCCTATGCCGTAGGGGCCGGCCATATCCTGCAGCTTACGGATGGCTTCCACCGGGTGGCTGAACAGCTCCCCATTCACGCCACAGAGCTCGCCCTTCAGGAATTCCAGCGTTACCTCTTCGCTGCCCGTTTTCCCGATCCCCGTGGGATAGGCTTCTTCGGGCAGCGGGAGGTGAGAGGTCAGCGTTTCCTTACCGCCCACAGAGGTGCCCCATATGCCTTTGTTTATGCTGTATTTCGCCTTGTCGAAGTTCATGCTTACACCGTGCGCTTTGAGGTATGCGATCTCCTCTTCGCGCGATAGTTTCATGTCGCGGACAGGCGTAATGACCGCCATGCCGGGTATCAGTATATTGAACACCATATCAAAGCGCACCTGGTCATTGCCCGCGCCCGTGCTGCCGTGCGCCACAGCGTCAGCGTTGATCAGGCGGGCATATTCGGCTACCGCAACGGCCTGCGAGATGCGCTCAGCGCTTACGGAAAGCGGGTAAGTATTGTTCTTAAGCACATTGCCGAACACCAGGTATTTGATCACCTTGTTATAGAACCCTGCCGTCTCATCCACGCACCGGAACGATTTTACCCCCAGCGCGAGCGCATGCCGCTCGATGCGCGCCAGCTCTTCGGCCGTGAAACCGCCCGTGTTGACGGTCAGGGCATGCACTTCCATGTTCTTTTCCTTTGACAGATAAATGGCGCAATAGGTAGTATCCAAACCACCGCTGAATGCCAGTACCACTTTTTTTGTTTTCATTTTTTTAATGGTTAGAGGAAGGACAGGCCTTCCGGGTTAAAAATTAAAGAACGAGATCAGCGATTTCTTCTTCTCCTTCTCCTCACCGCTTTTACTGCCGCGCAGAAGGGCGATCTGCTTGATCTTCATAAAGCGCTCGTACAGCTTAGATTTGCGCGCAAAATCCCACAGGCCTTTCGCGGGCTCGCCTTTCTCTTTGTCGGCCGGATCGTACAACATGGCCGTGCAAAGGCAGTTCTTGCGCTCTTTGCTCACCAGTATCCCGAAGTTTACGCAACTGCGGCAGCCTTTCCAGAACTCATCATCATCGGTCAGCTCGGAATAGGTTACGGGCTCATAGCCCAGCTCAGAGTTGATCTTCATGACCGCCAGCCCCGTTGTCAGGCCGAATATCTTGGCCTCAGGGAATTTGCTTCGCGAAAGCCCGAATATCTTTTTCTTGATCGCTTTCGCCAGCCCGCTTTTCCGGTAAGGCGGTGCCACAATAAGGCCCGAGTTGGCCACATATTTACCATGGCCCCAGGTCTCGATGTAGCAGAAACCCGCCCACGCTCCGTCAGGCGCAAAGGCGATCACGGCTTTTCCTTCCAGCATTTTTTCCGATATGTATTCGGGCGAACGCCTGGCGATACCCGTTCCGCGGGCCCTGGCCGATGCGGCCATCTCCTCGCAGATCTGCTCCGCGAAGCCAAGGTGCTCTTTACCGGCAACTACAATGGTGCAATCTGTTGATGCATTCATAACAAAAAATTGTGTGAAATGGATCATGTAGGATGCACAAACTCCTTAGAGCTGCGCTCCTGAATTAATTCTCAATCTCTTTGAGGGAAAGGCTCCGCGTAGGGGCCCGGGGTCAATGTGGACGCATCAGCGTCTCGGGAAATAGGGGACTTTACTGCACACCGGGGCTGAAAGGGCAGGGATAAACAAAACAGCAATGGCACTGAACACCTTGTCAGCCGCTGAAAAGAAGTTGAATTTCAACTTTGCTTTTTTCATTTTTACTTCTTTTTTAGATAAAAGAATTAAACTGTATTTAAAATGCCGTGCAAAGATTCCTAAAAAAATCTCATACACGCAAGGGTTTTCCTGTTTTTTTTCTTTCCGCTCAGTTTCCGTTGTAGGCCCACTTCAGAAATATACCTCCCCAGGTGAACCCCGCGCCAAAGGAACATAACACGAGGTTATCTCCCGTACGCAGCTTCGCTTCCCATTCGTTCAGGCAGAGCGGTATGCTCGCGCAGGTAGTATTGCCGTAGCGCTCAATGTTCATCATCACTTTGTCCATGCCAATACCCATACGTTCCGCTGTGGCCTCGACAATGCGTTTGTTCGCCTGGTGAGGTACCAGGTAGGCCACCTGCTCAGCGCTGAGCGCATTGCGCTTCATCATCTCCTCGGCCACTTCGGCCATTTTGACTACCGCCACCTTGAACACGTTCTTGCCGTCCATGCTGATGAAGTGCTGGCGCTTGCTCACGGTTTCCGCGCTGGCCGGGCTGAGGCTTCCTCCGGCTTCCTGCAAAAGGTATTTCCTTCCGCTACCATCGCTGTACAGCCGCGCATCGATGATGCCATTGCCGCTTTCATCAGCCTCGAGCAGCACGGCTCCGGCCGCGTCACCGAACAGGATGCAGGTGGTACGGTTCGTATAGTCGGCTACGGTCGACATCTTGTCTGAGCCAATGACCAGTATCTTTTTATGCGCGCCCGATTCAATGAACTGCCTTGCCGTATTGAGCGCATAAAGGAATCCCGAGCAGGCCGCCATCAGGTCAAAACCCCAGGCGCGGTTTGCGCCAATCATATCGGCCACAATATTGGATGTGGCCGGGAACTGGTACTCGGGGGTGGCCGTAGAGACTATGACGAGTTCGATCTCGCTGGCGGGCATACCCCTTTTGGATAAGGCCTGGCGGGCCGCTTCAGCGCCCATGAATGCTGTAGCCTTGTCTTTATCCTTCAGTATCCTGCGCTCCTTCACCCCGCAGCGCTCCACGATCCACTGGTCAGTGGTATCCACCATTTTTTCCAGATCGGCATTGGTAAGCTTATCCGGGGGTATATAAACGCCTGTGGCTGTTATGGCTGCTCTTGTCTTCATGATTTCTTTAGGACAAAGTTACCCCTTGACCGCATTGTGATCAGTATAAAATAAAATTCGACTATGATATCCAAAACAACATATTTGAAATATATTTGACATATATATAGCTGGTTTTATACAATAAATCTATTATTACTACGATGTCTAACTCTACTAATGACAACCTGTTCCGGCTGGTCAAATCCATGACAAAGGCCGAAAAGCGCTATTTCAAACTGACCGCCTCGCCATTGCACGACATACGCGGCAAAAAGTTCGTCCTGCTCTTCGATTACATGGAAAAGCGCAAGCGATACGATGAGCGCCAGTTCCTGCTGGCAACGCCCTCCGTCAAACCCATCCAGATACACAACCTGAAAGCACACCTGCAAAAACAGATACTCGACAGCCTGAGGCAATACCATGCCCGCACCAGCAGCGATATGAAGATCCGCGCCCAGATCGATTCCGCGCTGCTGCTCTATAATAAAGGCCTGTATGATCTTTCATTAAAGGTCATCGACAAGGCCAAGCGCATGGCGGTAAGCGATGACCGCAGCACGCTGCTGCTCGAGATCATGGACCTGGAAAAAATGGCTTTGATGCACACCGTGTCAGAGAACAACGAGAGCCGGGTGAACAGGATCATCACTGAAACGCGTTCGGTGGTAAAAAGCATCCAGAACATCAGTACGTTCTCGAACCTGGCCGCCCGGCTGAGCTCGTTCTATGTGAAAATGGGCTTTGTCCGCGACCGCCACGATCACGAACGGGTAAGGCGGTTCTTTCACTCCAGCCTGCCCCGCCATTCGGGCAAAAAGCTCTCTTTCCAGGAAAACCTCTACCTGTGCTATTCCTACGTAAGCTATTATTCCTTTGTGCAGGATTTCGGGAAAAGCTACATATATGCCAGGAAGTGGGTGGCGCTGTTTGAGGAGCGGCCGGACATGATACGCCATAAGCCGGAGCTCTACCTCAAAGGGCTGAACCACCTGCTGGCCGCGGAGAACAAGCTTTTTCTTTTCCGCGAGTTCGAGGAGACCTACAAGAAACTGCTGAAAGTGCATTCGATAAAAGGCCTGGAGCTGACTGAAAACATCCAGATAGCCCTGTTCAAGTACAAATACATGCACAAGATCAACCATTATTTTATGATGGGCGATTTTACGGGCGGAACTAAGATCATTTCAGTAGCCGAAAACGAACTCGACCGTTTTTCCGAGCGCATGGATAAGCATTACATCCTGCTTTTCTGGTACAAGGTGGCCTGCCTGTACTTTGGAGCGGGTAGTTTCCGGAAAGCCATCGCCTGGCTGAACAGGATCATCAACAGCCGCGATGTAGACCTGCGCGAGGACATACTTTCCTTCGCGCGCATACTTAACCTCATCGCGCATTACGAGTTGGGAAATTACGACCTGGTAGAATCGCATATCAAATCCACCTACCGCTTCCTGCTCAAGAAAGAGGAGCACTTCCTTTACCACAGGCTTATCCTGCGGTTCCTGAAAAACCTGGGCAAGGAAACGGAGGGCCGGGGGCTTATCCGGAAATTCGTTGAGCTGAAGAAACAGTTGCTGCCCCTGGAGCGGCATCCCTATGAACGGAGGCCTTTCCTGTATTTCGATATCATTTCCTGGCTGGAGAGCAAGGAAAAGGGGAAGCCGGTCGAGGAGATCATCCGGGCCAGGGCGAAAGCGAAGATGAAGCGGGGCTAGTACTTATTCGTGGTAGTACACCCGTTTCACCCTGCGCGAAACGTTGGTGAACACCTCGTAAGGGATCGTATCCATATCGGCAGCCACCCGGGTGATCGGGTAATTCTCTCCGAAAACGATCACCTCATCGCCTTCATTGGCGGGGATGCCCGTTATGTCGATCATGCACATATCCATGCACACATTGCCCACAACGGGAGCAAAGCGGCCGGCCACCAGCATTTTGCCTTTACCGTTCGACAGCTTGCGGCTCAATCCGTCAGCATACCCTATGGGCACGGTAGCGATCTGCATATCCGTTTTCGCCACCCCTTTCCGGCTGTAGCCGATGGTCTCGTTGGCCGGTATGTTCTTGATCTGCGAGATGATGGTTTTCAGCGTGCTTACGTTCTGCAGATGCTGCTGCTCGCTTTCATTCACCCCGATCCCGTACAGCCCGATCCCCAGGCGCACCATATTGAACTGCGCGTCAGGAAAGCGTACGATACCGGCCGAGTTCAGGATGTGGCGCAATATCGTATAATCGAAATGGGAGCAGATGCGTTCGGTCATGGAGCTGAAACGCTTGATCTGCTCGCGCGTAAAGGCATCGTGCTCGCCCTCATCGCTGGCCGCCAGGTGCGAAAATACCGAGCGTATCCTGAGGTTCTTATTATTGCGGATGCGCACCATCAGCTCATTCAGGTCCTTTTCCTCGAAGCCCAGCCGGTGCATGCCGGTATCCAGCTTGAGGTGTATGGGGAACGCTGCACCATTGAGCACAGCGCTGCGCTTAACGGCCTCCTCGAACTGGCCCAGCACCCTGAACGAAAATATCTCCGGCTCCAGGTTATACTGGATCATGGTATCGTAGCTCTGCTCCTCGGGATTCATCACCATGACGGGAAGTGTGATGCCGGCCTTGCGCAATTCTATTCCCTCGTCAGCGTAGGCCACGGCAAGGTAATCCACGCGGTGGAACTGCAGCACGTTGGCTATCTCGAAACTGCCGGCACCGTAAGAAAAGGCCTTGACCATGGCCATGAGCTTGGTATCGGGCTTGAGGCGGGATCGAAAATAGTTCAGGTTATGCACAATCGCGTTGAGGTTGATCTCCAGCACCGTTTCGTGCGCTTTCTGCTGGATGATCTTGCTGATGTCTTCGAAGCCGAAGGCGCGGGCGCCCTTGAGGAGTATCGTCTCGTTATGAAAAAATGAGTTCGTATACGCTGCAAGGAATTCAGCCGTACTCCGGTAAAAGCTCTTGTCCATGCTGAACCGTGACGACTGCCTGGATATGGCCTCGCCAATGCCGATCAGGCGGGTCACCCCCTTTTTAGCCAGGAGCTCGGCCACCTCGCCATACAGCGCCTCTTCGTTACGCCCGCTCTGCAGAATATCAGACAGGATAAGCGTTTTCCGGGCATGCTGCTTCTGCTGGTTAAGGAAATCGAGCGCAATGCCCAGCGAACCGAGGTCGGAATTGTAGCTGTCGTTGATGATCGAGCAGTTGTTGATCCCCTCTTTCATCTCCAGCCGCATGGCCACAGGCGAGAGGTTGCTCATGCGCTGGGCGATGATGCCGTTCCCGTAGCCGAGAAAAAGGAGCAGGGCCCAGCAATGGATCGCGTTCTCGATAGAGGCCTCATCGGTAAAGGGGATGCGCACCCGGATGAAATCGTTCCGGAAGACCCCCTGTATCTCCGTTTCACCCGGGAACCGGGTCACCTTCCCGATCTGCAGATCGGCCCGCGATTTCTTGGACCAGGAGAATATCTTCAGGTTCTTCAGCGCCTTGCTGGTCAGTATCTCCTCGTTCAGCAAAAGATAGTCTTTGCAATAGATGAGCGTTCCGGTATGCAGAAACAGCTTGAGCTTTTCCCGCACCTTCTGCCTGCTGTCCAGGAAATTCTCATCGTGCGCCTGCCCCACATTCGTAAATATCCCGATGGTGGGGGCGATCACCCGCTCCAGGTGCTCCATCTCGTCAGGATGGGATATGCCGGCCTCGAAAACAGCCAGCTCGTTCTCTTCGCTCATCTGCCATACCGAGAGCGGAACGCCTACCTGCGAATTAAAGCTCTTGGGCGAGCGTACAATGTTCTTGTCTTCACGAAGCAGTTGGAACAGCCATTCCTTGACAATGGTCTTTCCGTTGCTCCCGGTAATGCCGATGACCGGGATATCAAACTGCCTGCGGTGATAGGCGCTCAGTTGCTGAAGGGCATCGAGCGTTTTATTTACTTTCAGGAAGCTTGCGCCATCAAACCGGGCCGTATCACCGGGCAGCTCGCTGACCACGAAAGCCCGCACTCCTTTTTCATACAGCTCGGGAATGAACCGGTGCCCATCGTGGCGCTCGCCTTTAATGGCGAAAAAGAGAGACGATTCGCCATGCGTTACCTTGCGGCTGTCGATCAGCAGGTGCTTTATCTGCGCGTCTCCGCTGCCGCTGCCCGATAGCCGGGCATGGATAATGGATGATATGCCGGATACCGTATAGCTCATTTCTGCATTTCCCGGTTGAAACAATCGCGGCACAATGCCTCATAATGGTTGGTCTCGCCCAGCAGCACCAGGTCGTTCTTATCGGTGATGCGGTGCGAATGATTGGCCAGGTCGCCACAGCGCATACAGATGGCATGCACCTTGGTAACATATTCGGCCGTTGCCAGCAGGGCCGGCACCGGCCCGAAGGGGTTTCCCAGGTAATCCATATCCAGTCCCGCCACGATCACGCGCACTCCTTTTCCCGCCAGCTCGTTGCACACGCCCACGAGCTCCATATCGAAGAACTGCGCCTCATCAATGCCCACCACATCCACCTCTTTGGCAAGGCCCAGGATATCTTTCGAAGCCCGTACAGGCGTGGAATGGATCTCGTTGGCATCGTGCGAAACCACCTTCTGCTCGTGGTAACGGTTATCCACCGATGACTTGAATATCTCCACCTTTTGCCTGGCCAGTTGCGCCCGCTTCAGCCTGCGTATTAGCTCCTCGGTCTTGCCCGAGAACATGCTTCCGCACACCACCTCTATCCAGCCTTTTCGCGGGTGTGTTGATTTGGGATTTTCGAGAAACATAACAGGGAATACAGGCTTTGGAAATTCTTATCTTTATGAAGGCAAATCTAAATAAAATACACGCAGAAAATTCAGGCCATGGATATAAAAGCGATGCGCAAAGAGATCACCGAGCTGATCGACAATATCAAGCAGCATTCCGATGAGCTGACCGACAAGCCGCATATCCCGCAGTTGGAGCTGGAGCTGATCGTCAGCAAGATCGACCTGCTTTACAAAAAATCCATCCTGTTTACGCATGAATACTCCCGCTCCCGGCAGGCGCCCGCGGAGACCATCAAGCCGGACACGGAAAAAGGACCGGAGAAGCAGGGTCCCGTGCAGCATCCCATCCCGGTGAGAACCTATCCCGACCTGAAATCGCTGATCGGCATCAACCAGCGCTTTCAGTTCACGGCCGAGCTGTTTGGCGGCAGCGCAGAGGCCCTGAACGAGGCCATATCCCAAATAAATGCCTCGAAAAACAAAGAAGAGGCCCTGCAGGCGGCCGCTGAGCTTAAAGCAAGGTTCGGCTGGAAAGACGATAGCCAGGCCGCTGACGATCTGATCCGGCTAATCGTGAAAAAATTTGAATGAAAAGGGTAACGGCATTCACCTGGTTGGTTGTCCTGGCGCTCCACGCGGGCGCGCAGGATGCCGAAAAGGGCACGGGCGAGTACCTGCTTTACGCCAGGCAGGTGGTCGATACGCTGGCTTCGCCCTTCATGCAGGGAAGGGGATACGTGAACGAGGGAGACAGGACCGCGGCCAAGTACATAGCTGATGAGTTCAAAAAGGCCGGGCTGAAATCCTTCAAATCGACCTATTACCAGAAGTTCAGCTTTGCGATCAATACCTTTCCGGGCGAAGTATCGCTGCAAGCCGGCAGCAGGAAGCTCGTGCCGGGAACGGAGTTCCTTGTAGGCTCCTCCTCGGGATTCATCTCTGGCGAATACGAGCTGCTGTGGCTGGACAAAAGCACCGCAGGGGATAAAAAGAAGCTCAAGAAGCTGCTTAAGCAGAAGAACGAGCAGAAGATCGTGGTAGTGGATACCGCGGGCATACAGGATGCTTTCAAAAAAGCGCAATCCTGGATCGGCAAGGCGGCAGGCGTGATCTATATTCGCGAGAAGCTGACCTGGGATATGTCGCAAGCCATAAGCAAGCAGTTCAGCTTCGAAGTGATCCGGGGAGCGCTTGCCGCTTCGGATAAAAAGGCCGCGGTGAAGATACAGTGCAAGTACATACCCGACTATACTTCGCAGAATGTGATCGGATACGTGGAAGGAAGCCAGCACGCGGATTCATTCATTGTATTTACCGCGCATTACGACCACCTGGGAAAGATGGGTCCCGATGTTTATTTCCCCGGGGCGAACGATAACGCCAGCGGCATAGCCATGCTGCTGTCGCTGGCCAGGCATTACGCTAAACCCGGGAACAAGCCAAGGTATTCCATCGCATTCATCGCCTTCAGCGCAGAGGAGGTGGGGCTGCTGGGCTCGCAGTATTTCGTCAGCAACCCCTGCTTTCCGCTGAAGCGGATCAAGTTCCTGGTCAACATGGATATCCTGGGTACGGGAGACGAAGGCATAACCGTAGTGAACGCCACGGTGTTCGACAGCCATTTCAAGCAGCTTCAGAAGCTCAACGCGCAGGGTTCCTATCTGAAAGAGATCAAGCCGAGGGGGAAGGCCGCCATCAGCGATCATTATTTTTTCACATATAACGGGGTGCCTTCTTTCTTCATTTATACCCTGGGCGGCATCAAAGCCTACCATGACGTTTACGACAAGAGGGAGACGCTGCCCCTGACCGAGTTCGAAGACCTTTTCATACTGCTTACCGAGTTCACTTCTTATATAGAAAGCTACTGATGGGCAAATTATACATCGTTCCCACACCGATAGGCAACCTGGAAGATATTACGCTGAGGGCCATACGCGTGCTGAAAGAGGTGGACCTGGTGCTGGCCGAGGATACGCGCACCAGCGGCAACCTGCTCAGGCACCTGGGCATAGAGAAAAAGCTGATCTCGCACCACCTGCATAATGAACACAGAACGGTAGAGCAGATAGCTGAACGCATAAAGGCTGGCGAGACGATGGCCCTGGTGAGCGATGCAGGCACCCCGGGCATTTCCGATCCGGGTTTTCTGCTGGTGCGGGAATGTATCCGGCAAGGCGTGGAAGTGGAATGCCTTCCCGGTCCCACAGCCTTCGTGCCGGCCCTGGTGAACAGCGGACTGCCTTCCGATGCTTTTGTATTTGTAGGCTTTCTGCCCCAGAAAAAAGGAAGGCAGAGCCGGCTGCAGGGATTGAAGGATGAGCAGCGTACCATGGTCTTCTACGAGTCGCCTTTCAGGCTGGCCCGCGCCCTGAACGAGTTTGCCGAACTGTTCGGCCCCGGCCGAAGAGCCAGCGTATCGCGCGAGCTGAGCAAAAAGTTCGAAGAGACCAGGAGGGGAACGCTGGAAGATCTGGCGGCCCATTTCGGCCAAAAGGAAGCCAAAGGCGAGATCGTGATCGTTGTAGCCGGGGCTGAGGATTGATTAATTATTCGTTTATTCGCATATCGCACCGATCCACCGGCACTCGTTATTTGGTAATATTCGCGTAGATTCGTAATTCGCAACATGACACCGTACAGAAAAACAGGCCTGCCCCCGGGTACCCTTCTTTACCACGGAGAAAAACACACCGAAAAGGTGAGGCTGACCCTGCTTGAATACAACGAGCAGGAGTTTGTTGAAAAGGATTTCCATGACGTGGACGAATGCCTGACCCATATCCGCCCGGATATGGTGAAGTGGATCAATGTTGACGGGATACACGATACGGCCATCATCCAGCGGCTGGGCGAAAAATTCAACATCCACCCCCTTACCCTGGAAGACCTTGTCAATACCGATCAGCGGCCCAAGTTCGAAGATTACGACAATTACGTGATCTCTATCATGAAGATGCTTTATTATGACTCGGAAATACGCTCCGAGCAGCTCAGCATCATCCTGCTGGGCAACAATACGGTCATTTCCTTCCAGGAGATACACGGGGGCGATGCCTTCGACCTGATCCGCAACCGCATCCGGCAGGGCAAAGGCCGCGTGAGGCGCATGGGTGCCGATTATCTTTCCTATTGCCTGGTGGATGCGGTGGTCGACTGCTATTTCAATATCCTGGAAAAGATAGGCGACCATATCGAGGTGCTGGAAGACGAGGTGATCGATGAGCCCGGGCGGCATACCATGACCCAGCTTCACCGCATGAAGCGGGAGATGATCTTCCTGCGCAAGGCGGTATGGCCCATGCGCGAGCTGATCGGCAACATGGAACGCAGCGAAACGGAGCTGATCAAGCCTTCGACCGATATCTACCTGCGCGACCTGTACGACCATACCATACGCGTGATCGATTCGGTAGAGACCTACCGCGACCTGCTCTCGGGCATGATGGATATCTATCTTTCCAGCGTCAGCAACAAAATGAACGAAGTGATGAAGGTACTGACCATCATCACCACCATTTTCGTACCCGTTACCTTTATTGCGGGCGTGTACGGGATGAACTTCAAACATAATTTCCCGGAGCTGGAATCGGAATACGGCTACCCCATTGTTATGGGCGTTATGCTGGCCATCATTTTCGGGCTCCTTATTATGTTCAGGAGAAAGAGGTGGATATGAACGCCTACCCTTTTCTGCGCCAGCTCAGGCTGCTGTTTGCCGCGCTGGTAGTATCCCAGCTTGTGCTGGCGGGCGCTTCAGCTTTTCTTGTCATGCAGCAGGGTCCGCTGGGGGTCATTTCGCACGAAAGCGAAAAGATCATGCTGGTGGCCTCGGCCGGTGCGCTGGCCTTTTTCGTTTTCCTGAGCAACGCCATGTACGACAGAAAGACGGCTCTCCTGCGGCAATCCGCATCGCTGCAGGAAAAATCTTCGGGCATACGCAGCCTGCTGATCCTGAAATGGGCCTTGCGCGAGGCGGCCTCGCTGGCCAGCATCGTTTTCTTTTTACTTACGGCCAAGCCGCTCTTCCTGGCCGTAACGGGCGTTTCGCTCCTGTCGTTCTCCGTCACATTTCCCACGCACGCCCTGTTCGTACGCGACCTGGGCCTGAGCCCCGAAGAAGAGGATGAAATCCAAAAACTGCCTTCATGAAAGCGATCTTACTGGTGAGGCACGGAAAGGCGCAAGATGCTTTCGCGATCAGGGAGCTGCCGCTGCCTGTTCCCGGCCCCGCACAGGTGCTCATCCGTACCGAAGCATCGGGGCTCAACTTTGCCGATGTGATGAGCCGCCTGGGGCTGTACCGCGATGCCCCGCCTTTGCCCTTTGTGCCGGGCTATGAAGCGGTGGGACGCGTAGAAGCCTGCGGGAGCGAGGTGCGCCACGTGAAAAAGGGCGATCGCGTGCTGGCCTTTACACGCTTTGGGGCTTATGCCGAATATGTTTGCACCGATGCGCGGGCCGCGGTTTCCATTCCTGAAGATATGCCGGCAGGAGCGGCAGCGGCCCTGGGCACACAGTACTGCACGGCCTGGTACGCGGCCGAAGAGGCGCTGCGATTGCATGAAGGCGAGCACGTGCTGGTGAATGCCGCGGCAGGAGGAGTAGGGATCGCCCTGGTACAACTGGCAAAACGCAGAAAGTGCATTGTTTACGGTGCCTGCGGCAGCGATGAGAAGATCGCGTTTTTGAAAGAACTGGGCGTAGACCATCCCCTGAACTATGACAAAGAGGACCTTTACGATGCCATACGTAAGATCAGAGGCAAGAGGGGCCTGGATGTGGTGTTCGACTCGGTAGGCGGCAGTAATTTTAAAAAGGGATACAGACTGCTTGGCCCGGGCGGGCGGATGGTGAGCTATGGCGCAGCCGAGCGGGTAAACAGCAAAAAGCTTTTCGCCACCTTGCGCCTGGCCTGGAATTTTGGCTTCTTCTCCCCTATTCCGCTGCTCATGCGTTCGCAGGCCCTCATCGGGGTGAACCTGCTGCGCATTGCCGACCACAAGCCGGAGCTGCTCAGGCGCTGCCTGGGCCAGGTGGTGGAGCTGACCCTCAGTGGCGAACTGAAGCCCCATGTGGGCGGAGTATTCCCCTACCGGCAGGTGGCCGAGGCCCATACCTTTTTCGAATCCAGGAAAAGCATGGGCAAGCTCATCATTACCTGGTAGTTCCCCCTTCTTCTGAGGGAGCGTTTTGCCTATCCCCGATTATTTTCCAACTTTGCTGCACCCTCAGTAAGAGCCTATGAATAAAAACATTTTTTTTACCGCGCTTATTTCGGCTGGCAGTCTAACTTTCACCTTCGCCCAGGGCGGTCCTGACACCAACAAGCTGGATGAGAACCAGAAGAAGAAAGGGTTCTGGATGGAGACCATAGGGGGCGTGATCTACCAGGGATATTATGAGAACGGGAAGCGCGAGGGCAACTGGCTAAGCTATCACCAGGGAACATTATTGCTTTCCACGCTCGAGTTCTATAAGAACGGCATGCGAAACGGCATCAGCATCGTGCTGGACAAGAACGGAAATTTTATCAAGGAGGAGTACTTCGTGAACGATACGCTCAACGGCCCTTCCAAATACTATTATGATAACGCACGGCTCAAGTACCTGAACACCTATAAGATGGGCAAGCTGCACGGACTGAAGAAGACCTGCTACCAGGACGGCCAGCCACAGGAAGAGGCGAATTACGCCAACGGGGTGAAGCACGGCACGGCCAGATGGTATTTCAACGGGGGCCTGCTCATGAGCGAATACAATTACGTGAACGGCATACAGGAGGGTATGCAGAAGAATTACTACAAGAGCGGCAAGCTGCAGAGCGAGGTAATGGTCAAGAACGGGCAGTATGAAGGCGAGTACAGGGAGTACTGGGAAAGCGGGAGCATAAAGGCCACGGTTATGTTCGTGAAAGGGAAAAGGCAGGGCTTATACAAAATGCTGAGCGAGGACGGTAAGCTCAACCTCATCACAGTAATTTATAAGGACGACCTGCAGGAAGGTGAATACAAGGAATTATACCCCAGCGGCAAGCCCAAGCTCATTGGCAAATACAAGGCCGGTAAGAAAGAAGGGGTATGGAAAGAATACAATGCCGAAGGGAAGCTGACAAAGACCACTTATAAGAACGATCAGCCGGTGGATAAATAAGCTATTGGATGATCAGCTTTTGGGAAAAAGAGCCTTCACTTGAAGTAAGTTTGAGCAGGTAAACCCCTTTCGACAAATTGGTATTGATAGCGCTTTTAAATTCTCCCAGTTTTTCCGAATACATCAGCCTTCCTTGAATATCATAGATATCCATTTTAATTCCGAATTGATTTGTCTGAAGCGTAAAGATTCCGTTTGAGGGATTAGGATAAATACTTACCTCTAGTCGCAATTGCTCATCAATACCAACTCCTGTCGGATCAAATTCCCACAAGTCAGCCATGTGAATATTGCCAGTGATCATGCCAGTTGCAATATAGCCCTTATTGCCTATCTTAAGGTTTTGGGAGGCCATTCTTTTCGCTGAAGATCCTGGATAAGCCACCCCATTTCCCTTAATTTATTTTCCAGCCATTGAAATGAGACAACAAATTCTCCAATTCGTTGATATATTATGTCAGTTTCATTTGTGTCCATTTCTTAGTAGTTAGGATCAATAAACTTACGTTTGCGCTCATGCTCGGCATATCTTAGAGCCCGCTCAATTTCTTTCTTTATATATGCTTTGATCGGTATTAGCTCTACATTGTTTTTTGCCTTGTTCACTATGCTTAAGATCCGTTGCCAATCTTTTTCTTCCAATTCTCCAAAATTCACATCTCCACTCACGACACCACTTCCATTTCCACGCCACCAGATTTCTTTGAATGATTCCTCATTGGTATTTAAAGAGAGATAGTGCAAAAAAGCAGGTTCAAAAAACTCTTTCATTGTGTGCCTGAAAACATCGAACACTGCGTTCATCCTTTGCGTATCAGAATTATGCTTTGTAATATAATTAATGAGAAAATTATAAGCTTTTTGTTTTATACTTTCTTCTTTGAAGCGTTTAAAGAAAATGTTTAATGAATGTTTTCCCACCCCCATATAAAATTCATTCGATACGATTATTTCTACAGCCTTTTCCAATAACAATTCCGCGCCTTCTATTTCCCAAACAAATGATAGATCATTATGAGTATCCTTGCTCCATTTTTTGGGATCGCCATAAAATGATTTTACAAAATCAAGAAGATAATTAGGGTCTAATTCTACAAGCTTGCGAAGCCCATCTCTATTATAGTCAAAATGAGAATGTATTTGTTCTTGCTGTATGTATGCTTTGATCAATAAAGATGGGTTCTTCTTAATATAAGTTGTATAGTTCTCAAAGAAATTATTGGATAAGGATATATTAATTTTTTCTTTCTCGATTTTGTATATAATTACTTCCAAGGCTTCTTCCAATATATTATTATAAAGATACTCGCTTATGAAAGGAATGGCGCTCGCTATCTTCTTAAACCCATTAATTAGCTTACTGTCCTTGGATAGATATTTTGAGTAACTATCTGTAAAAACCGTACAAGGAATTTGAATACTTTTAAGTGTATTGATTAATTCTATCTTATATGCATTACTTACACATACTTCGGGTAAATAGTCAAAAAAAGATAGTTTCAGAAAAATATTTCTTTCGTGGTTACATTTTTTGAGAAGTTGCCATAACGTATCTGCTGTGTCACAGGACTGCGAAGTAAGATGCTTCATTGACCTGGGCAACGAGTGTAAATGCTCGGGGTACCGGCTGATCAATTCTTTCATTAACTCTAACCCAAGATTTAAATTTTGCTTTAAGTTTTCATCAATGATAATATCCAGTGATTGAAATAATGACCAAGGATTTCCAGTTACCTCCAAGTAGTGCGATACAGCCGTAAATAGGGCTGTGAACTCAGTGCTATCTTTAAAACCAAACGCTAATCGAATATCCTTTTCCTTAACCTGTTGGTATTTGTCGTAATTATCGAATTCATAGTCTTCTTTATCTCTCAATCTGTTCCAATCAAGCTTCCGGAACAGTAAATATTCTTTACTAGAAAAAGCTGACTTCCACTTTTGGTATGATCTATCTGATAAGTCTCTGCGATCCCAATAATGAATTAAATTCTGAACTAAAATCACATCCTTAAATTCTAAAGGAGTCAATTTTTCATCTATGAACGGCATTAGTAGCTTAACATCGGCTTCAAGTAGCGTTTTGGTTATTTCTCTACCCTGTGAGCTTTGCTGTTTGATTATTTTCCGAACTTGCTCCGGAAATGTGTCAAAAAATTTAAATACAGTAGTCCAGAGCTCTATTCTAAATTCCTCAATAGAGGCAATATTAGGAAGAGGGTATTGAGCAATTATGATTTGATTCTTTCTGCCGGCTTTCGTTATTTGAAACTGATGCGCTAAAAATGTACTTGCAAGCGCAAAGAATACATTCCTGTAATGTTCCTGTCCTTCAAGTGCTTTGGAAATTAATAGCTCAAATAATTTTTTCTGCCTGGAAAAATCAACCGTTCTATCCTCTGGGCCGAAAACAACATTCTCTCTTATTCTTCTTACGAGTTCAGCCAAGTGTTCGGGTCGTTTCCGGCAATATTCAAAGCTTAATTCCAGGGCCGGAATAAAATTTTCAAATGGATATTTGAAAAATGCGGACAAATAATCCAAGGTTTTATCTCGGTCCCAAACGAAATCATTAGTTTCATAATCCGTATTGTATATTGGCTTGACCGGTTCGGGTAATCGACTTATTTGTTTTTGAAAGTATGCAAGGGTTTCGTCCTGCTTATAGAACCAGAATAATTCTATAAAAGACAGTGCTTTTTGTTCATCAGAAACTATCTTATTAAAGTAGTTGGATAGAGTTTGCGATATTTTTTCAATTACGCTTTCATATCCAAAAGCGTTATTAGAAGGTATTATAGTATCCTGAAACCTAACGGGCAAGGAATCGATATAATTTTCAAGCAATACTTCGAAGGACAATATTTGATCTTTGATAAAGGTCTTATAGAAAAAATATGTGGACATGACCTGCTCCGACACCTTCGCATGATCATACTGTATTTCAATTAATTCTTTCCTGTGTAGTTCATCAAGCGTCTCATTAAATTGATAAGAGTCTATTTCGAAAAGACCAAGTAGCTTATTAATGAACTCCTTATTCTTTCTATTTATCGTGAAGAAAAAAGAAATGATACCTAATGTTTTGAGTTGTACAGTATTGTTAAAAAGATCAATGTCCTTGATGAATGTTTGAAAATAAGCATCGTACAGATCAGCAACATTACCCCACAAGAAATCATGCTGCTTTTGATTTGCCAGGCGAGCAGCCATAATGGCAAGGCGGGCATTCCCATCTGCCACATTAATTATTTTGCTCTGATATTCTGAATTTTGGATATTAAATGATGGACTTTTAATAATCTCCGTTATTTCCTCATCGGAAAATTTTTCTAACTCGATTTTTTCATGTGCTAAGCCAATACACAAGGCTAAAATATCATTTAGAGCGTACTGTCTTACAGTAAGGATTAACTTAAGATTTCCCTTTCTTTTCTCCTTGAAAACCCCAAGTATTTGTTCCAGGTTTGGTAATTGCCTGTTCGCATCATCTACAAGAAGTATATAATCTTTATCCTGTTCCAGTTGAATTTTCAGATCTTCAAAAATATCACCCCCTTTTTTTGTAATGGCGTAGGCCATATATGAAGGATTGTTTTTTAAGAAGTGTTGAGTAGCTTCAAGGCCAATTTTAGTTTTTCCCACTCCGGCCGCACCAGAAATGATAAATAAATCCATACCGGAAAGAGCGTTTTCAATTTCTGATAGCTCGGCCTTTCGATGCAAGAATTCATTGTCCAAAGGAGTCGCTAGGTTATTCGCCTTATTGTCATATTCCTGAACAAATTTATCTAACGGCAGAATCTGTCCTGTATCGAGCGGAATATTCAAGATCTCCTTTGCAAGAATTAAATACTTAGAAAGTATTTCTATGGCAAGCCAGTCCAAGCCAATGAGTTCCAGGTTTACTCGCCTAGAATTGCCGTATTCAGTTATCTCCTTTTCTTCACCCGGCTCCAACCGTGAATTAAAACAAATAATAATTTTATTTATTTCTGAAATTGGAACTCCGGTCTTTGTCTCGTCCAAGCAACTATCAATATCACCTTTAATTTTTGATACGAGGTCATCAGCCTTTGTTGTGTATTCCACATACCTCAGGCTCCCATCATCCAGTCTGAAAAAAGTATCTGGCGTTCCCTTAACTGTTTTTTGTTTACCGAGCTGGCTGCCTGTTCTGTTAAAGCTCCTGAGAGTTTCTTCGCGTCTTGCTAAATAAATATCGCACAGGTTCTGAAAGGCTGCACTGTCGATAGCTTTTAGTTTTTGTTCTATTAGTTGTAAACGTCCGCTCATGAATTTATAGTGGTTTTATTACTTAACCAACAACATATCACCGTTTGTAGCCCCGGCCGTATATATTACGGTATTGCTACCCGTGCCATAAGTAACTATTGCATTTGCTGACGAACCAGAAGTAGTATAGGTTGTTGCCCAGTTCTGAGTACCAGTGGTTGTATATGAAATAGTAACCGCATATGCATTGGCTTTAGTACCGCATACGTACACCCGGCTGTCCCCGCCAAAATAAATTGCTTCCGCATAGTCCGTATTACTATTGTTCGTGTAATTGTTTGTCCAGATTCGACTCTGGGCTTTGCCATACCCACACAGAAAAATTGCAATTATTGTTGCGAAAATTCTTTTGAAAATTTTTGTTTCCATGTTGTTCGTTTTAGGTTAACTGATACGGCATTTAAGTCTATTAATTGGAGATAAAAAAACACCATTGCCCGCAAAGGCTATGGTGTGCATAGCTAAAATACAAAAAAATCTGAGGGTGTAAAATTTATTTTACAAACAGCAAAGAAAAAACCCCGGATCGCTCCGGGGTTTTTTCTGTTAGGTTTTTATTTGCTGTTCGTTGATTTCATGAAGATCTCGCCCTCCTTGATCACCACGAAGGCTGTTCTGCGGTTCTTCTGATGGGCAGCCTCTTTCTCTTCTTCTTTGGTCATCTTCTTGATCTCGGCCTCGGTAATAAGGGGCTGGGTCTCGCCAAAACCGTTCGACTGCAGGCGCGCGGGATCTATGCCTTTCGACACCAGGTAATCCACCACCGATTTGGCCCTGCGCTTGGAAAGGTCCAGGTTATAGGCATCGTTGCCGCGGGCATCGGTATGCGCGTTGATCTGTATGGTGAGGTTATTGTTCAGGGTAAGGAAGTCCGCCAGGTCGTCCAGTATCTTCTTCGATTCGGGGCGCAGGGTAGCCTTGTCGAAATCGTACTCGATGCCGGGTATGGTGATCTCACCGGCCGGGATAAGCGCCAGCTCGAAATCCTGCACAAAGTTCTTGGATTCCACCTGCCCCTTGGTGCTCACCGTAGCCGCATCACCGAAATATTTGTTCTTCTGCGCCTTGATGAACAGCTCCAGCTCTTCGCGCAGCGGTGTGCTGTAGTACCCGCTGTCGTCAGTGGTAATGAAGAACTGCTCCAGGTTGCCGTCAATATCCTTGAAAGTAAGCAGGGCGTTGGCTATGGGCTTGCGCGTATCCTTATCGTAAACATGACCGCTCAGCGTGAACACCACGGGCTCCTTCTCCAGCTCGTATATCCTCAGGCAGTAGCCTGTAGGGCCGCAATTGCTGCAGTTATCGCGGTCGGAGCTGAAGTAGCCGTGCTTGCCATCGTTCTGCAGCACGAAATAGAGGTCATCCTTGCTCGAGTTGATGGGCCCTTTCATGTTCAGCGCGGTAGACCAGATATGGTCTACATTGGCGGGGTTATCATCCTCGCCATAGGATTTATAGATATCATAACCGCCCAGTCCCACCATGCCATCGCTGCTGAAGTAGAGCGTATTGGTCTTGAAATGGTAGAAAGGCGACATTTCGTTCTCGGCCGTATTGATCTTGGGGCCGCAGTTGTACAGGCCGCTGGCATTGCCAAACTCGTCCACATCGCAGTACCAGATATCCATTTTACCTTCCCCGCCCGGGCGGTTGCTGGAAAAGAACAGCTTGCTGCCGTCAAATGAAAGGCAGGGCTGCATGGTCTTATAGCCGTCCATGTTAATGGTCAGCTTGGCCGGTGGCAGCCAGCGGCCGTTCATATAGCGGCTCACGTAAATAGCGCATTCGTTCGGGTTGCCGGGGGTCCAGCGGGTGAAAAAGAAAAGGTCTTTGTTGATCGACATGCATCCCGCCCCCTCGTTCATCTCGGTATTGATGGGCATGTCCAGGTTCTGCACATCCTGCCAGCCCGTGCCGGTTTTGGTGGCGGTGTACAGGTCGGAGCGGTAACGGGGGTCCTGCTCTTCGGGGTCGAGCACTTTGCCATCAGCGCGGGCTGAGGTAAAGACCACGCTCAGGTTATCGCCATAATAGTTCAGCGCGAAACTGGTGGTGCCCGAATTGATGGCCGTATCGAGCAGTTTTACCTGCTGCGACTGCCTTACGCTGTTGGAATCGAGCGCAAAAAGGCAAACGCCCATTCCCTTGGTAGCCTTGGTGAATAGTGGAGTTCCCAGCTTGGAGCTATCCTTGGTGATCCCCTCGAATATCTTAAGCGCCTCATTGTATTTCTGGTTCGAGATGAGCGTAAGCCCGTAGTAGTACTGGTCATCGGGAAATTGCTTGGAAACATTCTTGGCCGCTTTGGCGTACCAGAGCTCGGCATTTACGTAATCGCGTCCCAGGCGGTACGACTCGGCTATCTGGTGTACCACGTAGGCATACTTGATCTCGCTCAGCATGCCCTTTTGCGTTTTCACAGTATCCACGTTCTGTTTGGTTGAATCGGCTTTAGTGGTATCGACCAAGGGCTTTACGTAGGTCTTGATGTCGTACGGGTAAATGTAATCGCGCGAGGCTGCGGTATTGGGGTCGATCACCTTCTGGTAATAATAAGCAGCGGAGATGTAATCCTCGTTCTTAAAGGCCTCATCGGCATATTCCAGCCACTCGCCCCGGCTTTGCGAAAAGCCCGGGAGCGAAAACAGCAGGAAAGCCAGCAGGTAAAAGCTCTTTCTCATAGTCTCGGGCAGTTATCGATCATTTCGGGTCTCGGCCGCTTGCCGGTATAGGTAACGGATATTTCCAGTCCACCGCGGCCATTGGTATAAGGGTTCAGGCTCGACATGTTCAGGTCGTAGCTGATGCGCCAGATATACTGGCGGTATTTCAGGCCGGCCTCCACGATGAGGGCGTCATCTTCCACGTCATAAACCTTTTTCTTGCCCATGATGCCCGACATGCGGAACGTGGGGCCCAGAATCAGGTAGGCGTCAGACTGCTTCAGGTAATAATGACACATGAGGCTGAAGGTAAGCTCGCGGTCATTGGTCTGGAACATCTTGAACACCTTGGGCTGAAGTTGTATGGTTTCGCTGATGTTCACCTTGGCGCCCGCGTGCGCCAGGTAACGGATGGGCAGCCGGTCGCTGTTGCCGTAGAAGTTCTCGCGGGGATGGGTCAGGTTGAAGGCGGAAAAACCGACAAAGGGGTTGATGAAATAATTCTCGCGCGAATAGTAATACACCAGTCCGGCATTCAGGGCCGGAAGGAAGATGCCGCTGGAAGGGAAGTTCTCGCCCGTAGGCAGCGTATTATCGAAGCCCCCCCCGTTCGAATAGGTATACTGGTTCTCGAAGACCAACTTGGAAAAATTAATGCTCTTCTGCATAAATCCCGCCTGCGCTCCGAAAGAAAAGTGATGATGGTCGGCATCATCTACCGAAAAATCATAGGCGATGGAGCCCAGGAAGCTGAACACGTTATAGCTGCCCGCCCCGGCCTTATAGTCCATCAACTGGCCGCCTACTGAGAATTTCTTGAGCGGCATATCGTACGATGCCTGGAAGGTCTGGAAAGGTTTGCTGGCTACCTGCGCCCACTGGGTGCGGTAGTGCGCGTGAATGCGGTACAAGCCGCTGAACAATCCCGTCATGGCTGGATTGAGGTGAAGCGGAGCCGCGTCATACTGCGAAAGATGGAAATCCTGCGCAGGCGAGAGCTGTGGCAGCAGCAACGCAGCACCAATAACCAGACGCGTAAAAAATCCTGATCTCATATTTTTCTTTATCGTATCAATGTAACATCACCCGAAAGCTGGTGCTCCACGTTGTCCTCCGTAACGCCCTTCACTGTCCAGATGTAAACGCCCATAGGCTGGTCTTTGCCGTCCTTCGTGCCGTCCCAGCCCACGTTCTGAGAATTGGAAATGAAGATCAGCTCACCCCAGTTATTGTAGATCCTGAACTCCAGCTCGCGGAACGGGCCGCCCAGAACAAAGAGAATATCGTTCTGCCCGTCACCATTGCCCGGGGTGAATCCCGTAGGCACGTTGGGCGGTAACGATACGATCACCTCGTAGTCCACCGTATCCAGGCAGCCGTTGGCATCGGTAACAATGAGCACGACAGTATAAATGCCTCCCAGGGCATACTGGTGCGAAGGGTTCTGGCTGGTGGAAGTATTGTTGGCTCCCGATGCCGGGTCACCGAAATCCCATGACCAGGAAACGATGTTGGTCACGGATTGGTCGGTAAAGTTCACGGTTTGACCGATATTGGGCGTAAAATCATCCGCACTGAAATTGGCCAGCGGGTTGGGGAATACTGTAGTGGGCAGCGTGATCGTATCCATGCATCCCTGGTTGGATGTAACAATAAGCGTTACATTGTAATTACCTGGCGCGGAATACATGTGCGTGGGGTTCTGCGAAGCAGAGGTGCCGTTATCGCCAAAATTCCATGACCAGCCGGTGATGGCGCCTCCGTTTACGGTCGAAGAGTCCATGAAGGTAGTGCCGGCATTCAGGCAGCCTCCCAGGTCACCGAAATCGGCAACAGGCTGGTGGTACACGGTGATGGTCTGCTGTACGGTGTCAACACAACCGTTGGTAGAAGTAACGGCCAGGTTGACCAGGAACACGCCCGAAGTATCGTAGATATGCCCAGGGTCCTGCAGGTTGGAAAAATTATTGGCGCCCGAGCCGGGATCGCCAAAGTTCCAGAACCAGGAAACGATGCTGCCGGCCGTAGTGGTGGACACATCGTTGAACCAGGTGGTATCCCATGGGCAAACGGTGGTATTCGTAAATGCCGCTATGGGCGAAGGAATGAGCGTGATGAACAAGGTATCGCTTACCGCCTGGCAGCCCCCGTTATTGGTCGAGGTGAATACCAGCATGACCTGCCCCGCGGCATCATCGGCAGCGCTGGGGATATACGAAGGATTGAGCGTGGTGTTGCTGGGCGCGAAAGCTCCCGTTCCCGAGCTGGTCCAAATACCCGATCCGGTGCTGACGATGGCGTTGAGCGGGATGGGGGCTGAAGCGCAGGCCGTATCCACCGGGTCGAGCTGAACGGTGGGCGTGGGCGTGAAGAAGATCATTACCGTATCGGTAGAGGGATTGCAGTTGCCGTTACCCGTTGTGGTCAGCACCAGCGTTACACTGCCCGCGGTAGTATCGGCCGTGCTGGGAATATAAAATCCGTTGAGCGTGTTCGGGTTAGGGCTGAACGTACCCGTGCCGCTTGTTGTCCAGGTACCTCCGGTTGCGGGCAATCCCACTACTCCGTTCAGGGGCACGCTGGCCGTATCCTTGCACACATAGATATCGGGGCCCGCATTGGCGGTGGGCCCGGGAACATAGGTAATGACAACGCAATCCGTGTCGGCACTGCACACTCCGTTTCCGGTAGAGACCAGGCAGAGGTTGGCAAAGCCGGCCGCTATTTCGCCAGCGGTAGGCGTATAGGTGGCATTCAGCGTGGTATTGTTGGGCACGAAGGTTCCCGCTCCTATCCAGGTGCCACCGGTCGCGTTCAGGATGGTGCCGCCAAGGTTCATGGTCGGGTTGTTGGTACAGGCAAAGGTATCTGTGCCGGCATTGGCTATGGGCCGGCCCTGTATCACTACCTGCTGGGTAACGGTATCATTACAGCCCAGCGCTGAATTCACAATAAGCGTAACGTTATATGTTCCTCCCGTAGCATAAACGTGGGGCGGGTTTTGCAATCCGCTGGAGCTCATATCCCCGAAATCCCAGTTCCAGCCCGTAATGGAGTTGTTTCCCGAGGCGGTGGAGCCGTCAGTGAAAAAAACGGTGTCGCCCGCGCAGGTCGGTCCCGTGGCAGTAAAGGCTGCGGTAGCCGAGGCAATGTATACCTGCTGCGTTACCGTATCGGCACAGGGTGTTCCGAAGTTTACGATGAGCATGACCGTATAGGGGCCGGTACCCGTGTAAGTGTGCGGAGGAGGATTCTGCAGAAAAGACGTGCTTGCGTCACCGAAGTCCCAGAAATAGCTGTTGGCCGCGGGCGTGGTGGTATTGGTAAAGGTAACTGTTGAAGAGGTGCAGGCACCGCTGTACGTGAAATTGGCCACGGCCAGCGGAGGGCAGTTCACCACGTTGAACTGGAAATCGCGCAGTATCTCACCGATCTTGGTTCCGTTGCGGTACTCCTCGCATTTAATGCCTACCACAAACTGGCCGATGTTGGGAGGAACACCGTTGAGCAGCCCGGTCTGGCTGATGGTGAGCGAGCCGGGAGGACCTCCCAGCGCGTTGGTGGGGCCATAGCCGCCCACCCAGGTAATGGGCGTAAAGGTGCACACGTTCCCGGGAAAGGTAGGGGCGGGATCGTTATGGGGGGTATAGAGCGAATAGACCAGCGAATCTCCGTCCAGGTCGGTGGCGGAGTGGTCGAAGTTCAGGTTCTGCCCCTGGCAAACGAACACGGGCGGAAAATTGGCCCATGAGGGGCTGCTGTTGGTCAGCCACAGGTTGTTGTCAGGGATATACGTGTACCAGCTCTCGCCCGTGCTCAGCGGGTTCTGCACGTTAGAAAGGCTGGCGTTGCGGCAGCAATACTGGTAATACAGGTGGTAGCCTCCGGGATTGGGCGGCAGGTTGTTCACTACGGCAGTATACACCGCCTCCTGCAGGCAAAGGCCGGGATTGGTCACGCAGGTAGGGATATTGGGTGGAACGGGGTTGGCTCCGGGAAATGCAATGGTGATGTTGCGCGAGGGAGTGAAGGCGGTCCCGTTAGGCTGCCTTACCTGTATGGTAATGGAGCCGGGAAAAGAAGCATTGCCCGGGGCGCAGTCGCGGTACAGCTTCTGGGTAACGCGGTACGTGGAACCGCCCAGGTGCTCGTAGGTAAGCGATCCACCCACGATGTGGGTGGCGAAAACAGATGCGGGGAATACTAAAACAAGAAATGAAAAGAGTAATTTTTTTCTCATGGGGTGTACCATTTAAAAAAACAAGGAAGTAAATATATGAAAAATCCAACAAATCAAATTTTGTCGGAGAAAAAGGAGGATTCGTATATTCTTATGATTCATGCGTCTTTTGCAACAAGACGCATTTTTCGGCTGGCGGTTGCGCAAAAAAGAAGGAAAGCCCGCCTTACTGGGCGAGCTCTTCCATCACTTTCATGGATTCATACAGGTACTGGTCCTTTTTCAGGTTTTTCAGCCAGTCTTTGTTGCGTGCGCTTTTCACGGTATCGGCCTCAATGATCTTCTGGTCGACCAGCGTATTGCTCACCTTCATATCCGGTATCTCTTTCTGCAGCTCCTCGAACTTCTTGCCGTTCTCCTTTCGTTTCTTGTTCTCCTCCCTGTACTTGCTCAGTTGCAGCGGCACCTTGGAGTTGTCGCGGTCGGCCTTCAGCTCCTTGGCCGTCTGTTCGATGAACTTAAAGAACTCGTTCTTGTTCACGCGGGCCTGGCTGTTCTTGGCCAGTTTGCCCAGGTCGATCTTTTTGTTCCAGCGGTCGTAATTGGCGGCCTTGATGCCGTCATAAGGCATGGGATACTCCAGCTCCTTTTCTCCATACTCCAGGTATCTCAATATATCCGGCAGGGTTATATCGGGTACTACGCCCTTTAACTGCGTGGTTCCCCCGTTGATCCGGTAGAACTTTTGTATGGTCAGCTTCACCTGTCCCAGGGGCTTGAGCGTATCGAACTGGGGCAGCACGTATTCATCCAGGTCCATGAACTGCTGTACCGTTCCTTTCCCGAACGTGGTATTGCTGCCGATGACCACCCCGCGCTTGTAATCCTGTATGGCGGCCGCCATGATCTCGGATGCCGAAGCGCTGTTCTCGTTGACCATGACCATCAGCGGCCCGTCATAGATCACGGCCGGGTCCTTATCCGAGTACGCCACGGGCGGAAAATCCTTCTGCTTGACCTGAACCACCGGGCCTTTGGCAATGAAAAAACCGGCCATGTTGATCACATCCTGGAGGGAGCCGCCACCGTTATCGCGCAGGTCGAGAATAATACCCTGCACCCCTTCCTCCTTGAGCTTGAGCAATTCCTTTTTCACATCATCCGAGCAGTTGCGGCCGCCCTTGAAATCATTGTAAAAACTGGCCAGCCGGATATAACCTATCTTCCTGCCGGTCTCTATCACGGCTGATTGCGCGTAGGTATCTTCCAGCACGACAATGTCGCGTATGATGGATATGACCGTTATGCTTCCATCCACTTTCTTGACAGTAAGCCGCACCTCGGTGCCTTTTTTACCCCGCACCATCTTCACCACATCATCCAGCTTCATATCCGTTACATCAACCGGCTCCTGTGCGCCCTGGCCTACCTTTAATATAACATCGCCCGCCTTGAGTTGCCCCTGCCTCCACGATGCGCTGCCCGGAACGATGTTCGACACCCTGATCTGCCCGTCTTTCTCCTGAAGCTGGGCGCCTATGCCTTCGAGCTTGCCGCTCATCGTTATATCGAAATTCTCCTTATCGGCCGGTGGATAGAACTCGGTATGCGGATCGTACAGGTTGCAGATCGTATTGAGGTACACCGCAATGCGATCGCCCCGGTCAAAGCGGGCGTAGCGCTTGAACAGCTCATCATTGCTTTTCAATACCTTTTTTCTCGCATCTTCTTCCATTTCCGCGAAGGTCTTTGCCTTCACGGTGGTATCGTTCTTCTCCTTGGCCTTTTCCTGCGCGTCCATAGTCTCCGAAAGGCGGATCAGCACCTGGTATTTCAGGTATTTCCGCCAGGTCTCTTTCAGCTCGGCAGCGGTAGCGGCATAAGCCAGCTTGTCAGGATCGGTCTCGAACTCCTCGTTCTGCTCAAAATCGAAAGGCTTGGCGAGTATCTCCTTATAATATCCTTCGCATTCCTTGATCCGCTGGTTGATCAGGGAAAAAGATTTTTCAAAGAACTCAAAGCTTCCTTTTGTGATCTGGTCGTCTATATTCTGCTTATATGCGGCAAGTTCATCGATATCCGGCTGAAGAAGGAACTTTTTGCCCGGGTCGAGGCGTTCGATATACAGCTTGTAGGCCTTTTCAGAGAAGGCGTCATCCATGGTAAGCGGCTGGTAATGACCGGAGCTGAGCCCCGCGGTCATGATCTGGAGCGTAACCTCGTCACGGGGAGATTTAAGCGCACCAGGAGTATAGGAAAGCAGCAGAACAAGTGCCGCCAGAGGCATCAGAACAAAACCGGCAATTTTCTTCATAAACGGATTGAAATGTTTAACAAAGGTAACTCAGACAAATATGCCTGACACACAAAAAACATGCTAGCGGATACAATTTTAACATATTTTAGCAATTCCCGGAATTAGTTTAAATTTGAGGTTCGTTTAATCGAAGAAATACACCCTTATGTCTAAAAAATTACTCTCTGCCTTTTCACTTCTTTTCTCTCTATCGCTTACCGCGCAGGTCAACATCCAGTGGGCATCGCGCTACACCAGCACGGGCGCCTTCACTGATAAGATCAACGATATCGCCCTGGATGCCAGCGGCAACGTATATGTTTGCGGAACCACCTGGAGCGGAACCACCTACGATTACCTGGTGATCAAATACGACAACGCAGGAAACCAGCTTTGGGCGCGCACCTATAACGGGGGCGGCAACAGCATAGACCAGGCGCGGGCCATTGTGGTTGACGGCAACGGAGATGTATACGTAACAGGGGCCAGCTATTATACGGCAGGCAATGACGATTATGTGACCATCAAGTACAGCACGAACGGTACGGTCGACTGGACTATCAATTATAATGGGTCCGGCAACGTAACCGATGAGGCATTCGACATCGCCCTGGATGCCAATGGGAATGTGTTTGTGACCGGGGGCAGCGGGGGCAGCACCACAGGCGAAGATTACGCTACGGTGAAATACGATACCGCAACCGGCACCCAGCAGGCCGTGGCGCGCTATTCGTTTACCGGTGCCTCCCTCGACCGGGCGCAGTCGATTGCCATAGATGCTGCGGGCAATGTTTACGTAACCGGTTTCAGCTATGGGGGCACCGCAACCAACAGCGATTATGCCACCCTCAAATACGACAACGCCCTGGTAGCGCAGTGGGGAAGCGCTTCGCGCTACAACGGCCCGGGCAGCCGCATCGATCAGGCCAGCGTGGTGAGGGTGAGCAGCGCAGGCAATGTATATGTTACGGGATACAGCAACAACACCTACATTCTTGACGATGACCTGACCACCGTGATGTACAATGCCTCGGGAGCCCAGCAGTGGGTGAGCCGCTACGGGGCCAACAACGCTGAATACGACCGCGCGTACGGACTGGCGGTGGATGATGCCACGGGCGACTGCTATGTGACCGGCATGGTCTACGGCACCGGAACCAACCAGAACTTTGTAACCATCAGGTACGACATAAACGGCACGCAGCTATGGGCAAGCGTGTATAACGGAACTTCCAACGGATGGGATGAAGGCCGGGCGGTGTGGTTCGTGCCGGGCTATGTTTACGTTTCGGGCTTCAGCAACAACACGGGAGCCAATATGGATGTGACCACCATCAAATACGAAACCACCAATGGCTTGCAGCAATGGCTGACCAAATACAATTACACCGCCAATAACGTAGACCAGGGCTTTTCCATGCAACTGGATGCTGCAGAAAATATATATATAGGCGGGCAAAGTCACGGAGGCAGCTCTTCCGTACTGGATGCCCTCACTATCAAATACTGCCAGATGACGGCCAGCGCGGGCAACGATACCTCCATCTGCCTGAACGCAAGCGTTCAGCTCAATGCCAGCGCCACCGGGGCCGTTGCCTACAACTGGAGCCCCGCCACCGGGCTCAGCAGCACCACCATCAGCAATCCCATCGCCAATCCCACGGCAACTACCACTTATGTGGTAGTGATCACCAACACCAGCGGCTGCACCGACTCGGATACCATGACCGTGACCGTATACCCGCTTCCCGCTCCGGCCATCAATACCAGCGGGCCTACCACCTTCTGCGCAGGCGATTCGGTATTGCTTTGCGCGCCTCAGTACGATTTCTATAGTTGGAGCCCCGGGGGAGCCACCACCCAGTGCATTACAGCCTCCAGCAGCGGAAATTACTCTGTTATTGTAACCGACAGCAATACCTGTGCTGCGCAAAGCCAGGTGACTGTAACGGTCAACCCTCTTCCGAACATCAATGCCGGCACCGATACGGTAGTTTGCCTGAGCGATAACGCGCAGTTGTGCGCCACCGGGGGGCTCACCTATTCCTGGAGCCCGGCCGCTACGCTCAGCGATTCCACTATCGCATGCCCGCAGGCCGGCATGGTAACCACCACCACCTATACGGTTATCGGCACCGATGCCAATGGCTGCTCCAATACGGACTCGGTCACCGTACAGGTTAATCCCAATCCGCCCGTGCCAACCATTACCTATAACGGCTATCCATTGCTTACCATTACCTGCAATCTTTCCGGGTATAATTATCAATGGTATGCCCTTCCAAACAATCCAATTCCGGGAGCCACCAGCCAGAGCTATACGCCCACGGTCAACGGCACGTACTGGGTTATCATTTCCGACAGCATTGGCTGCTCAACGGCATCGGCCCAGGTCAGCGTGAACGATGTGGGCATGGAAGAGGCGGATGAGCTCTTTGGTTCGCAGGTTTACCCTAACCCCAGCAGCGGCTGGCTCACCCTGAGCTTCTATGTCAGCTCTTCGCAGGACGTGCAGATACGCCTGCTGACCGTTACAGGCGAAACCGTTTACCACGAAACCCTGCACGATGCGATCGGTACCGTTCAGCGTGAATTCGACCTGCAACAACAGGCAAAAGGAATATACGTGCTGCAGCTCATCTCCCCCAACGGAGCCGCAGTGAAAAAGATCATTATTAATTAAGCTCTTCCCTGCCATGAAGGAAGGATTACTGGTATTGCTTTGCTGTTCCTGCGTTTCGTTCAGCCGGTCGCAGCTCATCTGCTTTACCAATCCTTCGCTCGAGGGCACTTCCGCCCCCGCCCAGTTGCCTCCCGGCTGGACCACCTGCTTCAGCACCGGAAGCCCGGGCGATACGCAGCCCGGCCAGTGGGGCATCACGCAACCGGCATCGAACGGCAACACTTATGTGAGCCTGCTTTGCTTCGGTGAAAATCCCGGGGGATACCGCGAAGGATTTCACCAGCAGTTATCCTCGCCCCTGGTGGCCGGACAGAACTATTCTTTTACCGTAGACCTGGCCCATTCGAATATCTATCAATCCGTGCCGCCCAATGGCTGCTACAGCTCGCTGGCCGTTTACGGAGGAAATTCGCCCTGTGCCGTTACACAGGTACTGTGGACCTCCGGGCCTTTCCTTCACACGAACTGGCAGCAGTATACCGTTTCCTTTACTCCCACCGGCAACTGGAATTACATCACGTTCGCCCCGTACTACATCAATCAATGCGGCACAACCACCAGCGATTACATTAACCTGCTTATCGACAATATTTCCTGCATACAGCCCCAGTCGGGCGCATCGTATACCCCCGTAACCTGCAACGGCAGTTGTGACGGCACGCTTACCTTCTTTCCCACAACCGGCACTCCGCCCTATACCTACAACTGGGTTCCAGGCAATTTCACCACCCAGAATGTGAGCAATATCTGCGCGGGCACCTATACCTGCACCGTTACTGACGCCAACGGCAATACCGTTACCGATATCGTAACCGTTCCGCAGCCACCCATACTGAACGGCACAACATCCGGCAATAACCTCAATTGCTTTGGTGCCGGCAACGGCAGCGCCAACATTGTAGCCAGCGGAGGAGTTCCCAGTTACACCTATTCATGGAACACGGGAGCCACCACCTCTTTCATCAATAACCTGCAGGCAGGAACCTATACCTGCGTGGTGACCGATGCTAACGGATGCACCATTACCCGTACCGTCACCATCACATCGCCTCCTTCCTTTATCGCATCCTCATCGCCCGATACAGGTATTTGTACGGGCAGCGTTACGCTTTTCGTAAGCACTACGCCCGGAACCTATTCCTATAGCTGGGCCCCGGCATCGGGCAACGGCTCGACCCTAACGGTCAGCCCTACCTCCACTACCACATATACTGTTTATGTCTCCAACATGTCGTCATGCACGCAAACGGAAACCATTACCGTCAGCGTCAGTCCTGCCCCGCCAGTACCCTCCGTAACCTACCAGAACGGCATACTGACCTGTCTGTCGCCAGGCTATATGTACCAATGGTTCCTGAACGGCAACCCTATACCGGGCGCCACCCAGCAAACCTATACACCCCTGGTGAACGGGATCTACTACGTAACCATTACCGATAGCATGGGCGGGTGCAGCGCCATGTCATTCCCCGGAACGGTGTACGATATTGCCGGCCTCAGCGAACCGGATCACATCTACTACTCTTCCGTCTACCCCAACCCCGGCAGCGGCATCTTTAACCTCGATTTTTATTGTACAGGCCCGGTACGGATACGGATCGTGAACGTATTGGGAGAGATCGTATATGAAGAAAAAACGGAAGACAACACAGGTAAGGTGAACAGGAAATTAGACATCAGCGCTAACGCGAAAGGAATCTATTACCTGCAGCTCTTATCGGAAAAAGGAACCGCTACCCATAAAATCAAACTGAATTAATTGCATGGAAAAAATATTCACTTTTATCCTGACCCTGTTTATTCTCTCGATCTCCGCTAACGCGCAACTGCCGGGCGCCAGCGGCAATGGCAGCGATGCAGGCGGCTCCGAACCACCGGTTCCGCAGGACGGCAGCGGCACCCTGGGCTCAACCTATGTCTTCAATAAATGCGGACTGAACTACGTTACGGCATCCAACAAGCTGGGGCAGCGATTTGTGGTTTCCTGCTGCCCCTCCACTCCGGGCGTGGCGCAGCCGGCCGCTTTCAATATCACCGGCATACCCAGCGGGGCCGTGATAGAAAAGGCTTTTCTCTGGTTCGATATTTCCGGTAACGGCCTTGCGGTGACCTGCACCATTACCAATCCCCTTAGCAATACATTCAATATTCCCGCTACCCTGATCGGCAGTTGCCAGGATAAATGCTGGAGCTTTCCGGGCACCTACAGCTACCGGGCCGATGTGACCTCGACCATTGCTGGCAACGGTAACTACATGATCAGCGGCATTCCCACCAGCCCTAACCAATCGGGTAATGATGTGGACGGTGCCACGCTGATGGTCATTTACAGCGATGCGAGCGTAAGTTACCGGGGCGATATCGTGATCTTTGACGGGTGCAACGTGGTGAACGGTGGCACAACCACCTCTACGGCCAGCGGCTTCAGCGCCTGCGGCAATTCCACTACGGCACGGGCCTTTCTCTGCATTGCCGACCTCCAGCAGTTGGGCACCACCATGTCGCTGAACGGGGGGCCTTTCATCACCACAACGGAAGACTGGTGGAACTTCGTGGAGGTGAACACCACCGTTGCATCGGGTCAGAACACTTCGAGCTTCAGCGTTAACGGACCCAGCGATTGTTATAACCTGATGATGGTAGGCTTGTATTATCAGACCACCAGTTGCCAGAACTGCGGCTGCCTGACCCCTTATCCGCTGACCACCAGCACCACTTCTACCAATGCCACCTGCGGGCTGGCAAACGGCACGGGAACAACTTCGGCCAGTGGCGGGGTAACACCCTACAACTATAACTGGAGCAATGGGGCAACCACGGCCACCGTTACCGGCCTCGCGCCAGGAACCTATATCGTTACCATTACCGATTCCACCGGCTGCGGGCAGGGCAGCGACACCATTGTGATCAGCAACGTAGGGGGAGTGCAGGCTATCTGCACCAATGTAAACGTACAGTGCTTCGGCACCAGCACCGGATCGGCCACCGCCAATACGCTCAGCGGCCAGTCGCCTTTCACGTATTTGTGGAGCAACTCGCAAACCACGCAAACAGCCACCGGGCTGGCAGCGGGATCATATACCGTAATAGTAACCGATGCGCAGGGCTGCATGGATACCGCGGTGGTGACCATCACACAACCCACGGCCATGGGCGGCACCATCACCGGACAGAACGCCACCTGCTTTGGGGCCAGCAACGGACAGGCTACGGTAAACGTGATCGGGGGTACAGCCCCTTATTCTTACTCGTGGGTGCCTTCATCACAAACCGGACAAACCGGCACGGGCCTGGCGGCAGGCACCTATACGGTAGTGGTTACTGATGCCAACGGGTGTACGATCACGCCCACGGTAGTGATCGGCCAGCCGGCCGCGGTGCAAAACAGTTTCCCGAACGTGGTGAACGTGTTGTGTAACGGAGGCAGCAACGGCAGCGCTACGGCACAGGGATCGGGAGGCACAGGACCCTATACCTACGTGTGGAACACTTCTCCTCCGCAGAGCGGAGCTACGGCCACGGGATTGTCCGCTGGAAATTATGTGGTAACGGTAACAGACGCCAACAACTGCATCACCTTCGATACGGTAAGCATCACCCAACCCCCTCCTCCGCAGGATACCCTGCAGATCACCTCGCGTTTCTGTGAAGGCGATTCGGCTGCCGTACTGCATGCGCCCTGGGCGCCCGGATTCACCAATTACCAGTGGTATTTCGATACCCTGGCCATAGCGGGGGCAAACAGCGATTCGCTGCAGATCATTCCCAGCCAGATCGGCTTTTACTCGGTCACCTGGATGTATAACGGCTGCATCCACTTCACCAGCATACTGGTGGTGAGCACACCCACGCCCTATTTTCTACCGGATAAAACGGCCAATATCTTTACGCCCAATGCTGACGGCAAGAACGATATCTTTTATCCGTACACGGATGCCTTTTACACCAGCAGTGATATCGAGTATTATGCAAAAGAGTTTTCCATTAAGGTGTACGACCGCTGGGGCAAGCTGGTATACGAAAGCAACGATTACAAACCGCAGTGGGACGGCAAATACGATGGAGGCAAGGATGCAGCCGAAGGAACCTATTACTGGATAGCGAGCTATGTATCGCGCTGTGAGCCGAACAAGGCCCCGGTGATACAGACAGGCTTTGTGCATCTGATGCGTTAACCGGGAGCAATTACAACCGAATGAAAAAAGCACTCTTTATCCTCATCGCCTGTATGGCCAGCCCGTATCTGTTCGGGCAGACCGGCACCTGCATCAATTGCCCTCTTTCCAACCCGAAGGCCGTACATCCTCTTGACGGCACCGGCAGCCTGGGTATGACCTATCAGAAAGATACCTGCGGGCTGAACTTTGTTCAGGCCTCCGTGCTTACTGAAACGCGCAGCGCGCAGGCGGGCTTCAACACCAACGGAACGGGTTTCCCCACCACCTGCTCCATCAGCGGCTTACCGGGCGGCTGCGCCCAGATCATACGGGCCTATGTCTATTATATCGCGTCCTATCAATCGCTTACCGTGCCAACCACCACCGTTTCCATCACCAACCCGGCCAGCACGAACAATGTCTTTAACGCCACCCTCATCGGTACCGGCCCCAGCAAATGCTGGGGTGAAACGGGCACTGCGGTTTACCGGGCTGACGTAACGGGCAATATTTCAGGCAACGGTAATTACACCATCGACCTGAACGGCTTCCAGAACAAGAACTGGGAGGTTGACGGGGTGACCCTGTTCATCATTTACCGCGATCCCCTGGCCACTTACCAGGGTTCGCTCATCCTCTGGGACGGAGACATAACCGCGGTAACCGTTCAATCCACGCAAAGCATAAGCGGCTTTACGGCCTGCGCTGCGTCCATGCCCAACACGGCTGTGGCTTTTCTGCTGGCATCCGACCGGCAGGCTAATGTCAACAACAATCAGCACCAGTCTACCCTGAACGGCAACGTGTATACCTTCTCGAACGATTTCTGGTGCTGGGACCAGGCCACCACCACCGTTACCAGCGGGCAGACCACGGCCAATTACGCCTTTGATGGCGTGGGTGGCGACTGCTATACCTGGGCGCTCATGGGTCTGTACTACCAGACGAACACTTGCGTGACCTGCACCCCTGTACCCCCTTCCACGCTTAACGTGAACAGCGCCTCCACATCCGCTTCCTGTAACCAGAGCAACGGCACTGCCACTGCCAGCGTCAGCGGAGGAGTGCCGCCCTATGCCTACAACTGGAACACTTCGCCACCGCAAAATACCCAAACGGCCACCGGACTGGCTCCCGGCACCTATGTGGTGAACGTGGTGGATGCTACAGGCTGCTCGATGGGGAACGATACCGTGGTGGTCACCCAGCTTCCCGTAGCCGATACCCTGGTGATGACTGCCGAGTACTGCGAGGGAGATACCGCGGCAATACTGTACGCTCCTCAGGGGTTTTCGGCCTATCAATGGTTTTACGATACCACGCTGATCGCTGGCGCTACAGGCGATTCCATCCTGGTCAATCCCGCCCAGATAGGCAATTATAACGTGAACTGGCTGTACAATGGATGCGTGAGGCATACCTCGGTATATGTGCAGGCCGTACCTTCGCCCTTTTTCCTGCCCGATAGCACCGCCAATGTATTTACGCCTAACGGAGACGGGAAAAACGATGTGTTCTATCCCTATGTAAGCAGGATCTATAACAACGCCACGATCGACTACTACGCCAGGGATTTTTCCATCCGGATCTATAACCGGTGGGGCAACCTGATCTACGAGGGCAGCACCTACCTGCCGCAATGGGATGGCCGCAGCAACGGCAGGGAGATGCCCGATGGGGTCTACTTCTGGGTATGCTCCTATGTGTCGCGCTGCGCTCCCGACAAGGCCCCCGTCACTTCCACGGGCTTTGTTCACCTGATGCGGTAAGGTTTTTCCCATACCGGGATTTGATGCCGTAGCCGGGAAGCGGAAAGCAGAGCGACAGCCTGAGGGTGCGCCCTATCAAATCGCTGAAAATCATCAGAATTTTGCTAATTTTACTGCTTTTAGAAAAGTTTGCAATAAAAAGCATAAAACTTGCGTTAATAGCTTAAACAGAGATGATCATGCGGCCTTTGTTTTATTGCCTCTTTTTGTTCACAGGCGCTGTACCTGCCTTTGCCGGGCAGAGCACGAGCAATTCTGAGTTCGGCATATTCCTGGGCGGAAGCTATTACCTGGGCGAGCTCAACCCGAACGGGCATTTCAACAGCTTTACCCAGCCGGCAGGCGGAGTGATTTACCGCTATAATTTCAATCCGCGCTTTTCGGTCAAGGGCAACCTGCTTTTCGGCAATATCATGGGCGATGACGCCCGGTCGGATGTGCCCTCGCAGATCACGCGGAACTATGCTTTTAAATCGCCCATCAACGAGCTGGCCGCGGAGGTAGAGTTCAATTTCCTGCCTTTTACCACGGGCGACCCCAAGACGCCTTTTACGCCTTATGTTTTCGGTGGCTTGGCCGTATACAAGTTCAATCCGCAGGGACAGATCGGCAATAACTGGTACGCGCTGCAGCCCCTGGGCACCGAAGGGCAGGGCACACCGCTGAGCAGCGATAAAAAATACAAGCTCATACAGATGAGTCTTCCTTTCGGGGTGGGACTGAAGTTCAATATTGCCCAGCGCGTAGGCGTTTCGCTCGAATGGGGCTTTCGTAAAACATTTACGGATTACCTGGATGATGTAAGCAAATCATACGTAGACCCTAACCAACTGGCGGGGTACAACGGGCCTACAGCCGCTTATTTTGCCGATACCAGCGTAAACACCGTTCCCGGGTCGAACGTAGGCAAACAGCGGGGCGATTCCAGCACCAAGGATTGGTATTCTTTTGCCGGCATCATGCTTACGTTCAAGCTAAAGGGCAGGGTAGGCCAATGCTACAGCTATTAAGTTTTTCCCAGCGCCCTTTTACACACGGATGAATTTCAAGAAACAGATAGATACAGCTAAACTGCCCCGTCATATCGCCATCATTATGGATGGGAACGGGCGCTGGGCCAAACAGAAAGGCAAGCTGCGCGTATACGGGCACCAGAGCGGGGTAAAGGCCGTTAAGGATACTGTTGAAGGCGCGGCCGAGATCGGTATCGAATACCTTACCCTGTATGCTTTTTCTACCGAGAACTGGAGCCGGCCCAAGGAAGAAGTGGATGCGCTCATGTCGCTGCTGGTCTCCACCATCAACAGCGAGACCAAGACCCTTAACGATAACAATATCCGCCTCCAGGCCATTGGCAACCTGGGCTCGCTGCCGGCCGGGTGCAGGAAAGAGCTGAAGGAGGCCATAGAAAAGACCAGCCACAATACGCGCATGACACTGGTGCTGGCCCTCAGCTACAGCTCCAAGTGGGAGATCGTTAACGCGATGAAAAAGATCGCGGAAAAAGTGCAGAAAAAGAAACTGCAGCCCGAAGACATAACCGAAGATACCGTAGAGGCCGAGCTGTGTACTGCCGGCATGCCGCATCCCGAACTGATGATACGCACCAGCGGTGAGCACCGCATCAGCAACTACCTGCTCTGGCAACTGGCCTATGCCGAACTTTACTTTACTGAAAAACTGTGGCCCGACTTCAGAAAAGAAGACCTGTACGCGGCCATTGTAGACTACCAGAAGCGCGAACGCAGGTTCGGCAAAATAAGTGAACAACTGCTTGCATAATCCATATATGATCAGAAAACCCCTTTTCCTCTTTTTCATTCTTGCCCCCCTGCTCGCCCTCCACGCGCAGGTGGTGGTCACTGGCGACAGCCTGAACCTGGATTACAACAAGCCCAGGGAGTATTCCATAGGAGGCGTTACCGTGGAAGGCGCGCCAAACCTGGACCAGGATTACATCAAGATCATTTCAGGCCTGGTGCCGGGCAAAAAGATTAAGGTTCCGGGTAACGACATAGCCGTGGCGATACAGAACCTCTGGAAGCAGGGCTATTTCGAAGACATACAGATCTACGTCACCAAAGTGCAGGGTCAAAATATCTTCCTGGCCATACAGGTCAAGGAACGGCCGCGCCTTTCCAAGTTCTCGTTCGTTAAAGGCAGCGTAAGCAAATCGGAGGCCGATGACCTGCGCGAGCAGATCGGGCTGTTCAGGGGAAAGCCGGTTACGGATAATTCCATCCAAATGGCCAGGAACACCATCACGGCTTTCTTCGTGGAGAAGGGTTACCCGGATGTGAAAGTGGAGTTCCAGCCTCCCGTTCCGGACACCACCCTTGCCAACAGCGTGATCCTGTATATCAATATCATTAAAGGGCCCAAGGTGAAGATCGGCAAGATCAACATCGAAGGCAACAGCGAATTCAGCGATGGCAAGCTGAGGCGCAAAATGAAAGAGACCAAAGTGAAGCGCTGGTGGGATGTGTTCCACTCCGGCAAATTCCTGGAAGGCGAATTCGAAACGGACAAAGAAGCCATCCTGGCCAAATACCTGGAAAAAGGATACCGCGATGCCAAGATCGTAAAGGACAGCATCTACCGCATCAGCCCAACCCGTATGGGCATCGATATCCGGATCGAAGAAGGGAAGAAATACTATTTCCGCAACATTACCTGGGTGGGTAACGCCAAATACGCCTCCAAAGACCTGAGCCGCGTGCTGGCCATCAAAAAGGGCGATGTGTACAACCAGGCCGTACTCGAATCGAGGCTGTATATGAATCCCAACGGAACGGATGTAAGCTCGCTGTACATGGATGACGGGTACCTGTTTTTCAGCGTTACTCCCGTGGAAGTGAAAGTGGAGAACGACAGCATAGACCTCGAGATACGCATTGTAGAAGGCAAGCAGGCCACCATCAACAAAGTGACCGTAACGGGCAATACCAAAACCAACGACAAAGTCATCCTGCGCGAGCTGCACACCCATCCCGGCCAACTGTTCCGCAGAAGCGATATCATCCGCTCGCAGCGCGAGCTGGCCCAACTGGGCTACTTCGACCCCGAGAAAATGGACGTGAAGCCCACACCCGATGCGGTCAATGGCACGGTGGATATCGAATATGTGGTGGAGGAAAAGCCCTCTGACCAGATCGAGCTTTCGGGCGGCTTTGGCGCAGGGCGCGTGGTGGGCACCCTGGGCGTTTCATTCAATAATTTTTCCCTGGCCAACGCCCTGAAAGGCGACTGGCATCCCATTCCTACCGGTGACGGCCAACGCATCAGCCTGCGCGCGCAATCCACCGGGCTGTATTACCAGAGCTACAACTTTTCCTTTACCGAACCCTGGCTGGGCGGCAAAAAGCCCAATTCGCTCAGCTTTACCGGGTATTATTCCAGGCAGACCAACGGCTTAAAGCGAAACACCCCGGGCATACGATCGATCGATATCTGGGGACTGTCGACCGGGTTCGGCAAACGCATGAAAAAGCCCGATGATTATTTCCAGTTCTACGGGGAGCTGAACTACCAGTATTATGTGCTGGAAAATTTCACTTCCTTCATTTTCAGCGATGGCTATTCCAACAACCTGTTCGGCAGGATGGTCATTTCGCGCAGCTCCATTGATTTTCCGCTGTACGACTATCCTACCAGCGGATCGCAGTTCTCCTTCAGCGCGCAGGCTACGCTCCCCTATTCGGGCAGGCTGCTCAGGGGCGTGTTTTACGATAGCTTCAACTATTCGGACATGACCGACCAGCAGAAGTACAAGTGGGTGGAGTACTATAAGCTGAAGTTCACGGCCTCCTGGTTCACCAAGGTGGCGGGCAAAGACCGGAAGCACGCCCTGGTGCTGAATACGCGCATGGGATGGGGCTTCCTGGGCTTTTATAACAAAGACATAGGCCTGGCGCCTTTCGAGCGCTTTTACCTGGGAGGCAGCGGTCTTACCGGCTTTGCGCTCGATGGACGCGAGATCATTGCGCTGAGAGGCTATGATGACGGCATATTGTCGCCCTCCACAGGCGCTTCGGCCATTGCCAAATACACCCTTGAGCTGCGCTATCCCCTTTCGCTCAATCCATCGGCCATGATCTACTGCCTGGCCTTTGCCGAGGCAGGTAACTCCTGGGACTCGTTCCGCCATTTCAACCCCTTCAGCATGAAACGATCGGCCGGGGTGGGCGTACGCATTTTCCTGCCTATGTTCGGTATGCTGGGCCTGGATTACGGCTGGAGGCTGGACGATGCGCCCCGTAACCCCTTCATGCAAAAGTCGCAGTTCCACTTCACTATTGGTATGAATCTTGGAGAGCTGTAGTGTAATAAATAATCGCTATTTTCGTTCCCTTATTGAAAAAAGGGGACCTCAAAAACAGGAGGACCATAACATGAAAAAACTGATTCTTAGCCTTGTAGCTCTTTTTTCGATGGCAGGATTTTCCCTCGCCCAGAAGACCGCGTATGTGGACCTTGACTATATCCTTGCCAATATACCGGAGTACAAAAAAGCGCAGGACGAGCTGGATAAGATAGCCGCCCAGTGGCAGAAAGAGATCGAGATGAAATTTGCCGAGGTGGATAAGCTGTACAAGGCGTATGAGGCCGAGGAGATACTGCTTACCGAGGAAATGAAAAAGAAGCGCAAGGACGAGATCATAGCCAAGGAAAAAGAGGCCAAGGAGCTGCAAAAGCAGCGTTTCGGGGTGGATGGCGACCTCTTCAAGAAGCGCCAGGAGATGATCAAACCCATACAGGATAAGGTTTACAATGCCATTAAAGCCATCTGCGATAAGGAGCAGATCATGATCATGTTCAACAAATCGGCCGATATGAACATCCTGTACGCCAACGCCAAATTCGACAAGAGCGATGCCGTGCTGGAATCCATGGGCTATAAACCCGGGGCCAAATAATCCAACAACAACAAATAAAACCAATGAAAAACCTCTTTAAAACTCTTGCTTTAATTGCGGTAATGGCGTGCCTGTCATTCACCTCGAATGCCCAGAAGATCGCACATATTGATTTCGATTCGCTCATCAAGGTGATGCCCCAGTACGACACCGCCATCAAAAAGCTGGAAGAGCAGGTGAAAGTGTACAAGCTGCAATTGGCCACCATGGAGAACGAATACAAGCAGAAGAATGCCGATTTTGAGGCCAACAAGGACAAGTGGACCGACCTGATCAAAGGCATTAAGCAGCAGGAGCTGGCCGACCTGGCCGCCCGCTACCAGGAGTTCGCGCAGCAGGCCGATATGAAAATTCAGGAAGAACAGACCAAATTGCTCAAGCCGGTGTATGCCATGGCAAAAAAGGCCATTTCAGACGTGGCCAAGGAAAAAGGCTATAAGCTGGTGATCGATTCCAGCGGTGATGAGCTGAGCCTGGTGCTGTATTCCGAGCCGTCTGATGACATTTTCAACCTGGTAAAGGCCAAGCTGGGAATAAAATGATCCTGTTCTGATCTCATTGCAGGTCCTGGCCTCACCGTCAGGACTTTTTTTATTTTTGTCATGGTGCCCAGAAAAAAGCCTTCCGTTCAAAGTCCCATTGGTGTGTTTGATTCCGGTTACGGTGGCCTTACCGTGCTGCGCGAGATCGTGAAAAAACTCCCCCAATATGATTATATCTACCTCGGGGATAACGCGCGGGCGCCCTACGGAACCCGTTCGTTCGAAACGGTGTACATCTATACGCTGGAATGCATACGGCAGCTTTTCGGCATGGGATGCCGGCTGGTGATCGTGGCCTGCAACACGGCTTCGGCCAAGGCCCTGCGCACCATACAGCAGATAGACCTGCCCCAGATCGATCCCGGCAGGCGCGTGCTCGGTGTGATACGCCCCACTACCGAGATCGTAGGCGAATACAGTAAGACCGGCCATGTAGGCGTGCTGGGCACCAACGGCACCGTAGCCTCCTGCTCCTACCCGATCGAGATCGAGCGCTTTTTCCCGGGAATAAAGGTGTACCAAGAAGCCTGCCCCCTGTGGGTGCCCCTGGTCGAGAACAGGGAGTTTAACTCGCCCGGGGCCGATTACTTCATAAAAAAGAACCTGCAGAGCCTGCTGAAGAAGAGCAACAAGATCGACACCATTATACTCGGATGCACGCATTACCCGCTTCTTCTGAAGAAGATCAGGAAGCACCTGCCCCCGCATATACGGCTGATATCGCAGGGCGAGATCGTAGCCCGCAGCCTGAGCGCTTACCTCAAAAGGCACCCCGAGCTAGAAGAGCGCCTATCCAGGAAAAAGAGCCTGCGCTTTTATACCACCGATTCGGCCTACAACTTTGACCGGGCTGCGGGTGTTTTCTTCGGAAAGAACGTGCGGTCGAGCCACATCACCATCTGAACCACCCGCCATTCAATTCCTAACAATGAATCGTTTTTGGTTTGGCCGTAAGGCCGGCCGCATGCACCTTTGTACCAGAGAGTAAATTAATCAGCTATAAAAAGCTGATGTTTCTTCATGGCATGGCGCTCGGGTGGGGATCCGGGCGCCAACTTTTTTACCCTCCGAAGCTCAGCAGGAGAGTAGGAGGGTTTTGCATTATATAGTCGTTATTTAAACCAGGAGGAGTACATAATGTAATTGTTCGCGATCCGGTCTATCTCCCCGCTGATCAGCTCCTGGTTGATATCCTTTACCTTTTTAGCCGGAACGCCCGCGTAAATGCTTCCCGGTTCCACTTTGGTGTTCTCCAGCACCACCGCACCGGCCGCGATAATGGTGTTGCTGCCTATCTCGCAATGGTCCATCACAATGGCGCCCATGCCGATGAGCACGTTGTCGTGAACCGTGCAGCCGTGCACAATGGCGTTATGTCCTATCGATACATTGTTACCGATGTTCGTTGGCGCCTTCTGGTAGGTGCAGTGGATAACCGCACCATCCTGCACATTCACCTTATTGCCTATGCGTATATAATGCACGTCTCCGCGCACCACCGCGTTGAACCATACGCTGCAGTTATCGCCCATCACCACATCGCCCACCACGGTGGCGTTCTCCGCAATAAAACAATCTTTTCCAAAAGAAGGGGACTTCCCCTTAACCGGTCTGAGCAGGGCCATGAGCTGAGTTTTTACACGCAAATGAACAAAAAAACACCCTCTGGCAATAGCCCGAAGAGGGTGAAAAATACCTGGGCGCGCTTATTTCACGCTATCGGTAGGATGCTTGTGATTGGCCGGGTCGGTACAGGAATTGCCTCCCTTGCAGCAGGCCTCCAGTTTTTTATAGGCCTTATTATTGGCCGGCATGTTGTCCGCATCATAACCGGCATCGTTAATGACCTTACGCAGGGCATCCGGGTTGGTCTTCTTGGGATTGTATACCACCGTGACCACGCGTGTTTTCAGGTCCAGGTTCACGCTCTTTACGCCCTTGGTATATCCCAGGGCCTTTTCCAGCGTGGCTTTGCACATTTCGCACTCGGCCGATGTCTTGATCTGGATCTCGGCTTTCTTTTGCGCGTAAGCAGGTACGGCCGTAAGCGCCACGAATGCGGCCAGGGCCAAAATTGTTTTTCTGATCGTTTTCATTTTCTGTGTTATTAGCGTAAACTGAAACGTAATCCTCCGTAAATCATTCTTCCGTCTACCGGGCCCCAGATCATGGAAGCATCAAAATTGCTGCCAAAAGGATCCTCGGGGGCAATAATGGCACGATGCTGAACAAAGTCCATTATATTCTCAGCTCCCAAATATAGCTCAAAAACCTTGAATCGCTTGGTGATCTGCGCGTTCATCACGAAATAGCTTTCCGACTCATCGGCAGCATGATAGGAAGGCGGTATGCTGTCGGTATTGGGAAGCCGCGTAACTCCCAGCCATTTCAGGGTATAATCGAACTGCCATTTTTCGAAGTTTGTGGCATAAGAAACATTGAACAGCGCACGGTCTTTGGGAACCATGGGTTTCTCCAGCAGCTTTCCCCCGTACGTTGACCTGACATCGTACTTCTTGTACGCCAGTTTTACATCCAGGCCCTTAACGGGCTGGAAATTGAGATCGGCCTGGAAACTGTTCGAATAGGAGCGCCCGTCCAGGTTATAGAACTGAACCTGCCGCGCGTTCTCCAGGTCGACCACCACCTGGTTCTCGAAATCCGTTCTGAAAAAATCCGCGTTAAAGGTAGCCTCGCGGCTGAACAGCTTGAACGTGTACAGGAAACTTATCCCGTAGTTATAGGCCACTTCCGGCTTAAGCTCTTCCTTTACCAGAATGACGCGCGAGCTGGCGAACACCGAGCTGTTTTCCACGAAGATATTGGCCGTTCGCGTGCCTTTCCCTGCCGAAAGCCGGATAATGGGTCCGTTCTTGATCAGGTATTTGTAATGTACGCGCGGGTTGAACATAAACCCGTAACGGTTGTGATAATCGCCACGCAGCCCGATCACAAGGGCATGCGTCTCCTTTTCAAAATCATTGAACGTATATTCGGTAAACAGGCCGGGAATGATATCGGTATGGCTGAATGCCGAATCGTTGAACGATTCGCGGTAATCATCATAATACAGGCTGCTGCCGTATTTGATACCGTGCTTGGTCTCACCGATCACGGTCTGCCATATCCCGTTAAAATAAAAGCTGCGCTGTTCGCCCTTATAGGTCTTCAGGCCGAAATAGGAGTCCTGCCTGTGATACCGGCTGGAGGTGATGATACCGATGCTTTTATACGGTTTGCTCGCAAAGAAGAAGCCGTTCTTCGTGAATACTTCGGCCTGTACGGTAGTGATGCCAATGCCGTAGGCCTGCGTGGTGCCGAAATCATCTTTGTAATCGAAGAAGGTCTGCCCGCCCTGGCGCTCCTCATAAAGGAACTTCGCCCCTACCTGCCCTTCGTATCGTATGTTGTCCCCGTATTGCCAGCGGTTGAGCGCATTGAGCTGTTTGGTTAACGGCATATCCAGGAACTGGTCCTGGTTATGGTCCGTACGCATCTGGTTCTGGCTGGCATGCAGGAACAAGATGCTGCTGGTGCGCTCACTCAGTTTTTTGGCCAGGTGAAGGTTGGCTTCCATCCTGCTTTTGTCGTTCCCGTAAAAATTAAAGAACAGGCGCTCGCTCTTGTACGGCTCAAGCAGTTCGAGCTGGATCTGCCCGCTGATGGATTCAAAACCGTTCACCACCGAGCCGGTTCCTTTTGTAATGTAGATGGACTCGATCCAGGTGCCGGGCACATAGCTGATGCCGTACGAGGAAGACAGGCCGCGGATGAGGGGCACGTTCTCCGACAGGATCTGGGTGTACACCCCATCCAGCCCCAGCAGTTGTATCTGCTTGGCGCCCGAAACAGCATCCGTATAGCTTACATCCACCGAGGCATTGGTCTCGAAGCTCTCCGACAGGTTGCAGCAGGCCGCCTTGCGTAGCTCGCCCTGGGTGACCATCTGGGTGTTGATGGGAACCGTGATGAGGTACGAATCGGCATCCTTTTTCGTAACCACCTCTATCGTGCTGATCTCACTCACCCCTTTCAGCACTATTTTCAGCGGCTGGTCTACCTTCTTCTTAAAAACAATGGTATCGGGCCTGAAGCCTACGTAGCTTACCACCAGGTTGGCCGGGAACGAATCCGGGTAACTTATGGTAAAAAAGCCTTTTTCATTTGTAAAGGCACTCAGGCCGGTGCCCTGCCATCCCACAGTGGCCATAGGCAAAGGCATTTCCTTGCCCTGGTCCATCTCCATGACATAACCCGTCAATTGCTGGGCGGGGTACGTTCCGCACAAAAGCGAAACGAGGATTAAGGAGTATATCGGTTTAAAATACATGTTCTGATCCTGTTAAACAGACGTAACGATTGAGTTCTTTTCACACTATAGGGAGAAAAGAACCGGATCAGATGGTATAGCGGGAAATGATGGTGAGCAGCGACCTGCCCGATGGGCGGGGCGGGGCTTCCGATGTGTCGTACGCGTAAAGAAGCGCGGGGAACAGGCTTACCTGCTTTTCAGCGCTGATGCTCGGTGGTAGCTCGGCCTCGCTCACAACGGGCGGCTCGGCCTTTTTGGCGCTGGTGTACCGGTCCAGCTTGATCTCCACGGAGGAAATATCACAGCAATCCTTTTCAGCATGCGCAGGCTTGTTTTCGCGCTTGCAGCAGTCCTTTTCTTTTTTGGGTTCGGGCTTGGTATCGCAGCAATCTTCAGGCTGGCCCAGGGCAATAATGGCTTTGCCGCTCTTGGGACATACCATTTTACCTATGCTCAGGCCCACGCTGCCCAGCAATATGGCCGAACCAACGAGGAAAATGAACAGATAAGTAGCTGCTTTTTTCATTCAGGGTGTAACAAAGATAATAAAAAAATTTCTGAATGCATCGGTCCCGGTTCCCAAAAAATGTTAATTCGTTACCCGCCTGGGATGATCGATCGTATAGTGCAGCCCCACGCTTTCCTTCCTTTGTATGGCGTATTTAATAATGATATAGGCTACCTTGATGATGTTACGCAGCTCGCAGAGCACGGGCGATACGGTGGTGCGCTGGTAAAGGTCCTCGGTCTCGTTATGCAGTATCAGCAGGCGGTCGAAGGCCCGCTTCAGGCGCAGGTCAGAGCGAACAATGCCTACGTAGTGGCTCATGATGGCATGCACCTCGCGCAGGCTTTCGGTGATCAGCACCATCTCCTCGGGGTTATCCGTGCCTTCCGCGTTCCATTCCGGGATTGTTTCGCACCAGGTAATGCCGCCCACCTGGCCGGCCGCATGCGCTGCGGCACGGTGAGCGAAAACCACCGCCTCCAGCAGAGAATTGGAGGCCAAGCGGTTGGCGCCATGCAGCCCGGTACAGGAGCATTCTCCAACAGCATACAGGTTCCTGATGCTGCTGCGGCCGTGCTCATCTACCTTTATGCCTCCGCACATATAGTGGGCTGCCGGCAGTACGGGAATACAGTCTTTCGTAATATCAATGCCTATGCTCAGGCATTTTTTATGAATATTGGGAAAATGAGCGATCAGCTCCTTGCTGTCGAGGTGGCGGCAATCCAGCAGCACGAAATCATCGCCCCGCGTTTTCATTTCATTATCGATGGCGCGCGCCACGATATCACGCGGTGCCAGCGAGCCCCGGTCGTCATAGCGATGCATGAACTCTTTCTCATCGCTGGTCTTCAGTATCCCGCCAAAACCCCTCATCGCCTCGGTGATCAGGAAAGAGGGCCGCTCGCCCGGATTATATAACGCGGTCGGGTGGAACTGGATGAACTCCATGTTCTCCAGCTTGCCCTTGGCCCGGTACACCATGGCAAAGCCGTCACCGGTGGCGATCAGGGGGTTGGTGGTGGTCTCGTACACGTGACCCGCCCCACCGGTGGCCATCAGGGTGGTCTTGGCCAGGATGCGCTCTACTTTCCCGCTTTCCTGGTTGAGGGCGTAGGCTCCGTAGCACTGGATGTTCTCCGACTTGCTGTTGATGTACTCACCCAGGTGATGCTGCGTCAATATCTCCAGGGCGAAATAATGGTCCAGTATTTCGATATGGGAATGCGCATGCGCCTGGGCGAGCAGAGCCCGCTCGATCTCGAAGCCGGTATTGTCCTTGTGATGAAGAATGCGGTTCTCCGAATGCCCGCCTTCCTTGCCCAGGTCGAACTCACCGCTTTCCTTTTTGTCGAAACGCGCGCCCCAGGCGATCAGCTCTTTTATGCGCTCGGTGGATTCCTGAACCACCATACGCACAATGCGCTCGTTACACAGCCCGTCACCGCAGACCAGTGTATCGCGTATGTGCTTTTCGTACGAGTCGGGCTCATGCATCACCGCGGCAATGCCGCCCTGGGCATATTTGGTATTGCTCTCATCCTCGCTGGCCTTGGTGATCATCAGCACTTTGCCGTAAGGCGCCACTTTGAGCGCATAGCTCAATCCGGCTATACCCGACCCGATAATAAGAAAATCTGTTTTGCGAAGCATTCGTAATAAAGAGGAAACGAAGATACAAATTACGGTTTTCACGGGCTGAAGGTATCCCTCCGCCCAGTATTCGTATCTTTGTATCATGGAAACTATAGTACGACATCCCGTGGTCATTTACGCTGAAAGCACCCCGAACCCTGCTGCGATGAAGTTCGTTGCCGACCGGCTGCTTATACGCGGCAGCGGCACGGCAGAATACAAAAGCAGGGCGGAAACCGGCACATCTCCCCTTGCGGCAGCGCTGTTCGATTTCCCATTTGTCAAAAATGTGTTTATTTCCTATAACTACATTTCGATCACTAAAAGCGATGCGGTGAGCTGGGACGATGTGACCCTCGAATTGAGGGAATTCCTCAAAAGCTATATCAATGCCGACAAACCCATCGTGACCGAGCTTCCCAAAAAAACGGTGCATACCGATTCCAGCTTTAAGAACACGACCGATGTTTACACTGAGCATACCGTGCCGCAAACCGAAACGGAGCATAAGATCGTGGAGGTGCTGGAGCAATACATACGCCCGGCAGTGGAGAACGATGGCGGGCTGATCGTTTTTAAGTCTTTTTCCCAAGGCGTGGTTACGGTGATCCTCAAAGGCTCCTGCAGCGGATGCCCTTCTTCTACGGTAACGCTTAAAGCCGGCATCGAGGCCCTGATGAAGCGGCTGATCCCCGAGGTAAAGGAGGTGGTGGCCCAGGAAGCCTAATGCCTGCGGTCCACGCCCCAGTTCAGCTTATCCCGCAGCGTGGTCAGAAAATCGTGGTTCTCCAGCTTCACGATATTGATCCCGAAATTCTCTTTACGGATGGTGATCTCGATATCCGCATCGATGATCTCCGATCGTGAATCGAGCGTGATCATGGACTTGGCACCGCGGCTGTCGACATTCAGCTTCAGCACGCTCTGGTCTGAAATGATGATGGGGCGCACATTCAGGTTGTGCGGAGCCACCGGGGTGATAATGAAATTTTCGCTCGATGGCATGACAATAGGGCCCCCGCAGCTCAGCGAATAGGCCGTAGAGCCGGTGGGAGTGGATATGATCAATCCATCGGCATAGTAGTTGTTCAGGAACTGCCCGTCAAGCCAGGCATGAACGGAGATCATGGATGAGGAATCGCTCTTGTGTATCGTGATGTCATTGAGCGCGTAGTTCACTTTGCCGAAGAGCTGCATTCCGGGAGTTTCCAGGCAAAGCAGGCTTCGCTTATCGATCATATACTTGTTCCTGACCACCGCATCGATCGCGAAGTCGATCTCCTCCTTGGAAATGCTGGAGAGAAAGCCCAGCCTACCCGTATTGATACCCATGACCGGGATATCCGAATCGCGTACAAAGGTCAGCGTCTCGAGCAAGGTGCCGTCACCTCCTATGCTGAAAAGGAAATGCACTTTGCCGAACAGTTCCTCGTAGGTATTGAACAGGGAAAAAGGCCTGGAAACACGAACCGTATCCTTCAGGTAGTTGTAAAGCGGCTCGAAGATGACCGGTTCCATGCCGGATAAACTCATCTTCTCAAAGAGCTGCTGCACGTACTGCGACCTGTTCGCTTCGAGCGCACGCCCGTAAATCGCCACTTTCATGATCTAAATTTCTGAAATTAAATGGGAGTGGCAAAATGCAGGAAGAGGCCGCTCTCCAGGCTTTTAGTAAAGCCGTACTCCAGCCGGATGACCGTATCATAATACGTCACGAAATCGATACCCGCCCCGAACCCGTACAGCACCTCGTTCGACAAGGGATTGACCGCGTAATACAGCTTATCCCACACATACCCGCAATCGAAGAACAGGTTGGCGTAGAGCGCGTAATGGAAGGTATTGAACTTCTCCAGGGGGACTGCGCTTACCGACCGCACCTTGGGGCGTACGATCACGAACTTGAGGTTGTTCTTAAGCAGGGAGTAATGCTGGCCGTCTATCACATAATACTCGTACGCGCGAATGTAATCGCGGCCGTATCCCAGCCCGCGCTGCGTATAATAGGGCTGCCGCGTTTGGGACGATATCTTGCCGCGCAGGGCCGAAGCCCAGTACCAGCGCCCGCCCAGGTGCCAGTATTGCCTGAACAGGGCAGCGGCATAAACCAGGTCCGTACGCTCCTCCGGCAGTATTCCCAGCCCTACCTTGGTCACGCTGGCATCAAAAAAATAGCCTTCCAGCGGATAGGCCTTCGAGTCGCGGTGATCGCTTTTGTAATAGAACTCGGCCGAAAAATACTCCATGGTATTCCTGTTGCCGGTAAAATAATCGCTGGTCAGCTTCAGCACCGTATCTTCCACCCATCCCTTAAAATAGCGGGCCTCTACCGTGTATGAATTATAAATGCCCTTTCGTTTTGAAAAACTGGCCTTGGCCGAAAGCTCTTCACGCACATAGTTCTCCTCATCCTTGAAGAACAACTGCCTGTTGCCGCTGCTGCCATAGCTGATCTCGTGGTTGCGCGAGTAGGTGAACGAAAATCCTATGCCCGCGGTCTGTTTCCGGTTCACATAGGGTATGGTGTACGAAAAGCCGTACAGTTCGGAATAGCCGAAACGCGCGATCAGCGCAACGCGCTCTTTCCGCCCGCGGAAATTATCGCGGTTCAGAAAAAAACCGTAGTTCACGCGCTCGAAGTCCCTGGTCTTCCACCATGTGTTGAAATTGCGGTCGGCCAACTCGAAGATGGGAACGGGCCAGGTGTACCATCGCTCTTTCACGCTGATCATGACGTTCACCGTATTGTTGCGGGTATCGAACGTATCGATGGTAACGAAATTGAACAGCGAAGTGTTCAGCAGGTTTTGCTGCGATGCTTTGAAAAGGAGGGGCAGATCAGCGTACGCAACCGTGTCATTTTCCCTGAAGCTGAGCTCGCGCATGATGATATGGCGCCTGGTCACCTTGTTGCCGAGCACCAGCACCTGGTTAATGATAACCGAATCGGACTGCGCGCCCTGCACGGTATCCGCAAGAGAAGGAATGGTATCGCTAAGCGATGGGCCCTGGGGAAACAGGAAAAAAGCCAGGATGAGATTCAAAGGCATGCACAGCGCGGTCAGACATTGAGGTAATGTATGAACTCATCAAACCTGTTCTTCAGGTCGCGGGTGTACTCGCCCAGGTGGAAACTGGCCTTTACGTTATAATTGTAGCGGTAAAAGGTCTGAAGTATTCCCGAGAGGTCCTCTTTGTTGATCTTGATCGTGAGCTCGATCTTGGTCGAATCGATATTGGAGGTAATGTAGCTGCTCAGTATCTTGGCGTCATTGCCCTCAACGATCTGGGCGATCTGCGACAACTGGTAATCGTTCGTATTCAGCTCGAGTATGATGATGCCGCCCGGCTCGTGAACGAAAGGCATGGCCGCGATCTTCTGCATCAGGTTTGCTGAGGTGATGGAGCCCGCGAACTTGCCGTGCTCGTCCAGCACGGCCAGCAGGCTCAGGTTCAGGCCGGATATCAGCTTGAGCGCCTCGAAGGCGTGCTGGTGCTGGTTGACCGAAGCCTTGATCAGCGGTATCTTGAGCTTGCCCAGCATCTCTTTCGGCTTGTTCAGGTCCAGGAGCTCGGTGTCGGTCACCAGGCCCAGGAACTCGCGTTTTTCAACCACCGGCAGATGCGAAACCCTGAACTCCTCCATCCACGAAAGGGCCTTGGCCACCGTGTCAGTAACTTTAAGGGGAGGAATTTCGTCAGTGATGAGATCGACCGATAACATAAAACAAAGTTACGTTTTTTTATCCCTTCTTTCCATAAGTTTGCACAAATTTATGCCGCGGAATGACCAAGCTCTCGGTCAATATCAATAAGATCGCTACCCTGCGCAATTCGCGCGGTGGCCATATTCCCGATGTGCTGAAAGCGGCCGTGGACTGCCAGCGTTTTGGCGCGCAGGGCATCACAGTGCATCCGCGCCCGGACGAGCGCCATATCCGCTATGCGGATGTACGCGCGATCGGGCCGGTCATGATCACGGAGCTTAACATTGAAGGCAACCCGCGCGAGAAAAAATTCATCGACCTGGTGCTCGAAGTAAAGCCCGCCCAGGTTACGCTGGTGCCCGATGCCACGGGCCAGCTCACCTCCGATCACGGATGGGATACGATCGCTCACAGGGATTTTCTGAAAGATACCATCGCGTTGTTCAGGGCTGCCGGCATACGCACCTCTATCTTTCTCGATCCCGACAAGAAAATGATCGAAGGCGCGAAGGAGACCGGTACCGACCGCATTGAGCTGTATACCGAGTCGTACGCCAGGCAATACGGCTCCGGTAGGGAGCGGGCAATAAAACCTTTTGCTGAAGCGGCCAGGCTGGCCAATGAATCGGGGCTTGGCCTTAACGCGGGCCACGATCTCAACCTTGAGAACCTGCGTTTCTTCCGCGAGCATGTGCCGGGGCTGCTGGAGGTATCCATCGGGCACGCGCTCATCTCCGATGCCCTCTATTTTGGCCTGGAGAATACCATACAACTTTACCTCCGCCAATTGAGATAGATCATGAAGCTCTTCTTCAGGAAATACGCCAGCCCTCCGGACAGGCCGGGTGAGGGCCGGCCGCTGATCGTTCTGCACGGATTGTTCGGGCAAAGCGATAACTGGAACTCGCTGGGAAAACGTTTCGCTGCCGCCAGCCTGCAGGTGTACCTGGTTGACCAGCGCAACCACGGCCTTTCGCCCCACAGCGAGGAATGGAGCTATGAGGCCATGACCGGTGACCTGCTCCGGCTGATGGATGACCAGGGCCTGGCAAAGGCTATTCTGCTGGGCCATTCCATGGGCGGCAAATCGGCCATGCATTTCGCGCTTCATCATTGCGAAAGAGTGGCCGGCCTCATTGTAGCGGATATAGCGCCTAAAAAATACCCTGCGTCCAGCGATACGGTGATCGAAGCCCTGTTATCGGCCGATCTCGATCGGCTCAAAAGCCGGAAAGAAGTGGAAGATCACCTGGCCCGCTTTATTACGGACCAGGCCACCCGGCAGTTCCTGCTGAAGAACCTGTACTGGAAAGAAGAAGGCCGGCTGGCCTGGCGCTTTAACCTCGGGGTGCTGAGCAAACACAGGCATACTGTTGGCGACACTTTTGATACGGAAAACAAAAGCTGCGCTGCTCCCGCTCTTTTTTTGAGAGGCGGGCGTTCAGAGTATATCCTGGATGCTGACGAGCCGCTGATCAAACGGTTATTCCCTGACGCAAAGCTGAAAACCATTGCCGGTGCGGGTCACTGGCTGCATGCGGACAAGCCCGAAGAGTTCTTCAGGGAAGTAATGGACTTTATTGCCTGATCAGCCTGCCGGTGCGGATGCCGGCACCGGATTCGATCAGGAAGAAATATATTCCGCCTGGCAGAAGATCCGTGCGGATCTCATTCCCGCCCGGTTTCAGGTCCCAGCATCCTGCTTTTGCTCCCACGGAATTATACAGCGTCAGTTCCCCTGCGCCATCTGCCTGAACGACCAATCTGTCAGCGAAAGGATTCGGGTACACGTTCGCTCCGGTATTTTCAGCCGGGGTCCCTGCGCTCATGACCCCGCCCATCTGGGCATAGAGCCAGGCAAAGTGCTGGAAATACAGGTTGGCTATCGTATCATCGTGTATGATCAGCGTATTCTCATCGTTCTGATTATTGGCGCTCGTACTCCAGTTATGCGACCCGGTCAGCACCAGCGGATCGGATACAACATTGCTCTGGTCCGCGATCAGGAACTTATGATGCATGATGCCGGGCTGGCCGCTGGCGCTCTTCATCGTATTGGGAAGCATGCCCGCTACGAGGGCGCCCCATTCAGTGGTCGTAACGGAATCATCCACCAGGCCGTACGTGGGCAGCACCCCGTTACTCACATTGTTCACAATGGCTGATGAGATATCATTGCGGGTTATGACCATGCTGGCAAATTCAAGATCGGTATCTGCCGAGCCGATGGCGGTAAGGATGCGCTGGTTGACGCTGTCGCTGGGGCTGAAATAGCATTCCACGATCTTTCCTTCGATGATGAAAACATGCTGCGTATTGTTGGTCTTCATCGGCCCGAAACGCGCCAGCCCTGCATTGGGCACCAGCCCGGTATCGCCCCACATCTCCTCGAATTCTTTCTGGTAAGCCTGCGCCAGCAACTGGTCTTGTATGATCACGATGTTGTTCGCATCCGTGCCGTTGATCTGCGTGGTGGTCCAGTTCATGGAGCCGGTCCATACGATGGGCAGGCCGGGATCAGGGGCATCGGCATCGAATACCACGAATTTATTGTGCATGATATTGTAGGGGGTGCCCTGCGGGCTGGCCAGCCTGTTGATGTTTGCGTTCAGGTTCGGTATCATGGTATTGCCCGTGCTGCCTTCGTAGATCACCCGGACGCGTTTTCCGCTTGCGTAGGCATTGTTCAGCGCCCCGGCAATATTGGCCACGCTGCCCGAGCTGGTGGTATTATAGATGCAGATATCGATACTGTACTGGGCCCGGTTGATATACTGCACCAGGGTATCATCGGCCGTATTGTTCAGGTAGACCGCATTGACGCCCGTTGAAACACTGGTATCCACCGGCTGCGTGAAATAACAGATGATCTTGCGCGGAGCCTGGGCGAGCAGGAACGGGCAGCAAGAGAGCAAGAAGATCAGCGCCTGCAGGGATCTCATCCCGCAAAGGTAGGATATTCGCCCCGGATAAATTCCGGCCGGCTGGCGGGATGAATAGTTGAAAGTTTCATACTTTTGCCCGACCAAATTTTTTACAATGAAAAGAGGACCGATATCACAATTCATGGAGAAGCATTACCTGCATTTCAATGCAGCCGCCATGATGGACGCTTCGAAAGCGTATGAAGCGCATATGAATGAAGGGGGCAAGATGATGATCACCCTGGCAGGGGCCATGAGCACGGCCGAGCTGGGCATATCGCTGGCTGAAATGATACGCCAGGATAAGGTGCAGATCATCTCCTGTACGGGCGCCAACCTGGAAGAGGATATCATGAACCTGGTGGCGCACAACCATTATAAGCGCGTGCCCAACTACCGCGATCTCTCACCGCAGGAAGAATGGAACCTGCTGGAAAATCATTATAACCGGGTGACCGATACCTGCATTCCCGAGGAGGAGGCCTTCCGCAGGCTGCAGAAGCACATTTACAAGGTGTGGAAGGATGCCGATGCGAAAGGAGAGCGTTATTTCCCGCACGAATACATGTACAAGATATTGCTCTCGGGCGACCTGGAGCAGTACTACGAGATCGATCCGAAGAACTCATGGATGCTGGCCGCTGCGGAGAAGAACCTGCCCATCGTGGTGCCCGGGTGGGAAGATTCCACCATGGGAAATATATTCGCTTCTTATGTGATCAAAAAGGATATCAAGGCCGGCACGATGAAATCGGGTATCGAATACATGGCCTGGCTGGCCGACTGGTACAAGCAGAACTGCGGGGGCAAAGGAGTAGGATTTTTCCAGATAGGCGGAGGCATTGCCGGTGATTTCCCCATCTGCGTAGTGCCCATGCTGTACCAGGATATGGAAATGCACGATGTGCCCTTCTGGTCCTATTTCTGCCAGATATCCGATTCAACGACCAGCTACGGCTCGTATTCGGGCGCTGTGCCCAATGAGAAAATCACCTGGGGCAAGCTGGACATCCATACGCCTAAATTCATTGTGGAGAGCGATGCTTCGATCGTGGCGCCCCTTATTTTCGCCTGGGTGCTGGGTTGGTGACAGAAGGTAGAGAAAACAAAAACGGTCCGCCTGTGGCGGACCGTTTTTGTTTTAAAGCAGACAGTATTACTTTACGTGCTTGCTGATCATCTTTGCCATGTCGAACATGGAAACCTGCGATTTGCCACCGAAGATGGGTTTCAGTTTGGCATCAGCATTGATCATACGCTTGTTCTTCTTGTCCTGTAAGCCGTTCTTCTTGATGTAAGCCCACATTTTTTTAACAATCTCCGTACGAGGAAGTGCTTTCCCGCCTACAACTTCAGCCAGTGTAGCGCTGGGGGTGAGAGGTTTCATGAATGCTGCGTTAGGCTTGCGTGCTGATTTTTTCTTTGCCATTTGTTTTGGTTTTTTGGTTAATAATTATGGTAAAATTTTTTGACGAGCAAATATATATTAAAATTTCCCCTCTGTAGCTCATTGTGAATAAGTTTTTGTAACTCCCCTTTTTCCACGTTTTTCATTCGGAAATTACGTATCAGGGTATAGGCCTTTTCGGTCAGAAGAAACTCCTTTTTTTCATGGTCCGCAGAGCATTTCCCGATGGCGGAAATCAATTCGTCTATACCCTCCCCCCTGGTCGCAACCGACCTGATGACGGGGGTTTCAGCGGTTTTTGAACGGACCAGGTCGACCAGGTTGGATACGAACATATCGGCTCCTTCCCGATCGGCCTTATTGACCACGAATACATCGGCAATCTCCATAATTCCCGCTTTCAGGGTTTGCACCTCATCCCCCGCCTCGGGCACCAAAACCACGATGGTACAGTCGGCCAGACCCGCGATTTCCACCTCGCTCTGGCCTACCCCTACCGTTTCAACGATCACCAGGTCGAACCCAAAGGCGCGCATGACATCCGTGATCTCGATGGTTTTCGCTGACAATCCGCCCAGCGAACCGCGCGTGGCCAGCGAGCGGATGAACACTTTTTCATTGGTAAAGTGCTCGGCCATTCTCAGCCGGTCGCCCAGCAGGGAGCCGTAGTTGAAGGGCGAGGTAGGGTCAATGGCCACGATGCCAACGGTCCTGCCCTCTCCGGTAAGCCTCCTGATCACCGCGTTGATGAGCGTGCTTTTGCCCGCACCGGGCGGGCCGGTTATGCCGATAATGCGGTTATCTTTCGCGAAGCGCAGCGAAGTGAGTATCTCTTCGCTTCCTTCAATCTCGTTCTCCACGATAGTGATGCAGCGCGCCAGGGCCTTGACATCGCCCGAATAGAATCGCTCCAGCAGGATAGCTAGTTCACCCATCAGAGCAAAGATAGAATTTTACCAGCGGTGCTGCGGTGGTCGAATAATCTTAAATTTGCCTGTATGCCTTCCCTTTCGGTCGTTATCATCACGTACAACGAAGAGCGCAACATCGGCCGCTGCCTCGACTCGGTGAAGGACATTGCCGATGAGATCGTGGTGCTCGACTCCTTTTCCACCGACAGGACCGAAGCTATATGTAAAGAAAAAGGCGCAAAGTTCTTCCAGCATGCCTTCGATGGGCATATCGAGCAAAAGAACAGGGCCGTTACTTACGCCCGCTTCCCTCACGTGCTTTCGCTCGATGCGGATGAGGCGCTTTCTGAGGAGCTGAAGCGCTCCATCCTGGAGGTGAAGAACACATGGACCAGGGATGGCTATTACATGAACCGCCTGACCAATTACTGCGGCAAATGGATAAAGCATTGCGGCTGGTATCCCGATGCCAAGCTGCGCCTATGGGATTCGCGTAAAGGCAAATGGACCGGGGTCAACCCCCACGACCGGTACGAGATGCTGGAAGGTGACAGGAACACCGGATTTCTCAGGGGCGACCTGCTTCATTACAGCTATTATACGCTGGACGATCACTACCGGCAGATCGATTATTTCACCGACATTTCGGCCCGCGAGCTTTTCCGCAAAGACGCCAGGGCGGGATGGCTCAGGACCTATTCGAGCCCCGTCATTAAATTCGTGCGCGATTATTTCATCAAGCTGGGCTTTCTTGACGGGAAAGCGGGCTTTACGATCAGCAGGATATCCGCCTATGGCGCTTTTCTCAAATACAAAAAATTAAGAACGCTCCGGGCGAATGCCAAAAGCTCCTGAAAAAATAATCGTCAGCCGTACTGACAGCATTGGCGATGTAATGCTCACCTTGCCGCTCGCTGGGGTCCTGAAACAGCATTTCCCTTCCTGCCACATCCTCTTCCTCGGGCGCAAATATACCCGTCCTGTAATTGAATGCTGCACGCACGCTGACCAGTTCCTGGACTGGGACGAGATCTCCGAACAGCCTCCAGCGGAACAAAAAAGAGCGCTTTCTTCCGTGGGCGCGGATACGATCATCCATGTTTTCCCGAACAGAAAAGTGGCGTTTGCAGCCAGGGCGGCCGCCATACCGCTGCGCATAGGGACCAGCCACCGCATTTATCATTGGACCACCTGCAACAGCCGGCCGTCCTTCACCCGCAGGCGTTCCGGCCTGCACGAGGCCCAGCTCAACCTCAGGCTGCTTTCCCCGCTGGGCATCCCTACCGAATATCCGCTTGGCGAGCTCTGGAACTATTACGGTTTCGGGAAAATCAAACCGCTGCCCGGGCACCTGCTTTCACTTATCGATCCATCCCGCTTCAACCTGCTGCTGCATCCCCGGTCAAAGGGTAGCGCCAGGGAATGGGGATTGAATAATTTTTCACGCCTGGCCGATATCCTTCCCCTGGAACGATTCAAGCTGTTCATAACCGGAACGCGCGAGGAGGGCGAGTCGCTGGGCCCCCTTAAGCAGAAACACAACGTTTGCGATCTTACCGGAAAACTCAGCCTTGACGAACTGATCGCTTTTATCTGCGCTGCTGACGGCCTGGTTTCCGCCAGCACGGGCCCCTTACACATTGCGGCTGCGCTGGGAAAAAAAGCAATAGGTATTTATGCGCCTATGCGGCCCATCCACCCCGGGCGCTGGATGCCGCTGGGCAGCAAGGCGAGCTATCTGGTGCTGGACAAATCCTGCAGCGCGTGCAGGAAAAACCATGACTGCGCCTGTATACGCAGCATCGATCCCGAGCAGGTAAAAGCCGAGCTGCTGCGCGCTTAGAACAGGCGTTTGCCGTAAGCTTTTACCGGCTCCAGCACGCGGGCCGTCACTTCTGCGAGGCTGAACCGCTCCTTCAGCGGCTTCCTGTTCCTTACCGCTTTCCGGTAATCCATGTAGCTGCGGTAATAAGCCGCGTCAAGCGCCAGCCACCGCAGCAGCAAGCCCCCGGTTTGCTGCGTTTTCCATAAAAAGCGCCTGAACCCCGACAAATGCAGGTAGTGGAAAATGTGCCTGTTCCTTTTCGCTATGCGCTTTACATGATCGCGGCCAAGGGCCGAGATGGTGCTGGAAAGTACATGCGTACAGCGGGCCTGAGGCTCATAATAGCACGCCCAGCCTTTTCTCCAGGCGCGTACCGAAAGGTCCACATCCTCCATATAGAAAGGGGAATAGATCTCGTCAAATCCACCCAGGGCGATCAGTTTTTTGCGGTCAACAAGGGCGTTGGCGCCCGAAAGAAAAAGCGTGGTGCACCAGGTATCCGCGGGCGCATCCTCCAGCGTAAAATTGACCGTTGAGCGCAGGCGTGGGCCCTTCCAGGCGGGATATTTGGCCGAGTCGATCAGTTTTCCATCCGCATCGTAAATGCCTCCCATCACGCCAAAGGTATCTTGCTTCTGAAAATAGCGGAGCTGCGGTTCAAAATAGCCCTCACGGAGCTTCACATCCGAATTAAGGATCAATACCAGGTCCATCTTTGCCCGGGAAATGCCCCGGTTGACGTTTTTGGCAAACCCGCCATTGCTGTCTGATACCACTACCTGCACACCCGGGTAAGCCTTTTGCAGAAACCCGACCGAATCATCGGCAGAGGCATCGTCAGCGACAATGATCTCGTGCGCGCACCCGCTATGGCGCAGGGCCGCCACGACCGAAGGAAGGTTCTCTTCCAGCAGCTTTCTTCCGTTGAAGTTCGGTATGACCACCGAAACTGAAGGATCCATCGGGGGCTAATTTAGAGGGTTCTGCTGTTCCCTGCTCCGGCCAAACAGGAAGAGGCTATTGAAAAAAGCATAGAAGGTAACGCCCGCCTGCGATTCCAGGGTATCCTCGTTCAGGAAGGAAAGCACGATGATGATGAAAAAGACCGCATACAGGTAGTCGCGCCACGCGTTTGCCTTCCAGGCCGGATAGAACAGCGAAAAAAGAAAGAGGGCCAGGCCGGGCAGGCCGAGGGCTACGGCAATAGCCAGGTACTGGTTATGCGAGCGAAGCCTGAACTTTTCCTTGAGCGGTGAGTTTCGTGTCTTGTACATCTGGGCGAAAGCCCCGGGAGGATCGCCCGTACCCACCCCGAATAAGGGATCCTGCTTAATAATGGCCAGGGCCGTAGCCCAGAACTCCATACGCTGGGTCACCGAATGCCCGCTGGGATCGCGGCCGCTGCGGTATTCATTGAATTCCCATACGATCTCGTGGATCCGGGTTCGTATACCCGAATAATCGTTGTAGAGATGGTTGGCTATGCCTTTTTCAATGGCACGCACATCCTCCGCGTTCAGCGCATTCACGCCATCCGCATCTTTTCTCAGGCCTTTGGAAGTAAGGTAACGCACCAGCGTAAAACGTATCTCGTTCCCTCTCCTGTCCAGCGCATCGTACCGTATGCGCACCCCCGGCTTCTGATTCCAGGCCGCCTCCAGCTCCTCCCAGCAGATATAGAGCCCTACGTAATAGCCGTTCTCCAGTTGCTTGTTATGCAATTCGTGCGCATACATCCCGCCCCTGGGTGTAAGCGAATCCAGGCGGCCGGGATCGACCTGTTGCTTCACAACATGGCTTTCTTCCAGCTCGCGCACTACGAATGCAATGCCCTGCCAGGCAAATAACGCAAGCGTAAGAGGATACGCGATCTTCAGCCACGGTTTCCCCCGCCTGAAGATCAGCCACGACAGGAGGGCGAACACGACCGCGATCAGAACAACTATACCCGTTACCGATCCCATGATGAACAGGAAGACGGTCAGCCATAGCGCCAGCATCCCGTACAGCACCCGCTGGGAGAAAGAGCGGCTATGATAGAGATAGTATCCCAGAATAAAAACGGAAAGGCAGATCATCAGCCCGAAACGGATATGCGATACGAAAAGAGAGATCCCGCGCGTTTCGGTTATTTCCTTCCTGACCCAGCCGGTCAGCGCGGCCACGCTGATCAGCGAGTTGACCGTTATGGCGGCTACGAAAAAGAGCAGGAGGGTTTTGAGCTGTGCCGCGCTGAGCCTGGGCGAGGTGGATAGGATAAGCGGCAAAAGCAACAGCGGTATTTTGGTACGCACATCGAATCCCCCGTAGCCGAGATCATCGCTGTACAGCAGGCCCGCAAGATGAAGGAACCATACGGCCGACAGCGCCAGTGCGGCTTTATTCCTCAGAAACGAAGCGAGCTTTGATTTCAGGCCGCCCTCTGCCAGCCAGTTGAGCAGCATGAGCAATTGAGCAAGGCCCATAACAGGTTTGGAGAAAGGCAGTGAAATGGCCAGGAGCACCAGGCAAAAAAAATAAATACGCGGATGATAGGGGCGCAGCTTATCAGCCATAACAGGGCAAACGTAAGCTTTTTATAATTATTGCAGGGAACTGAAAAAGCCTCCCTTATCACAGGAGGCTTTTCGGGGTTCATCCTTTTTTGCCGGGTTTTTTGTCCTTGTTCTCCGGCTGGGTGGAAGATGGCGGGTTATCGCCCTTCTTCGTATCCTCCTTTTTACCCGTGCTCCTGGGCTTGCCGATGACCTTATACTCCCCTTCGCCTTTGATGATGGAGCTATACAGGCTCTGATCGCGCAGCACGCTGATGGCTTTGATCAGCTCAGCATCGGTATCGAAACCGGTCTCCAGCCTGCCGTTCTGGTAATAGTACCGCGAGGCGATCTCCTGCTCCAGCAGCTCACTGATCTCATTCCTGAACTTCAGCAGGTCCTCCTGTTTGTTATGCGAAGTTTTCTTCTTGAGCGCCTCGAACTCGGCCTTCAGGTTATCGAAATACTTTTCCTTTTCGGCTATATCCCTGAAATCGTCCAGGGCTTTTTCGCTCTTGGTGGTATAGTCGAAATCCTTGCCCATCACGTATTGCACAAAGGCATTGTATTCGGCATCGGTGAGCTTAAAATCGCGGGGCGATGCCAGCGAGGGATGGGCCAGGCGGTACTGGGTGGCATAATCGAACAGGATGCCTTTGGCGTTCAGCGCGGAGGTAATGCTGCTGTACTTCTTTGCCTCCAGCAGCAGGTCGGGATAAATGCCGCTGCCATCATAGACCGAGCGTCCGCCCTTGGTCTTGAACTCCACCATCAGCGAATCGGGAACCTTATCCACCGAGCCGTCCGGGTTCTTATGGAAGTAATCAAGCGCCTGTATGCAGCGCCCGCTGGGCGTGTAGTATTTGGCTATGGTCACTTTCATCTGGGTGTTGTACACCAGTTGAACGGTTTGCTGCACCAGGCCCTTGCCGAACGATCGCTGGCCGATCACAACGCCCCTGTCGAGGTCCTGTATGGCGCCCGTTACGATCTCAGAGGCCGAAGCCGAGCCGCGGTCGACCAGCACCACCAGGGGCAGCTTGGTATCCACCGGTGATTTGTCGGCCACGTAGATCTTGTTCATCTCTTTGATCTTTCCTTTCTGGGTAACGATGGTCTGACCCTTGTCTACGAAAAGGTTCACAATATCCACCGATTCGCGCAGCAGGCCTCCCCCGTTGCCGCGCAGGTCGAGGATGAGTGATTTCATCTTGTGCTTATCCTTCAGCGTTACCAGGGCATCCTTCACCTCCTTGGCCGCGTTCTCGGTAAAGCCGGTCAGCTTGATGTATCCCACGCTGTCGTTAAGCATACCGTAGTAAGGAACGTTCCTGATCTTGATCTCCTCGCGCACCAGCGTCTTCTCGAGGGGGCTCTTCTCCCCTTCACGCTGAACAATGACCTTTACGGTGGTATTGGCCTGGCCTTTCAGCAGCTTGCTTACATCGTTGGTGGTCTTGCCTTTCACGGAAAGGCCGTTGATCTCGAGCAGCATATCGCCCGCCATCAACCCCGCCTTCTGGGCCGGGAAACCTTCATACGGCTCAGCGATCACCACGTAATCGCCCTGCTGCCGCACCAGGGCACCTATCCCGCCATACTGCCCGGTGACCATCACCTTGTAATCCTCTATCTCCGATTCGGCATAGAACTCGGTATAGGGGTCAAGGGATTCGAGCATGCCGTCAATGCCTTTCTTCATCAGGTCGCCCGGCTTAATATCATCCACATAATAAGCGTTCAGCTCGCGCAAAAGCGATGACATAATATCCAGGTTTTTGGATATCTCGAAATAGCTGTCGACAAAGCTGTACGATATAAAGCTAAAGGTGAACAGCATCGTTACCACGATCGCTTTCTTGAACTTTCTCATCACTGTCTTGATAGTATTCATAGTTATGGTGTGTTAAAATTAATCGTTATGGTACGGGATCATGCCCGTGACCGCCCCAGGGATTGCATGAGAGGATGCGCCTTGCGGCCAGGTAACCGCCCTTAAACGGCCCGTGCCTGCGTATGGCCTCCACCCCGTAATGCGAGCAGGAGGGCGTATAGCGGCAGGAAGGCATGAGCCAGGACGAAATACAATACTGGTATATGCGTATCAGCCCGATGAATATCCATCCCAATAATTTATTCATACTCTCTTTTTCAACTGGCGCAACACTTCGGCCATTTTTGATTCGATGAGCCTGTACTCAGGCAGCTCCTTACCCGTATACACGAGCATGACATTTATTTTCTTGTCCCCTCCTGCCAGGTGGCTGTACAGGCCGGCCTTGCTTTTACGGTACGCCTCCCTGATCTGTCTCTTTATCCGGTTGCGGTCGACCGCCTTTTTAAAGCTCCTTTTGGGAACGCTGATGGCGATGCGGGCCGGTGACAAGACGCTCATTCGCGTTTCTTTCCATACTACCCTTAACGGGAAAACCGTGAAAGAGTTGCCCTTTTCCATCAATTCCTCGATCTGTTTCTTGCCCGACAGGCGCTCTTCCTTGGTGAATGTCTGCATCCTTCGCATAAAGTTAACGGTTTTTCCGCTTTTTTTCAAAGAAATATGAAGGGCGGGGGCTGGAGCGGTACTGACCCGAAAATTCGGAGGACAAGCGGGTTATTTCCCTTTGGCCGATTTGATAATATACTTCTCCAGCGCCATAGTCATGGAGGGGGCTTCGGGGGTAGGCGCATGGATGTCGAGCTTCAGGCCGGCATCGATGATGGCCTTGGCGGTAGCCGAACCGAAAGCGGCCAGCTTGGTGCGGTTCTGTTTGAAATCAGGGAAGTTCTTGAAGAGCGAGGTAATGCCCGAAGGGCTGAAGAATACCAGTATATCGTAATTCACCTTGGCCAGGTCGGAAAGGTCGCTGCAAACGGTCTTGTAGATAACGGCCTTGGTGTAATTGATCCCCTGCTGGTCCAGTACTTCGGGTATCTCGTCTTTGTGAATATCCGAACAGGGCAGCAGAAATTTCTCCTCCTTGTGCTTCTTGATCACATCGATCAGGTCCATGAAGGTCTGTTTGCCGAAAAAGATCTTGCGCTTGCGGTAAACCACGTATTTCTGCAGGTAATAGGCCGTAGATTCGGAAATGCAGAAGTACTTCATGGTCTCGGGCACGGTAATGCGCATCTCGTTGCAGATCCTGAAAAAATGATCGACCGCGTTGCGGCTGGTCATGATCACTGCAGTATGCTCGGCAATGTTTACGCGGTCGGCCCTGAACTCTTTGGCCGAAACCCCTTCCACGTGTATGAACGGGCGAAAGTCGATCTTGATATTGTGCTTTTTGGCCAGTTCCAGGTAAGGCGACTTGTCGGATTCAGGCTTAGGCTGTGTGACCAATATACTTTTAACTTTCAAGGTACGTGAGGGATTTGGTTTAGACGTAACTTAATTAATTGCCGAAAATCAGGTTGAACGCCTTTACCATTATTGCCATTGGTAAAAATTCAAGGGTGCAAAGATATAAAAACAAATAAAACCTCGAAACGTTGGGGTGGGAAAGCGCAGCAAAAGCCCCCCTCAATATCCTGTAAATGAGCATACTAACCACCAGGAAAATACCCGCAAGCATGAGGTAATGCGCATCGATCAGGCGGGCGAAGGCCACCGATGCGGTGATGAGGACAAGGGCCAGGCCCAGCACCTGGTTAAAAAGCAGTATATAGAACACGTACTCGGAGAAGATCGCTTCGGTTTTGAAGATATAGGCCAGCACCCGCAGCACGGCTATCTTGACGAAATAGATCAGCACCACGATGCCGCAGAACAACAGGTAGCTGGCAGCACCGTACTCGAGCAATACATACAGTCCGAAATACGAAGCGAGCTGATACAGGAAAAGGGCGGCTGAAAAAACGAAAACGATAAGCAGCACGACCGAAGTACGGTTCAGCAGGCTGTATTCCTCGCGCAGCAGTTGCTGCCCGGAGCGGTGCACAAAAAAAGCCTGCATGATATCGTTAAAGCGCTTTACATTCGATTGGCGGGCAACGGCCAGCAGCAGCACGAGCAGCAGCAGGATCAGGGCTGAAAAGGAATTGTCGGGCGCGGCCGAAGGCAGGGGCTCCAGCCGGTGGGCCTGTAAGTGATGGCCCTTGAAGACCGAGGGCGCTGTTTTAACCGAATCTGGCCTGAGCTCGGCATACGGCTTCAGGTCCTTCCACTCAAAATCATGTTTCGCAACAGCCGAATCGGCCTTTTTGAGCAAACGTATGGAGTCCCTTTTGTGATGCTCTTTGCGGGCAGCTACGGCCTGCAGGCTGTCGTAACCCTGCAGTATGAAATGCTCGTGTAGCCCATACGCCATTGCACAAAGTTAAATCAATAATCCCTGCTTGTTTATATGCCGTTTTTATTTGTACATTTACCTTAACATCCCCCGCTAAATTTACGGATATGAAGAAAAATCTACTCTTTTCCTTCATGCTGTTTTGCGGACCCTGGATGGCCTCGGCAAAAATCCCCCAGCATAACCCTTCGGCAGCGCACGTACCTCCCACCCCTATTACGGGATGCCAGGCGGCCACCGCTCAGGTCTACCTGGATATAAACAACGTGCGGACCATGATACTCAACGGTGGAGATATGTGGTGGGATTTTGGTTCGGCCAGGTACGAGATTCCCAAAGGCTCGGGCAGGCACTCGATCTTCTCTGGCGCCCTTTGGATAGGAGGCCTTGACCCCGGTGGACAGATCCATGTGGCAGCCATGACCTACCGCCAGACCGGAACAGACTTCTGGCCCGGCCCGCTCGATACGGTGAATTATTCCATCAGCGATTCGGTTTGCGATGAGTACGATGAGATCTACAAGGTATCACGCACTATGGTGGAGGAATTCCGCCTGCGCTACAACGACCCTGATTATTCCATTCCCGATGCCATTCTCAACTGGCCCGGTAACGGCAATACCGCCCTGGGCCAGGCCCATTTCCTGGCTCCTTTTACTGACATGAACGGAGATGGGATTTACAAGCCTGCAGATGGCGATCATCCGGCTTACAATTATTCAGGCAACCAGAACTGCTGTGCCGACCTGCTGGGCGATCAAACCCTATGGTGGGTATTCAACGATGCCGGCAATATCCATACAGAAACGCAGGGAACGGCTCTGGGTTTCGAGGTCCACGCCCAGGCCTTTGCCTACCGAACCACAGATGCCATTAACGATATGACTTTTTATCAGTACAAGGTCATTAACCGCTCTTCGAATACCTATAACCAGTTTTGGTGGACACAGTGGGTGGATACGGATTTAGGATTGTATGACGATGATTTCATTGCTTGCGATGTGGCACGAGGAATGGGATACGCGTACAATGGCGATAGCGATGATGGCGGTAACAACCCGGGCTGTTACGGGTTAAAGCCTCCCGCTGTAGGAGTGGACTTTGTTGGCGGGCCGCTTGCTGACGCCAATGACGGGGTTGATAATGACCGCGACAGTTTGATGGACGAACCCGGTGAACGGATCAAAATGTCAAAGTTCATGTACTATAATGGAGACTTTTCCAGTATCGGAAACCCCAACACGCATTATGAATTTTATAACTACATGAAAGGAATCTGGAAAGACAACACTCCTTTGACCTATGGCGGGAATGGCCATAACACAGGGATCCCATGCGATTTTTTCTTTCCCCGCGATTCTGATCCATACGGCTGGGGAACGGGAGGCAATCCGCAGCCATACTGGGATGAAACAAGCGCAGGCAATACTCCGGCCGACAGGAGATTTTTAATGAGCTGCGGTCCTTTTACCTTTCAGCCAGGCCAGGTGCAATGCATTACCATCGCTAACGTATGGGCCCGCGATACCGCGAGCAGCTTTCCGCATTCGGTGCTGGCCCTGCAGCAGGCCGATGACCTGGCCCAGCAGGCTTTTGACAATTGCTTTAACCTGCCCTGCTACGCTCCCCAGCCGGAGCTTTTGTATTCGATAAACGGCCTTACCGTGCTCTTTTCCCTGGAACAGGTAAGCGGCACCTCTTCTTCCTGGTCTTACTTCTGGAGCTTTGGCGATGGCAGCACCGCCACCGAAAAATTTCCAAAGCATACCTATCTTTTTCACGGCACCTTTCCTGTTTGCCTTACCGTGACCAACGACTGCGGCAGCGCAACCGTATGCGATACCATTTACCTCGAACAGCCCGGCCCGCTTTGCGGCCCAAAGATCACGCGCATAGAGGGTCAGGGTAACGGAGGACTTACACTCGAATTCTCTGACGAAACCTTGCAAGAGATACTTCGCTCTCCGGAACACCGCTCATATTATCCCACTTACAAAGAGAACAAGGGGCCTTTCCAGGTAGTGATCGATAACCCCGGGAATGTGATCGAAGGCGATTATGCAGTGCAGTTCGACAGCGTAAGCAATTCCGCTTACTGGAAAATGTACCGGATCGGCACTATGGATACCGTGTATTCCGATACCAGCATTGGCGCTGGCGGCAAACAGTACATTCCCCAATGGGGATTGTGGGTGTACGCGCGGCAGGTAGTTCAGCCCGGTCCGGGGGCGATAAAGAACGGGGTGATCACCGCCAGCATGAGCTTTAAAGACCCCGGCAAGCAATGGCTCAGCGGCTTGCCCGATAAGGACACATATCATATGAGCAACTGGATACGCGCGGGGATCGTATCGGATCAAACAGGCAATCCCTGCCTGGCTTCTTTTAATGATTTCGCCACTATTGATCCGGATGAGCATTTTGAAAGCCTGTTAGGCGGAACCTGGTCGCCCTACCGCTTGTGCGGATCAAAAGATGCGACCACTTACATCCCACCGGCCCCGCCCTGCTATTATGCCGGCCCGGCCTGGGAGAGATTTCAAACTATGGCTCAGCTCAGGGAACTGGCCAGCGTAACCATCGTGATCACTCCCGATAAAACGCAATGGACGCGCTGTCCCGTATTCGATCTTTGCGAAGAGCGCGTACTGGGCGACTGGAATAACCCTAATGGAACCTGGCAGGCCCGCAAAATGGACCTGCGTGTAGCCTCCTCGGTAGACAAGAACGGGAAAACGGTGCAGCAAACAGGTTATTCCAATCCGCAGGACCCCGAAGCGGCCGATTTCATCAACGCTACGGGCATGGGGTGGTTCCCGGGCTACGCGGTTAACCTGGAAACGGGCGAGCGCCTGAACATGGCCTTTGGCGAAAACTCCTTCCTGGTGGGCGAGAACGGCCGGGACATGATCTGGAACCCCACCTCGAGCGTTTATGACGCGAATGAAAACGCGCTGTTTGGCGGTGGGCATTATATCTATGTGTTCGGGCACAATGGCAACCTGCCCGCAGATTGTCCCATGTACGACCATGGCGCATGGATACGCAGCAAAATGAACGCCACCAACTCCTCTACTCCCAGCGATCTTGACAAGCGGGCCGTCTTTGCCGATGCCATGTGGGTGAACATTCCCTTGCTCACACCGGGCCATACCCTGTTGGAAACAGAAGTGAAGATCACGTTAAACGTGGCCAAATCGTATGCGGCCTACGCTACCTCTTCAAACCCGGTGAATAACAATTATCCCCTGTATAAATTCACTATCAGCAGTGCCGGTATGGTTTGCCTGCCTTATACGGGTACGGCCAACCTCTATCCTAATCCTTTCAGCGAATACGCCACGCTCGAGTTCGAGAATCCCAGATTACAAGCCGCCACCATCAAGATCTACGATGAGCGCGGCAGGCTGGTGCGCCAGTACATCAACGTGATGACCGAGAAAGTAGTGATTCATAACTATTCGCTCAGCCGGGGCATGTACTTTTATACGCTTACCGGAGTGAGCGAAGAACCGATAAACGGGAAATTTATCATAGGCGACTGAGGTCCCCGGAAAAAATTGCCTAATTTTATTCGGTCAATCCAGGAGACATGCCGAAGTATCTGCTCATTCTTTTGATCATCACCCCTTCCTTTACGGGCGCGCAATCCTATTCGGGCGCGGTGCTGAACCCTCATCATTTCGGGCATACCGAATGCCTGAACGAAGACCAGCGGGCCGGCATACATGCCCAGCTCAGGGCGAATATCCTGCTTCTTCAGGCAGAAGGTATTCTGCCGGTTCACTATCCCGAAGCGCTGGTCCTCTTCAACTGGCCCCTGCGCCTGCGCACGGGCGTGAACGAATACGGCTATCATTCCATTTCGGGCCAGGTGGACCATAACCCCGGCTTCCCCAACCAACTGCAGGATTACAATTGCGGAACGCGCACCTACGATACGCCCAGCGGATACAATCACAAGGGCACGGATTATTTTCTCTGGCCCTTCGAATGGAACAAAATGGACAGCATGGATGTGGAGATCATTGCAGCGGCTGCCGGAACCATCATCTATAAATCAGACGGCAATTTTGACCGCAACTGCGGGTTCAACAACAACAACTGGAACGCGGTATACGTGCAGCACAGCGATGGATCGGTGGCCTGGTACGGGCATATGAAGAGCGGCTCGCTCACCACAAAGACCGTTGGGCAAACCGTAGCCCAGGGCGAATACCTGGGTGCGGTGGGCAGCTCGGGTAATTCTACCGGCCCCCACTTGCACTTCGAAGTGTACGATGTGAACAATAACCTGATCGATCCCTACCAGGGCAGTTGCAATCCCACCACTACTTCCTCCTGGTGGAATGCCCAGCGGCCCTACATCGATGCGGCCATCAATCACATTGCCACGAACTCCGCACCGCCAGTGTTCAACCCCTGCCCGCAGCAGGACAACAGGAACGAGCGCGATTATTTCACCAATACGGATACCATCTTCCTGATGACCTATTACCGTTTTCTTTCCCTCAACGATTCGGTGCTCATCACCATCTATCGCCCCGATAATTCGGTTTGGGGCAACTGGTGGTGGGGCAATACCTGGGGCAATTTCAACGCGGCCTATGTATACTGGTGGGCCGTGCTGGGCGGATCGGAGCCCAGCGGGCAATGGAAGTTCGAAGCCGTGTACGGGAATCAAACCTATTTTCATCATTTCTACATCGGCCTGAGCTCAGCGCAGGAGGAAAACCCTGATTTTGTTGCATTGTATCCGAACCCCGCGCACGATAAGCTGACGGTGGCCGCCAGCCGAACGGGCGAGCTGGTGCTGTTCAACGCATTGGGCGAAACAGCGGGAAGCTGGCCCCTCCACCCGGGAGAGAACATCCTGGACATATCCGGCCTGGCCGAAGGGATTTATTTTTACGGTTTGGGCCCATCAGGCCGGGGAAAGGTCATTATCCGCTGATATGCTTTACCGCAAACATATTTTCATCTGCACCAACCAGCGCAAGGCCGGAGAACGCGTAAGCTGTGGCGAGACACACGGCATGGAGTTGGTGGCCGCTTTCAAAAAACTGATCAAGGACCATGGTATCCACACCGAGGTGCGCGCCCAGCGCACCGGCTGCTTTGATATCTGCGAACAGGGACCTACCGTGGCCGTATATCCCGAAGGCGTTTTTTACGGCAAGGTGCAGATCGCTGACGTGCAGGAAATTTTCGAACAGCATATTCTCAACGGCCTGCCTGTGGAACGCCTGCGCCTGAACTTTGAAAAGAAATCCTGAATAGTTTGAAGGTCCCGGCACTTGATGAAAAGGAACTTGCGCCCTACCTGCTGCGCGAAGACCTGATACGGCAAACAGCCGAGCAGGTCAAAAAAGATTTCGGGCTGCATGGCTTAAGCATCCGGTTATCCGGAAATGCGGAAACAGCCTACCAGGAGCTGTACGCGCAGGTAGAACCTTATATCGCCCGATTGTTAGGATCGGAGTATGAGAAGCTGCTTCAGTTGCTTTACCGCATCGATGTCAGTGAAAAAAGGATTGCCGATGCGCTCAGCGAAAGCGCGAATGTATCCGCGGCCATAACCCGCCTTATCATTTTCAGGGAATTGCAGAAAGTGGTGATCCGGAGCTGCTATTCGAAATGATCAGGGCGCCAGCTCCCTGAACGAATCCACCGTACGCTCCATCATTTTCGACTGCCGGGTGGCGCTGCTCTCTTCCATGGCCCAGATGAGTTGGTAGAAGTTCTTCCCGGTTTCGACCACGGTAAGCTGGTAAAAGAGCTTATCATCCTGCACATCGCCATAAATCTTGCCGGTCATGGCCGCGCAGCCATTGATCGTATCGGGATAAAATATATTCATGGCGGCATCCTGCAGCTTTTCCATCAGGCTCTTGCTGGTCTTATCAAAGTATTTCGATGCGGTATAGTTCAGGCCGTATTTGCCCATGGTATCCTTCGATTCGGCCACCACGATGAAGGCCATATTGCGGAGGGTATCGACATAGTACAGGTCAGCGCGGAGAGCCGTATCGCTCAGCGGCACCAGGCTGGCGGGAATAGAAACAGTGAACTTATTTCCAACTTTCACCTCCCGGGGAAGATTACCGGAACAGGCAAAAAGAAAAAGGACGAGCAGCGGGAAAAACGATCGTATCACGGTATCAAAAATAAGAAAAGGCCATGACACGGGAGCCAGGCCTTTGCGCGTATGCCTGGATTATTATTCTGCTTCTGAATTGAGGATCTGGAAATTGAACTTCCGGGCGAACTCTTCCTGTACGGAAACCATTTTGCTGATCGCAGCATCCATTTTATCGATAGCCCGGTCGTACAGCTCCATATTCACAGAGTCCTCTTCGACAGTAATCAGCGAGTCGGGCTTGATGACAATATCCATAATGCCCTTGTATTCCGTTTCGATCACTCCTTTATAGGTCCCCAGAAATTCGAGGCAGGCCTTCCGGAAATCATCGTAATCGCCTAAAGGACCCATTTTTTCGGTCTGGGTAAGAGAGGTGTTCACCTGGCCAAGCAGATCGTTGTAGCAGGCCTGGATGTATTCGGGGGTGCTATCGTGCGAGTTCTGAAACACATCATCGCGCTCACCCACCTTATCCTGTATCGCGATCAGCGAATCATTATATTTTACCGCGTCAGAAGGCATGGGGCCGCATCCGGTCAGGAAAGCGGTGCCCAGGAGGAAGAAAAAGAAAAGGAATGAAAAAGGCTTCATGGAGTTTAAGTTTGGCGCAAAGTAAACCAAAAAACCGGCACAAAAAGAAAAGTCCTGTTAAAAACAGGACTTTGGGGGCCGGATCCGGCATCCTTTACAGGGTGCCCCGCTGCTCCTGCTCCCGCTCGATCGCCTCGAACAGGGCCTTGAAGTTGCCTTTGCCGAAGCTGCGGGCACCCTTGCGTTGTATGATCTCGTAGAACACGGTGGGGCGGTCTTCCACCGGTTTGGTGAAGAGCTGCAGCAGGTACCCTTCCTCATCGCGGTCCACCAGGATATTGAGCTTTTTGATCTCCTCGATATCCTCATCGATCCTGCCTACGCGCGCGAAGAGGTCATCGTAATAGGTTTCCGGAACATACAGGAACTCTACGCCTCTCTTTCTCAGCTCGGCAACCGTGGTGAGGATATCATCGGTCAGCAGGGCGATATGCTGCACGCCCGATCCCTTATAGAACTCGAGGTACTCATCGATCTGCGATTTCTTTTTGCCCTTGGCAGGCTCGTTGATCGGGAATTTGACGTACCCGTTGCCGTTGCTCACCACCTTGCTCATCAGCGCGGTGTACTCGGTGGAAATATCCTTGTCATCAAAGGTGATCAGGAGCTTGAAGCCCATCACATCCTCGTAGAATTTCACCCACTGGTTCATCTGTCCCAGTTCCACGTTGCCTACGCAATGATCGACCACCTTTAATCCCACAGGCGTTGTTTTTACCAGTGATTTTGCGGGCCTATAGCCGGGAAGGAAGGCCCCCTTGTAATTTTTTCGCTCTACGAACGTATGCAAGGTATCTCCATACGTATGTATGCTGGCCACTTTCACCTCGCCCGATTCGTCTTTCAGCGTCTGGGGCGGTGAGGCCGGCCTGGCTCCGCGCTTTACAGTTTCGTTAAAGGCCTTTTCGGCATCATCCACCCACAGCGCCAGCACCTTCACCCCGTCTCCGTGGCGCGCCACATGACTGGTGATCTCGCTTTCCGGGTCGAATGAGGTGGTGAGCACCAGGCGAATCTTGCCCTGCTGCAGCACGTACGAGGCGCGGTCCTTCACGCCTGTCTCCAGCCCCGCATAAGCCACCAGCTCGTAGCCCCATGCCACCTGGTAGTAATAGGCGCTTTGTTTGGCATTGCCTACATAAAACTCGATATAATCCGTTCCGTTGAGCGGAAGAAAATCCTCCGTCCTGTTCTTATGCAGCTCCTCGAGCTTGTTGATTGCTGTCTTTGTTGTCATTGCTTTGATGAATTGTTTTTGAATGATTATTCCAACCAGGATTGATAATACTTCCCGTCATCGATCTTCACCGCATCCTCGGTGATCATCAGCGGGCGGAAGGTATCCACCATCACCGCCAGCTCTTTCGTTTCGGTCTGCCCTATGCTGCGCTCCATGGCACCGGGCGCGGGCCCGTGCGGAATACCTTTAGGATGGAGCGTGATATGCCCCTGCGCGATGTTATTGCGGCTCATGAAATCCCCGTCAACATAATACAGCACCTCATCGCTGTCGATATTGCTGTGATTGTACGGTGCGGGTATGGCTTTCGGGTGGTAATCGTACAGGCGCGGGCAGAATGAGCACACCACGAACTTATCCGTTTCGAAGGTCTGGTGCACGGGGGGCGGCTGATGCACCCGCCCGGTAATGGGCTCGAAATTGTGTATGGAAAAGCCGTAAGGGAAATTATAGCCGTCCCAGCCCACCACATCAAAGGGATGCGTGGCGTACACCACCTCGTGGATCATGCCCTCCTTCTTGATCTTCATCGTAAAACTGCCTTTCTTATCATGCGTTTCCAGGTTCCGGGGCAGCTTGTAGTCGCGTTCGCAATAGGGCGAATGCTCCAGCAACTGGCCGAAATGGTTGCGGTAACGCCTGGGCGTGTAGATCGGAGAATACGACTCCAGGAAAAGCAGGCGGTTGTCCCTGGTGTCGAAATCGATCTGGTAAATGATACCGCGGGGAATAATAAGGTAATCACCGTACTCGAACTTGATGTTTCCCAGGAAGGTTCTCAGCGTTCCGCTGCCCTTGTGGATGAACAGCAGCTCATCGGCATCGGCATTTTTATAGAAATACGACTTCAGCGATTTTTGCGGTGCCGCAAGGCCCAGCAATACATCGTTGTTGACCAGCAGGTACTTCCTGCTTTCCAGGAAATCATCGGCCGGCTTGATCTTAAAACCCTCCAGCAGGCGGGCCCTGATGTTCTTCGCATCCGCGATCTTGGGCGCTACGCTGTAGGAGCGCAGGATCTCCTTGACCTGGGTGGGGCGATGAATATGGTACAGCAGGGACGACATTCCCGAAAATCCCTCGGTGCCGTACAGTTGCTCGTAGTAAAATCCCTTCTTAGGGTTCCTGAACTGAACGTGGCGCTTTTGCGGGATCTTTCCAAGTTTATGATAAATAGGCATAGCTTACGAATTACTACTATTTACGAATAACGGATGTTTACTTATCCTGCCTGCCGGCAGGTATGGTGAATTAACGGTAAAGTAAAGTTACGAAATTAAAGGGAGAAAAAATCACTCCGGGTTGCGCTTGGTGATGCGCTTCAGGTCAATGGCGTGCGAGTACGGAATGGCGCGGATCATACGGTCAAAAATAGAAAATAATCCTCAGGGGCAAAATGATCTTTATCAGCCGGGCGGCATTAGCCGTTAAAGGCCGATATTCCCGTAATATCCATACCCGTGATCAGCAGGTGGATATCGTGCGTGCCCTCATAGGTAATGACCGATTCGAGGTTCATCATATGGCGCATGATGGGATATTCGCCCGTTATCCCCATGCCCCCGTGTATCTGCCGCGCCTCGCGGGCAATGGTCAGTGCCATATGCACGTTATTGCGCTTGGCCATGGATATCTGCGCGGGGGTGGCCCTGTTCTCGTTCTTGAGCACGCCCAGCCGCCAGGTCAGCACCTGGGCCTTGGTGATCTCCGTGATCATTTCGGCCAGCTTTTTCTGCGTGAGCTGAAACGCGGCAATGGGCTTATCGAACTGTATGCGTTCCTTGGAATAACGCAGGGCCGAATCATAGCAATCCAGCGCGGCACCTATCGCACCCCAGGAAATACCATAGCGCGCGGAGTTCAGGCAGCCCAGCGGCCCCTTCAGCCCTTTCACCTTCGGGAATATATTCTCTTTGGGCACCTTTACATTGTCGAACACCAGCTCACCGGTAGCGCTGGCGCGCAGGCTCCATTTGCCGTGTGTTTCGGGTGTGGTAAAGCCTTTCATGCCCCGCTCCAGCACCATGCCGGTGATCTCGCCCGCCTCATCCTTGGCCCATACCACGGCTATATCCGCAAAGGGAGCATTGGATATCCACATTTTTGCCCCGTTCAGCAGGTAATGATCGCCCTTATCCTTGATATTCGAGATCATTCCGGAAGGATTGGAGCCGTAATCGGGCTCCGTAAGGCCGAAACAACCCATCAATTCGCCTTTAGCCAGCTTAGGCAGGTATTTCTTTTTTTGCTCTTCCGATCCATAGGTATAAATAGGATACATCACCAGCGAGCTCTGCACTGAGGCGGTAGAACGCAGGCCCGAATCGCCTCTTTCCAGCTCCTGCATGATCAGCCCATACGATATCTGGTCCAGCCCCGAGCCGCCATATTCGGCAGGTATATACGGACCAAAGGCGCCTACCTCGGCCAGCCCCTTGATCCACTGCTTGGGGAATTCGGCCTTCTGGCAGGCCTCTTCCACGATTGGCGACACCTCTTTCTTCACCCAGGCGCGCGTGGTATCGCGCACCAGCTTGTGCTCATCGCTCAGGAGCTCGTCAACCAGGTAATAGTCGTGGTGCTGGTAATTATCTGCTTTTGCCATTTTTGTTATTTCGGGCAAAAATAGAGAAAATACGACAGCCGGCATCCCATATCCGCAAGGGCAAGGCCCTTACGCTGCAACCGGGTATTTTTATATATTTGTACAAACACCCCCATGATGAAAAAACTGCCGCGTACCGCGCTCCCCTTCCTGGCTGCGTTTTTCAGTTCGCGCCTTTCTGGAAAAGGCGAGATTCCCGCCCCTGAATGTAAGGTGAGCGCTCCGGGGCACCATGATTATAAGTGTATCTATCAGCCGGGCATGACAGGGTCATAGCCGATTGATTTGCATGATTGTTGATTTAAACAACGTTCATTTTGTATGCGGCTCAAACAGGTGGTTACATTCGTTGCCGTACTGGCTCTGGCCGCGTGCAGAGACAATAAGGTGGATTGCGATACAGTGACTTATTCGGGGACCATTGTTCCGATTATCGCGAACAACTGCATGAACCCAGGATGTCACGGCTCGGGCTCGGCCAACGGGGACTACACCACTTACGCAGGCGTTAAGGCCAAAGTGGACAACGGTTCGTTCCAGCACCGGGTGATCGATAAGAAAGATATGCCGCCCGGTGGTTTAGGTAAAGACGACATGAATAAGATCAAGTGCTGGCTGGATGCCGGTGCTCCCAATAACTGAACATTAAAAACGAAACCTATGAAAAAACTCCTGTTATCAGCGGCCCTTGTGCTGGCAGCGTTCGGCATCTCGAAAGCGCAGATCTATATGTCTAAATCGTGTGAGATCAGCTTCTTTTCCAGCGCACCGCTCGAGAACATCACCGCTGTGGACAAGACCACCAAACCCCTGCTCAACGCGGCCAACGGGCAGGTGCTGTTCAAAATGACCATTAAAGGCTTTATGTTCGAGAAAGAGCTCATGCGCGAGCACTTCAACGAGAACTACATGGAAAGCGACAAGTATCCTTATGCCGAATTCAAAGGCAATATCAACGAAAAGATCGACTATACCAAAGACGGCACCTACGATGTGACCGTTACCGGCAAGCTGACCATCCATGGCGTTGAAAAGGAAAGGACCATTAAGGGGAAACTGACCGTTAAAGGCAAAGAGGTTTCCATCGACTGTAAGTTCAATGTGGCGCTTAAGGACCATAACATCACCGTGCCCGAGCTGATGTTCCAGAAGATCGCTGAAAGCGTTGAGGTTACCGTTAAAGCAACCCTGGTTCAAAAAGAAAAATAAGAGATATGTTATCATTAAGGAGAATAGCTGCCTGTGCCGCTTTGCTGGCACTGGTTATCCCTGCCCGCGCGCAGGATGACCTGGAAAAGATGCTGGATTCCATGAATTCGGCAGCTCCACCGCCACCCGAGGAAGTAACCGCCACCTTCAAGGCAAACAAGATCATTAACGCCCATTCCATAGAAACGGTGAAGGGCGGCACGCTGGATTTCCGCGTAACGCATCGCTTCGGCAACATTGGCGGTGGAAGCGGGGGCGGGGCGCATACCCTGTGGGGATTCGACAACTCAGACGATATCCGCATTTCATTCGATTACGGCATTACCGATCATTTGCAGGTGGGTTTCGCCCGCAGCAAGCGCTGGGAGAACCTGGACGGGAGCATCAAATGGCGTTTTCTCAGCCAGACTACGGATAATAAGATGCCCATCAGCATGGTGCTTTACAGCATTGCCGCCTTCAGCCCGGTAAAAGAAGCCGAGCTTTACCTGGGAGTGGATACCGGTATTGTAAAGAAAGATGCGCATCGCCTGTCGTATGTCACCCAGCTCATCATCGCCCGCAAGTTCAACTGGAGGTTGTCACTGGAGCTGATCGGCTCCTACAATCACCGCAACTTCGTAAAGAACTACCAGAACACAAACAACGGGGCTTTTGACGAGAATGGCCTGGCATCGGTGGGCATAGGCGGCCGCTTTAAGTTCACCAAGCGCTTTTCCGTCATCTTCGATTACTTCTATAATTTCTCCCCGTACCGCACCGATAACCCGACTACCCCTTATTATAATCCGCTGGGCATAGGTTTCGAGATCGAAACGGGAGGACACGTATTCACGCTCAACCTGACCAATGCCAGGGGTATCATCGAGAACGACTTCCTGCCCAATACCACTGACGACTGGCTGCAGGGAGGCTTTAAGTTCGGGTTCAACATCTCGAGGGTGTTTACCATCGTTAAACCCAAGATGTGATTTTTGACCTTAGGGGATCAGAAAGGCCAGGCGAATGCCTGGCCTTTTTTCGTTAGGTAAGAACGGTGGCTATTGAATAATCACCTTACGGACGAACACCTGCCCGCCTGCATGGATATGTATCGCGTAAGGGCCTTTCGGGAGCGCTGACAGGTCGAGCGACCGTACGTCCATGCCGTTATATACTTTTTCGCCCAGCACATTGTAAACCTCTATGTGCAGTTCCTGCGCTGCGATCGCAATACGGAAACGGCCATCGGAAGGATTAGGATAAATGAGCGGTCCACTGGCAGTCCATTCCTCCGCTCCTGTGCACAGCAGCACGGTAATGGTCACCGCATCGGCCGCGGTGCAGCCATTAGCATCGGTAACGGTAACCGTATAGGTAGTGGTGGCAGCAGGTGTGGCCACAGGACTGGCACAGGTACTGCAGCTCAGGCTGCCCGAAGGGGTCCATACATAGCTTGCACCGCCTGTAGCATTGAGCGTGATATTGCCTCCCGTACAGATCGTATCATCCACTCCGGCAAAAGCCGGGGGAAGCGGGTTGACCGTAACGGTCACTGTAGCCGAATTGGTACATCCGTTGGCATCCGTACCGATCACCGTATAGGTGGTGGTGACAGTTGGAGAGGCCACCGGGCTGGCGCAGGTGAAGCAGCTCAAACTGCCCGAAGGTGTCCATACATACGAGCTGGCGCCAGTGGCATTCAGCGTGGTATTGCCGCCTGAACATATGGAACTGTTCGATCCGGCACTAACGGTCGGTATGCTCACATTCACGGTCTGGCTGCTGGTGCTGCAGCCATTGGCATTACAGGCCTGCAGGGTTACGGTATAGGTTCCCGTTGCTCCCCAGCAAACATTCCCAGGGTTCTGGCTCAGCGAAGATGAGGGTGTGCCGCCCGGGAAGGTCCAGGTCCAGGTAGTGGGCAGGTTAGCACTGTTGTCGAGAAAGGTGATGCAGCCCCCGGGACAGATGGTATTGGAGCTCATGGTGAACGAAGACACTGGCGGGTTGGTGTTCACCCCGCTTATGTTGATGTTATCGAGATACAAATTGTTCCCATTGTGGTTCCTGTTCTGGAATTTGAATATGACCGCGCTCTGCCCCACGTAAGCGTTCAGGTTCACCGTCTCTGTTCTCCATTGTGTAGTAGTGGGCGTAAACGAAGCATTCTGGTTGGGGGCCGTGGCCAGCGTAGTTCCTCCCTTACTATAAACCTGGGTCCAGGACTGACCGCAGTTGGTGGAAACATAAACGACCAGTGTATCGCTCAAGGCCGCATTGGTGCGCCTGCAGTAGGCCACATCAAATGTCATCTGTGCCGTGGTGTATGGCGAGAAATCGAGGGTCATCGTATGCATCTCATCGCGCGTATTGGGCGCGTTGATGGCATTGTTGTTATACCAGGCGCATGAGCCGGTGCTGCTGAAGCCGCCCACCGAGGTGTTGCGCTGCCAGATATTGCCGTCATTTCCATTATCCACCATGGTCCATCCCGCTGGCAGGAAAGGAAGATTCTGGAAGCCTTCCACGATAGGCAAAGGACTTGTTGTGCCCACCGTAACCGTGCTCGAAGCGCTGGCCGTGCAGCCGTTGCCGGCCGTACCGGTTACGGTATAGGTAATGCTGGAAACAGGACTGGCCGTAACGCTTGCTCCCGTTGTGGCGCTCAGCCCGGTTGACGGGCTCCATACATAGGTGCTGGCTCCGCTGGCCGTAAGGACCACTGAGCCGCTTGGGCAGATGGTTGCGCTTGGAGGAGTTATTGATACAAGCGGTACTGCGTTAACCGTGATCGTTATGGTATTGGTGCCGCTGCATCCGCTGGCAGTGCCTGTAACCGTATATGTGGTAGTAACTGTGGGGCTGGCCGTAACGGTAGCTCCCGTGGTGGCGCTCAGCCCGGTAGCGGGCGACCAGGCGTAGGTGGTGGCACCGCTGGCCGTTAATGTGGTGGAGCTGCCTGAGCAGATAGTTGAAGAAGGGTTGGCACTGACAGTAACGGTGGGCGGTGGACTATTGCCTACTGTTATTGTCTGGCTCGTGGTGCTGCTGCCGCTGCCATTGGTGGCAACGAGGGTTACCGTATAGGTTCCCGGAGTATTGTAGCATATGTTGGTGGGGTTCTGCGCAGTAGAAGAGTTAGGCGTAGCCCCGTTAAAGGTCCAATTCCACTGCGTTGGTGAATTACTGCTGTTATCGGTAAAGCTCACGCACTGGCCCAGGCAAATGCTGCCGGAGCTCATGGTAAAGGAAGCTGCCGGGGGCACCGCTGGCGTTTCATACCATTTTGCGATATAGGTCCAGTTCTGGCTGCCGGCAGTAGTGAAGGATCCGCCAGCGTACAACTCGCCCTTATACGGAATGATCGCGCGCACGTACTGGTCCATTCCCGTACCCATTGCCGACCAGGTGGATGAAGAAGGGCTCCATTTGGCGATCCGGTTGGCTGCGGTAGATCCAGCCATGGTGAAATCTCCGCCTACAATAATATTTCCGTTGTACTTATTTATCGCCCGCACGTAACTGTTCACCCCGGTTCCCAGGGCCGACCAGGCGCTGCCGTTATAAACGGCCACGCCCGAGCAATTGGTATTGCCGCCCACCTCAATGAAGTGCCCTCCCATGTACAGCAGGTTGGTCTGCGGGTCCACATAAAAACACCTTACCGTGCTGTCGAGGCCGCCCGGTATATCCACCCCGCTGTTTCCGCCTACCCAGGCCGTGCCGCCCCAGCGCACAACCCGGTCGCAGGGTGTGCATCCGTTCACATTGGTAAAGTCGCCACCCACCCAAAGCGAGCCGTTGTATACGGCCAGCGCGCGCACATCGTTGTTGAATGCCGTATCCAATCCGCCAATAGCGCTCCAGTTACTGCCGTTCCATTGCGCCACCCGGTAACAGGTATTGCCATCGGCCGTGGTGAAATCCCCTCCCGCTATCAGGTTGCCGTTCCATACCGCCAGGCACAGCACGTCATTATTGAATCCGGTGCCGAGCGGAACCCAGGCAGTGCCATTCCACATGGCCACCCCGTTGCAGTTGGTGCAGGGCTGGTTGTTATTCCAGAAATCCCCAACGGCAACCAGGTTGCCGTTGTACGAGATCACTGCGCGTACTACGGCACCTATGCCGCCTGCAGGGCAGAACCAGTTGGTGCTGTCGAATGTGGCTATTTTATTGCATGGCGTATTGTTAAAGCTTCCGCCCATGGCAAGCTGGTTGTTCCAGATACCGAATCCGTGGATATCATTACCCAGCACATTGCCTCCCACAGCATTCCACTGGTTGGGAGTTTGGCCGGCAAGCGAACAGAATAAAAGGTTGGGGAATGCGAAAAGGAGTAAAAATTTCTTCATTGCAGGCGTGTGTTTATGCTAGCGAAAGTAAGAAAATACTCCCGGCAATCAAAAATACCGGCCGCTATTTCGACCAAAAAATTACCTTAAAATTGGTAATTGGAGCGTGCGGTTGGTGCGGTTTTTGAGCCCAGCGGGCCATATACTTATTGTCCTAACCATAATGTAGTACTTATGAAACACCAGTTGAAAATTATCATTGGCAGCACGCGCCCCGCCCGCAAGGGGCCGGCTGTGGCCAGGTGGATATACGAATTGGCCGGGCAACAGCACGCTTTCGAAACGGAGCTCATTGACCTGGCGCAGATCCACCTTCCGCTGCTCGATGAGGAGGAGCACCCGCGTTTGAAGAAATACCGCCACCAGCACACCAAAGACTGGAGCGCCAAGATCGATCCCGCTGACGCCTTCATTTTTGTTACCCCTGAATACAATTACGGCTACCCGGCTCCGCTGAAGAACGCGCTCGATTGCCTGTTCCAGGAATGGCTCAATAAACCGGCAGCCCTGGTCAGCTACGGAGGCATGGCGGGCGGCACGCGGGCGGTGCAGCAGCTCAGGCAGGTGTTCAGCGCCTTCAGTATGGTTTGCATCAGCGAATCGGTGAACATCCCTTCCTTTGGAAAACACATTGACATGAACGGGGTATTCAGCGCTGACGATAAGCTCACTAAATCGGCCCTGAACATGCTCAACGAACTGGGGCGCTGGTCGGAAACGCTCAGGTCCATGAGGAAGGTCTGAACCGCATCCCATCCTAAATGGGAAAAAATATCACGCCTGTTTTTGGTCTCGTTCGCACAAGGCGCTCACAACCAGTTATTTTATTTTGCCTTAAGGCCTGGCATCATTATTATTTAAACAGGGCATGCAACGATCAAAAAAATACATCATGTGGGAAAACTTCGATACCCCCTCTCGATCCGGTCGCGACCGTAGCGAACGCGGCAGCAGGAACACGTTTCAACCGCCCCGCAGGGGCCCCGGCAGGAAAAGGCCGCTCAACTTTGAAAAATATGCCGAGCACGGCAACCGCTTTGTGAACGAAGTGATGGAAGAACTGCGCTGCGGCCGCAGCAAGGCAGCCCGGGTGACGAGGGCCGTCTTGCACGCGATCCGCGACCGCATACCGCCCGATGACGCCATCGAGTTCGCGCAGGGGCTGCCCATGGCGCTCAAAGGCGTGTTCATCGATCAGTATGATATATCGGCCGTACCGCTGACCATTCGAAAACGCGAGGATTTCGTGGATTATGTGCATCAGTTATACGGGCCCAGCATACTCCGCGACTTCCCGCACCGGAGCGAGCTCGAGGAAGGCATACGCGCAGTATTTTTCGTGCTGAGCCAGAACATGGATTACGGACAAACGGAGCAGATCAGGAACCTGTTGCCGGAGGATATCAGGCCATTGCTGGGTACCAACTGGCCAGTCACGGCCCGCCCGGAAATGCTGTTCTGAACGGCTACTTCCCGTACTTCTTCATATACATCTCGTAGAGCTCCTTCTGCTCGTTGTTGAGATCGATTGCCCGGCCCTGGATATAGGCATGGGTCACGTTGTTGGTGGTGATATCCAGCGCATCGCCCGTTGAAATGAACAGGGTGGCGTCCTTGCCCTCTTCCAGCGAGCCGCACACCTTATCGATGCCCAGTATCTTGGCCGCGCTCAGCGTGATGCTCATCAGCGCCTCTTCCTTGCTCAGCCCGTAGGCAGCGGCCGTTCCCGCCATGAAAGGCAGGTTACGGGTATGGATCTGCTCCATATCGCCTTCGTTGTTCAGGCAAAAGCTCACACCCGCCTTATGCAGCAGGTACGGCAGCTTATAGGGAAGATCGATATCCTGCTCGGGCAGATCGGGCAACTCGTGCACGCGGTTCACGATCACCGCGATATTATTCTCCTTCAGCAGATCGGTGATCATCCAGGAGTCCTTGCCCCCGACAATCACCATTTTCTTCACTCCCATTTTCTGCGCAAAGAAAACGGCTTCTGAAAGCTCTTTTACGTAATTGGCGTGTACGTACAGGGTTTGCGTTCCGCTGAACAGTCCTTTCATCGCCTTGAAACGCACATTGGTCTCTTCGGGCTTTTCCACCTCGTTGTAAGCTTTCGCATCCAGGAAGAACTTCTTCATCTCCTCCATTTCATTATCGTAATTCTTGTTCCGGGTGGTAGGCCCCGGCTCAGCCCACCAGCCCGTGCGGCTCATCATGTTGGGCCAGTTCAGGTGTATTCCGTCATCGGTCCTCAGCACCGCGTCCTCCCAGTTCCATCCGTCCATCATCATGATGCTCGATGTTCCGGATATTCTGCCCCCACGCGGGCAAACCTGGGCCAGCAGCACGCCATTGGTCCGCACCGTGGGAATGATCTTCGAATCGGTATTGTAAGCGATCAGCGCACGGATATTGGGATTATACTTGCCCGTTTCCTGCATATCGTTGGTGGCGCGCACCGCACCGATCTCGATCAGGCCGATGGTGGCGCTGGGGGCGATAAGGCCCGGGTAAACATGCTTGCCCTTCGCGTCAACGATTATTTCGTACTGCGCAGGGTCGATCTTCGAGCTCGTGGCATCGGCCACCAGAACCAATTTGCCGTCTTTGAACCCTATGTAAGAGTTCTCGATGACCGTGCCATTGCCGATATGGGCGGTGCCGTTCGACAGCAGGATGGATTTTGTTTGCTTGGGGGCCGGAACCTGCGCGGGTGCGCTTGCGCTTAACAGCAGGATGCCGAAGCCCAGGTACATGTATTTTTTCATGCCGTTCAGGTTATTCATGTTCTTCATCATAAGTGTGATCCTCCATGGTATCGCAATGGTACAACTGTTGCTTTTTCATCCTGGGCTTTTGCGTGGGCGCCCCCCCGCTCTTCTCGGCCAGCATCAACTGGATGATACGCGTGCGCTCTTTGTTGATCTCATCGCGCATCAGCAGGTCCGTTTCTGAATCATAGTAAATGACGCCTTCAATGATGGTCTTTTCCACCTTGGCATAGATAGACATGGGGCTGGCGCTCCACAATACCACATCGGCCTCCTTGCCCACCTTAATGCTTCCCATTCGCTTATCCAGGTGCAGGGCAATAGCGGGATTCAGCGTCACCATCTTCAAAGCCTCCTGCTCGCTCATGCCACCGTATTTGACCGATTTGGCGGCCTCCTGGTTGAGCCTGCGGCCCATTTCCGCATCGTCTGAATTAATGCAAACGTTCACGCCCATAAAATGCAGTATGGAGGCATTGTAGGGAATGGCATCCTTTACTTCCATTTTGTACGCCCACCAGTCGGAGAAAGAAGAGGCGCTCACGCCATGCTCTTTCATCTTATCGGCCACCTTGTATCCTTCCAGGATATGCGTGAAGGTATTTACCTTGAAGCCCATCGAATCGGCCACGTGCATGAGCATATTGATCTCGCTCTGCACGTAGCTGTGGCAGGTAATGAAGCGCTTGGACTGCATTATTTCAGCCAGCGCATCCAGCTCCAGGTCTCTCCTGGGAGACGGGCTTTTCCCCTTTGTTTTGGCGTCAAGCGCATTGTACGCGCTCCACTTCTGCATGTACTCTTTCGCGCGTGTAAAATAATCGTAATAGGTCTGCTCCACGCCCATACGGGTCTGCGGATAGCGTATGGTGTTGAAATCGCCCCAGTTGCTCTGCTTCACGTTTTCACCCAGGGCGAACTTAATGAAGCCATCGACATTCTTGATCTTCATCTCCTCAGGCGAAGCGCCCCACTTCAATTTGATCAGCGCGGATTGCCCGCCTATGGGGTTGGCCGATCCGTGCAGCAACTGGCAGGCGGTGACGCCTCCCGCCAACTGGCGGTAGATGTTGATATCCTCCGAATTGATGACATCCCCGATACGCACCTCCGCGCTCGAGCTCTGCGTGCCCTCGTTAACGCCTTCGCTGATGGCGATATGCGAGTGCTCGTCAATGATGCCGGCCGTCAGGTGCTTGCCCGTGCCATCGATGACCTTGGCCTTTACCGTCTTGGGCACCGCCAGGTTTTCGCCAATGCTCACGATCTTGCCTTCCGTGATCAACACATCCTTGTTGAGCAGGATGCCTTCCTTTTCGTTCGTCCATACCGTAACGTTCTTGATGATCACCGCTCCCCAGCGGTTCATGAACTTCTCCACGAAGCCCGAATCTTTGAGCTTATACCCATACGCGGTAAATGGATACCGCACGTCCTTCAGGGTGGGATGATCCTTACCGAGGCTGTCCTTTTTCTGATTTTGCGAGGTGAATGCCGATTTGTAAACAGCCGACCAGCTCACCCAGTCGCCATTGCCCAACTGACCTTTCCCGCTGAGGAAAAGCGGGCCTTCCTTTACCACCCCGCTCAGGCGCACCGTTCCGTTTCCGTCTTTCAGGTCATAGCTCAGCGTAACCAGGTTGCCCGCGGAGGTGACGGCCACATTGATCTTCGTGGTGTCGTTCAGCTCTATGGTGCCTTTCAGCTTATCCACATCACCCGCCACTTTCAGGTTCAGCGCCTTCTCATTTCCCGCTTTCAGCTCATAATTGGCGCGCAGGTCGATCATATCGTAGCTGTTGACCACGTAGGGATTACCCTGCACCCAATTCTGGTAAAGGATGGTCTTTTCATCAAAGATATTGCCCGAGGCGATAATGAAATTGGCGATCATCCCCGCCTTCAGCGCTCCCACCTTAGCCGTAAGGCCGAGCATTTCGGCAGGAGAAAAGGTCAGCGACTTGAGCGCCTGCTTTTCCGTTAAGCCGTAAGCGATGGCCTTGCGCAGGTTCTTCCAGAAATCCTTTTTCTCTTTCAGATCGGAAGTGGTGAACGAGAACGGGATGAAGTGCTGCTCGAAAGCGGAGGGGTTGAGCGGTGCCATTTCCCAGTGCATCATTTCGGTCATGCTCACCATCATGGCGTCATAGGGGTCTTCCACATCATACGCCATGGGGAAATTAAGCGGAAGTATGAACTTGCAGTTGGTGGCCTTCATGTCATCGATGCGCTGGTACTCGTTCCCGCTGCCTTTTATGATATACTGCATCTTGAACTCATCGGCAATCTTATCGGCCCGCAGGGCGGAAAGCTTATCGCGCACCTCGAACACCTGCGGAAGCGTTTGCAGCTTGTTCCAGGCTTCCAGCGAAATATTATATTCCGTTTTGCCTGCGTTGAGGTTATACCATTGCGCATCGTAATAGGTCTGGCGCAGCAGGGCGATAGTGCCCATCAGCGAAGAAGGATATTCCTGGCCCGAGCTGCCCTTGGAGAAGGAATACATGGCCGCCACCTTATCCTGTATGATCATCTTGTTCTCCTTATCGTTGCCCAAGGCCACGAATACGGCCGAACCCCTGGCCACACCGTCTTTGCTATAGCTGAGCACGGAACCGAAGCCGAGCTTGCGAAGCTCTTCGGCCGCCTTGTCGTCAGCAACGAACAACTTGACCGCATCGGTCTCGGGCCTGATGGCCTCGTTCCAGTTATAGGCCCCCTTGGTTGCCGACTCGTATTGCGGATACGGGTTCCATGGCGGACCCGACTTGGGAGCGGGCATTCCGTAAGTAGTGTAGGGATCGATGAAAGAGGGGTAAATGTACTTGCCTTTCATATCCGCTACAACGGTCCCTTTCGGAAGGGTTACCGCAGTGGCCGCACCCGCCTGAACCACCATGCCGTTACGGATCAGCAGCGTGGCGTTGTCGATCACCGTCTGGTAATCGACATACAGCCGGGCATTGGTAAAGGCATAATAGTTATTGTTCGTATTGACCGGGCCGTTCACCGGGAAGGTGGTCTGGGCATGCAAGCCGGCTGCAGCCAGGAAAAGGGACAGCAGCGGGGTTTTTCTCGTTCGTATTACCATAGGTATTCCATATTCTTACAGGGAACCAAATGTATCATTTTTTCATTCACCTGCCCTCAGCTATCGGATGAACGGTAAAGAGGAGGTATTTTTTCCTACTTTTGATTGATAAAAACCACAGAACATGTTCTCCGGACTGCTCCTTATCCACTCCGCGCTGCGTTACGTAGCCCTCCTGCTCATACTAACAGCCATCTTCAGGTCCCTTTCGGGCTGGCTGGGCAAAAGGCCCTATACCCCGGCCGACAGAAAGGTGAGCCTCTTTACCGTCATCACCGTTCATACCCAACTGGTAATCGGGCTGATCCTGTATTTCCAGAGCACCTGGGTGAAGGCCGGGCTGGCGGATATGGGTGCCGCCATGAAGGATAAGCTGCTCCGGTTCTGGACCGTTGAGCATATTTCCATGATGGTCATCGCGATCGTGCTGATCACAATAGGCAGCGTTTCGGCCAAAAAGGCGCCTACCGACCTGGCCAAGCATAAGCGCACGACCATTCTCTTCATTCTCGCCCTCCTGCTCATACTGGCCTCCATTCCCTGGCCTTTCATGGCGACAGGCGTGGGCCGAAGCTGGATCTGACCCCGTATGAAACGTTTTCTGATCGCTCTTGCCACCGGTACTGTTTTAGCTTGCTCGTCCTGCGGGGGAGGCGCAACCGATCCGGCTCCCGAAAAGGAAATTTCAGGACAAGCTATTTATGAGAACAACTGCACGTCCTGCCACGGGCATGACGGCAAAAAAGGCATGATGAACGCCCCGGACCTGAGCGCCACCTCCATGGATGCGGACTCTATCCGCATCATCGTAACCAACGGGAAAGGCGTTATGGCCCCGTTCAGCTCCCTGCTGAGCGAAGAGGAGATCCGTGCGGTGGCACAATATGTGAAGAGCCTGAAGGGTAAATGACAGAACGTTCGAAAAAGCAGCAGCGCGCGGTGCTGATAGGCCTGATCAACCGCTCGCAGGACGAGGAGCAGTTGGCCGAATACCTGGATGAGCTGGCCTTCCTGGCCGAGACCTATGGCGCTGCCACCGCAAAGCGCTTCACCCAAAAGCTGGAAACCCCCGATGTGCGCTCCTTTGTGGGCAAGGGCAAGCTGGAAGAGATCAGGAAATACGCCTTCGGCAATGCGATCGACCTGCTCATTTTCGATGACGAGCTTTCTCCTTCACAACTGCGAAATATAGAAAGGGAGCTCAACCCCAAGGACAATGAGCGCCCCATCCGCATCCTTGACCGCAATTCGCTTATTCTCGAAATATTCGCCCAGCGCGCCACCACCGCCTACGCCAAAACCCAGGTGGAACTGGCCCTGTACCAGTATATGCTGCCGCGCCTTACCCGCATGTGGACGCACCTGGAAAGACAAAGGGGCGGCACGGGGACACGGGGCGGATCGGGCGAATTGCAGATCGAGAGCGACCGCAGGATATTGCGCGACCGCATAGCCCTGCTCAAAGAGCAGTTGGTGAAGATCGACAAGCAGATGGCCACCCAGCGCAAGAACCGGGGCGAACTCATCCGTGTGGCGCTGGTCGGCTATACCAACGTGGGAAAGTCAACGATTATGAACCTGCTGAGCAAATCGAACGTATTTGCCGAAAACAAACTCTTCGCCACCCTTGATACTACGGTGAGGAAAGTGGTGATCGAGAATGTTCCCTTTCTTTTATCCGACACGGTGGGATTTATACGCAAGCTGCCCCACCAGTTGGTGGAATCCTTCAAATCCACGCTGGACGAGGTGCGCGAGGCGGATATCCTGGTACACGTAGCCGATATCTCCAATAAGAACTTCGAGGACCATATCAGGGTGGTGAACCAGACCCTGGCCGATATTGGCGCCCACGATAAGCCCACTCTATTGGTGTTTAACAAGATCGATGCGTTCACTTACGAAGAAAAGGACCAATACGACCTTTCCCCTGTAACGAAAAAGAACCTGTCGCTTGAAGACCTTAAGCGCTCATGGATGAGCCGCCTCAATACTCCCTGCATCTTCATCTCCGCCACCAACAGGGAAAATGTGGATGAGCTGAGAAAAAAGCTCTACGACATGGTGAAGGATATGCACGTGAAAAGGTATCCTTACAATAATCTGCTCTATTGATAGCCTGTTTCGCAACTACGGGCTTTCGTCAGTAGATCACGATTTTCATTGCGCCTGAAACCGCTTCTTGCCTTCTTAAGCGAATGAAATAAACGCCTTTGGAATATCCTGACATGTCTATTTCCGCTTGAGGACCTTCTACCGTCATCTGAGCCGCTTTTTCTCCGCTTAGAGTAAAGACATCCAACTCGGCATTGCCACCCGCAAAACAGACCTGGAATTTTCCGTTGCCGGGATTAGGAAATATCTTGACCTCCAGGCTACCGTTCAGGTCTTCAACAGAAGAGATCACCTGGCCCAGCTTATGAACAAAAATATCCTGGCCACCAACTGCGGTCAGGTTGAAAACTCCCGGCCCCGGATCAAAATCGACCGTGGTGTAGTAGGTGCCTGTGGTATATATATAGCCTGCCGCATCCACCGCAAGGGCATTGCTTCTTTCCGGGAACGAAGCTCCCATGGAAACCGCCCATACAAAGTTACCCGATGCGTCCAGTTTGGAAATGAAAATATCCCCGTTGCCGGCATCAGCCAGGTTGAACGTTCCGGCTCCGGGGTCGAAATCGACCGTGTTGTAGAAATACCCCGTAGTATATACGTTCCCGGAAACATCCAGGGCAATGGATTTCCCCTCCTGGCCGGTTATTCCTCCTATCCGTTTTGCCCATGTGAAGTTGCCCGAATTATCCAGCTTAGAGATAAAGACATCGCCATTGAATGCTGCCGCTGTCAGATTGGATGTTCCCGTGCCGGGGTCGAAATCGGCCGTTCCTTTGAAATAGCCCGTGGAATAAATGCTGCCTGATGCATCCGTAGCTATCGCGTACGCGATATCATCGCTTGTTCCGCCCATGCTTTTCGCGAAAACGAAATTGCCGGTGGCATCCAGTTTGGAAATAAAAATATCCGCATTATTACCCGGTGTGACCAGGTTGACTGTGCCGCTTCCCGGATCAAAGTCGGCCGTTCCTACGAAATACCCGGTCGAATACACGTTCCCCGAAGCGTCAACGCAAAGGGAGTAACCGTAGTCATTGCCGGTACCGCCCATGGCGCGGGCCCAGTCAAAACTCCCTGAGCTGTCGAGCCTGCAGACAAACACATCCGACATACCCGCTGAGGTCAGGTTGAAAACACCCGGCCCCGGATCGTAATCGGTTGTTCCCTGCAAGCGGCCTGTAATGTATACGTTACACGAATCATCCGTGGCAATGGAATAGCTGAAATTGTTATTTGTTCCACCCATGGCCCGTGCCCAGATGAAATTGCCTGCGTTGTCGAGCTTAAGAATAAAAATATCGTCCATATTAGCGGTCAGGCTAAAGACCCCGGCCCCGGGGTTAAAATCAACCGTTCCCTGGAAAGTGCCCGTAACGTACACATTTCCCGAGGCGTCAACGGCTATGGCGTAGCCATAATCGAAATTACTGCCTCCAATACTTTTCGCCCACACAAAATTGCCCGAGGAGCTTAGCTTGGAAATATACACGTCTTCCACCCCCTGCGAATTGATGTTGTATACAGCCGGGCCCGGGTCGAAGTCCACTCCGCCAGCAAAGGTGCCTGCGGTGAATACGTTCCCGCCAGCATCGAGTGCAACGGACATGCCGTACTCCACGGATCCGGAGCTTCCAAAAGACCTGGCCCATTGGAAGTTCTGGGAAAAGGATATTGCGCCTGCACCCGGCAGGACACAGGCAATAAAGACAAGCAGTGCTTTTTTATTCATATTCTACCGTTTAGAGTTGTCTGCAAAAAATCCATCACCGGCCGGGGGGCGAACCGAAGAGAGGGAGACCATAAGGGATAGGGTGTATGGTTCATGGTCCTTTTAAGCAAAAGTAGAAATAAGAACCATGTGAAAAAATTCTGATGCGGCTATGAGCGGCCCTCAATCCCTGTACAGCAGCTTCTTCAGCTCCTCATCCTTGGCGTAGATATCCGGGTAAAGCTCCAGCTTACCCTCCACCACCTCTGCCGTAAAATATTTCACGTAGAGCGAGATCGGCTTTTTCAGATTGATCTTTTTCTGCTCCTGCCGCTCGATATAAGCCAGCAGCGAATCGGGCTTGTAGTGGAGGCTGTCGTCACGGATCAGGAAGGTGGCGAACTCGAAATATTTTTCCAGGCGCATGCAGCCGTGGCTCATGGCGCGCACGGTGCGGCCAAAGAGCTTGCGCGCATTGGTATCGTGTATGTACACGTCCCACTTATTGTAGAAATTGAATTTCATGACCCCGAGCGAATTGTCAACACCTATGGCCTGGCGGAACTTATAGGGAAAATTGGACTTGTTGTATTTCTTGAAGTTGATCTTAGTATAATCCAGCACCTCGTTCTTGTGGTTGAGCACATCGAAACGGTTCTTGCGCAGGTAGGCGGTATCCCATTTGATGCGGGGCAGGATCTCTTCCGTTGCGATCTTGTACGGCACGTTCCAGTACGGGTACACCAGTATGTTCTGAATCTTGCTGGTGAGCAAAGGAGTTGGGTGCTTGGTATCCCCGCAAATGATCCTCGAATCGAGCACCAGGGTATCGGCTTCGGCCACGCGCATATTGAAGCCCGGTATATTGAGCCATACATACGCTTTTTCTTTAGGAGGGCTTTCCGTGCGCCAGCGCTCGAGGTTCAGCTCGATCTGGCGGACCAGGTCTTCGGGCTGCAGCTTCAGGGCGCGGACCATCTCTTTACCAACCTGCCCGTCCTCCGTCAGCTTGTGCGCCTTCTGGAACTTGCGCAGGGCCCTGACCAGCTTCATGCTATCCGAATAGTTAGACGCGCTGTCGTAGTACCCGCCCTCTATCATCCTTTTTTTCACGTAGGCCAGGTACTCGGCCGTGTCTTTCCAGGATTTGGGGTAAGGCGTCCACTTATCGTTCTTGTGTTCGTCAATATACTTTCTCAGGGCGCGTTTGAGCTCGATGTACTGGACGAACTTCGGCTCCAGGCTTTCCAGCGACTGCCAGATCCGGTGGCTGCCCAGGGCCGCGTTAAGAAAACTGTCCATATCCATTTTCAGCTTGCCCGGGTTCCACGACAGGCGCTCCACGGTATCGATCTTTATCCTTCCGTGATGCAGGTGATTTGCCATCACGAAAAATGCATCAGTGGCCAGCAGCTCGATATGGGCCAGTTTCACGGCATCGATCAGCCGGGTGGCGCTGTCGCGGGTGTTTCGCATCAGGCTGTCGAGCGCCCGGTAATGATAATCGGCAGGCACCAGCCCGAAATTGTAACGCGCATCGCGTATCAGCCTGAACAGGGTCAGAAAATCGGCCCTGAACACTCCGCTGTCGCTCCATGCCGGCCGGAATTTACGGCCCCGGTAAAAGTCCGTTACATTTTTCGTGGTCAGCAGGGTATCACCGGCAATGACCAGCAGGCGCGAGGTGTCGAACTTCTCCAGCTCATTGGCCAATATTTTTTCAATATGGGGGTTGACCTCTGCGGGTTTTTCCACAAGGTCTTCTTCCGGGACCTCCGGCCCTTCGCAGGAAAAGAAAAAAAATAAGGCGGAAAGTAGTAAAACGAGGTGCCGCATGGCCTTACAAAATTACTCAAAAGTGGCTGACAATTTGCCATAATCTTATATTTGTACAAATGAAACGCTGGAGGATAAAAGAGGCCGCCAACCCGGAAGCGGTACAGAAACTCTCCCGTGAGCTGAACATCACCCCTGTACTCGCGAATCTGCTGGTGCAGAGAGGGATCACTGATTTCGATTCGGCAAAAAAGTTTTTCCGGCCCTCGCTGGCCGACCTGCATGACCCGTTCCTGATGAAGGATATGGATAAGGCCGTGGAGCGGATCGCGAAGGCAGTGGAAAATGGCGAAAAGATCCTTGTGTACGGTGATTATGATGTGGACGGCACCTCGGCCGTTGCCCTGGTCTATGTTTTCCTGACCTCGTTCTACGGTAAAGTGGATTATTACATCCCCGACCGCTACAAGGAAGGATACGGTATTTCCGCTGCAGGTATAGATTTCGCGGCCGACCAAGGCTGCAGCCTGATCATTGCCCTTGATTGCGGCATCAAGGCAAATGAGAAGGTGCGCTACGCAACAGAAAAAGGCATCGATTTCATCATCTGCGACCACCACCTGCCCGGTAACGAGCTGCCCGGGGCAGCCGCCATACTGGATCCCAAGCAGGCCGGCTGCCAGTATCCCTATAAGGAGCTTTCGGGCTGCGGCATAGGTTTCAAGCTGGTGCAGGCCTACTGCATGAAAAACAATATCGCTCCCGAAGAGCTGGAGCAATACCTCGACCTGGTAGTGATCAGCATCGCCTCCGACATTGTACCGATCACCGGTGAGAACAGGATACTGGCCTATTTCGGCCTGAGGCAGATCAACACCGAGCCCAGGCAGGGCTTACGGACACTGCTGGAGCTCAACAACGTAAAGCGCGAGCTCAGCATTACCGACCTGGTCTTTATCATCGGTCCGCGTATCAATGCCGCGGGAAGGATAGACAGCGGCAGGAAGGCCGTAGAGCTGCTCATCTCGCCCAATGTGGAACTGGCAAAAGGCGCTGGCGAAGAGATCAACCGGCATAATGTAGAGCGCAAGGATCTCGACATCAGCATTACCCAGCATGCCCTGCAGATGATAGCCGGCAACGAGGCGATGGCCAAACGCAAGACCACCGTGGTCTATTATCCCGATTGGCATAAGGGTGTGGTTGGCATCGTGGCCTCGCGCCTGATAGAAAAATATTACCGCCCCACTATCGTGCTTACCCAATCCAGCGGCCTGATCACCGGTTCGGCCCGCTCGGTCAAGGATTTCGACCTGTACGAGGCCATCAGCGCCTGCAGCCACCTGCTGGAACAGTTCGGTGGGCACAAGTACGCGGCCGGTCTCAGCCTCAAGCCCGAGAACCTCGAGGCCTTCAGCGCCCAGTTCGAAAAAGTGGTAAGCGAGACCATCGAGGAGCACATGCTCATACCCGAAGTGGAGATCGATGCGGAGATCAGCTTTGCGGAGATCAATCCCAGGATGATGAGCATACTCAAGCAGTTCGGGCCCTTCGGGCCGGGCAATATGGCCCCCGTGTTCGTTACCCGCAGCGTGAGCGACAAGGGCTGGGCCAAGGTAGTGGGCAACAATCACCTGAAGATGGACCTGTACCAGAGCGGTCACAACAGCACCTATTCCTGCATTGCTTTCGGCCAGGGAGAAAAATACGATGTGATCTGCAGGAAAATACCTTTTGACGTGTGCTACGCCATTGAAGAGAACGAGTTCAACGGGCGGGTGAGCCTGCAATTGAACGTAAAGGACATCAAAGCATAATGACGGCTTATTTCAGCACGTTCCTCTCCAGCTTATCGTACCCGAAGAACTTTTTAATGTCAAGCAGGAGCTTTTGATCAGCAAGCAGGTCGTCATACTCGGCCCTGTTGTCGAACTTTTCCTTAAGCTTTTTCTGATTTTCCCCGATCATAGCCTCTATCCTCCGGAGCTTCAGCGAATAAACCGACTGCAATACCGATTTTTTCAGATTGTCTGCCTCGCGGGCCACCGGTATGTTATGCCTTTCCCAGTTATGCAGGGAGTGCGGGGAAAACAATATTTCAATGGCGCTCTTTCTGATTTCCTCGTCCTCGTGATTGATAAAGTGGGCATTGAAATCTATGCTGGTGCCCGATTGTTCGATCTGCACGATCCTCCTGACCTCTTCCAGTATCTTCTGGTACACGGCATTCTCCAGATTCAGCTTGTCGATCTCCATCTCGTATAAAATAAACTCCACCACCGATATCTCTATGTTCTCGGTCACCACGTTGCCATCCTGCTCATTATCGATCTGGACGTATATTTTATATTGCCCGTTCTGCAGCAATTGCCTGATAATATCCAGCTCAATTCCATCGTTCGTATATACCGGCACCTGTTTCTCCGGGCTTACCAGGTGATCCGGCACCGGGACATCCAGGTCCGTTCTTTCATCGGATTTTGCTTTATCAAAGAACTTCTTCCTGCGGATCTTGTTCAACTCGTTCAGCAGCACCTGCTCGTCCATTTCCATGATGCGGCTGCACTCCTTGATGTATACCGACCGGTTGATGGCCTCGGGTATGAGGGCTATGCTTTCGACTATCTCTTTGATAAGCATGGCCCGCCTGATGGGATCATTCTTGGCTTCAGAGAACAGGAGATCTGTTTTGAAGGCGATAAAATCCTTGGAATTGTTCTTTATGAATTCCTTCAGCTCAGCGCTGGAAACTTTTTTCGAATAGGAATCGGGGTCATCTCCATCGGGAAAAAGCAGCACGCGCACGTTCATCCCCTCTTCCAGTATCATATCTATGCCTCTGAAGCTGGCCTTGATGCCGGCCAGGTCTCCATCGTAAAGAATGGTGATGTTGGGGGTATAGCGCTTGATCAGCCTGATCTGTTCGGTAGTAAGCGAAGTGCCCGATGAGGCTACCACGTTCTCGATGCCCGCCTGGTGAAGCGAGATCACATCGGTATACCCCTCCACCAGTAAACAGTTGTCCTCGGCAATAATGGATTTTTTCGCGAAGAAAAGGCCATAGAGCACCTTGCTCTTATGATAGATATCCGATTCGGGCGAGTTGACATATTTGGCAACCTTTTTATCCGTTTTCAGCGTTCTGCCACCGAAGCCGATCACCCTGCCCGTCACATTGTGTATCGGGAACATCACGCGGCCTGAAAAACGGTCGAAAAGGCGCTCGCGCTGATCCTCGCCCTTCTTTTCAGAACGTATGGACAGGCCGGTCTTTACCAGGTATTCCGCCTGATAGCCGGCCCCGAGCGCGGCATCGGTAAAGGCGGTCCACTTATCGATGGCATATCCCAACTGGAACTTTTCGATGATGTCCTGCCGGAAGCCCCGTTCCCTGAAATATCCCAACCCTATTGACCTCCCTTCGTCCGTGCCGAGCAGGTTTCCGGTAAAATGCTTCTGGGCAAAGGAAGAGATCACGTACAGGCTCTCCCGCTCGTCCTGCTGCACTTTTTCCTCGGGCGTCTGCTCTTTCTCCTCTATCTCTATATTGTATTTTTTCGCCAGGTAGCGCAGGGCCTCGGGGTAGGTCATCTGCTCGTGCTCCATAATGAAGTTCACCGAGTTGCCGGCCTTGCCGCAGCCAAAGCATTTATAGATGCCCTTTACCGGTGAAACATTGAACGAAGGAGTTTTTTCATTATGAAACGGGCACAGGCCGAGGTAATTGGCCCCGCGCTTCTTCAGGGTAACGAAATCGCCCACCACCTCCTCAATGCGAACGGTATCGAAAATGGCGGATATGGTCTCTTTGGCGATCATTTTTTTGCGGAAGGCTAATTTAAAGAAATATCCTTTTTAGGCTTCGTAAAGTTATCAGCAATGGACCAGGAACCATTCGCCCCTTTTTTCATACATTCGTTAACCGTAAACACCCGTTGCGGGAGAAACCAGGCAAACTGATCGCTCAATGAGGACAGGGCTTTATATGCTGTTGTGCGCTTTCGCGCTGGCGTCCTGTAAAAAAGAGGACGACCCTCCTTACAGCATAATGTACAGGGTCGAGGAAATCACCACTTCTACACCGGCCTATACGGTAAGTTACGCTGCGGAATCGGCCACGCAGACCGAAGGCCCCATTGTAAGCAACAAATGGAGCTCACCATCCATAAAGAAGCGGGCCGGGGAAGTGGCATCGCTGACCCTTGACGGGGGATCGGGAACGGGGAGCTTTATCCTGCGCATTTACGTTAACGGTGTGCCGCTGGTGGAAGATACCATGGATAACCCGAACGGGCCCAAAACCATTTCCATCACCCTCTGAGGCTCATCCTTTCTTTTTGATCGCGATCTTGGTGGAATCGATATCGAACAGCTTCTGGTAATACTCCTTGAAAGCATTGTACTCCTTCACATCGATCACGCTGGTATTGAACGACTGGAACTTCTCGATATAGAGCCCGTCCCCGGTCTTCTTGAAGGTAACGCGGTACACACCGTATTTGCTCTCAATACTGATGTCCTTGGGCATTTCCAGCAGCTCATAGCCTTCAGGAAAGATCAATGTGATCTTTTGCAGCGTAGGCTCCACGGTAACCAGCTCTGAAACGTCCAGCGAGTTGGCCCTGGTATCGGTGACGATAGCCGGATTGGTATTCACCGGCATCATATACGGCACCCGGAACACGAGCATGCTGGCCACACGGTCGGAATAGTTCTGGGCGCTCAGTGAATACGCAGAGGTAAGCGGGAGCGATATCTCTTCCAGGTTATCGAACTGGTAATCCGAAAGGCTGGGATTGCCGAATATGCCCTCGCCCAGCATCTGCAGGATGAAATTCTTCTGCTCGTCCTTGTTGCTCAGCGTCAGCTCTTCGCGTATATCGCCACCCATTGCGCCCCGGTAAACCGCGCCCACTTTCATGTCGATCGAGCGGTCGCCCTTCAGCCGGGCGGTTACACTGATCTCCGCCTTGTTCTTCACGCTGTCCACATTATCTTTCGGCAACTGTAGCAATTGGGTCTCGCCATCTTTGATCAGCAGGGCCCAGGCATTGGCATCCATGCTCGGCAGGATATAATAGGGGTAGAAATCGGTGGTCATATCCAGGAAGTTCACCTTGCCATCGAGGTAGTAAGCTGCAATGGCATGATTGAAATACAGCGAGGGCAGCGACTTCTGATGATTATAATCATTCGTCTTAACCAGCACATAGTACGATTCAATACCTACTTCGCGCAGCATGGTGATCATCAGCGTAGCCACATCCTTGCAGTCGCCAATGCGCGAGCACACGGTTTGCCCGGGGTCCTTGGGCACATACCCCGATTGCAGGAAGGGAACAAAGGAGTATTTGATCTCGCGGGTGAGGTAATTGTAGATGGCCTCCACCTTATCGCGGTCGCTCATTCCCGGCTTGATGATGGAGTCGAGCGCTTCCTTTACCTCATAGGTGGCCTCCAGCTTGCGGTAGGTCTTCCGCTGGTACCACTTCACCACCTTGCTCCAATCGGGCATCGTGCTGATCATGATGCTGCTCCATTTATCGAGCTTATCGATCTCCGCTTCCTCGAAGGCCACTTTAGGAATATCCTTGTACTCCCACCGGTAAAAGTCATAGCCTTTCCCGCTGTGCTTTTTCATCACATCCTCCACCTTATGACAGGTATAGCCCAGGTATTTGCCTTCCGGCACCGCCACTTCGAACTTGGCATAATATACGGGGTCCTCAAAATTCATGTAGGTGGTGGAATAGAACTCGTTGCCAAGCGGGCTGGCCCCCGTTTTGGTAAAGCTTACGCCTTCCATTTGTATGATGTCGCCCGGCTCGAGGTTGCTGAACACCTTATATCCTCCGTATCCATCGGGCAAGACCTCGGCACCGTTCTTCTTGATCACTTTCGAGGCCTTGATATCGCCCATGAAGCCGAAATCATACTCGATCCACTTCTTGGTGCCTACATCGGTCAGGATCTTTACCATGATTTTCTGGTAGATCTCGATCTCCCCGTCAGCGGTGAATACCATGTCCTTGGTGTACTGCAGCACCACGGCATCCTCGTCTTTGTATTTCACCTTCCATTCGGCCGAGTTGAGAATGGAATCGAAACCAGGCGTTACGAACAGCTTCTTGAGCTGTTTCTGCCCTTCTATCTTCTCGATCTTGAAGTCGATCCCCGCCCCGCCCAGGCCGTAGTACCCGAACATGGAGAACATACCGCTGCCGCTGCTGCCCGATAATTTCTTAGCCTGCTTATAGTACTCCAGGGCCTTTTCCTTATCCTTTTTCTCATAATAGCAGTCGCCAATCAGCTCGTAATACGAACTGGTCAGCGGCTTGAGCTTCAGCGCCTGGTTCAGCACCCCGATCGTGGCATCGTATTTCTCTTCCTCGAAAAGATATTTGGCTTTGCTGTAATAATACTGCGTTTTATACGGCTGTATGCCGATGAGCTCATCGTACAGGGAAATAACCTTGCTGAAATCGTCCTTCGATTTGTAATGGCTGATCAACTGCTCGTAATCGGATGAGAAAAAATACCTGTTGATCGATTTTTTCGCCTTTCGGAGGCCTTTCCTGTACGAGTAATTCTCATCATAGGCCTGGTATTCCTTTTTCTCTTTCTTTTTTTCCGCCAGGTCTTTTTTCAGCTCATCGTTCAGGAAATACCTGTATTGGGGAAAATCCTTGATCTTCTGTTTGACGTACTCCTGCTTTTTCTCCATGAGGTCCTTCTTCTCGTAGTACTCGATAAACCGCTTGATGATCTTCATGTTGGAAGGCGATATCTTGCTCAGGTTATCCAGCGCGTCAAGGTATTTATCCTCATCGTTCACCTTGTCTATCTCCTGCAGTTTCTGGTACAGGATATCGAATATGGGGGTTTGGGCATGATCGATGCCGCTGAGCACCTCGTAGGCCATTTCTTTCTTTCCGTTGAAGATATAGGCGTCAAAGGCCAGGTATTTGGATACGACCAGCCCGGGATGCTTGCGGTTGAACTTGACGAAGAACTCCTCGTTCTCGCTGGGCATGTAGTACTTGCGGTAAGCCTTTTGCAGTGCGAAATAGTTGAACAGGTCGTCCGGCTGCTTTTTGACAAGGTCTTTGAAATAGTTAAGCACAAAGAAGGATGTAACGGAGGGGGTATAATCGGGCGCTGCGTACTTCCTGTCGGTCGTGGAAACAATATCCTCGTACAGGCTCCCCTCGGCATCGGTAATCCGCAGCCCGAAGTCGGCCTGATTGTAGTAGCTGTTGCGGCCCGAAAATCCGTACGAGCCGCCCTTCAGCAGGGAGGCATAATATTCTTCGTACATGTCGTATTCAGAAGTAATGGGCGAATAGTAACCGTAGTCGTACCCATAGCCCAGCAGCCCTTCCCCGCTGGCCGCATCGGATATCTTGATCAGCAGGCGGTGCGTGCCGGCCTTTACTTTGACCTCTATCACCTCGTTATCCCATTCAAAGGACGTGCGTTCACGGTTCTCGTAGACCAGGTCATTGTCAAGCCACAGCTTGACGGGTTCTTTGCGCGCCAGCCGGATATAGATGGTCCGGTCCTGCGGAACTGTAATAAAAGTGCTGGCATAGCATACGCTGCTGCCCCAGGCCGACACGTAGTCGGAAAAATGCACCGCGTCAGAGCCATCGCGGAACGGGGGATTCACCCACACGTACTCCTTCCCGTCCTCGTCCGTATATTTCTTGCTTTCATCATACGGCTCGGTCTCGACCGGGAACTCCTCGATATGCCCGCTGCCGCCCAGGTTCTTGAATGGCCCGATCACCGACCATTGATAGTTCCCGAGGGTTTTACGGTAGATCTTATTCGCATCGCTGAACTGCCGCTTATAATACAGCTTATCGGCCTCTATAAGCTGGGCATCGATCTTGGCGCGCAGGCTCAGCTTCTTCTGCTCCAGTATGCGCGATGGGGCCATGCCAAACTCATCATCGAACAGGAAAAAGTAATTCTCATCCCAGTAGTTGGCGATTAGCCGGTAGATGTACCTGTTATATGAAAGGTCATCGCCCGAGGTCTCGGAAAGGAAGATCATGCCCTTGAGGGATGACAGGTCCAGGCTATCCTTTTCCAGCGCATCCAGGAATGCCTCCCGCGCGCTTTTAAAATCATTCCTGCGTATATGGTCCCAACCGTTCTCTGCGCTGGCCACAGCGCTGAGCAAAAGAAAGGGAACGATCAACAGACGAAGCCCGTGAAACATTGTTCTGGAAATTGGTGAGTAATTCATAACGTAAAGTCCCGTAAAAAGTTACGTAAAGCGTCAAAAAAAGCCTGCCATCCGGCAAGCTGTATAAAGTTACGAAATCTTATTCCAATACCAAAGAGGTGGTGCCGATCACGAACTCATCGGCCGTGATCTCGATCAGGTATTTGCCTGGAAGGAATTCCACATCGCTTTTGGAAGTATAGAAGGTAACGTTCATTTCCTCGTTGTTATACGATACGGTGGTCTTTGCAGCGAAGTATCCCTTATTGCCGTTGAACTTGAACGTGTTCGATTCGTCAAGCGACTTGGCCAGTTCCTTGCCGTCAGGCGTTACGATGCGGGCGTACAGGGTACGGTCGCCCTTCTTGGCGATCTTGTTCTCGCCTATGGTGAAGGTCATCTTGATCTTCTCTACCCTTTTGGCGGTCTTCGTCTCCAGCTCCTTTTTACCCCCCGATTTATACCTCACCCCGCTCACTTTGATATTGCTGGCCTTGAGAATGGAGCCGAGGTTGATGGTGCCCTGCAGCTCCTCTTTTTCCTTGGTCAACTGGCTGGTCTTGTCCTTTTCCGATGACAGCTCGCTTTCCACTTTCTCTTTCTGGGCCACGATCTCCTTGTTCAGCCTGCCCAGCGAATCGATCTGCTGCACGAAATGCTTCATGATCTTGCGCAGGGTCTCGGCCTCCTTTTCCAGCTTGTAGATCATATAGGCATCGCCCTTATGCTTTTCTGCCTGCAACTGCAGCTCTTCGATCAGCTTAATCTTCTCATCCAGCTCGGCCTTCAGCTTCGAGTCGCTGGTCTTCAGGGCCTCGTAATCGCTCTTGAGGTCGGCCAGCTCGGCCTGCAGCGAATTGCTCTTTTCCAGGTAGACGATCTTCTCCTTTTCAATGGTCTCTATGCGCGTTTTCTGGTTAAAGAACTGCCAGGTGAGAATAATGCACAACAACCCCAGCACCGTGATGATGCTCAGGTAGAACATATGCAGCCTTCTTTTTTCGTCCCGGCTGTCGTTCTGCTGTTCCGCGCTTTCCATTCCTGGTATTTTTTTACTATATTAGTCATGCAAAGTTACGTTTTTTTGACGTGTGATCCAGGAGGGGCAGGCATTTTATCAACATCCCGCGTTCACAAATGACCCTGTTCAGGAGCTTTCTCTCGCTCATCTTCCCCAGTGTATGCTTCGCATGCGGAAAGGCGCTTTACGATACGGAGGACAGCATCTGCACGCTTTGCCACTATCACCTGCCAAAGACCAATTACCATTTGTATTCCGACAACCCGGTGACCCGGCTGTTCTGGGGACGGGTGAATATCAGCGCGGCATCTTCGTGCTACCGCTTTGCCAAGGACGGCAAGGTGCAGCAGCTCATCCATCATCTCAAGTACCGCGGGCAAAAGAACATTGGCAAGACCGTAGGCAGGTTCTATGGCGCGGAGCTGCTGCAGTCAGAACTGTTCAGCACCGTGGAGCTGATCGTTCCGGTACCGCTTCATAAGCACAAGCTGAAGAAAAGAGGATACAATCAAAGCGATCTTTTCGCTGAAGGCCTGGCGCAGGCCATGAAAAAGGAATACGACCCGGGCATCCTGGTACGCGGTGCGCCCACCGAAACACAAACGCGCAAATCGCGCTTTGCCCGCTTCCGGAACGTGGATTCTGTGTTCCATCTGCGCGATCCCGGCCGCCTGGAAGGCAAGCACATCCTGCTGGTTGACGATGTGGTCACTACAGGCTCTACGCTGGAAGCCTGCGCGGGCAAGCTGCTGGAGGTGCCGGGCGTGAAGGTAAGCGTGGCCACCATCGCTCATGCCGAACAGCAGTAAGCCTATTTTTGCCATCTTTGTATTCCCGAAACCATGGCAGAATCCATTAACGTACAGGGCAATACCCGTAAGGACAAATACGAATCCCTTTTGCCCCAGATCAAAGCCCTTACAGAAGGCGAAACTGACGCCATAGCCAATCTTTCCAATATCTTTTCCGCCCTGAAATACGGTATGGGCTTTTTCTGGGCCGGTATCTATTTCGTAAAGAATGACGAGCTGGTGCTGGGCCCTTTCCAGGGACCGGTGGCCTGCACCCGCATCAAAAAAGGCAAAGGGGTATGCGGCACGGCCTGGGAAAAAAAGCAGGTTATCATCGTTCCGGACGTGGACCGGTTCCCTGGGCATATCGCCTGCAGCTCGCTCTCGAAGTCGGAGATCGTATTGCCCTGCTTTAAGAAAGGAGAGATTATTGCAGTGGTAGACGTGGATTCAGACAAACCGGACGATTTTGACGAGACGGACAGAAGATACCTGGCCGAAGTGGTGACGATGATCGAAAACATAATCTGATCCTTTCCCTGTGCAGCACAAGCCCTTTACACGCTTTAGCCCCGCTTACTTGATCAGGCTCACGGCACTATTCAGCATCAGCCTGGCTTTTTCCTGCGCGCAAATACTGAACCCGGGCGGGGGCCCGAAGGATACAGAGGCTCCCGTGGCGGTGAAATATATGCCCGACAGCGCTGCCCGGAATTTCAGTGGGAACGAGATCACAATCGCATTTAACGAATACATACGCCTGAATGACCTCAGCAGCCAACTGGTGATCTCGCCCCCGGTTGAAACGCAGCCTGAGGTGAGGCTGGTCAAGAACAGGATCGTGAACCTGGAGTTCAAAGAACCGCTGAAGGAGAATACCACGTACACCATCAATTTCGGAAATGCCGTGACGGACATCACGGAAGGGAATGTGAAAGAGAATTTCACCTATGTTTTTTCCACCGGAGATTATATCGATTCGCTTACATTGAGCGGGAGCGTGATGTACGCGCAGGACCTGCGGCCAGAAAAAGGGGTGCTGGTCATGCTGTATTCCGATCATTCGGATTCAGTGGTGTTCAAACGCAAGCCCGACTACTTTGGAAAAACAAAAGCAGATGGCTCTTTTCAGATCAACAACATCAGGGCCGGGAAATACAAAGTAGCCGCACTGAAAGATGAAGACGGGGATTTTTTATACACTCCTGTTGCCGAGCACATCGCCTTTTCCGACAGCCTGCTGGACCTGCAGAAGAATAAAAAGATCAACCTGCACCTGTTCAAAGAGAAAGCGAAAAAGCTATTCGTTGTGCGTGGCGCTTCCGGTTATGGCAGCTACACGATGATCTTCAGCAAGCCCCTTGAAAAGATAGGGATCAAAGGGTATAACCAAACGGATACGAAGAACTTTATACAGGAAGCCAGCGCGGGGCTGGATACGATGACCTGGTGGTTTCCCGGCTTTACGGACGATTCCATTCAATTCTATGTGGATGTGAACGGGCAGCGCTTTGATACGGTGAATATCTGCGGTTGCGCGTTGAAGAAGAAAAAGGTCAATGCACCCGAAAAACTGGAGGTAAGAACGAATGTAATACCCGGTCAGCTTTTCGATTATTCCAGGCATTTATCCCTTACCCTCTCTCATCCGGTTGCTGAAAAACTCACGGACAAGGCCAGGGCTCCTGTTACGGACTCGGCTAAACTAACGTTAAGGACGAAAAGCGGCCCCGTTCCTTTCGTTCTGTCTATGAACGATATCCGCCATTTCCGGATCGCGCCAAGGGTTACAGGCTTCCAGCCGGATAGCAGCTATACGCTGCTTATACTGCCGGGGGCCTTTACCGATGTGTTCGGACTGACCAATGATTCTGTTAAAATTGAGTTCAAAGCCCAGGAAGCTAAATATTACGGCACTTTAAAAGTAAAAGCGACTGTAAAGAGCGAAGGAGCAAAGATCATAGAGCTTATTGACGATAAAGGAAATGTAGTACGATCGGATGTTATTAAAGGAAACAAAGACCTTTTTTACGAATACCTGCCCCCCAAGAATTTCAGACTCCGCGTGATCTACGATGAAAATAACAACGGCAAATGGGACACAGGTGATTATTCAACAAAAAAACAGCCCGAAAAAGTGATCTACTATAACCAGCCGGTTAATGTCCGCTCGAATTGGGACCTGGAGCTAGAGTGGAATCTTTAGATCGACAAAGCAAAAATATGAAATGAGAAATATGAGATATAAAAAAGCTGATTCCTGTCTTTCTCATTTCATATTTCATATTTCATATCTCATATTTAGATTAAAATCGTCTGCATCCATCCAGGCCGGGAACTGCCTCCTCCACTCTTCCAACTCTTTTCGCGAAAGCGTTACCGTTTCAACCGATTCCACTCTGGGCTTTGTTTTGCTGATTACCTCCCCTTTCGCATTGATCACAGCCGAATCGCCAGAGTGATAGACGTCATTCCCATCATTGCCTACCCGGTTCACCCCTATCACATAGCTCTGGTTTTCCATTGCACGGGCTAACAGGAGGGTCCTCCAGGGATGGCTCCTGCGCTCGGGCCAGTTAGCCACGAAGATCAGCGCATCGTATTCCGGGATCCCATTTATCCATCTGTTTCTGATCCAGACCGGGAAACGCAGGTCATAACATACCAGGGGGCATAATTTCCAGCCATCGAGCTCCACGATGAGTTTTTTATCCCCTGCCGAATAGTGCTCCTGCTCCTTTGCGTAACGGAACAAATGGCGCTTATCGTACTGCTGATAGCTGCCGTCCGGTCTTTGCCAGATCAGGCGGTTGTAATAGTTGCCGCCTTCTTCCGTAGCAATGCTTCCTGTGATCACGCATTTTTTTTCCTTGGCCATCTTCTTCATCCATTGCATGGCCTTGCCTCCAGCGGGCTCAGCGACCTTTTCGGGCCTCATGGAAAAGCCCGTACTGAACATTTCGGGCAGGATGATCAGGTCGGTTGGTTCTTTGATAGCGGCTATTTTCGAAGAGAACATTTCCAGGTTCCCGTCAATGTCTTCCCAGCACAGCTCGCTCTGAATAATGGTTGCAGTAAGGTCTTTCATTTAAAGCACAAATATACTCCCCTCTCCCAAAGGATCGGTCAGGTGCGGGTTCATATCCTGCATAATATCTCAGCAGCCTTTTCCAGGGTCTCTTCCTTCTTCGCAAAGCAGAAGCGCAATACCTTGTTATCGGTAGATTTATGGTAAAAGACGGAAACCGGCACCGAGGCCAGCTTGAACTCCCTGGTCATACGTACCGCAAAATCCGTATCCTTTTCATTGGTAATGGACGGGTAGCGCAGCAATTGAAAGTAGGTGCCGGGAGCCGGCTCGAAATCGAAGCGGGTATTCCTGATCAGGTTGCAGAAATAGTCGCGTTTCCGCTGGTAAAAATCCCCCAGCCCGAGGTAGTTCCGCTTATCCTTGAGAAATTCAGCCAGCGCGGCCTGTATGGGCGTATTCACGGCAAACACGTTGAACTGATGCACCTTCCTGAACTCCGCCATTAAATTCCTAGGGGCCACCACGTACCCTATCTTCCAGCCCGTGGTATGATAGGTCTTGCCGAAAGAGGAGATGATGTAGCTGCGATCAGCCAGGTCCGGGTACCGGGCCGCGCTCTGGTGAACCCGGCCGTCAAAAATAATATGCTCGTACACCTCATCGCTCAGCACCACAATATTGGTATTGCTCGTGATCTTCTCCAGCCTTCTCATATCTTCCCCGGTCAGGATGGCGCCCGTAGGATTGTGAGGCGTATTGATCATGATCATGCGGGTGCGGTGGCTGATCAGCTTCTGCACCTCGTTCCAGTCAATAGAATAATCGGGGGCCTTCAGCTCAACATATACCGGTTTGCCCCCGTTCAGCTCGATGGCGGGCGCATAACAGTCGTAAGCCGGCTCGAAAACGATCACCTCGTCATCTTCGCGGACCACAGCGGTAATTGCGGTATAAATGGCCTGCGTGGCGCCTGCCGTTACGGTGATCTCCGTATCCGGGTCATATTTGGCGCCATAAAGCGCCTCTGTTTTCTCGGCTATCATTTCACGAAGCGCCACCACGCCCGGCATGGGCGCGTACTGGTTCATTCCCTGCTTCATATACCTGTTCACGAGGCCGATCAGCTCGTCAGAACACATGAAGTCAGGAAATCCCTGCGAAAGGTTAATGGCCTTGTTCTCCGCGGCCAGCCGCGACATCACTGCAAAAATGGTAGTGCCCACCTGCGGAAGCTTTGAAGCCAGTACACCCGGAAATTCCATATTATTCCTCTGAAAAACAAGGCTAATTTAGCTTTTTAAGTCAGACGCGATTTACCTAAATAAAGTTTACCTTTGCCGCTCATCTTTAAAAAAAAGCGAATGATCATTGAAAACAAAAAAGTGGTGTCGGTGAAATACACCTTGTTCACTCCGCACCAGATCACGGGCGAAGAAACGCTCGTGGAGAAATCGGATGATAAAAATCCGCTCGTTTGGCTTTACGGGGTCGGTAATATGATCCCTGATTTCGAAACCAACCTGAAAGGAAAAAAAGCTGGCGATACGTTTGATTTCAGGATCAAGGCCGCAAACGCTTACGGAGATTACGATGAGAACTACGTTGTGAAAGTGCCCCTGGACGCTTTTCGCGATAAGGAAGGCAAGGTAGACAGCGAGATGGTAAAGGTTGGAAATACGCTGCCTATGGTCGATAACCAGGGCAACCACCTGCAGGGCCTGGTGAAAGAGATCTCCTTAACCGAAGTGAAAATGGATTTCAACCATCCTATGGCCGGCAAGGACCTGCATTTTACAGGAGAAGTGCTGGAAGTGAGGGATGCCACTCCCGAGGAGATTGACCATGGCCATGTTCACGGGCCTCACGGTCATCATCATTGAACAGTTGAAAGGCCCCGGAATCCGGGGCTTTTTTAATTCCACGCGTAACGTACGGAAACGGCAGCATCCCAAAAGCGGAAGCCGGGATGCACAAAGTCGAACACCGGCTTGATATCCACGCTCCAGTTGATCGGGAAGCTGGCCACGTAATAGTCGATGCCAAAGATCCCGTCAATACCGACCACCATCGTGTTGTCGGGATAATACACCCCGTTCCTGTTCTTGTAATACGATCCTTCCGGGTAAAAATTGGCATGCGCCCCGAAACCGTAGATCAGGGCCAGGTGGGCGGCCCCCAGGGCGCGGTAATTGTGAATGACATAGAGGCCGGTCAGCCCGAACCCTTTCTCTTCGATCTGGTACGCGGCTATAAATTCCAGCGCAGAGGATTTGGTCAGAAAGGTCTTATAGGTCAATCCCGAACCCAGCCCCAGGCGCAGGCCAAAGGCATTGGTATAGTTCTGCGAGCATACAAAACCAAAGGCGAACAGGGATAATGAGAGAACAAAAAGGGTTTTCTTCAGGCAATACGACATACGTGTGATGAATTTAGGTTGAGGGCTCAGGGCAAATTTAAACAATTCCCTTTTTCAGCGTGGCCATCATGTACTCGCGGTTCATGCGAGCGATGTTCTCCAGCGAAATCTCCTTTGGGCACTCCACCTCGCAACTGCCCGTGTTGGTGCAGTTACCAAACCCTTCCTCGTCCATTTGCTTGACCATATTGAGCACGCGCTCGGTGGCCTCTACCTTACCCTGGGGCAGGAGGGCCAGTTGCGATACCTTTGCGGAAACAAAAAGCATGGCCGATGAGTTCTTGCACGAGGCCACGCAGGCTCCGCAGCCAATACAGGCGGCCGCGGCAAAAGCATCGTCAGCATCCGGCTTGGGCACAGGAATATTATTGGCGTCTTTGGCATTGCCGGTATTGACCGATACGAAACCACCTGCCGCGATGATGCGGTCGAAGCCCGAACGGTCTACCACCAGGTCTTTCACCACCGGAAAACCTTTGGCCCTCCAGGGCTCGATGACAATGGTCTCGCCATTCTGAAAAGCCCGCATATGCAACTGGCAGGTAGTGGTTCCCTTCCAGGGTCCATGCGCCCTCCCATTGATGTACATGCTGCACATGCCGCAGATACCCTCCCGGCAGTCGTGATCGAAAGCGATGGGGTCCTCTCCTTTATTGATCAATTGCTCGTTGAGCACATCGATCATTTCCAGGAAGGACATGTCGGTAGAAATATCGGATACCTTGTAGGTAACGAAATTGCCGGCTTCCTTCGCGTTCTTCTGCCTCCAGATCTTCAGCGTGAGATTCAGTTTTTGCTCGCTCATAAAAATATTTTTTCCAGGTTACTTATAGCTACGTTGGCTCGGGTGCACCACCTCGAACTTCAGCTCCTCCTTGTGAAGCTCCCAGTTACCGTTCCCTTTGTTCTCCCAGGCCGCCACATAGCTGAAATTCTCGTCATCGCGTTTGGCCTCGCCATCCTCGGTCTGCGACTCCTCGCGGAAATGCCCTCCGCAGGATTCTTTGCGGTGCAGCGCATCGATGCACATGAGCTCGCCCAGCTCCAGGAAATCGGCCACGCGGCCGGCCTTTTCGAGCTCGGGGTTTAATTCATGTTGCGTTCCGGGAATGCGCACATCCCTCCAGAACTCTTCGCGCAATGCACGTATCTCGGAAATGGCCTCCTGCAGGCCCTTTTCGTTGCGCGCCATGCCGCATTTATCCCACATGATCTTGCCCAGGCGCTTGTGAAAATGGTCTACCGACCGGGTTCCTTTGATGCCCATGAGCCGGTCCAGGGTCTCCTGTACCTTTCTCTCCGCCTCAACAAAGGCCTCGTGATCGGTTGGAATGGCTTTGGTACGTATATCGGTCGAGAGGTAGGCTCCGATCGTGTAAGGGATGACAAAATATCCATCCGCCAGTCCCTGCATAAGGGCCGAGGCGCCCAGGCGGTTGGCTCCGTGATCGGAGAAATTGGCCTCACCCAGCGCGTACAGGCCCGGCACGGTGGTCATCAGGTCGTAATCCACCCACAAGCCACCCATGGTATAATGCACGGCAGGGTAAATGCGCATGGGCGTTTCGTAGGGATTCTCGCCCGTGATCTTGGCGTACATATCGAACAGGTTGCCGTATTTTTCCTTTACCACTTCCTTGCCCAGCTCGATGATCTTCTCTTTCGAAGGGTTGTGCAGGTTCAGCTTGTTGGCCTGCACTTTCCCGTAACGCTCTATGGCCGCGGCAAAGTCGAGGTAAACGGCCATTTTGGAGGCGCCAACACCATAACCCTCATCGCATCTTTCCTTCGCGGCACGCGAAGCCACATCGCGGGGCACCAGGTTGCCGAAAGCGGGGTATCTTCTTTCCAGGTAATAATCCCGTTCATCTTCGGGTATTTCATTCGCCCTGCGCGTATCGCCTTTGGTTTTTGGGACCCAGATGCGCCCGTCATTGCGCAGCGATTCACTCATCAATGTAAGTTTCGACTGGTGATCGCCCGAAACGGGGATACACGTAGGGTGGATCTGCGTATAGCAGGGATTGCCGAAGAAAGCCCCCTTCTTATGCGCCTTCCAGGCCGCGGTCACGTTCGAGCCCATGGCATTGGTGGAAAGGAAGAACACGTTCCCGTAGCCGCCCGTGCAAAGGAGCACCGCATGGCCGAAATGCCTTTCCAGTTTTCCGCTGATCAGGTCGCGGGCAATGATACCCCGGGCCTTCCCGTCAATGATCACCACATCCAGCATCTCGTGGCGCGAATACATCTTTACCGTTCCCAGGCCCACCTGGCGCTCGAGGGCCGAGTAGGCTCCCAGCAGGAGCTGCTGGCCGGTTTGCCCTGCGGCATAGAATGTACGCTGCACCTGCGTTCCACCGAACGAGCGGTTGCTCAGGTAGCCACCGTACTCGCGCGCAAAGGGTACGCCCTGCGCCACGCACTGATCGATGATATTGGCCGATACTTCCGCCAGGCGGTACACGTTGCCTTCGCGCGCGCGGTAATCCCCTCCTTTCACCGTATCGTAAAACAGGCGATAAACGCTGTCGCCATCGTTCTGGTAGTTCTTGGCGGCATTGATGCCCCCCTGCGCGGCAATGGAGTGCGCACGCCTGGGTGAATCCTGGAAACAAAAACATTTCACCTTATACCCCAGCTCGGCCAGCGAGGCAGCGGCCGATGAGCCCGCGAGCCCCGATCCCACCACGATGATCTCGATGCTGCGTTTATTGGCCGGGTTCACCAGCGGAACGGTGGACCTGTACCTGGTCCATTTGGTCTCCAGCGGTCCGTCAGGGATCTTTGAATTCAGTGTGCTCATAAACTTAAATGGTTACTATTCTGAAATAAAACAATACCGGGAACGAAGCAAAGCCGATGAATATCAGTACCGCGAATGCGGTGCCCGCCTTTTTCAGCAGGGGTGTGTAACGCCTGTTATTAAGCCCCAGCGACTGGAACGCGCTCTGGAACCCGTGATTGAGGTGGAATGCCAGGAAACAGGTTGAGATGAAATACAGCAGGGCGTAATAGGGGTTCTGCAGCCCGGCCTCCACGGCCCTGGCTACATCCATCTGCCCTCCGTCACCCACCGTGCCGGTAATGCGGTAGGGCACGAAGAACTGGTACAGGTGCACCACGATGAAAAAGAAAATGATGCTGCCGGTAACGCCCATGTTGCGCGAGAACCAGCTACTGGTTTCGTTCACCTTGTTCACCGCGTACTTGACCGGGCGCGCAGCGGAGTTCTGCCGGGTAAGGTAGATGGCCTGCACCACGTGCAGCACGATGGCGATGAACAGCACCACCTCCACGATACGGATGAATATGCTGTGCACCATGTTGTGCGAGTACTCGATAAAGGCCGCGCCTCCGTCATTCGCGTACAGCAGCAGGTTCCCGTACAGGTGTTCCACCAGGAAGAGGCTGAGGAAAAGACCCGTTACGGCCATCACCGCTTTTCTGCCCAAAGAAGAGTTCAGGAAATTATTCATATAAGGAAATTATTGGTCGGTTGGTTGCGGTACAAATGTATACAGTGATTTGATTTATCACAAGATTTTTAACGGTTTTTATTATTACTTTTGATTCATCACTAACCCTGATCTTCTCTATGAAATATTCTTCCATAGATGCCGCCCTTTTTATCGAAAACAGGAAGCGTTTCGCGAAAAAACTGAAGCCTAATTCCCTTGCCGTATTCAATTCCAACGATATTATGCCCACCAATGCCGATGGCACCATGGGGTTCAGGCAGAACGCTGACCTGTTCTGGCTTTCGGGCATAGACCAGGAGGAAAGCATCCTCGTTATCTACCCGGATGCGAAGAGCCCCGCGCACCGCGAGATCCTTTTCCTGAAAGAGACCAACGAGCACATCGCGGTATGGGAGGGGCACAAATACACCAAGGAAGAGGCCACCGCCACTTCGGGCGTCAGGACCGTTTACTGGATGTCGCAGTTCTTCAGCGTTTTCAACACCCTGATGGGCGAATGCGCGCATGTTTACCTCAACACCAACGAGCATGCCCGCGCTTTTATCGAAGTGGAAACGCGCGATGCCCGCTTTATAAAGTGGTGCAGGGAGCGCTATCCCCTGCATGATTACCAGCGCTCAGCGCCCATCATGCACAGCCTGCGCGCCATCAAGTCGAAACAGGAGGTGGCCCTGATCCAGGAAGCCTGCCATATCACCGAAAAAGGGTTCCGCAGGCTGCTGGGCTTTGTTAAGCCCGGTGTTTGGGAATACGAGATCGAGGCCGAGCTGGTGCATGAGTTCGTCCGCAACCGGTCGAAGGGTTTCGCCTACGGGCCCATCATCGCTTCGGGCAGGAACGCCTGCGTGCTGCATTATACGGATAACAACCGGCAGTGCAAGGCAGGCGATGTGCTGCTGCTGGACGTGGCGGCCGAATACGCCAACTACGCTTCCGACCTTACGCGCTGCCTGCCCGTTTCGGGTAAATTCACCAAACGGCAAAAGAACGTGTACAATGCCGTGCTGCGCGTAATGCGCGCGGCCGTGAGCATGCTCAGGCCCGGCAATACCCTTGATAGTTACCATAAGGCCGTTGGCGAGCTGATGGAGGAAGAACTGGTGAAGCTGCGCCTGCTGACCAGGTCGGATATCAAAAAGCAAAACCCCGAGTGGCCCGCCTATAAAAAGTACTTCATGCACGGCACCTCCCATTACCTGGGGCTTGACGTGCACGATGTAGGAAGCCGTTATACGCCTTTTGCCGAGGGCATGGTGTTCACCTGCGAGCCTGGGATTTACATTCCAAGGGAGAACCTGGGTATCCGCCTGGAGAACGATATCCTCATAACGAAAAAAGGCCCTGTCGATCTGATGAAGAACATTCCGGTTGAGGCCGAGGAGATAGAGGAGTTGATGAACGCCCGATAATTGGCGATATTCGTTAATCGTAAATCACCTGGAACGATTAACATGATAAAATACTGCGACTTCCGTAATGTAAAGGTCCGCTACTCCGATAGCGGAAAGGGACGTGCCATCGTGCTCATTCACGGTTTCCCCGAATCGCTGGAGATCTGGAATGATTTTGCTGAGCCCCTGACCGGGCATTTCCGCGTCATTGCCATCGACCTGCCGGGGTTTGGCGACACGCCCGCTATCGGCTACGTGCACAGCATGGAGCTGATGGCTGAGTGCGTGAAGAAGGTAATGGATGATATCGGTTACCGGAAATACGTGCTGGCCGGGCATTCCATGGGCGGCTATGTGGCGCTGGCCTTTGCCGAATTATTTCCGAAAAACGTTTCGGGCCTTTGCCTGTTTCATTCCAACGCGGCTGCCGACTCCGAAGAGAAAAAACAAGACAGGACCCGGGCCATCGAAGTAGTGAAAAAAGATGCCCGGCATTATGTGAACGAGCTGGTGGGGAAACTTTTCGCCCCGGAGAACAGCGAAAAATTCAGGGAAGATATCGAACGCATTCGCGCGATCTGCCTGCGCAGCAGCAAAGAAGGCATTATCAATGCCCTGGCCGGCATGCGCGACCGCAAAGACAGGCAGGAATTGTTAAAAACCGCCACATTCCCGGTCCAGTTCATTATCGGAAGAAAAGATGCGGTGATGCCCGCAGGGAACCTGATCAGGCAGGCACAACTGAATAAAAACACAACGCTTACGCTTCTGGAGAACTCCGGACACATGGGCTTTATCGAAGAAAGAGAAAAGGCGCGGAAAGCGTTGTTGAAATTTGTACGCAAAGCCTTAAAAAAGAAAACTACCGTTTAAGTCCTTTTAAGCCGGAAAAGCTATACCTTTAATATCACTTCTCAATACACTCCTACATGAAGAAGAATCTGCTGCTTTTTATCATTATGCTTGGAACTAGATTGTCCGCTGGTCAAAATGTATATTTTGATTGGGCCAGACAAATGGGTGGAAGTTATTTTACTTATGGGCATGATATAGCAACTGATGCTTCCGGAAACGTATATACGGTTGGTTATTTCAACGGAGTGGTAGATTTTGATCCCGGGCCCGGCACATACAATCTTACCCCGGTTGGAGCTACCGATATTTTTGTTTCCAAGCTGGATGCTTCAGGCAATTTTGTATGGGCCAGGCAACTTGGCGGTCCAAGCACAGACTATGGATATGCGGTTACGGTTGATGCTTCAGGTAACGTTTATGCCTCAGGCTATTTCACAACTACTGCCGATTTTGATCCGGGGCCCTCAACATATAATCTTACTTCTGCGGGCGCGGAAGATATATTTGTTTCAAAATTGAATTCTTCAGGTAATTTTCTCTGGGCCAGGCGCTTGGGGGGCTCCTTACCCGATATGGGCTTATCTGTAGGCCTTGATGCCGGAGGTAATGTGCTCACAACGGGTTATTTCCAGGGAACAGCGGATTTTGATCCGGGTCCTTTAGCTTTTAATCTGATCTCTTCCGGGAGCGAAGATGTGTTTATTTCCAAATTGGACGGCTCAGGAAATTTCACATGGGCCTGCCAGTTTGGTGGAGCCGCTGCTGAGAGAGGTACTTCTTTAGTATTGGACGCTTCCGGAAATGTGCATACTGTAGGTTATTTTCAGGGAACTGCGGATTTTGATCCGGGCCCTGGAACCCTGAATCTTACTTCCGGGGGAGCAGAGGATATTTTCATATCCAAGCTGGATGCATCCGGCAATTTAACCTGGACCAAACAGATTGGAGGTACTTCATCCGATTTTGGGCGTTCCATTACTTTAGATGGGTCAGGCAATGTCCATACCACCGGGTCCTTCCAGGGTACGGTGGATTTTGATCCTAATGCCGGGGTTGTTAATCGCAGCTCTTCAGGCGGAGACGATATTTTCGTTTTCAAACTAAGCGCGGCAGGCAACCATGTGTGGTCGGCAGCTATGGGCGGCACCTTCAACGATTTTGGAGCATCTGTAGCGGTTGACGGATCAGGGAATGTGCTCACTACCGGTGGATTTCAGAATACGGCTGATTTTGATCCGGGTCCGGGCAATTTTTTTCTTATCACGGGTTTTATGTACGATATCTTTGTATGCAAGCTGAATATAGCCGGAAATTTAGTATGGGCACAGCAATTCACGGGTGGCAGCGGCATCAGTGACTACAGCACGGCTATTGCCTTAGATGCATCAGGCAATGCTCATACAACCGGATATATCGAAAGCCAGGTGGATTTTGATCCGGGTCCGGGAACCTTCAATCTTTGGGGACAGGGAGCAATTTGCACCTTTGCTTCCAAATTAGATGCTACCGGTAATTTTGTATGGGCGCGGCAGCTGGCCGGAGCCGTTTCGTCTGAATTCAGCAATTCCATTGCGGTAGATCCTGCCGGCAATGTGTATACTACGGGATATTTTCATGGGACAGCAGATTTTAACCCTGGTCCTGGAGTTTTGAATTTCACGTCTGTCAACATGAGCTATGATGTTTATGTTTCAAAACTTGATGCTTCAGGTAATTTTATTTGGGCCAGGCAATTGGGCGGAGGGCTTCACGATTATGGCCGATCTATCGCTGTCGATAACATGGGAAACGTCTTTACAACCGGAATCTTTTCTGGAACCGCTGATTTTGATCCCGGCCCGGGAGTTTATAATCTTAATGGCGGGTTGGGTGCTAATGTTTTTATCAGCAAGCTGGATGCTGCTGGCAACTTTGTCTGGGCCAGGCAATTCAGTGATGCGTATGGACATTCTATTGCCATTGATGGTTCAGGAAATGTTTACACTACGGGCTATTTTCAAAGCACAACTGATTTTGATCCAGGACCAGGCATATTCAATCTAACTGCCGGAGGAACGGCCGATGTTTTTGTTTCAAAATTAAATGCAGCAGGCAATTTTGTCTGGGCGGTTAAAATGGGAAGTTCTACTACTGCCGACCTTGCTTATTCGATTACGCTTGACCAGGCAGGAAATGTTTATACAACAGGAGAGTTTTATGGTACCGCAGATTTTGACCCGGGGCCATCCGTTTTCAACTTAAATTCTCCTGGAAGTTTTAACGTCTTTGTTTCAAAACTGACTTCTGCGGGCAGTTTCGTTTGGGCCAAGGGATTTGGTGGGCCCTCGACCGATAAGGGATATTCTATTGCTGTTGATGCCGTGGGAAATGTTTTGACAACCGGCATTTTTCAGGGCATGGCAGATTTTGATCCGGGTTCCGGAACGTTTAACATGAATTCTTCTTCAGGAACTTATTTTATTTCCAAATTGGATGTCGCAGGCAATTTTACCTGGGCTAAACAGTGGAGCGGGTCCACTCCGGACTATGGTCGTTCTGTTGCGGTTGATAACTTGGGCAGCGTTTATGTAACCGGACTTTTTTCTGGAACCTCGGATCTTGATCCTGGACCGGGCGTCTATAGCTTTACTGCTATCGGATTGAATGATGTTTTCATTTGTAAGCTTAATAATGCCGGAACCTTTGCATGGGCAAAGCAATTGGGAGGAATTACAGATGACTGGAGTCGGTCAATAGCGGTGGATCAGACACAAAATGTTTATACCACAGGCTTCTTTGGACAAGTCGATTTTGATCCCGAACCCACATCTTATTATCTTTATTCAGCCGGGGTCAGTGATATATTTGTTCATAAAATGCGCTCCTGTAACAGCGTTTTTTCTTTTTCCGCTTCGGCTTGTAGTTCATACACCTCCCCAAGCGGTAATTACACCTGGACAAGCAGCGGAACGTATATGGATACCATTGCGAACTCTGCCGGCTGCGATAGTATCCTGACCATTAACCTGGCAATAGGCAACAGCACCAGCTCTATCTCGCCCATTGCCTGCGCTATCTATAATTCTCCCAGTGGCAACTACAACTGGAATTCAAGTGGAGTTTATTATGATACGATTCCTAATTTTCAGGGGTGCGACAGTGTTATTACAATTAACCTCACGGTTAATAATAATTCAACCGGCTCTATTTCGGTGACCGCATGCAATAGCTATATTTCCCCCAGCGGCAACTACAGTTGGACAAGCAGTGGCGTCTATTCTGATACTCTTACTAATTTTCAAGGTTGCGACAGCATTATTGCTGTTGGCCTCACCGTCATCAATAGTACCTCAAGCGTTATTTCTCCTTCGTCATGTTATTCCTATACTTCTCCGAGCAGCAACTATATATGGACCACAAGCGGCACCTATTCAGATACGCTTATTAATTCAGCCGGTTGTGACAGCATTATTACGATCAATCTTACGATCAACGGCAATTCCTTTTCGTCACAGAACGTTTCAGCCTGCGATAGCTATACCTGGCTGAATACCCTTTATACTGTATCGGGCACTTATATGGATACCATTGCGAACTCTGCCGGATGCGATAGTGTGATGACACTGAACCTGACCATCGTAAATGTAGATACTTCGTTAACTTTAACCGTACCTACGATCACCTCCAATGCAGCCGGAGCTCTGTACCAATGGGTAGACTGCAATAATGGTTTCGCACCGCTGTCCGGGGAGATCAATCAGTCATTTACTCCTACGATGAACGGAAATTATGCCGTGATCGTTACGCAAAACGGCTGTACAGATACTTCTTTTTGCTATTCGTTTCTATCCGTAACCGCACAAGAGAATCAGTCTCAGACGAGTATAATGATCTATCCAAATCCCACGCAGGGTAGTTTTCTCATTAGCTTTAATTCTGTTCATCCTCATGTTAATGTCCGTATCACT
>JBFLYZ010000003.1:0-113309 GCA_040756415.1 Bacteroidota bacterium
GCGCCTGGTTTGGGACCAGGAGGTCGCAAGTTCGAATCTTGCCACCCCGACCGAATATGTAAAGTTCAAGGCCTAAGGTTTTTCAAAGCAGAACCGTAACTTTGAACTTTAAGTTTTTATAGCCGGTCCCGTAGCTCAGTTGGATAGAGCAACTGCCTTCTAAGCAGTAGGTCACACGTTCGAATCGTGTCGGGATCACGTGATACATGGTCTTTCCGTTTTTACCGGCCCTGTTCCCTCCTGCCAGTTTTATCTGCCTTTGGTGTAAATTTTAAACGCCTCTTCTTATAAGTAGCTACTTTTGTCAGTAACAAAAGCCCTTATGCAGAGATCTTACGCTCTTTTACTCCTCCTCCTCCCGGCTTTTGCCATCCGGGCCGAAGACACCCTGAAATCATATACTGCCGAAAGGATCAGTTCCGCCATTAAGATAGACGGGGTATTGGACGATGAGGCCTGGGCCAGGGCCGCTGCAGCGTCTGATTTTGTCATGAACCAGCCTATAGAAGGTGGTGTCCCCAAGCAAAAGACCGAATTCCGCATCGTGTACGATGATTATGCCGTTTACGTGGGCGCCATGATGTACGATAGCAGCCCCGACAGTATATTGCACGAGCTGGGTTTTCGCGATGATGGCAACCTCAACGCGGACAAGTTCCGATTCGTGTTCGATCCGTATAATACCCGGCAGGACGCCTATGATTTCGGGGTATATGCCTCGGGGGTGCAGACGGATTCGCGCTTCAGCGATTACACGTACGATGCGGTATGGGAAAGCGAGGTAAGGATCAATGAAAAAGGCTGGTGCGTGGAGATGAAGATCCCCTACTCCGCCATCCGCTTTCCTAAAAAAGAGGTTCAGGCCTGGGGCCTGCAGGTGACACGCGACATACGGAGAACAAGGGAGTTTGACCAATGGGCGCTTACCCCGGGAGGGAAAGCCAACCCCCTGGCCTATTGGGGAACCCTGAACGGCATCACCAACATCCAGCCGCCCCTGCGCCTCTCGCTTACGCCCTATCTTTCGGGCTATGTTGAAAAATCGCCCGAATTCACCAGCGATACCACGTATTTCTATTCCACGGGCTTCTCCTACAATGCGGGCGCGGATATCAAATACGGCATCGATGAGCGTTTTACCGTAGATATGACCTTACTGCCTGACTTCGGCCAGGTGCAGAGCGATAATAAGGTAAAGAACCTGAGCTACCGCGAGATCAATTACGATGAGAACAGGCCCTTTTTCAAAGAGGGCACGGAGCTGTTCAATAAAGGGGCGCTTTTTTATTCGCGCAGGATAGGCAAAACCCCATCGAACTTCTATACCGTTCCGTACCTGACAGCGGGATCGGAGAAGATACTGGAAAACCCTTCCCAGGTGAAGCTGCTCAACGCCACCAAGCTTTCGGGCCGCACGGATGGGGGCCTCGGCATAGGCTTGCTGAATGCCATTACCGATAACATGTACGCTACCGTGCAGGATACGGTCACGGGCGAAAAAAGGGATATCCTTACCGAACCGCTCACGAACTTCAACGTGATCGTATTCGACCAGCAACTGAAGAACAATTCCAAAGTGTATTTTATCAATACCAATGTGCTCCGCGACTTCGACTGGTATGATGCCAACGTGACGGGCATAGGCTATACCTTATACAATAAAAGGAACACCCACGCTACGGACGGAGCGTTCGAGCTGAGCCAGAAATATTCCAGCACGGTCACGCCCAACACCTACAGTGCCGCGCTGGGATATCATTACTTTATCGGGATACGCAAGGCGGACGGCAGGTTCCAGTACGGCATAGGCCACGAGGCGGTGAGCAAGGGCTACGACCGCAGGGATATGGGATATTACAATACTGATAATTTCATTTCCACGAACATCTATTTCAGCTTCAATCAATACACCCAGTGGAAGTTCCTGCAGCAATCCTATAATGACATCTCGCTCCACTTTGGCCAGCACTTCGAAACGCATAATACATCGAGCCTGAACCTGAACGGTGAGTCATTCACGGTGCTGAAGGATTACACCGCCATCTTTTTCGGAGGAGAAACGCAGTTCGGATCGGTTTATGATTATTATGAGCCCCGCGTGGAAGGCCGCTACTACCGCAGAACGCCTTATTATGTTTTCTGGGCCGGCATTAGCTCCGATTACCGCAAGAAGCTGGCAATAGATGCCAACGCTCACTTTGCCAGGTTCTGGGAAAAAATGAACGTGAACCACTTTGATAACCGTCCCGGCCTGGGTGGTGATGTTTCCCTGCGCTACCGGTTCAGCGATAAGTTATCGGCACGCTATAATCTCGGCTATAACCACGATCCCATGAACGATGGCTTTGCGAATTTCGACACCAACGGTGATATCATTTTCGGGGGCCGCGAGCTGTATACGGTTGTTAATACGCTTACCCTTAAATATATTTTCAGGAACAATATGTACCTGAGCCTGGTCGGGCGGCATTACTGGAACACGGGCGAATACAGGACCTACTATACCCTGGGCGAGTTCGGCCATCTCTTCCCGAACGATACCTATGCCGGCAACAACGACTTTAACTATAACGTATTCAATATCGACATGGTCTTTTCCTGGCAGTTCGCGCCCGGCAGCTTCCTGACCGCGGTGTACAAGAACTCCATTGAGAACGAAACGCAGGTGGTGATCAAAAAGTTCGGTGAGAACCTGGAGCAGACGCTCAGCGCTCCCCAGGTCAACAGCCTCTCGCTGAAGGTGCTTTATTACCTCGACTACCAGATGCTGAAGCGGAGAAAGTAACATCCCCTGCCTTATGCCTGGCGCGAAGTACACGGTTTGGTTAGACAATTCATCGTATCTTCGCGCCAGCTTTTTTTATGATCCTTGCCGAGAACATTCACAAATCCTACGGCCACCTGCACGTGCTGAAAGGCGTTAACCTGGAGATCCGGCAGGGAGAAGTGATCTCCGTTGTGGGGGCCTCCGGGGCCGGCAAGACCACCCTGCTGCATATACTCGGTACGCTCGACCGGGCCAATTCGGGCAAAGTGCTCATTAATGGCACGGATGTGCAGCAACTGGCCCGCAAGCAGCTTTCGGCATTTCGTAACAGGAACATCGGCTTTGTTTTCCAGTTCCATCACCTGCTCCCTGAGTTCACCGCCCTTGAGAACGTATGCATACCGGCCTTTATCGCCAAACGGTCTAAAACGGAGGCTATCGCCAAAGCAACCGAGCTCCTCAGCTTCCTGGGATTATCAGGACGGCTGGAGCATAAGCCCTCCGAACTTTCAGGCGGGGAGCAGCAGCGGGTGGCTGTGGCGCGCGCCCTGGTCAACGACCCGGCCGTTGTGCTGGCTGACGAGCCTTCCGGCAACCTTGACAGCAATACCGCCAGGGACCTTCATCAACTGTTCTTCACCCTTCGCGAAAAAATGAAGCAAACCTTTGTCATTGTAACCCATAACGAGGAACTGGCCAATATGGCTGACCGCAAGCTGGTGATGCGCGATGGGGCGATTGTTTCCTGACCCGGAGATGAAAAAAACCGCATCCCTAAGGCTTGATTTCAGCCCTTTCCCCAAGCTCTCCACTCCCCGCCTCCTGCTGCGTAGGATCAGGCCGGGCGATGCGCCCGAATTGTTCTTCCTGCGCTCCGATCCGGCCGTGCTGCGTTATATTAACCGCTCTCCGGACCCATCGGCCGGCCATACCCGCGTTTTCATCCGCAAACTCCATCAGCTCGAAAAGGACAAGTCAGGCCTTAACTGGGCCATTACCTTAAGAGGCGAAAAGAAGCTGATCGGCAACATCTGCCTGTGGAACATTAAAAAGGAACATTACCGGGCTGAGATCGGTTATGTACTGCATCCCGCTTACCAGGGGAAAGGAATTATGGATGAAGCGGTAAAGGCCGTGATCCGCGCTGGCTTTAAGCGCTTCGGGCTGCACTCGCTGGAAGCGCATGTGAACCCGCTGAATAAAGCTTCTATCCGCCTGCTGAAAAGAAACGGCTTTGCGCGCGAGGGTTATTTCCGCCAGAACTTCTTTTACGAAGGAAAATTCCTGGACAGCGCGGTTTACTCCCTGCTTGCGCGGTAAAATGGGCGGTATATGAGATAAAAAAAACGGGGACCTTGCGGTCCCCGTTACATATACGGTTATCTCATCTTGATTTTAAGCAAGCTTTACATTCACCGCGTTCAGGCCTTTTTTGCCCTCCTGCACCTCAAAAACCACGTTGTCGCCATCGCGAATCATGTCGGCCAGGCCGGTTGAATGAACGAAGATATCCTTTCCTCCGTCTTCAGGAGTGATAAATCCGAATCCTTTAACATTGTTAAAGAATTTTACTGTTCCTTTTTTCATTGTATTCATTGTTGTTGTTTTTATCGTCAGCAAAAGCAGGACGAATAGCTGCCTCAATATTCTTATTACCCGCAGCGGCATATTGAAAACCGTCTGCTTCGCCTTTCTTTCAGTAAATGTAGTAGTATTGTGTTGTATGGTAGGTTACAAAAAATATATTACACTATCAAAGAAGTGGTACAAAGATAAGTAAATTAATGACACGGCAATAAAAATAATCAGGGCATGTTTTCCCGGGCGGGAAGCCCGCGGGCAGGAGAATTATTGCCTGTTGCTAGGTTCCTGTTCATATTAAGCGTAATTTTACGCTACGAAAGGCAAAAAGCCCAACCGCTTTCCTGACCAGATAGCTTTGCTTCATTTACTCCCTTTCCCGAAGATTTGCTTTTTAATGTTAAACCAAGGCCCCGCTGCGGGGTAAATATATCCTATGAAAACACTTCGATTCATTAATAAAGACCGCTCTTCCTTCGCCTCCGTTCTGCGAAAGAACGTTCACGATCACTTCAAAGCACACGGCATTTCCGCGCAAGGCGACTGGACCGTGCATGTTAAGCTCATCGTTATGCTGGGCATGCTGCTTGTGCCGTTCGTGCTCCTGCTTGCGTTGCCGGTGGGCGGATGGCTTATTTTCCCTTTTGCCGTGCTGATGGGTATAGGCATGTCGGGGCTGGGTATGTCGGTGATGCATGATGGCGCACACGGTTCAGTCTCTAAGAAGGCATGGGTGAACAAGATGATGAGCTATACCATTTACCTGCTTGGCAGCAACCTGTTCACCTGGAAGGTGCAGCATAACGTGCTTCATCATACCTTCACGAACATTGACGGGTATGATGAGGATATCAGCCCGCGCGGAGTTATACGTCTTTCAAAGGGCACGCCATTAAAGAAAATGCATCGTTTCCAGTACATGTATGCGCCTTTGTTCTACGGGCTCATGACGCTGGCAAAGATCGTGAACGACTTCAGGCAAATGAGGCGGTATAACAAGAACGGAATAACCCGGCAGCAGAACGCAAAGCCGGCATGGGAATTCACAAAAATGCTAAGCCTGAAAGCCGTATACCTGTTTGCGGTGATCGGCCTGCCCCTGATGCTCACCTCGCTGGCGCTATGGCAGGTGATGCTGGTTTTCCTTATTATGCACTTTACAGCGGGATTGCTCATGAGCTCCATTTTTCAAATGGCGCATATTGTTGAGGGCGCTGAGCAGCACCTGCCCGCCCATGACGGCAATATGGAGAACGAATGGGCCATACACCAGTTGCAGACAACGGCTAATTTTTCGAGGAACAATCATTTCCTGAGCTGGTTTGCGGGCGGATTGAACTTCCAGATCGAGCATCATCTGTTCCCGCACATCTGCCATATCCATTACCGCGGCATATCGCCTATTGTGGAACGTACCGCGGCCGAATTCGGCCTGGTGTATAACCTGAAGCCCAGCTTTCGTTCGGCCCTTCTGTCGCACCTGCGCACCTTAAAGCGGCTGGGAAGGAGGTGACCCGCCACAATATTTTTGCGGGAACAGCGTTATGCCATAAAAAATGAAACGGACCTTTCTCCTGCTCCTGTTGCCGCTACTGGCGGGCTGCACCCGCGACATTCCCGGTTGCATACACGCCAGGATAAACGAATTCAAAACGCAGCAGGCATGCGCGCAGGGCGCTTCGGTAAAAAAATACGTGTTTCAGGGCAAAGATGCGTATGTCTTCGATCCGGGCACCTGCGGTGCCGATCTTGCCTCCGAAGTAACCGATTCTGACTGCAATACCCTCGGATACCTGGGAGGCATTTCAGGAAATACGAAGATCAATGGAGAGGAGTTCTCAAGGGCCAGGTTTAAGGAAACGATCTGGCAGCGATAGCGTATTCTAGCCAATCATACGGATAAAATCCTGCCGGCCGGCAGCTTCCGGCCCGAGTCTTAGGGCGCCAGGCGTTCTATTTTCCAGCCTTCGCTGGTCCTGCTGTACAGCAGGCGGTCGTGAAGGCGGTTGGGCCTTCCCTGCCAGAATTCGATCTGCGCGGGAAGCAATACATATCCGCCCCAATAGGGCGGACGCGGCACCTCCTTACCCTCAAAGGTTTTTTCTGCTTCCCCATAGCGCGTGTCCAGCTCGGCCCTGCTGCCGATCACGTTGCTTTGTGACGACACCCAGGCGCCAATCTGCGAATTGCGGGGGCGGCTCCTGAAATAAGAATCGGACTCCTCATCGGCCTGCTTGCGAAGCGCGCCCTCTATCCTCACCTGCCGCTCCACTTCGGGCCAGAAAAAAAGCAGGCTGGCATTCGCATTGTGTGCGATATCTTTTCCCTTGCGGCTGTTATAGTTGGTATAAAAGATAAAGCCTTCGTTAGAGAAGTTGCGCAGCAGCACGATGCGCGAAGAGGGCTTCCCCTCAGGCGATACGGTGGAAAGGGCCATGGCGTTGGGTTCCCTGGCCTCGGCTTCTATGGCCTGCATGAACCACTTTTCAAACTGCCGGATGCCGTCTTTATCCGCTGTAGCCTCATCCAATGTTCTTTTGGAAAAGTCGTAACGCAGCTTGTTGATATATTCCCGCAGGTCTTCCATAGGTAAACTGTAACAAATCTATTAAAAAAGTAAATGCGTATATGTTATTGACAGTCTCAAAAATAGTACTTAGTATTGTCAGGCAATGAGCGGACTTATACCCGGAAATATTGAGCCCGGACAGGGCAAGCTCCTGATCGCTGAGCCTTTCCTGAAAGACACTTATTTCAGGCGTACGGTAGTGCTGCTTGCCGCTCATAACGAAGAGGGCTCTTTCGGCTTCATCCTGAACAAGGAGCTGGAGATATCGCTTTGCGAGCTGATCAAGGACCTTCCCGATGTAAAGACCAAGGTCTTCCTGGGCGGCCCGGTTCAGCGCGATAACCTGTTCTACATCCATTCCCTGGGCGATATCGTGGAGAACAGCGTAGAGATAGGAGGCGGTATTTACTGGGGCGGGGATTTCGAGACCATCAAATCGCTGATCAGGCGCAACGAGGTGAGCCGGAAACAGGTTCGTTTCTTCATCGGGTACTCCGGGTGGAGCCCCGGTCAACTGGATGAGGAGCTGAAAGAGCGCTCGTGGATCATTTCCGACCTGGACAAAAAACGGGTGCTGGAAAGCAGGCACAAAGACCTGTGGAAGAACGCCCTCAAAGATATGGGCAGCGAATACGCGCAATTCGCCAATTATCCCGAGGATCCCCAGCTCAACTGAGCTCAGGCCAGGCTTTCGTTCAGCTTTTCGACCAGGTGTTTGGCCATGTTGTTCAGGAATTTCTTGGCCTTATAGGATCCCACCCAGCGGATGCCGCTGATGGTGTTGGTGAGCAGGAGCTCGTCAGAGTTCAGCAGCACGTTCATCTGGAGGGGCACTTCGTATACGGAAATACGGTTGGCGGCCGCCACCTGTATCACCTGCCTCCGCATAACCCCGTCAACGCATCCTTCCGTGATAGGTGGCGTGTACAGCACACCGTTCTTTACCGCGAAAATATTCGAGGTGATGCTTTCGGCTATGCTCAGGTTCTGGTTGAGTATGATGCAGTCATCGATATCGTTCTGCTTCTTGTAAATGGAGGCCAGCACGTAGATGAGCGAGTTATTGCTCTTGATGTTCGAAAGGCGGTGAATGGCCTTCTTGTAATCAGGAAAGATATCGATATTGAGCCCCTTTGTGTTAAGATTATAATTGCCCTCCTCGATCGGCTCGCATTCGATCAGGTAATTAGGCTCATCGAAAATGGGAGTATAATAGCCCCCTTCCTTCCTGTAAACGGTCAGGCGTATGCGCGCGCCCCTCTCCACTTTGTTGGCGGAGATCAGCTTGCTTATCTCTTTCCTGAAAAAATCCGCGGAATATTGCTCCGGGAAATCCATTTTAAGGATATCGAGCGAGGTGCGTATACGCTGCATGTGCGCCTCAAGGAACTGGATCTTTCCATTGGCAAAACGTATGGTCTCGAAAATGCCGTCACCGTAGCGGAAGGACCGGTTATCGGCATTCACTACGGGGTCGTCAGCCGGCCTTACCTCGCCATTGCTATTCAGAAATAAACCTGAGGACATATATACCGGCACAAGTTAAAAAAAATACTACATACCCAGGTGCTCGCTGATATAGCTTCTGACCTGGTCAACAAAGCCGGCACCGAGCTCGAACTTCAAAGCCAGCGTGAACACGAAGCCGAACACCGCGCCCCAGAAATGTGCCGAATGGCCTATATTGTCGCCACCGCGTTTGGCGAGATAGGACGAGACGGTCAGGAAAAGGATGCCGTATGCGAAAGCGGGGATGTAAAAAGGGAAAGGGAATATCATCAGTCCCTGCACCGGGTAGATGAGGATAAAAGCGAACACCACCGCGCATATGGCCCCTGAAGCGCCAACCGCGGAATAGTATGCGTTGTTCTTGTGCTTTTCGAAATCAGGGAAAGAAGAAAGCACGATGCCGCCAGCATAGAGTAATATAAAGAACAACATACCCTTGAACTTGCCGAACATTGCATAAAAGGTCAGCTCGGTAATCTCGCCCAGCCAGTACATGGAAAGCATGTTGAAAATCAGGTGCGGCCAGTTGGCATGGATGAACGCATGTGTAAAAAAACGGTACCACTCCCCGCTCCTGCGCATCTGGTACGGCATGAACAGGTACTTGATAAAGAGCGATTGGTTCTGGAATGCCATCAGCGAGGTGAGGCAGGTAAAGCCGATGATCAGGTAGGTAAGTATGGGCATGGCTACTCGAGTGATGTGACCTTAACGCTCCTGACCTTCCACCCTTCATCGAGGTAGCATTGATGCACCTGGGAAGCCTCGGCAATACCCTTAATGAAGAAAAAGGCACCTGTGCCCAGAAAAGCGATCTGGGTCACCAGCCTGGCGCCAGGACTGAGGGGGTCATCCATGCTTTTGTTGAGCGGATCAACAGCGGCCCCGGCTCCCAGGAACAGGAGCCCGAAGAACATGCTTTTGCGCGCATGCTTCTTGTTTACCTTGATCATCAGCAGGTCGGAAAAAGGCACTTGCTGCCCGAACATGGTAAAACCCGATTCGCTGATATCCTCAACAATGCCCGTATAAATGCGAAAGGAGTCGGACTTGAGCACATAGCCCATCTTGTCGCCAATATTTACGATCCATTCGTCCACATTTTTCGGGCTGGTGAGCACCATGGCCAGTTGCGGCCAGGCGAGCTCCGAAACCAGCAGCAGGCAAAGGGATAAAATGAGCTTTTTCAACTTATCTGGGGGCTGTATTTGAAGGCCAAATTAAACAATTACCCGCTGATACAGATGCAGTTAGGTAAATTTTGCAGAAATCGAAAACCTTAGGTGTCCCTATTCCGTATAAGATAATTGAGCCATTGTTATTAAAATCCCCCAACGGATCTGGGCAGTTCCTAAGGGGGATTTTCTTTTGGCACGGTTTTGGATTTTACCCAATCAGCTATCTCCTTTCTCTGATGCGGGCCCCCTCTTCAAATTGGGCAGAAAATGAACGAGGGGGCCTGCTCTTTTTATCCTTCGGCCGAAAGGCGGATATCCTTGCTGATCTCGTGCTTAAAGGAATTCTTGTCCAGTACATCCAGTTTCTCGACCACCGTCTTGAAGCCGGCCGACTCGACCGAGATGGTGTATGTGCCCGGTGGCAGGATGATCACGTAGTTGCCTGAATTAGGGTTGGCCGTATAATTACCGTATATCTCCCCGCTCTTGGTATCGGTAACCGTAATGAACACATCGGCATAAGAAAGGTTTTTGGCCGAATCGGCTGGCGCTATGTTGCCGCGCACCACGGTATACTGGGGTTCCACATCGTTGAAGGTCACACGGTAGATATCCAGGTCGCCAATGCCCTTATCGGGCAGGCAGGCGGCCACATACCCGTACCGGCCCGTGGCCGAGATGCGGAAGTTATAGTTGTCTTCGGGCGTATTGATCGGGTAGCCGATGTTCTTGGGGTTGACAAAGGTCTGGGATGATTCGTCCCACTCGGCCCTGAAAATATCGTAACCGCCCATGCTGGTATGCCCGCTGGAGCTGAAATAAAGCGTTTTTCCATCGGGCGAGATGTTGGGGAAATCCTCGTTCAGGGGCGTATTGATCTGCGGGCCCAGGTTAACGGCCGGCCCCCAGGTGCCGTTCGGCAGCTTCTTACACACGTACAGATCGGTCCCTCCCAGGCCTCCCGGGCGGTAGCTGGCAAAGAAAATGGTGTTGCCGTCACTGCTCAGCGAGGCGGCTATCTCGGCCCCTTTGGCGGAATTGATGTTATCAGGCAGGCGCTCGGCCTTTTTGAAGTTGCCGTTCTTGTCGGCATAGGAGATATAGATATCGTCATCCCCCTTGAAGTTCTTATAGTAAATGAGCATGATGTCGCCTTTGGCCGAAAGGCCGATCACCTCGGCATCGCCCTTGTTCGTGTTGATCGGCTCGCCCAGCGATTTGGCTTTCTGGAAAACGGCATGGCTGGCCTTTGACATGAAAATAGAGGCGGGATAGGTGCCGTCTTCGTTCTTTTCCATACCCGTTTCGGGCCTGCGCGTGCTGAGCACGAGAAAAGACTCATCGGCAGGCACGAACGAGAAATAATCGGCATATTCCGAGTTCACATCCTTTCCCAGGTTCTCGAAGGTCACGTTCAGGGGAAATTTCATCAGCTCCTTGGCATTGAAGCAATACTGGATCTGCTGGTCCACATCCTTCAGGTTCTCGGGCGTACCCTTTCCGGTGAGCTTATATTGCTGGTAGCATTTAATGGCGTCATCAAACCGGTAGGCGAAGTGGTAGGCGCGGCCCAGCAGGTACATGGCATCGGGGTCGTATTTGCTCATGCGCGTTACGATCTCCAGGTAGGGCACCGCTTTTGCTTTGCTGATCTCGGTATTGAGGTAACAAACCGCCACCCTGAAATTGTATTTCTCGCTTTTGGGATCCTTCTCGAGCAGGCTGAGGTAATCCTCAAGGGCATCGGTATAGTTCTCGGCCAGGAACTTCTGGTCCGCCAGCTTGGGATCCACATCATCTTGGGCGAAAAGTGAAAACCAAGTACCTGAGAAGAGAAAGAATAGAATTATTCGGTTCATTTTACCAGTTATTAAAAGGGAAACAAATATATAAAACTATGGCGGGATACTACTCGACTTTACTTACTACGCTTAGATCCAGGTATTTCATTGCATTCAGGTAAAGGTCTTTAACATTTTTGCTGTGTATCAGGTATAATTTATCATAGAAAAGCGGAAGTATTACTGCGTCCTCGATTAGCAATTGTTCTGCCTGGATGTAATAGTTGTTGCGGCTATCAGGGTCTTTAGTTTCCGCAGCAAGTGTAAGTAATTTATCAAAGTCGGGATTTATATAACGTACTGTGTTAACATAACTTCGTTTCGATAATGAATCAGGAACAGTCTTACTATGAAAGAGTTTAAGGTATTCTATAGGAAGCGGATGGTCAGGTATCCATGAACTGCGCCAGAACTGAGACTTTCCGGATTCTACCTGATCCAGGTGTTGGGAAAAAGTACTCGTAACTATTTCTATATCTATATTGAGATTCTCTTTGAGGGCATTCTGCATGAATTGGGCCATAAGTATGTTTCTATCGCCACCTCCGTACATTCGAAGTTTTATTTTTGGAAAATCTTTCCCGTTCGAATAGCCCGCTTCAGCCAGTAACTGCCTCGCTTTTTCGGGGTCAAATGGCTGTGATTTGAGCTTGGAATTATCGTAACCAGGCAACCCAGATGGAACAGCACCAATGAGTAGGTTTGCCCGACCACCAAGTAGAGAGATAATCAATTTTTCTCTATCAATGGCACTAATAAAAGCCTGGCGTACTTTTTTCGATTTGAAAGGTTCGGAAAAATGCTGAAACCCGTAATAGAAAATGGCATGCGATGCTGCTGTTTGTAGCTGACTGCCCGCGTACTCGTTCTTCAGTGTATTGTTAACATCTAGAAATTGTGTATTTGGAGCTGTTATGAAGCAAAAATCAATTTCCCCTTCAATAAATGCTTTTTCTGTCTTTATGGCTTCATTGTCCATATAGATATTGACTATATCTAAATAGGGCAGTTTTTTTCCTGCCTTACCTTTTCTCCAGTAGTTTTTGTTCTTTTTCAATTGGATGAGATCGGATTGTGCCTCGGCTATCCGAAAAGGTCCTGTGCCTACACAGGTAAACTGCATATCTTCCCCATATTTATCAAAAGCTTCCTTAGGATAGATGTAAAAACAAGGTAGCGTTAGTATATGCAAAAAATCTGTATTGGAGTCATTAAGGACAAACTGGATACAATAATCATTAATCACTTTTACACCTTCGTCTCCCCCTTTAAATAAATCTTTAACTACCTCATAATAATAATTGAATGCTCCGGGATTTAGCGCCTTGTCAAAGCAGAATTTTACATCATACGCGTTCATTTCACGCGTGCCTTCTTTTCCAAAACAACCATCTGTATGGAACTTTATCCCTTTACGGAGATACAGCGTCCAGATAGTCTTATCCACATCCACCTCGGTCTTTTCTGCCAGCCGCAACTCAATATTTAGATTTTCAGGGTTATAGGCCGTCAAGCCTTCATAAACTTGCGTGACTATTCGAACACTAGTAAAGTCAAATGCCTGAAGAGGATACAGATTACTCCATTTCCCACTTTCACAATAGTTCAATACATGCAACTTACTCTTTTTCAAAGAAAGGGACAGTAGCAAGAAAGCAAGCAGAAACAGCCTGAACCCTATGCTCATTTACAGTGCTTGTTCATCAGGATGATCACCTCATCGCCATACCGGGCGGTAAAACCCAGTTCCTTGGCCTTCTCCAGGTCGGCACAGGCTTTCTTGTCCTTTTTCATTTCAATGTATACCAGCGCGCGGTTCTTATAGGCGTACGAGTTATAGGCATCCAGCTTGATGGATTTATTCACGTCTTCCAGGGCGCCCTCCAGGTCGCCCAGCTTCAATTTGGCAAAACCGCGGTTATTGTAAGCGTAACCATTGTCGGGCTCACGCTGAATGGCCTTATCGAAATAGGGCAATGCGCCTTTGTAATCCTCTATTTTTGTCATGAAATAACCAATGTTCATCAGCGCTGGCGTGCTGCTGGTATCCAGCTTGTATGCCTTGATGCTGTAGTCCACGGCCAACTGCCCGTTACCGCTTTCCGACTCGACAATGGCCAGGTTCACATAGATATCCGATTCAAGGCTATCGATCTTCCTGGCCTTCAGCAGGAAATCGCGTGCCGCGGCAAAATCGCGGTAGTTCATCGCACAGGAACTGCTGTTCACATAGGCATTGATCTTCAGGGAATCGTGGTGGGCCAGCATAACCACCATATTATTGTCCTTTATCGCCTCTTCGAACTTTTTGGCCCAATAATACAGGTTGGCCCGGTAATAGTACGCCCACAGGTTGGTGCTCTTCAGGTAAATGGCGCTGCTGTAATCGTCATGCGCCTTCTGGAACTGCTTCAGCTTCATGTGGGTCCTGCCCCGCTCCACCAGGTACGATGATGAGTCGGGCGACATCTTCACCGCCTTATCAAACTTTTTCAGGGCCTCATCGTACTTTTCGGCCAGGAACAGCTCCTTGCCCTGCTTGAAATAGTCGTGCGCGGTCTGGGCCCGTACGGCCATAAATGAGCAGAGGAGCGCTGCTAAAAATATCCTGTGCATCATAACATATCTTTTAGTGAACAATATTAATGATAAATACGCTTGGCGCAAAACGGTCCGGATCCGTGGGTAGTGTATCCGGTTGCTCTTTCCTCCGGGGCGCCTTGCCTGCAGGCAGGGGTTTCTCCTATGGGTATTTCGTGCCTTAGGCGCGGTTAATTTTTCAAGCTGGATCACTGCCGGATTCTGGATTTAAACCTACATTTACAGCCAGTCAAATCAGGTATCTACCGATGATTTGGCTGAGTTGGCCGATTGTTGGCTGACCGGTCGGGCTAAAGAGTCTATTTTGTTGATCTGCACAGCCTATGAAGCCCCCAGATGGAGCAAATGTATTCGAAACCCCTCTTTCCACGATGTGGTTCGATTCGCAGGGCATATTCCGCTCGGTGACCAAAAAGAATGCTGCCCTGACCAGCAATGCGCTGAAGATGTCTTTTGATTTCATTGCCCGCGAAGCCCCCGGGCGAATGATATGCTGGATCGGGGATGTGACTGAATCCTCATCTTCCACTAAAGAAGCCCGCGATTATGCGGCCGAGGAAACGCCCCGTTTTGTCCGCGCTCCGGCACTCATTACCAATTCCCCGGTTTCGAAGATGATCGCGAACATACTCCTGGGCCTCAAAAAGCCTCCTTACCCCACCCGGGTGTTCACCAATGAAAAAGATGCCAGAGAATGGATTCCCCGATTCCTTTAGCACATAGTGCCGGGGCTGCCGGACGGATAGAGCGGACAAGCTGCGCAGAGAAATCGTTCCCTGAAACGGAGGTTGTATGGTAAGGACCCTGACGGCCTACACGAACGGCAGAAGCGTACTGCTTATGCTGTTAACGGGCGTGGTATATTTTGTTTCCGCGCGACTGGGATTGCTGCTGGCCTTTGAGCATACCAATGCCACCCCGGTATGGCCTCCTTCGGGGATAGCGCTGGCGGCCATGCTGCTCTTCGGGCATAGGGTCTGGCCGGGCATACTGCTGGGCGCGCTCCTGGCGAACATGTATGTTTTCCACTCTAACCAGGCAGCAGAACTGCCTGTAATAACCGCCATGTCGGCATTCATCAGCGTTGGCAATACGCTCGAGGCGGTTTGCGGCTGGTACCTTATCCGCAGGTACATACCGGGCAACCGGATATTCGTTCAAACAGGTCATACTTTCATCTTTATCCTTATCGTTCTCATTGCCTGCCTGGTCAGTTCGGCTGTGGGGCCCCTTGCGGTAAGCATGGCCCATGTCGTATCATGGGGTGATTATCCCCTGGTATGGTTCACCTGGTGGCTGGGCGATGTAACGGGAATGCTGGTGTTTGCGCCATTGCTGCTGGCCTGGTCGAAACCCCTGCGATTTAACTGGTCATGGCGCAAGCGGGCCGAGGTAGCTGCCGCCTATTTATTGGTCCTGTGCATCGGATCGATTGTTTTCCTGTGCGATTCCTCCAGCGATCTCATGTTTGTGCAGCCTTACGTGCTGATATGCCTGCTTGTGCTGGCCGCATTCAGGCTGCCGCACCGCGAGCTGTTCACCTGCCTGCTGTTCATATCCTTTATCACCGTATGGGGTACTATCCGCGATATGGGAGTTTTCGCATCCGTATCCCAACACGAGGGACTTGTGGCCGCACAGCTATTCGTTCTTATCATGGCCATCACGATCCTTTCCGCCAAGGCCGCCATTGACGAGCGCAGGCATGCGGTCGATTCACTCACCGAAGCTCACCGCGAACTGCAGCGGCTGATGGCCGAGCGCACCAACAACCTGGAGCTTTCAAGAAAAAGGCTGGCCGAGCAGCAAAGACGCATGGAGGATCTGCTTGCGGTCATGCTCAAGAACACCATTCTTGATTTTTCCGCCCGCGCGCCCGTAAGCGAGAAGGGTGACGAGCTGGATGCCCTGGCCGTAGGGCTCAATACCATGGCCGAAGAACTGGAATCCTACATTACACGACTAAAAGACAGCGAAGAACGCTATCGGCTGGTAGTGGAGAACGTAAAAGATTATGCCATTTTCATGATCGACCCGCAAGGATACGTTCTTACCTGGAATGAGGGAGCCCGGAACATTAAAGGCTATAGTGCCGAAGAGGTTATCGGCAGGCATTTCTCCCTGTTCTATACAAAAGAGGAGATCGAGCGCAACGAGCCGGAGTATAATCTTAAAATGGCGATGAAGCATGGTCGCTTCGAGACAGAAAGCCTGCGGGTGAAAAAAGACGGCAGCCTGTTCTTTGCCGATATCGTTTATACGCCCTTATACGACAGCGCGGGCAACCTGGAGGGCTTTACAAAAATAACGCGCGATATCACCGAGAAAAAACGGGCCGAGGAAAAGATCATACGCCTGAACGTAGAGCTGGAACAGAACATCGCCCAGCTCGAAATGGCGAACAAAGAGCTGGAGTCCTTCTCTTACTCGGTGTCGCACGACCTTCGCGCACCGCTAAGGGCCATACACGGTTATACGAAGATATTATCCGAAGAACATAAGGCCAGCCTGAACGAAGACGCCAGGCGTATGATGGATTCGGTCATGGCCAATGCTGTGCGCATGGGAAAACTGATCGATGAGTTGCTGGCATTTTCGCGTCTTGGCCGGAAAGAACTGGTCAAGGAACGTATCGATATGGAAGCACTGGCGAAAGAAGCCCTGCGGGAGGTGAAGGAAGCCCGGCCGGAACATAAGGCCGATATCCGGATCGGCAAGCTAGCCCCCGCACATGCCGATCCGGCCCTGGTACGCCAGGTGCTGATCAATTTACTTTCGAATGCGGTCAAATTCAGCCATGCGGTAAGCAGCCCTGCCGTTGAAATAGGATCATACACCGAAAAAGGAGAGATCGTCTATTTTGTACGCGACAATGGCGTAGGTTTTGATATGAAGTATTACAATAAGCTTTTCGGGGTCTTTCAGCGGCTCCACGCAAGGGAAGAATTCGAGGGGACGGGGGTTGGACTCGCTATCGTAAAACGCATCATCACCCGGCATGGAGGGCGGATATGGGCCGAGTCGAAACCGGGAGAAGGTGCGGTATTTTATTTTACCCTCCCTAATGGAAAAGCTGATTAAGGGTATACAATAGATAATTCGGATTTAATATCTTTGGGCGCAACGGTATCTGCTCCGGCCAAAAAAACACACAATGAAGGAATTTGAGATCATATTAGTGGACGATTCTCCCGAAGACACCGATCTCGCCCTGCGCGAGCTGCGTAAATGCAACCTGGTGAACTCGATCCGTACATTCGAGAACGGGCAGCAAGCTTACGACTTTATTATGGAACATGCCACAGACGGTATTCCGCGCATGGTGCTGCTCGACCTCAACATGCCCGTGATGGACGGCCTCGAGTTCATTCAGCGGATCAAGGCTGACGAAAAGACCAAGGGAATTCCCATCGCTGTGCTCACCTCCACCACCGAGCTTCCCGATATCAAGGAGAGCCTTCGCATGGGGGTGAAATCCTATATTCCCAAGCCCATAGTTATCGAGGATGTGGTGAAGATAGCCGTGGATATGGGTTACCATATCCAGATCGTCAGAAAAGATTGACCCATGCAGCATGCTGAACTGATAGGGCAATTGGCCCAGAACCGGGATGTCTTCAGCGCGCTCTTCACGGGCGTAACGGCCCACCAGGTATCCTGGAAGCCGGCAGCCGATAAGTGGAGCCTGCTGGAAGTGCTGTGCCACCTGTACGATGAGGAACGCGAGGATTTCCGCGCCCGGCTGAAGCATACCCTTGAAACGCCAAACGAACCCTTGCCCAAGATCGATCCGCAGGGATGGGTAAAGGAGCGGGGTTATGCCTCACGTGATTTCGGCAAGACCCTTTACCTTTTTCTTCATGAACGAGATGAATCCGTTAAATGGCTGAAAGGCCTGGAGAATCCTTCATGGGCCAATGCCTACCAGCATCCTAAGTTCGGGCCCATGAGCGCGGAGATGTTCCTCGCCAACTGGCTGGCGCACGATTACCTGCACTTCAGGCAGATCACCCGGCTGAAATACGATTACCTGCGCGCACATACTACGGTGCGCTACGATTACGCTGGCGACTGGTGAGCTGCCTGCTTCAGGCACGCTGCGGCTTCAATACCTGCCTATAAGCACGATGTGCCCATAGCCGGCCAGGCGGCCATTATCGGTGAAGATCACCTCTCCATTCATTTCCAGAACGGTCTCGATCACGTCATCCACCGCGTCAGGCACTTTCTTGTGTTTATGCTTCGGGGGCCGCAACAGCAATTTGTATTCATCCCCGGCTATGAAGCCCGGTTTCCTGTAATCGCGCTCCACAACCAGGATATGTCCCCTGCCCTCTTTCGCATCGCGCCACACATCGCGTATACCCATAGCCATATTCCTGAACCCGGGCAGTTCCCTGAGGGAAGCTATAATGCGTTCCTGTTGCCTTAGCTTGTGGGCCCTTACCGCTTTCCAGGCGCGAAGAGCCAGCTCGTGCGGCAGCCGGTCGTAATTGCCCTTTATCCCGGCAATAATGCTGTCGCTGTGCCCGCTGGTATCTGCAAAGTTGCTCATGTCTTTTTCCGGGCCGGCAATGACCAGGGGCATGTGGTCGAGGTAGCGGTCAAGGCTCTTGTCCAGCTCATTATAGAACTGCCCGGCACGAACAGCTTTGGTCGCTGATTTATCCTTCTCGAACTGCTTCAGCGCTGAGCTGAACGAGCTGGCCCTAGACGGATAACTGTATTCATAATCATCTTCATAATAAGCCGGAAAGCTACGGTCGCGCACCTCGGCCAGCTCTTGGCCTTTGCCGCGGAACAGGTGCGCCTCGTTCCGGCTGATAGAAAGGACCAGGTAATCGCGCAGGAACGTCTCCTTGTACACCACATCCCGGGTCTCGAACGAGTCGGAAGCGGTGATTTTGGCTCTGACGGGGAAAGGGAACAGCACCATCTGCGCGATGTTCCTGGACACGAACAGTCCTGCCCCGCCCCAGCCTTCCCCAAAAGGTATTCGCTCATACAGGCGCCATAGCCGGCTGCCGAGCTCATCCGCAAGGCTTCTGAACCGCAGGTCGAGCAGGATGCGGGCATTGTCCAAAGCATGCCGGGCCGCCAGCCGGTCGGCTTTCTGCTGCGTGGTATCGGTATGTAAAGGGATGATCACCGAAACGCACAGGTTTCCTTTTTCGGCAAACAGCCTGCGGAGTTCTGCGCTCACTTTTTTCTTCATAACTTCTCTTTTGCACGAATTTACCCAGAAGTGCAGGTACTGTCAAGGGGCACGCCCACCACATATCGGTGAAATCCGCTATATTCGCGTTCAGCCGTATTACCGGATCATTCAAAAGTCCGCTCTGATCTATGGCCGTACCTATCCAAACACCCATCGCCATGAAAAAAACCTTACTCATTTTCGCTTTTGCGGCAACAGGCGCTGTTCACTCGCGCGCCACCGTTTTTACCGTTAATTCCCTTGCCAATACCAACACCGGCACGGGCACCAGCGGCACCCTGTACTATTGCATCAGCCAGGCCAATATGGCTACCGGCCCGCATACCATCAATTTCAGCGTGGCCGGCACCATTTCCGTGAACGCTGCTTTGCCTACGCTTATACAAGCCATTACGATCGATGCCACCACCGCCCCGGGTTACACCAATACGCCCGTGGTGATGCTTGACGGCAGCACGCTTCTCAACGGCAACGGGCTGGTGATCACTTCGCCCGATTGCAGGATATACGGGCTCGATATCAATAGCTTTCCTTACAGGGGCATACATGTGAACGGGGATGCGGCCGACAATTTCGAGATCGGTGCGCTGGGCAAGGGCAACGTGGTGCGTAACAGTGGCTATTACGGCATACAGATCACGGGCGCTGATAACGGTAAGATCGTTGATAACAAGATAGGCACCGATCCTGCCGGCATGAGCTGCGCGGCCAACCTGTACGATGGCATTGACCTGAACACGGGCGCCAATAATGACTCGATACTGCATAACCAGATATCCTGCAATGGCTATAACGGCATACAGATAGGAGGCTCGAACAACAACGTGGTGCAGGGCAATATGGTAGGTCCGCTTATCGGGAACTGTACGGGCAGCGGATACCGCGGTATCGATATAGAAGGCGGCTCGACCGGCAATAAGATCGGAGGCTCCAATTTTTCAGAATGGAATAAAATAGCCGGTAATATCTACTGGGGTATAGAAGTAAAAGGCACCGGCACCATCAATAACCTGATCAGCGGCAACAGCTATTCCTGTAACGCTTATGACGCCATCGATGTGAATACAGGCGGAAATAATAATATCGCGCCTCCGGTGATCTCGTCTGCCAATGCCACAACCATATCGGGAACTGCCCTGCCTAACGCGGTGATCGAAGTGTTCAAGGCGCAGAACACCAATCCCACGCTCTGCCCCACCCTGCCGGCCAACCAGGGAACAGATTACCTGGGCTCTGTTACGGCCGATGGAGCGGGCAACTGGACCATGAGCGGAAGCTTCAGCGGTTGCGTAACGGCAACACAGCGCGATGCGGGCAACAACTCTTCCGCTTTTTCGGCATCGGTGAGCACCGGTGTGGGCGGTACATTGACCAATTCCTGCAGCGGTAATGTAATCATCACGCTGGTGCATGCTCACCCTGAGAGCCGCTTGTTCTCATTGTATCCCAATCCATCCAGCGGCATGCTGCACGTAGAAACGGCCGAAAAAATCGAGCTGCTGCTATTGAACGCGCTGGGAGAAGAATTGCAGCGATGGGAATTAAACCCCGGGAAGAACCAGCTTGATCTTTCCAGCGTGGATGCCGGCATGTATTTTCTGCAGTCCGGAGGATCCATGCAGCAAATCATCATTACCCGGTAAGGCCGGAGCAATTATGCCGGAAATCCGGATATTGACTTCCGCTGATTCAGCGCTGGGAGCGGATATCCATCGCGTTATGCTCCTGTCCTTTGAAGTTTTCAGAAAGGATTACACTCCCGGCTCTTTCAGCGCAACGGTATTGTCGCCAGAACTTATCGCGGACCGGATACGGAAAGGTGAAGCAACCGTGATGGCGGCCTTTGAAGGAAAGCAACTGGTGGGTACTGCGGCTCTGAAGGAGGCAGAAGGCAATTCCTTTTACCTGTGTACCATGGGCGCAGATCCGGCCTGGCATGGCAGGGGCATCGGTTACGCTTTGCTTAAAAAGGCGGAAAAGCTGGCCCTGGAACGCAAGAAAGATTTTATCGGCCTGGAGACCAATCGCGTGCTGACAAGGGCAATAGCGCTGTACAAAAAGTTCGGTTTCAGGGAAACGGGAAGGAGCAGGGACTTTTTCGGTGTGACGATCTTCGAAATGCGCAAGGACCTCTAGGCTCCATGCTCTTTCACGATCCTGTTCAGCCATTTCAGCATCAGCAGGATCACCAGCGTGGTGGCCAGCACCAGGATAAAGTTGACCAGGAAGAAATTGGCCTTATGCTCATAGCCGTCCCAGAGCGAAGCCAGCACACCGCTCATTTTATTTCCGATTGAGGTGGAAAGGAACCAGCCTCCCATCATAAGGGCTGTAAGCCGCGGAGGGCTTAACTTCGAAACCAGCGAAAGGGCCATTGGGCTAAGGCAGAGCTCACCCACCGTGATCACGCCATAGGCCCCTATCAGCCACCACATCGAGCTTTTCTCCAGCCCGTTGTGGCAGGAATAGGTAGCCCATACCATTACCAGCGTAGAGAGGGCAGTGATCAGGAAGCCGTAGAATATCTTCCAGGGAGTTGAAGGCTCCCTGCTCCTTTTTTTCAGAAAAGCGAAGAACCAAACCACCGGGAAGGTCAGCACCACCACCCAGAACGGGTTGACGGATTGGAACAGCTCGGTGGATACCAGCTTCACGCTTTCGCCTTCGGGAGGGCGTTTTTCCTGAGGAAGGTTTTTAAAATAAAGCGGGTAATTATATTCCTTGACCGGCTTCCCCCCTGCATCGCGCTCGATGCGGAATTGCTCATCCGCCTTCGGCACCGAGTCCTTCGAGTAGTTTATCTCCTGCACCATGCCCAGCACCCTGGCGGGCTTCACCAGGGCCTCGGGTATTTCACGGTCGGTATATTTATCTGCCCAGGTAGTAAGGGCCGTTCCGTTCTGCTTAAAGATGGCCCAGAACACGATAGCCACCGCAAAAACGGCCAGAAGGGCCGCAATGGGCCTGCGGTCTTCCGCGCTGGAGCGCAGCAACAGCGAAACGTAGAACCCGGCAACCGGCAATGCGCCAAAGATGAATGCATCCGTGCTGTCGCTGCCGAATATATTGCCGGGCAGGATCCATCCCACATACCCGGCCACTAAAGCAGGCAGCAGCACAATACCAAATATTTTCGAAAGCGAGGCGTCCTCGGGCTTGGTGGGCTTGCGCACATCGGCATGCTTATAATGCTTCTGCCCCATCCAGAAAATGATCACCCCGATGAACATGCCTATGCCGGCAGCCATAAAGGCGTGCCCCCAGCTAAAGGTATTGCGCAGGTAGGCCCCGAAAAAATTGCATATGAAGGCGCCTATGTTGATGCCCATATAGAAAATATTGTAGCCCGCGTCTTTGAGCGCGATATAACGGTCTTCGTTATATACATTGCCGAGTATGGTAGAAATGTTTGGCTTGAAAAATCCATTGCCGATTATGATGAGTATCTGGGAAACATAGAATGCGGTCATGCCGGGCAGGGCCAGCCCGCAATAGCCTATGCCCATTAATATGCCGCCTAGGGTGATGGACCAGCGATAGCCCAGCACGCGGTCGGCCAGCAGGCCGCCAATAAAGGGAGTCAGATATACCAGGGCGATAAAGGTGCCGAAGATATCCGATGCGGTTTTCGTGTCCAGTCCCATGCCGCCCTTTTCCGTATCGGTCATATACAGGAAGAAAATGCCCAGCATGAGGTAGAAGCCGAAACGCTCCCACATTTCGGAAAGGAAAAGATAAGGAAGGGCCTTAGGGTGCCTTCCGGTGTTCCCGGCCGATGATCCGGCTGATTGGTCGAGGGGTTTGCTCATAGGCCGTTTCAAATATAGGAAAATGAAAGCTCAATACAGCTTTACCCTGTATTTGCCGGCCATTTTCCGGATATGCTCGTCAGGTATCCCGTGCGCGTTTTTCCCGCCATGATAATTCTCGACAGTAAGCACATGCACGCGGTACGCGAACTCAGCGGCCAGTTTAAAATAGGGTTCCATTTCCCAGTCCATGGTAAAGGTGTTGTCGAGGAATATCTTCTCCTCTTCCCTGCTCATGGCCTCGCGGGTCCTCTCCTGGCACTGCTTATAGGCGAGATGGTTCTTATCGAACTCGAATTTATATTCTCCTGAATCCGCATCGGTAAAATAATCGTCAACCGAAAGCACAGGGTAACGCCCGTTCTCGCTGAGCGTTTTTGCCAGCGTGGTCTTTCCGCTGCCTGGCAGGCCGCGGAGCAGGATCAGGCATTTAGTGAGGAATGGGCTCAGAAAATATTGTATTTGATGCCGCCAATGATCACGATCGTACGCATGAGCCCGTCCGGGATGGCATCGCGCGTTACTACCGGCCTGGCGGCCAGCAGGAAAAGATCAGTGCTCTTTGACATGTTCAGTGATGCGGCAAGATTAATGTTGAGCGTCAACCCCTGCGAACCGGCCAGCCTGGCCCGCTGTCCCTGTGCATTCGTATACTCATCATCGGCCAGATGGTAAATGAACAGCAGGCCGGTATTAGCGGTGATTTTTCCTGCCTGGTAGATGCGGTTAATACGGAATATCGCATCGTCAGCGCGCTTCAACTCCTTCGATTCGAAGTACACATTATACTCACCATCGGTGCCAGTTGACCGGTGCAGGTATTGATTCCTGTTTTGATTGAACGTATGCTGGTAACCGATAGTAAAATCCCATTTTTTATGGGAATATTTAAGTCCGGCCAGCAGATCGGTCGAGCCCAGGCTGGTCTGGTACACCATGGGCAGCGGCAAGCTGTCAGCTCTCAGATCGCCTCCATTGGCGGGAAGCTTGACCCCTCCGGTCAGGCTTAAGTTTTTCCCGTTCTTATTGACGATAATATAACTCAGAGTCGCCACGATATCGCCCAATCCGCTGGTGCTGGCCAAAGATCCGCTGGTAAAGGTATAGGGTACTTTTGCCTGGACAAAGAGCTTTTGCCCGGGCAAGCCAATACTCACCTCGGCCTGCTGGGTAAATATCGATGTGCCCTGCTCACCTTTTCCAAACAGCGAAGAAAGCTGGAACTGATACCGCGGGTATTTGTAGATGTAACTGATTCCGCTACCCGATGTAGTGACCTTAAGGGCAGTATCTTTTTTCGAGACGACCTGTGTATTGTCTGTTTTCTTACCGACCACAACATTTGAATCCGGCTTGCTCCCGTTCAGCTTGACATCATCTTCCTCATTGTTCAGCTCGGCAGGGATGTATTTATCCAGCGGCATAACCTCGTAGCTGAACTCTACTATGCTCAGTAATCCGGCCGAGCATACACCCGCATCACTGCAGCCCTGCGCTGCGAATCGGGAAGCAGAAAACACGAAACAGCCAAGAAGGAAAACCGTTTTGATCCTCATAAAACTTATCCGAATTTAATGATAAAAATCAAGCAGGCAAGCTATTTTTGCCTTATGGCGATAACAAACTCCAATAAGCCAGATCAACAAGACCTTTTATTGAACGCCAGAAAGTTTTTTTGTGGCCCAGCACCTGACGCGGGAAAGATCAATCTTAAAATTAGAAAGTCCGGGTTACGCACCCGGACTTTCTGCAGTAAAAACAAGCGTTTATTTCTGTATCACTACTTTTTGCGTGCTTACGCCCTGATTGGTGATGACCTGGAGCTGGTAAACCCCCTCTGCCAGGCCGGATGCCGCGATTGCCAGGCCGGGAACCTGTCCCGAAACAGGGCCTGAGAAAGCATAAACCTCCTTGCCGGCAATATCGAAGAGGGCAACATGCGCTTCGGTGATCCCATCGTCCTTTATCTCCACGGTAAAGTGACCGGTTGAGGGGTTGGGGAAGACGGTAAAGCCGGATTGCTGGCTGGCCGCCTGCATGCCTGTGCACAAGTCAACCGTAATGCTCTGCTGGGCCGAATCGGTGCATCCGTTCATATCGGTATAAGTGTAGGTCAGGGTAAAGGTGCCGGCCCCGGAGACATTCGGATCGAACATGTTCGAGCTGACGCCCGTACCGGTATAGGTTCCGCCTGTTGGCGAGCCCCCGGTAAGGGCGAAGGCGCTCCAGTTGATGCAAACGGTGCTGGGGCTGAGCGTAAAGGTTACCGCGGGCAGGCTATTGATGGTTACGTTTATGGCATCGGTACCCGTGCACCCGTTCGCGTCAGTAACAGTAACGCTGTAGGTGCCGCTGGCCGAAACCACCAGCGTTTGCGCGGTAGAATTGTCGCTCCACAGGTAAGCGGAGCCCGGGTTTTGGGCGTCCAGTGTTACCGTTCCCCCGCATTGTGTAGTATCATTTCCAAGCGTTACTACCGGCAGCGGGTTGATCGTAACGTTGATAGCATCTGTGCCAGTACAGCCGTTGGGGTCGGTCACCGTTACGCTGTACGTGCCGCTGGCAGACACCACCAGCGTTTGCGCGGTGGAATTGTCGCTCCACAGGTAAGTGGAGCCGGGGTTTTGCGCATCCAGCGTTACCGTTCCAGCGCATTGGGTTATGTCGCTGCCCAGGCTTACGGCTGGCGCTGCATTCACTGTAATGGGTTGTGTAGCCGAGTTGCTGCAGCCGTTCACGTCAGTATAGGTATAAGTCAGCGTGTATGTGCCTGCCCCCGCAGTTGCCGGATTGAAAACGCCACCGCTCACAGCCGTGCCCGAATAGGTACCGCCTGAGGGCGACCCTCCGGTAAGCGTGATCGGAGCGCTGTTCACACATACCGCGCTGAGCGGAGAAAATGTGACGGCCGGCAATGGGTTGACGGTAATAGCCAGCGTTTGAGCCGGGCTGGAGCCGCAGGTATTGCTTGCCGTAACCGTTATGTTCCCTGAGGTGCTTCCGAAAGTGACATTGATGGAAGTAGTATTCTGGCCCGAATTGATCGCAGCGCCTGAAGGCACGGTCCAGCTATAGGAAGTAGCGTTGGTCACCGCGCTGATGGTATAGGTTCCCGTTGAACCGGCACATACGGAAGCGCTGCCGCTGATCGTTCCGGGCTGCAGCGGAGCGGCCGGGCTTACGGTAACGGCAAGGCTGCTGGCCGTGCTGGTTCCGCAGGGATTGACTGACGAAACCGTCACATTACCCGAGTTGGCGCCAAAGGAAACGGTGATGGTGGTAGTACCCTGCCCGCTGAGTATGGTGGCGCCTGTCGGCACGGTCCAGGTATAGCTTAAGGCGCCCAGCACAGGGGCGATGGAGTAGGTCTGGGAAGTGGATCCGCACACGGCAGTAGGACCCGTGATGGGTCCCGGTGTGGCTGCAGGCCCCGTGAAAAAAATGAGCGACATACGCTGGTTGGGGCCGTTACAGGTGGCCGTATTCACACCGCCCCAGTTCGGGTTGCCGGTTCCAATGCCCGGGCGGATGATATAGCCGGTGGGGCAATTGGCACCGCTGCATTGGGAGGGAGGGTTCAGCCACACTTCACCGAGATACCTGTTGCATAAGGACCATACGTTCCCCAGGCAGGATGGCGTGGTATAGCTCGTGTAATTCTGTAAAGCCGTGGCATAATTGTTCACTTCGGTGGCGTTGTTGCAGGAAATGCCAGCGGTGTTGAACGTACCTCCGATCCACATGGCGCAATAGCTGCCGGGCGTAAGCGAGGCGCGGAAAGCGTTCCAGGTGTTGATCTGGGTGGTGGTGGGCGGTATGCCCTGCCTGAAGGTATCGGTCCAGGCGGTAGGCACCTGCGCAAGCGATTCGCTTAACAGGGCAGCGGTAAATAAGAGTGTGAGTAATGTGTGTTTCATATGTTTTTGTTTTGCGCTAACATAAATGAATTAGGCCGAATATTGTCTGCTTTTTAAAGCGGTTGGTCGAAATGTTAATAACATCTCCTACTTTTGCCTAATGGCTAAAACGGTACAGGCGATAAGCGACCTCAACAGAACATTCATAGAGAGGCAAAAAGTGTTTTTTGTTGCTACAGCGCCTGCCACGGGGCGCATCAATCTTTCTCCCAAAGGCATGGATACGTTCCGCGTGCTCTCCCCTACCCGCGCAGCCTGGCTTAACCTGACCGGGAGCGGCAACGAAACGGCCGCTCACCTGCTGGAGAACGGCAGGATAACGCTTATGTTCTGCGCTTTTGAAGGGAAGCCCAATATCCTGCGCCTGTACGGCAAAGGCAGGTCGGTACACCCGCGCGATAAGGATTGGAACGATCTGATCGCTTTATTCCCCAAAATACCGGGCGGACGCCAGATCATTGTTGTTGATGTAGAAAGCGTGCAGAACTCCTGCGGGTTCGGAGTGCCGCTCATGGAGTTCAAAGGGCCGCGCGAGGACCTGGAGCGATGGGCGCTCAACAAAGGCGAAGAAGGCATTAAAGCCTATCAGAGGGAAAAGAACAGCATCAGCCTCGATGGAAAGGAAACAGGGCTCTGATTTCGGGCCGCGGATATTTTTTTGTACTATTGTTATTCAAATTAAAAGCCATGCGAAAACTCTGCGCTTTCCTGCTACTCCTTTCTTTTACTTCTTTCCGCACCAGCGCCCAGGATACGGGTTTTGTTCCGGGCGAGCTGATGGTGATGCTGAGATCCAATGATGACGTTGCGCAACTGGAAAAGGACCTGTCTCTGCTCAATTCACAATATACCGGGCTCAAGTCCAGGCAGCAACTGTCAAAGCGCCTGCATGCGTGGCTGTTCAGCTTCCATACTTCGATCGACCATTACCAGATGATGAATGCCATAGCCAAGCATCCCCTGGTCATACTCGTACAATCGAACCATTATGTTTACGACCGGCTTACGCCTAACGATACCCAGTTCGGCAGCATGTGGGATATGAACAATACCGGGCAGACGGGCGGCACTACGGATGCCGATATTGATGCCGTTGAAGCCTGGGATATCACCACCGGTGGCCTTACCGTTGCCGGAGATACCATTGTGGTGGCGGTGGTCGACAATGGTTTCAGCCTTTCGCACCAGGACCTGCGTTTCTGGAAGAACTATGGAGAGATACCGAACAATTCGGTCGATGATGACGGGAACGGATACGTAGACGATTACAACGGATGGAACGCTTACAACAATAACGGCACCATTACTTCTTCCACGCACGGCACGCACGTTACGGGTACGGTCGGTGCCCGCGGCAATAACAACCTGGGCGTAACCGGGGTGAACTGGAATGTAAAGGTTATGCCCGTGCAGGGCTCGTCAGGTACGGAATCTACCGTGGTGCTGGCTTACGATTATGTGCTGAACGCGCGTGCTTTGTATAATTCCACGAATGGTGCGCAGGGGGCCTTCGTGGTCTCCACCAATGCCTCTTTTGGCGTGGACCAGGGGCAGCCTTCCGCTTTCCCGCTCTGGTGCGCCATGTATGACTCGCTGGGGGCGCAGGGCATTCTCAACGCGGGCGCTACGGCCAACCAGAACTGGGATATCGATGCCGTTGGCGATATTCCCACCGCATGCCCCAGTCCTTTCATGATCTCGGTCACCAACACCACCCATAACGATGTGCGTAATTCGGGCGCTGCCTATGGGCTCACCACCATCGACCTGGGAGCTCCCGGAACGAACATACTCTCCACCACTCCAGGTAATAATTACAGTAACCTGACCGGCACTTCCATGGCCACTCCCCACGTGGCTGGCGCCATCGCGCTGATGTGGGCGGCAGCCTGCCAGCAGATGATCGATGATTACCGGCTTTACCCCGACAGTCTGGCCGAAGTGATGAAAGATTACCTGCTTACTGGCACCGATCCCCTGACCAACCTGTCAGGCATGTGTGTTACGGGCGGGCGCCTGAACCTGAACGGTGCTTTGCTGAACGTGCTCAGCTATAACTGCCTGACCACCTCGGCAAGCAGCAATGAGAATGAGGCGCTGCTGCATGTATACCCCAATCCTGCGCTGGATGAGCTTCAGGTATCCTGTTATTTCGCGCGGCAAACCAGCGCTCAGATCATTTTGGTGAACATGCTTGGCGAGGCGGTGATGGCGCAGCAGTTCGAAGCGGCTGCGGGTGTCAACCAGCAAAAGCTGAGCACCACCGGCCTGGATGCGGGCGTTTATTTTATCATGATAAAAACGACCAACGGCCTGATCTCAGGCGGGAAGATCGTGAAGCAGTAAGGTTAGATCTTCACCAATTTTCTGGCAACCAGGGCTTCCCCGGTCTTAATGTACAGGTAATATACTCCGCTTTTGAGGCCTGAGATACGGAGCTCCCCCAGCAGCGGGCTCCATTCAACGGGCCCCGCTTCATTTCCCAGGGCATCATACACCGATATCCCTTCTAATTCCACTCCGTTCAACTCAATTTTCACCACCTCCTGCGAAGGATTAGGATAAATGCCGATACCGTGCATGTTATACATGCCCGTAGAAAGCGGCTGCGCCAGACGAAGTATGGTGCCCCCCTCGCCCACCGCCCAGCCAAAGATATCCTGTAGCGCATAGGCCCAGAATGACCGCAAATGCTGTGTCGTAAGACCGGGTTCCTGCGTCCATGTAACACCACCATCCATCGATCTGCGTATCTCACCGCTCTCCCCCACCGCATAATAGAAGCCCCAGAGGTATTGCGGATAAGCCGCCCAATGCAGAAAATCGGTGGTGCCGCTGGTTTGCTGTATCCAGGAATTACCACCGTTGCTCGTTTTCAGCACCAGCCCGTTATTGCCGGTAATAATGCCGTCAACAGGGGAATAAAAACTTACCGACCAGAGGGTGGTGGCAGACACGGGAGAATTTTGCGGGGTCCACGTAAGGCCTCCATTGGTAGTGGTCAGTATGAGGCTGTTGTCGCCACAGATCCACCCTAAAGCGGGAGAAGTGAAATACACCGACCACAGATTGACCGAAGAGGCGATGGTTTGGCTGGTCCAGGTGACACCACCGTCCACAGTGGCCCGGATAGTTCCTCCCGCGCCAACGGCCCAGCCGCGGTTCCCGTCTATGAAAAATATACTCCAGAGTATGTTGCCGGTATTGCTGTTCTGTGGGGACCAGCTAAGGCCTCCGTTCACTGTTTTACGTATGGTGCCGTTTCCCCCGCATATCCAGCCCGTATCCTGCGTGATGAAGAAGACCTCGTACAAATTCTCGGTTGTGCCGCTGGTCTGTCCGGTCCAGTTGGTGCCACCGTCAACCGTGGCGCGTATTGTGCCCCCGTTACCAACTGCCCAGCCCTGCAGCCCGGAAACGCCATACACGGAGTACAGGTTCTGGTTCGTACCGCTGGTTTGCGTGAACCATTGCGCGTGAACTGCGAGCGGAAGCGCGAACAGAGCGAAAACGGAAATGTATTTCATAACAGCCGGTTTTTTTATAAAAGTAAGGCAGGGCGATCGCAGGAGCAAATCAAACCCTGCAGGATCTTACCTGTTCAAAGGCCTTGACACACGCTACAGCTTTACAAACTTCTTAATGGCGTTTCCCTTTGCGGTCCGGATATGCAGGTAATACACCCCGCTCTCCAGGCCCGAGATATCGATCTTCAGCTCATTGCTTTGACCTGCCTTATTCCCCAGCATATCGTAGATCCCGATCGATTCTATTTTCAGGCCATCCGCCCCGATCGTGATGAAGGTCTCTGCCGGGTTGGGATATAGCACGACCAGGCTATTCACCTCCGTTTCGCTGACCGATGAAGGGATGGGGTTCTTGGCATTGGACAGGGATGCGTTGTACGTGGTGAGCGAACCGGGCATGGTCCTGAGCGTGGGAGTACAGGTAATATTCCACATGGTTTCTATACGCCAGTTGGCGGACGGCTGCCAGAAATTATAGGCCGGGTCGGTAATGCTCTGCTGCGTGCCGGCCACGCTGTTGATGGCCTGCCAGTTGCCGTTGCTGTAATTATCCCTCATCAGCACATAGGCATTTACGGGATTGGGAGCATTTTCTATAGTATACAACTGGGGCCAGGAAAAGGTGCCGCCCACGTTGGTCATATAAATGGTATTGTGATACGGGCCCAGGGGGCTGTAGCTGCCGCAAGTGTCATACGTCTGCAATTTGTAACGATAGGTTCCCGAATTAGGATTTCCCGTGTTCGGGAAATATAATGTCGCTACCGTATCCACGAACCGGCTTAATGAATCGTAGGGAATAGAAGCAATCCGCTGATAGTTATTAGTAGTGATTTCCCGGTAAACGATGAAACTGTCTGCGTTCATATATAGGGTTTTGTCCCATATTATGACATTGTATTGCGATAGTGAATCCACTGTGACCATGCAGATCGAAGGTGTATCACTATTTGCAATAATGATGGTTATTGAATCAATGGCCGTCATCGCGCAGGGGCTGTTTACGCTGGCTACTACATAGTAGGTCGTTGAAACACCTGGTTGCCCCACTGGATTTGAGATCGTAGTACTGCTGAGTCCGACCGCTGGATACCAGGAGTAAGTGGCGCTCAAACTGGAAATGGCATTCAGTTGGACTGTTGCACCACACGTTATAGCGGTATTTGAACCGGCATCCACCGTAAGTTGGAGCTCAGTAACCGTGATCGTGTCTGACGCAGGGCATCCGGTGCTATTGGTTACAGTTACCATATAGGTTCCCGAAGCGTTCGCATAAATACTTTGAGTGGTGGCTCCCGTGCTCCACAAATAAGCGTTACCGGGGCTGGAAGTTAGCAATACGCTGTCGCCATCGCAGAAGGTCGTAGGGCCGCCTGGGGTTATCACCGGATTATTCGCAAAGCACATGCTGGTCAGGCCCACATTGCAAAACCAGGGCGCATCACTAGTATCTGCAGTGATATCATAGATATCATCATTGGGGATACTTGAATTTGAAATTGTGTAGGTGGTGGCGTTAACCCCGTCAAAAACCACCAAACCTACTCCAAAAGGGGACTGTGTGCCAAGGTAAACAGTATCATTTTGAAGCGGATAGATCGTGTTGTAATTACTGGAAGGAAGAGTGGAATTAGAAGCAGTATAATAGGTCCAGCTCACACCATTGTATTTGCCTATCCCATTATTGCTGCCATATGAAGAAAGCCAGAGATTATTATCAGTATCTGCTTCCATATCCGTTACCGATCCGTTGAGATTATTAGACACATAGCTCCACGTAGCGCCATTGAATTGCTGTACACTTATGGCGGGTATATAGGTATAAACATTCCCATTGGGGCTTACCGTAATGAATTCCACCTGGTTGCTTCCTATATTGGAATTGGACGTATTATAAACAGTCCAGGTGCTGCCGTTGTATTTAACTACCCCTCCATTATCCGTGCCAATCCAGATATTCCCGCTCGTATCCGCATCAATGCAGGTAATACGCTGCGCAGCGGCCGGAAGTCCGGAATTCAGCTTATGGTAAACAGTCCATGTGGTTCCGTTGAACTTATAAAGGCCTTTTGAATTATTAAGGGTGTCTGTGCCTATCCATACGTTGTTATATTTATCAACAGTTATACAAGTGGCAGCATTACAGGTCAGCCCCGAATTAGAGGAATTATAAATTGTCCAAGCGGTTCCGTTGAGTTTAGCTGCCCCGTAGCCATAAGTCGCCACCCACTTATTATTCAGGCTGTCAACAGCTACTTTAAAATAATCAAACGGAAGAGCCGAATTTCCGGTATTCCAGTGAGGAAATTGAGCGGTCTGGCCGATTATGTGGTCGATACTGGAAATCGCCAGAACAGCAAGTAAAAGTTTTTTCATTGGCGGGTTTATCTAAAGATGTTTAAAATGTGTCAAAACTCTTAGTAAGCTACTATTGAACGAGTACCTTGCATATCCTGAAATCATATTAAAAAAATTTCACCTTCTTCGGAGCAGGTTTTCATAGTTTCGGTTTGTGCTTACAATCCGATGTCTATCCGCCTGCCGCGCTGCTGAACCTGATCTTGATATGGTGGTCCTTTCCTGCCCTGACCTGGGCCCTGTGCCTTCACAGGATGATTTTAAGGCTAATATATTGAAATCCGGTGCTCGTTCCTTTGTCCAGCCCTTAATTTTTTTAACTTTACTCATCATGAGAAAGAGCCTGAAGTTCTTTTTATTCCTCCTGATCCTTTCCCCGCATCTGCCGGCCCAGAACAGGCATAAGGTGGATTCTCTACTGAAGCTGGTCGCCACACTACCCGATGACACCAATAAGGCCAATGCTTTATACCAGCTCTCCCGCCAGTACTGGAACAGCAACCCCGATACGGTCATCCTGTACGGCAATAAGCTGCTTGTACTCGCCCGGAAGCTCGATTATAAAAAAGGCCTTGCCGGTGCCTTCAATACCATTGGCGTTGCCCATTCGGATATGGCCGAGTTCGACTCGGCAGTGGCGTATTACCTCCAGGCAGAAAAGCACTATCGCGCATTCAACAACCTGCAGGGTGCCGGAATGATACTCAACAATATTGGCGTGGTGTATAAAAAGCAGGGCAAACTGGATGAGGCCATCAGCTATTACCTGCAGGCGCTCAAGATAGCCGAAGAGACCAGCGACAAGAAATCGCAGGCCATGACCCTGAACAATATAGCTATCATTTTCCGGAACAAGGCCAGCACTACGGCAAACAAGGATGAGTTCAACATGGCCGTGGATTATGCGAACCGCTCGCTGGCCATTGCCAGGGAGATCAATAACAGATCGGGTATGGCTGCAGCCCTGAATACGCTGGGAACCATTGCCGAAAAGGACAAGGATTTTGAAAAAGCGCTGAGCTATCACACCGAGGCGCTTGAGATCTACAAACAGCTCGGAGACAAACGCTCCACCAGCATTTCCATGCTCAATGTGGGGATCATGTATTACGAGATGAAGAAGCTGGACCTGGCCGTAGAATGCTATCTCAAGGCTTTGCAGATGAAGACCGAGCTCCAGGACAAGGCGGGTATCATCGCATGCTACAACAACCTGGGCGCTGTTGAAGCGCAGCGCATGAACTTCAAAAAGGCGCATGAGTATTTCAAAAATTCGGAGGACCTCTGCAAAAGCATAGGCTCCCTGCTCCTGCTTCGCGAGACCTACCAGGCCATTTATGAATCTTACGAGAAAGCGGGCGATTACAGGAATGCCTTTATTTACCATAAGCTGTATTCGGATGTGAAGGACTCGCTGGTGAACGCGGAGAGCTCAAAGAGCATCGTGCAGATGCAGGCCCTCTACGAAACGGAGAAAAAGGATAAGGAGATACTGCGCCAGAACGCGGAGCTGAAACAGAAGGACCTGGAGGCCCTGCAGAAGGAAACCCAGCGCAACGGCTTCATCATCGCCTCGGTGTTCATGCTGGCGGTAGCGGGAGCTGTCTTTGTGGGTTACCGGCAGAAGCAAAAGGCCAATGTACTGCTGGCCAGCCAGAAAAGCGAGATACAAAGGCAAAAGGACATTGTAGAGGAACAGCAGAAGGAGATACTCGACAGCATGCGCTATGCCAGCCGCATTCAGCAATCCCTCCTGCCAACGGAACGTTATATCGAGCAGGTGCTCAAAAGGCTAAAGAAATAGTTACGGCTTATATAAAGCCTGGCGAAAGGCAACATCCCGGCCGCACCCCCGTATAAGGCTCACCCTATGAAAAGAACCATACTCCTTATCCTTGTCATCCTTGATCTGTCTTGCCGGCAGAAGGAAGTGCCGGTTACGGGCTGGAATTATAATGATCCCTCGAACGGGGGATTTGAGGTGGTCCCTTACGCTATGCAAGAAACAGCTCCGGGTATGATCATTATCGAAGGGGGCAGTTTCGTATTCAACCGTAACCACGATATTCCGGAGCACAGAGACTCCTTGTTCTCGTTTTTCATGTCCCGGGCCGAGGAGACCAACGGCCAGTACTGCGCTTACCTCAGGTTCCTTAAGAAGTTCTATTCCAAGGCTGCGTATAACCAGGCCCTGCCCGATACCGCGTTATGGCTGACTCAAGCTGGTTTGGCCGATTCGGTGAAAAAATACCTGGCCGGCAATTACCTGCGCCATCCCGCATTTGCCGATTACCCGGTAGTGGGCCTGAAACCGGAGCAGGTCGAGAAGTACTGCCTCTGGAAGACCGACAGGATGAACGAGATGATACTGGTACGTGAGGGGATCTTAAACATAGACACGACAGGTAGTGATAGCGCTCATGTTTTTAGCACAGATGCTTACCTGGGCGGTAATTATTCTCCTATCCCTCAGCCTGAACAGTACAGAAAAGTGCGCATGGAGGACGGAATATTTTTGCCCCGTTTCCGTTTACCCACCGTAAGCGAATGGAAAATAGCGGCCCACGCTATCGGGGATAAGAATCACACTTACCTGGTCACACCGAAAGCCGGCAGTAACAAGAAATTTGACAAGGCGAATTATTTCGGGCACCTTTACGTGACAAAAAAGAGCAGGAAAGAAAACGAGTATGGATCCATACTGAACAAGGTTCTCAAGCTCAGCGCTGTGTACCAGACTAACCAGAACAATTACCTGCTTTACGGGATGAACGCCAATGTAAGGGAATTGGTAAAAGACGGTCAAAATTACTGTACGATGGGAGGCTGGTTTAACCTGGAGCATAATACGGAAGCCGCCTATTGGCCAAAGGCCCCGGATAGCTTAAAATATTCCTACCCGGCCCTTAAATGCGCTCCTTTACCTGATAGAATAACCTCTCTTGCTACCGGCTTCCGGGTAGCTATGGACCTGGTGGGCGGCAAATATTATAAAGGCAAAAGAAGAAAAGCGAAATGAGCACCGGCCCGAATGAAACTTTTGCAGGGCTTAGGCCGTACACCAGTTTCTTTACCTGCATATGAAACAAGGCTTCCTGCTTTATTCGTTGATCCTGTTATTCCTCGCAGGAGGATTTACACAGCAACCCGCACCCACCTGGACAACTGATGAGCTGAAGGCAGCCAATACAGGACTTGGATCAAAATACCTGGAACCGGAAGAAAAGGAAGCCCTCAAATACATCAACCTGGCCCGCTTATACCCGAAAAAGTTCGTTCTGGTGGAAGTGCAGAAGTATTACGGTCCCGTGGGCTATGGCGATTACCTGAAGGGTTCTCCCTACCGCAAATCGCTGATCAGCGACCTGAACAAGATGAAACCGGTCAAAGCCCTATTGCCGGACTCCACACTAACCAAAACGGCTGAATGCCTGGGTAAGGAGCAGGAGAAATCTGGTAAGGTGGGACACGAGCGCAGCAAGAAATGCAAGAGCGATTACTATGCCGAGTGCTGCGCTTACGGCATGCTCAACGGCAAGGATGCCGCCATGCAGTTGCTGGTCGACCACGGGGTGCCCTCGCTGGGCCACCGCAAAGCCTGCCTGAACGGGGATTATACAAAAGCAGGGCTGAGCTACAATAAGCATAAGACGGAAGAGACCGTGATGGTGGTGGATCTGAAATAAGGATTAACGGGCAAAACCTATGAAGAGGCTCAGCCTGTACAGCATGGAGCTGGGATCATCCAGCCAGGTTTCTTTATATCCTTTATCCACCATGAATATGGAAGGGCCTATCCCGCCCAGTATGCCCATGACAAATCCTTTTTCGGATATCTTCTGTATCCCAAAAAATATCCCGAATCCCAACTGGTGATCGAGATCGAGAGCCAGCTCGGAAAGGAAGGAGTTCTCGCGGTTGCTGTACTTGATAAAAGGGCCGAAGAACGAATCCCGGGTATCGTTGTAAATCCCCTCGCGCCTGGGCCTGATATGAAAACGGTAATCGGCCGTGAAATGAAGGGCCCCGGTGGCCAGCGGAAAATAATTGGCCGTAGCTCCAATGCCGAAGCTCTGGCGCTGGCTGATAAAATGCTCGTACTGCAGACCGGGAAAGGAAATGATGTTAAAGGTGAAGAGATTTCTGTATACGGGGCCTTCGCCCTGCGCTGGGGCCGCGCAAAACAGGGCCTGTACCAGTAGCATGGTGATCCCAAGACGTAAACCCGCTCTCATACCGCTAATTTAGCTGAATCCGCGCGCGCGCGAAATGATCCATATCATGCGCCTTACTTCGTTTTATGTTTAGCATTGAAACGTAAATGAACCGGACCGCCCGCATCCTTCTCCTGTGGCTTATACCCGGCACCTGCGCAATTTCAGATGCCAGGCATGTTTACCATCAGGCGTTTTACAGATACCAGGTATCCTTCTATCTGGGCCTGGGCAAAAATTCCGCTCCGGGCACAAGCTTTCCCTTCTGCTATTCCCTGGGCGGCAGCCTGCGCTACCGGCAGCATATGCTGGGAGCAAGAAGGGATCATTTCAGCCGCCTGGTTATCTTCAGCGAAGCCACGCGTTACGATTTCATCAATGCGTACTACGGTTATTCTCTCGCGCAGAAGAATACATCGGCAAGCCTTCAGCTTGGGCTGGGACTGTTCGAAACGAACTACCGGGCAGAAGGGTCATACAGCGGTGCGGCAGCGGAGTTGTCGCTGGAGCTCCTGCTGCATGCCCGCGGCAACGGGATAGGCGCCCGCATTTTTTACAATTACAACGGCAGGATGAACTATGCCGGCATCATGATCCTGGCTAACCTGGGATGGGCATGGAAGAAAGGGTGTGCTCCGCGCATCAATCAATGATCACCAGCTTTCCGCTGGTGAGAATTCCTTCTCTAGACACAATTTGATAAAAGTAGATTCCGGCAGGTAATCCTTCTCTGTCAACTATACAACTTGAGCCAGAAACACCAAACAACATGATTTGATCTCCCTGCAAATTATAAATCCTAAATTCACCCTTAGAAATAGGCTGAGGAAAAAGAATAGTTGCAGTAGCAGCCAAAGGGTTTGGATTGACGTACGAGAGAGTAAAAACAGTATTAAATTGTGTTACTTCTAATGGGGAAGTGCAACTACTCGATAAAACTTCACGTATTCTGTGATTTAGATTGTCTGTTATGTACAAACAACCAGATAAGCTAACAATAACGCCATTAGGCAAATTAAGCTGGGCAAGATTCGCTGGGCCTCCATCACCGCTAAAGCCAGCAGTTCCAGTCCCAGCAAAAGTGGTGATTGTACCCCAAGCATCCACTTTACGAATTCTGTTATTGTTGAAATCGGCAATATATAAATTACCGGAAGTGTCCAGGGCTGATCCCGCTGGTGAATTTATTTGTGCCATGACAGCATTCCCCCCATCCCCTCCATATCCCGCTGAACCCGTGCCAACATATGTGGATATAACGCCTAGTGAATTCACCAGCCGAACTCTGTTATTGTTTTGTTCAGTGATATAGATATTACTATTCAGGTCAATATCTACATCAATGGGCTTATTAAGTTGAGCTACGTTTGCCGGACCTCCATCTCCACTAAAGCCAGGTGCTCCGGTACCAGCCACGGTAGTCATGACTCCAGACGTATTCACCATTCGTATCCGGTTATTATTCCAATCAGCAATATATAAATTGCCCAAACCATCGATAGCTACTCCAGTAGGATTATTAAGTTGTGCGAGAGTAGCACTTCCGCCATCACCACTGAAACCCGCAGTCCCTGTTCCAGCGACCGTAGTGATGATCCCGGAAGCATTGACCTTTCTGATTCTGTGTCCTCCATATTCCGCGATATAAAGATTTCCGGCCCCATCTAATGTTACACTAAAAGGTAAATTTAACTGAGCTGCAGTTGCTGCACCGCCATCGCCACCGGAGCCTGCTACCCCCGTACCTACAATGGTAGTAATGATCCCAGAGGTTGACACCATGCGAATTCTGTTATTGAATTCGTCAGCAATAATTAAATTGCCCGAAGCATCCACCGCCATTCCACCTGGAAAATTAACCTTGGCCATTGTGGCCAAGCCTCCATCCCCGCTATAGCCTGAAGTGCCATTTCCTGCAATGGTATAGATATTCTGGGCATAGGTCATACATGTAGAAACAGTAAGGAAAAGGAGTAGCTGTACACGCATGGAGATAAGGATTTAGAAGCGTTAAAATCCAGGCAATGCGACCGATAAGCAAATGTAGGATATTAAGGAAGTAAAATCAATAAAGCCGCAGAATTACCTCACCAGCGTCACATCCCCCTTTTTGCTCTCAAAGGTACCGTCCAGGAACTCCACGGTAGCGTAGTACACGAACACGGCATTGTTCATGGCCTGGCCCTTAAAGGTGCCGTCCCAGCCTATGCTGATATCGTTGGTTTCAAACACCTTCTCTCCCACCCGGTCGTAGATCACCAGGTGCACGGTTTTAACTCCCACCCCTCGCACGAAGAGGATATCGTTCATGCCATCCCCGTTGGGAGAAAAGGCGCTGGGCACGAACCATTCGAACTGGTCGGTGACCGATACCGTAACCGTATCGCTGGAGAAACAGCCGTTGGCGGAGACAAAAAGCGTGTACGTAGTAGTGACCGTAGGATTGGCGGTGGGATTAGGACAGGTAGTGCAGCTCAACCCTGTTACCGGAGCCCAGGAATAGCTGCCTCCTCCCGTTCCATTCAGCGTAGTACTGCTACCCGTACTTATGCTCACGGCCGGACCCGCATCCGCTACCGGGATGGGATTGACCGTAACGCTCATTACCGTAGTATCCGAACCAAAGCTGTTGGATGAGATAAGCGTAACGGTATAGGTACCCGCGCTGGCATAGCATACCGCACCCGGGTTCTGCTGGGTGGATGAAGCCGGACTTCCGCCCGGAAAGCTCCAGCTCCAGGTATCGGGCAATCCTGTACTGTTGTCACTGAAATTGATGCAGCCTCCCTCGCAAACAGATGTTGAGGAGGAGGTGATCTGCGCATTGGGCGCAGCGCAGGCTATCACCACAATGGTCACGCTATCGGTATTCGTACAAGAATTGGCATCGGTGAGCGTTACATAATACGTAGTAGTTGAAGATGGGCTGGCAACAGGATTCTGAATGGTGCTGTTGCTCAAACTGCCGGAAGGGGTCCAGGCAAAAGTGCCGCTGCCGCTGGCATTCAGTGTGGTATTGCCTCCCGAGCAGATGGTATCGTCCGCTCCCGCACTCACCACAGGCAGGGGATTTACGGTTACAACTATGGTATCATCATCGCTGCAGCTTCCGTTAGATACGGTAACAATATACGTGGTAGTTGAGGCGGGGCTGGCCGATGGATTATTGACCGTGGTGCTGCTCAATCCTGTAGAAGGCGTCCACGAATATGAAGTTCCACCGCTGGCGCTCAGGCTGGCCGAACCGCCCAGGCAGATACTCTGATCATTGCCCGCATTGGCAACAGGAATTGCATTTACAGTTACCGTAACGGAATCCACCTGGGTGCAGCCTGCCGCATCGGTCACCAATACGGTATATGTTGTTGTGGCCGTTGGGCTTGCAAGGGGATTACTGGCCGTTGATGAGCTTAATGTGCCTGACGGACTCCAGTTATAGCTGAACCCGGGCGTACCTCCGCTCGCGTTCACAGAAATGGTGTCGGAGCCGCCCGCGCAGAAAGAAATATTTCCTCCCGTTGTCAGGGTGATGGCAGGGCCTACGGACACAACAACGGTATCGGAATTACTGCAGCCGTTGGCATCGAGCACGTAAAGGATATAGGTCGTGGTTGCTGTAGGCGATGCGACCGGATTGATCACGGTCGTGCTGCTCAGGCCCGTGGCAGGAACCCAACTGTACGATGTGGCGTTGCTGCTTCCGTTGAGGGCAACGCTGCTGCTGGAGCAAACGCTCTGATCAGGTCCAGCGCTTACGGTTGGCAAAGGGAACACCGTTATGCTTACGATAGTGGTGTTCGTGCATCCGTTCACATCTGTGCCTGTGATGGTGTACACCGTTGTAACGGTAGGGGTAGCCATTACGCTGGCGCCCGTGCTTGCGCTCAGCCCGGTAGCCGGGCTCCATACGTACGTAGAAGCACCGCTGGCATTGATCACGAACGAAGCGCCTATGCAGCAAACGGTATTGGCCGGGTTGGCGGTAATAACAGGGGCCGGATTAACGGTAACGGTTGTCGTAGCGGTATTAGTACACCCCGCAGCGCTTGTGCCCGTTATAGTATAGGTTGTGGTGGCCGTTGGTGAGGCCGTAACCGCGGCACCAGTGGTAGCGCTCAGGCCCGAAGCAGGTCCCCAGGTGTAAGTAGCCGCTCCGCCAGCCGTAAGAGAGACCGAGCCTCCGTTACAAATCGATGAGCCGGCCGGGGTTATTGTTACCACGGGTAAAGGATCTACAGTAACCGTAACGGTTGTTGTGTTCGTACATCCGTTAGCGCCCGTACCGGTTACGGTATACGTAGTAGTGGCGGTAGGATTAGCCGTAACGCTTGCCCCCGTGGTAGCGCTTAGTCCCGTTGCGGGCGACCAGGCATAGGTATTGCCGCCTGCCGCTGTAAGGGTAACCGAATTTCCGATACAAACAGAAGGAGAGGCCGGGTTAGCGGTAATGGTTGGTGCCGGATTTACGGTAACAGTTACCGTAGTGGTATTTGTACACCCGCTGGCTGCCGTGCCCGTTATGGTATATGTTGTAGTAACAGTGGGATTGGCCGTTACCGTTGCGCCCGTTGTCGCGCTCAGGCCGGTAGCAGGTCCCCAGGTATAAGTGTTGGCCCCTCCAGCGGTAATAGAGACCGATCCCCCCGCGCAGTACGAAGGCGCTGCAGGAGTGGCCGTGATCGTAGGGTTATTATTGATCGTAACCGTAACCGTTGTGGTATTGGTGCAACCTAAGGCGCTGGTGCCGGTAATGGTATAGGTAGTAGTAGTAGTGGGATTGGCTGTTACCGTGGCGCCAGTAGTCGCGCTCAGACCGGTTGAAGGCCCCCAGGTATAAGTATTCGCCCCTCCGGCCGTAATGGAAACAGGCATGCCCGAGCAAACGGAAGGCGAAGCCGGGTTCACGGTAATTGTAGGAGCCGGATTGACCGTTACGGTTACGGTAGTGGTATTCGTGCATCCGCTCACAGCAGTTCCAGTGATCGTGTAGGTTGTTGTTGCTGCAGGATTGGCCGTTACCGTTGCGCCTGTCGTAGCGCTCAGCCCGGTAGCAGGCCCCCAGGTATAGGTGTTGGCCCCTCCGGCCGTTATCACAACCGATCCCCCCGCGCAGTACGAAGGCGCGGCAGGATTAGCGGTAATAGTGGGGCCGGGGCTCACGGTTACGGTAACCGTTGTGGTGCCGGTGCATCCGTTGGCGCCAGTACCCGTGATGGTATAGGTTGTTGTAGCGGTGGGATTAGCTGAAACCGTAGCTCCGGTAGTTGCGCTAAGGCCGGTAGCAGGCGACCAGGCGTAGGTATTCGCACCGCCTGCAGTGATGGAAACGGGCACGCCCGAACAAACAGAAGGGGCTGCAGGATTGACCGTGAGCACGGGTGCCGGGTTAACGGTAACGGTCACAGCCTGGTGATAAGTACCCGGGCAGGTGCCCACATAATACGTTGTTGTAGACACAAGAACAGGGGTCGTAAAGCTGGCCCCGCTACCCAGCGGAACGCCTCCCACCTGGTTGGCATACCAGTTGATGACCGTGCCCGGAGGAACGGTTCCGTTCAGTGTTGCCGTGAGCGTTGCCGTCTGGCCCGAGCAAATGGTCACGTTATTGGCCGTTATGGTAAAGTTAGTGATGCTGCCGTTATTGGTGCCGGGCGCCCCGCGCGTTGCGCCATTGGGCGTAAACTCGGTGAGCGCGCCCGAATTGGTAGTGCCGTTATTGCCTCCATTAGTAGTGCAGGTAATGGCTCCGTTCGAAATACCGATGTATCCTCCTCCTCCTCCGCCACCGGGTCCTTCCGCTTCATTGATGGCCCCGAAAAAGAAAGGTCCGGGCGTCATCACCTGGTTGCCTCCGTTGCCCCCGTTGCAGGTAATAGAGATACCCGAGATAGTTCCCACCGAATTGACGATCACGGTACCTCCGCCTCCGCCTCCGCCCGCTCCGTCACGCCCGCTGTAGCTGTTGGCCGGGGGCGCGCCCTGGGCATTGCTGCCGTTGTTCCCGTTCGATGTAATGACACCCGTCCCGGATACGGTGCCGTAGTTCATAATATAGATCAGTCCCCCTCCGTTCCCTCCGTTTCCCCCGTAGCTCTGGTTCTGGTCGCCCGCTCCGCCTCCGCCACCGAGAAATATCCGGCCGGTAGAATAATCCAGCGGCCGCCCGCCATAGCCTGCCGCGTCATGCCTGCGCGAGTCCCCTCCCCAGGCCCCATTGTTCGAAGGGCCCTGGGTAATGGCGTTCCCGTTATTTCCCGAAAAGCTGTATCCGCCCTTTCCCCCGCCAGAGGAATTGGTTGCGTTGAGCGTATTGATGGTATTGACCGGTGGCTCCAGGCTCCATGCCGTATTCCAGTTGGGGCCGCTAAGATCGGGTATGCCCCATCCTTTCCAGATCGAGCGTATGCCTCCGTTGGCTCCTCCACCGCCACCACCGTTGTGCGCGCATCCACCACCGCCCGCATTACCCACAGCCCCTCTTCCGTAGCGTCCGCCTACAGGATCGTAATCGGCCTGGTAACCGAATACGCCTTCTCCTTTATCCGCACCAAAGCTGGGATCGGTAGAACCCACGTTGTTTACCCCGAAGTTGGTCAGGTTATCCGTACCCAGAACGCCTCCGCGGAAGCCTTTGCCCGTAGCATCGATGATGCCTCCCGCGTTGATCACGGTGTTGCCCAGCACTTCAACGGCCAGCACACCGCCCGTGGAACCGTTCCAGGTATCGCAGGTAAGCACGCCACCATTATTCACAGTAAGCGCAGTATAACGTGGCACGCGTATCACCTGGGCGCGGTTGGTGCCGCCAGTGGAATAGGAATAAGTGAGCCCGCAGCCGATCTGTATGGTAGTGGCATTGGGAACGGCCACCACCTCGGCAAATTCGTAACGGCCGCAGTCATTGTAATTGGTTATTTGCCCCCATGAAGTATCGATGGGCCAGGCCGTAGTTCCGTTCAGTATGCCGTTGATGCTCACGCCCTGTATCTGGATGATCATGATCAGGTCGCCAGCGGCCAGGCCACCCGTGAAGCGGCTGTTGGCGTTCAGCGCGCTGTTGGCAACGGTAATAGTGGTAGACCCTGCCGGGGCGTTGGCGCCCAGAGCGGTGTATTCATTAACGATGGTATTGGCCGCACTGACCGTACGCGGGCCATGCACTCCCCGCTGGGCATTAAGCAGCGCAGAGATCATCATCAGGCATCCGAGTAAAAGACAGCGGACACGGTTCATAGGCAGGGTATTAAAGCCGGATAACAAATGTAGAAAAATATAGGCCCGGAAACAAAAAAACGGAACTGTTCTTTTCACCTGGCTGTTGATGAAAATGGCTTGACTTTCATGCTATTATTTCATTTCTTTACATTTCTAAAATATCAAAACAAGCACGATGAAAAAGATATTACTCAGTTGTTTCCTTGCAGCCTGCGCCATGAGCGCTTTCGCCACGGGCGACCTCGTTTCGAACGACAACCGCTTCGAGGTGCGTTTCATTACCAACAACAAGCGCCTGCCTGACGGTAAATTCCAGCAGCAGTTGCAGAGTCAGGCCGCCTGGCAGGATTTCCTGACGCGGCATTACGGCTGGTATGTGATCTTCAACGAAGAGAACAAAAAGCCGCACCGCGCTTTCGGCAGCCCTGTTCCCACAACGGGCGGCACAGCGCAGGAAAGGGCCATGAACTTCATCACCACCGAGCTCAGCGGCTTCGATATACCGGTGCAAGACCTGGTGCTGCAGGGCACTCCCAACTCGGGCAAGCATCAATACGTTAACTTCTACCAGAAATACCAGGGCCTGAAGGTGCTGTACAGCCGCATGTACGTGAAGATGACGCTGAGCGGTGAGGTGATCCTCTTTGGTGCCGATGTGTTCAGCGATATTACCACCACCATCCTTCCCGTGTTCTCCCAGCAGCAGGCCATGAGCCTGGCGCAGGACGGCATTACCGACCCCGTTACGGCCGTGAGCTGCAGCGGTGAGCTGTTCATCCTGCCCGTGCCCGATGACAAGATAAAAAAGAACAGTTACCGCCTGGTGTACGAGGTGATGGTGGAGACAAAGGATGCCAACGGGGTGCCGGGCAAATACAGGACGCTGGTGGACGCGCACAGCGGAAAGGTGCTTTCGCGCATAAACAAGGTGGTGTTCGTTGGGCCTCCGACAGCCAATACGGACGTGAATGTGAGCGCGACCGTTTATCCCACCCACCTGTACAACGCATCGCAGACCCTGCCCCTGGTGAATATGGAGATTCAAGCCAACTCAACCATCTTTTATACTGACGGCAGCGGCTACCTGGGGCTGCCCAATACCGCGCCTACCAATGCCACGCTCAGCCTGCAGGGCCTCTGGTGCGATGTGACCACCAATAACGTTACCCCCACCTATTCGGTCACGCTGAACCCGGGCACCAACAACATTTCGTTTAACAGCAATGCCAATATACGCGAGCTCTCGGGGTATTATCACGTGAATGTGATCCACGATGATATGCGGAGCTATTTCACCACCTGGAACACTACGCAAACCCCGAATATGGACAACCCCCTGCCCACCCTTATTGATGTGGGCGGAAGCTGTAACGCTTTCTATACCGGCACCGATATCAACTTCATTGCTGCCGATGCCACCTGCAATTGCCTCTCGCAGTGCGGTGATGTGGTTTACCATGAGTACGGCCACGGCATCAACGATAAGTTCTACCAGTGGCAGGGCGCCTCGTGGGATAACGGGGCGATGGGAGAGGGTTATGCGGATGTATGGGGCTGCAGCATTACCGGCAGCGCGCTGCTGGGCGTGGGCTTTTACGTGGCCAACCAGAACCCGATCAGGCGCTACGATATCAACCCGAAAGTATATCCGGGCGATATCGTAGGCGAAGTGCATGCCGATGGCGAGATCATAGCGGGCGCCTGGTGGGACCTGGGCGTATCCATGGGCATTCCCTTTATGAAAACCCTCTTCACCGATACCTATTGGGGACTGGTCACCGGCCCTGACGGAAGCGAAGGACAGGTTTACATGGACATACTGATCGAAGCGCTGACCGATGACGATATTCCTACCAACGGGGGCGATAACAATATCTGTAACGGCACGCCCAACGGTACGGCCATCTCGCAGGCTTTTGCCAACCACGGCATTACCCTGCTCTCGGGCACTGCGCTGGCCCATAACAGCATTTTCTATTCTCCCGCCCAGCAGGCCATTGTGCTTAATGCTACCATCACCAACATTCCCAGCACCTGCGGCTTTAACGGAGCTTTTGCCAAATACCGCACCGATGACGTTTCGGCATGGCAGAGCGTTCCGCTGACGCTCGTAAGCGGCAACAACTACTCGGGCAGCATACCCGCGCAACCCAACGGCACTATTGTGCGCTATTTTGTGGGCTTGCTCGATAACAATAACATAGAGGCCAACATACAGCCGGGCGGTGCGAACAATACCGTAAACGCCCAACTGCCTTATTACATCATGGTAGGCTACGATTCGGCCGCGATCGATGACATGGACAATAATTATATAGGCAACTGGACCACGGGGGTTACTGGCGATAATGCAACTACGGGAATATGGGAGCAAGACGATCCAACACCTTCTTATCTAAATTTTCTTGATCCGGGTTCGATTGTCCAGCCAGATGTCCAACATACATCCGGAGGTACTTTCTGTGCTTTTACATCAAACCCAATAGCACCATGTTCAGCGACTGATGCTACTTGTCCTGCTGGAAATGCTGATGTAGATGGAGGGCGTACCACGCTGGAGTCGCCACCTTTTGACGCTACGCCCTATACCAATCCGGCCATTTCGTACTGGCGCTGGTACAGCAATAACCAGGGCGCCACGCCCATGACCGATTACTGGTACGTGCTCATCAGCAATAACGGGGGCGCAAGCTGGGATACGGTGGAATACACCATGGTAAGCAGCGGACAGGAATGGATGATGAAGGCATTTAAGATCAGCGATATTCTCACGCCCACCTCTACCATGGTGATGCGCTTTATTGCCGAGGATGCCAACGCGGGCAGCCTGATCGAAGCAGCAGTAGACGACCTGGTGATATGGGACGAGAGCACAACGGGAATGGACGATGCCTCGGCCATCAGCAGCTTTACGATCTATCCCAACCCCGCGGGTGACAATGTATTTACGTCATTCAGTCTTTCATCGGGCGAGGAGGTGAAGATCACCATCAGCGATGCACTGGGCAGGATAGTTTATACGGAGGATATGGGCAACATATCGGCCGGCTACCACCAGCATAAGATCAATACCGCGGCACTGAGCGCGGGCGTGTACATGATGACCATCAGCACAGGCAAAGGGCAAAAGACCGTGAAGCTGACGATAGCTGAGTAACGCCTTCTTCCATAACTAAAAAAGTCCCGGGTATTTCCGGGACTTTTTTAGTTAATGCGGTCATGATTTTGCAAATCCCCTTCCACTTAAGGCGAATGATACCTCCTTTAAAAGGACTGAGCCTGTAATCAGTTACCCTGCATGATCTTCTGCCAGTTGTTGGAGTTGGCAGGATCGATCTCGTTGAGCAGGTTCACGATCTTGGTCTTCTCATCGCTCTGCGCGCCCGTGAACAGGCTTACTATCTCATCGCGCTTGGCCAGGAAGAACAATTGCATGGGATAGGAAAGCGGTTTATCCGAATGCACTTTCTGGAGCAGCATAAGGGCTTCCAGCACCGCTGAGCGGCCGGTGATCACATCCTTGGCCATGACATCGAATCCCTGGCGGTGATACTTGTACATGCACTCGCGGATGGGTTTATAGGTAGGATTGAGCATGTTCTCCACGATCCAGTAGCGGTTCTTGGTGCCTTCAAAGGCCTTCCATCCTTTTTCCGGGGCCGATTGGGCATTGGCCACAACGCTCTGGGCCTTTTGGAAATAGGGCGTGCCTCCCTCCGGGGCATAGGTATCGTAATCCACGCCAATGATCATGTAGGCATAGAACGCCAATACCGAGGTGAGGTTGCTCTGAAATGTGTTATCGGAGTATTCCATGGTCTGGTACTCGAGGTACTTGAACACGAAATCCTGCTCGTTGTAATTGATGATCGGTGATTTATATGAAGCGTTGAAGACCGGGCGCGAGGCCTGCACCTGCATGGTGGCCTTGAACTGGTCGCTCGACATTTTTTCGCTCACGGTGATGATGAGGTTGCAGATGATGCGCTCCTCGGGCTTGAACTGGTCGCTGGTCCATTTGCGGTTGTTCATGAACTCCATCACGCTCTGCTGAAGGGCTTCGAATATCTTTTTTTCGGCCGTTCCCTGTATCTGGGGCGAAAGCACCTGCACGGAGCAGTTCAGCTCCTGGGACCGCAGGGCGGCCGATAGGAGCACCAAAACAGAAAGGAAAAATCCGCGCATTTTATTTCGATCGTTTGATTATTTCTGCAACAATATCCACGGCTGCTTCCGTCTTGCTCTTTAACTCAAAATTAATGGTTTTATTGTGCCGGTCTATGATTTTTATTTTGTTGGTGTCGTGCCTGAAACCCGCTCCGGGATCGCGCAGCGAATTCAGCACGATCATATCGAAATTTTTCTTTTTCAGCTTCTGTTTCGCATTGGCCACCTCGTTGTCGGTCTCCAGCGCAAAGCCCACGATGATCTGCCCTTTCTTTTTCTGCCTGCCTAACGCGGCCGCGATATCCTTCGTAGGCTCCAGCTCGAGCGCAAGACCGGCTCCTGTTTTTTTGATCTTCTTAGCAGCGGCTTTCTTCGGCTTATAATCGGCTACAGCGGCAGCCAGCACGGCTATGTGCGCCTTGCCGAACGCCTTTACCGCCTGCGTGTACATCTGCTCTGCGCTGGTCACATCGATGCGCTGTATCAAAGCGCTCTTCACCGGCAGCGCGCAGGGACCGCAAACGAGGATCACTTCGGCTCCCTGCCTGGCCAGCTCCTCGGCTATGGCGAATCCCATTTTGCCGGATGAATGGTTGCCGATGAAGCGCACCGGGTCGATGGCCTCCTGCGTAGGCCCGGCAGTCACCAGCGCCTTTTTACCCGAGAGCGGCAGCCTTTTTGAAATGTCTTTTTCCAAAAAAGCGATGATCTCTTCCGGCTCAGCCATCCGGCCCTCCCCTTCCAGGCCGCTGGCCAGCTCGCCATGGTTAGGCCTGATGAAGCGGTTTCCGAACGAGACCAGCTTTTCGATATTCGCCCGGGTGGTCGGATGCCTGTACATGTCCAGGTCCATGGCCGGGGCAAAGTACACCGGGCATCTGGCCGAGAGGTACACCGCCATAAGCAGGTTATCGCAATTGCCGCTGGCCATCTTGGAAAGGGTGTTGGCGGTGGCCGGTGCGATGATGAAGGCATCGGCCCAGAGGCCCAGCTCAACATGGTTGTTCCAGGTGCCGTCTGCTGAGGCCGTAAAATCCGACACGACAGGGTTCTTAGAAAGCGTGGAAAGCGTGAGGGGGGTGATGAAATCTTTAGCGGAAGGGGTCATTACGACCTTAACGGAAGCTCCTTTCCTGACAAGGAGGCGCACCAGCAAGGCGGATTTATAGGCGGCAATCCCGCCTGTTACTCCCACCAGTATATTACGGCCTCTGAGCATATCTTATTTAAGCGCAGGCTGCCACGGCACTTCACCCGGCAGATAAAAAAGGCAGGCAGCCTGACGACCGCCTGCCCCTGCTGTGTGGCATGATCAGTTACCGCTGTCCTTGCTCGGGTTGCGGAAATAGATCTTATTTTCCAGGAACTCCTGTACGGCTATGGCGGCCGGCTTGGGCAGGCGCTCGTAGTATTTCGATATCTCGATCTGCTCGCGGTTCTCGAATATCTCCTCGAGGTTATCGGTATGCGAGGCGAACTCCTGCAGCTTGTTCACCAGCTCCTCGCGCATCTCCGCGCTGATCTGGTTGGCGCGCTTGGAAAGTATGGCGATCGCCTCGTAAATGTTGCCGGTCTTTGCATCGAGCTGGCGCACATCGCGTGTTACCGTGGTGCTCTCTGCATTGGTCTTTTTGTAATCCATCGTCATGATTATTTGGTTGTTTTATCTTTTAACTTATTGGTGTCGTTCAGGATCTTCTCCGCATCCTTCAGGTACTTGCTTTGCGGAAAAGCGGCAATGAACTTATTATACAGGTCAATGGTGGTGTTCAGGCGATCGTGCTTCTTGCTTTCCACGCTCCGTTCGGCAAGCAGGTAGCTGGCCTTCAGTTTCATGAACAAGGCGTCTTCGCGGTACTTGGTATCGGGAAACTCTTTCAGCATGTTATCGACCGACACCATGGCGCCTTTGTAATCCTCCATGTTGTAATAGAGTTTGGCCTGCTCGAAACATTTTCGCTCCAGCTTCTGCCGGAGGTAATCGATGAGCTTGTTACATTCTTCTATACGCGCGCTGTTGGGATACTTATTGATGAAGAACTGCAGCTCCTTGATGGCGTTGCGGGTATCGGTCTGGTCCAGGCTCCAGCGGGGCGACTCCTGGTAATAGCAATAAGCGCCCATGAACGCGCATTCCTCTACATGCTTGCTGTAGGGGAATATCTTGGAGAACATCTTGAAATGGTAGGCCGCCAGCAGGTAATCGCCCACGCAGTAGTTGGCGTAAGCGTAATAATAATAAATGCTTTCGGCCTTGGCCGTACCCTTGTACACCGAATAAAGCTCTTCGAACAGTGTAAGTGCATGGCTGCAATCCCCTTTGTCATAGTACTTTACGGCTTCGCGGTACTTCAGGTCCATATCGGTGCTCTTGAGCACCTTATTGAAATCGCTGCAGGAGCAGAATGCCGTGACCAGGATGAACAGGGCGCTGATATGACCTAATCGTCTGAACATCAGTTTTTACAAGTTTTCCGGCCCGAACGCCAGCCTGCCTGTGACCTGACAGGTACCGTTCGGTACGGGCCGGCAAAGATAGCATTAATTGGCGAAGAGCGGGCTGTTAATTTATTACTGAAAAAAGGGTTTTGCGCATAGGGACGAAAGCCCTACTTTTGCCCTCGTTTTACAACCCAACGGAAAAATGAAGGATTTATTTGAAAAGATCAGGGAGAACCGCGGGCCCATTGGCCAGCACGCAAAGGAGTCGCATGGCTATTTCACCTTTCCCAAGCTGGAAGGGGATATCGGCCCGCACATGGTGTTCAGGGGAAGAAAGCGCCTGAACTGGAGCCTGAACAATTACCTGGGACTGGCCAACCATCCTGAGGTAAGGAAAGCCGATGCCGATTCGGCCGCACAATACGGCCTGGCACTGCCTATGGGCGCCCGTATGATGAGCGGTAATTCAAACCAGCACGAGCAACTGGAATCGGAGCTTTCGGCCTTTGTAAGCAAACAAGATACCATTCTCTGCAACTACGGCTACCAGGCCATGGTTTCGGCCATCGATTGCCTGGTCGACCGCAGGGACGTGATCGTATACGATGCCGAATCGCACGCCTGCATACTGGACGGGGTGCGGCTGCACATGGGCAAGCGCTATGTATTCAAGCATAACGATATCGATGACTGCGACAAGCAATTGGCCCGCGCCACCAGGCTGGCCGAGGAAACGGGGGGCTGCATACTGGTCATTACCGAAGGCGTTTTCGGCATGCGTGGCGACCAGGGCAGGCTCAAAGAGATCGTGGAGCTGAAAAAGAAATACAAATTCCGCCTTTTTGTTGACGATGCCCACGGCATTGGCACCATGGGTAGGAACGGTGGCGGCACCGGTGAGGAACAGGGCTGCCAGGATGGCATTGACATCTACTTCGGCACTTTTGCCAAGTCATTCGCCCTAATCGGTGGCTTCATCTCGAGCGATGAGGATGTGGTGGAATACCTGCGTTATAACATGCGCTCGCAGATCTTCGCCAAGTCGCTGCCCATGCCCATCGTGGTGGGAGCCCTCAAGCGCCTGGAGCTGATGCGCAACAAGCCCGAACTCAGAGAGAACCTCTGGAAGATCACCAATGCCCTGCAGAGCGGCCTCAAAAAGGCGGGATTCGATATCGGGGTCACCAATTCGCCCGTTACACCCGTATACATGAATGGTTCCATCCCGGAGGCCACCAACCTGATCGTTGACCTGCGCGAGAACTTCAACATTTTCTGCTCCATGGTGGTTTATCCCGTGGTACCCAAAGGCATGATCATTCTTCGGCTGATACCCACCGCGGTGCATACCATGGACGATGTGAACTATACCATCGATGCCTTCTCCAAGATAGCGGGTAAGCTGAAGGAGGGTAAATACATGAGCGATAAGATAGCGGCTCATTGAATATAGGGAATAGTGTGTAGTATGTAGTTTGTAGTTTGTAGTTTGTAGAAAAGAAAAAAATGAAAACGAGAACCTCCATCCTTGCGCTCCTGATTATCTTCAGTCTTGCTATGGCATCCTGCGCTAACCGCAAATGCAACGGAAAGAAAAAGATCATGACCGAAATGGGCCCGATGTGACTTCAGGGTCAAAAGGGTAAAAGCCAGAATTTCCAAAAAAGCTCTTCCGCAGTAGGGGCTTTTTTATTTTACGAGGAGCGTATCGCTCATGAACTGCTTTACACCGTTCTGGATGCCGGTGACGAAATGAAAAATGTATTTACCGGCTGATTTCGGAGTATAGGAATAATTGATGGTGAACTCCTGTACGCCTTTCTGGCACTCCCCGTTCTTGGGATACTCACCGTAAAGGGTTACCGTTACCACTTTGCCCTTCACGTTGGTTTCCTGGCGCGAATACTTTGTACTGTGATCGTTGAACTCAGCCGTTATCTTAAACACGAGCTCCTTGTTGGGCTTGGAAATCTGCGGCAGCTCCGTTCCGGTAATATGGGCTATGACCTCTGCGTAATCACCGGTAAGGGTGAACGAACACAAGAGAAGCAGAACAGCGGGTACCAATAGCCTTCTCATTGCTTAACGATCGTTTCGGCACGTATGTATCCATCACCGGTTTCGACCGTAATGATATAGATCCCCGCATCAAGGCCCGACAGGTCAAAACTGTTGTATCCCGTTCTTCGCGGCAGTATCAGCTCACCGAAAACATTCATCAGGCTTATACGGCTGTCCGGCTCTACACTTGACAGGGTGATTCTATCCGTGGCCGGGTTGGGGTAAACCGAAAAACCGGGACGAACAGGCAGCTCACTCGCCCCTATGGAGAGCGGCAGCCATTTGGCAATATTGAAGGCAAAGGCGCCACCCGCCAGCGTGAACAGGCCTCCCGCGTACAAATGTGAACCGTATCTTGCGACAGCGTACACGGTATTGTTCGTTCCATTCGCATCCGTCACCGCCCACGATGTTCCGCTGAACGATGCCACGCGGTTAGCGGTGACCGATCCGGCCGTAAGAAAAGAGCCTCCGGCATACAGCCGGCCGTTGAGCACATCCAGGCCGTTGACGAAGTTATCCATGCCACCGTCAACCGCGCTCCATGCGGAGCCGCTCCAGCGGGCGATATAATTAGCCGGGCTGCCATCGGCCGTGGTGAATTGGCCGCCAGCGTAAACCTGGCCATTAAACGCTTCCAGGGCCAGCACCACGCTGTTAGTGCCCTGTCCCAGCGCGGTCCAGGAGCTGCCGTTCCATTTGGCGACATTGTTCGCGGGCACGCCCTGTATGCTGTTAAAGCCGCCACCCGCATAAAGCTCACCGTTATACACCAGGAAACTTCTTACCGGCCCGCCCGTATTGGTGCCCATGGCGATCCAGGTTGAGCCGTTCCACTTGGCCAGGTTATACGACTGGTTTCCCCCGGCCGCGTTAAAGCTGCCGCCCACCCACAGCTCGCCACCGTAAACCGCCATGGCATACACATTGTTGTTCACTCCCACTCCCAGCGCCTGCCAGGCCGAGCCGGTCCATTTGGCGATCTTGCTTGCCGGGCTGCCATCGGCCGTGGTGAAGTTACCGCCTGCATACAGCTCGCCATTATATATGCAAAAGCAATAAACACTGGTGTTCATGCCCGTACCCAGCGCAGTGAAGCCCGACCCATTCCAGCTCATCACGCGCGTGCCGGGAGCGGTAAAGTCTCCGCCCGCGTACAGCAGGTTATTCACCGTATCGGTAAAAAGCGCAAGCACGGTGTTGTTGGTGTTGTTGGCTCCCACCTGGCTCCATTGGGCATGGGAAGGGAAAGCGAACAGGAAAGCAACTGCGAGGGGATAGAGTTTCTTCATCGGGGTGTTATTTTATGACATATTCTTCAAAGAAGAGGATGAGGGAAGCGCTGAAATAATCCGCGTTCGATTTCTTTTTAAATCCATGCCCTTCGTCCTTGGCCAGCAGGTACCAGCAGGTTACGTTCTTCTTTTTCAACGCCTGCACCATCTGCTCGGCCTCGCTGGCCGGCACGCGCGGATCATTGGCTCCCTGAGCAATGAACATGGGCTTGCTGATCTTATGCACATTATTATTGGGCGATATCTTTTCCAGGAACTTATACATCTCCGGGTCGCGCTCGTCACCGTATTCCACCCTTCTCAGGTCCCTGCGGTATTCAGAGGTGTTCTTCAGAAAAGTGAGAAAGTTGCTGATGCCAACCACATCGCATCCGGCCTTGAGCCTGTCGTTGAAGTGGGTCATACAGGCAAGGGTCATATAGCCACCGTAAGAGCCGCCCCATACCCCTACCCGCGCGGGATCCAGGTCGGGCTGCTGGGCTATCCAGTCGAGCAGGCTGCCGATGTCCTTCACCGCGTCTTCGCGGCTGAAGCCGTTATCCAGGGTTACATAGGTCTTGCCGTAGCCGGTCGATCCCCGTACATTCGGCACGATGACCACCGTATTGAGCTCGTTGACCAGGTACTGGTAAAAGGGATAAAAGCCGCCCTTGCTCTGTCCTTCCGGGCCACCGTGTATGTTAATGACCACGGGGTATTTAGTCAGTTTGTCCTGGTTCTTGGCTGCGGGCTTATAGACAAAGGCCGGTATCTTTCCCGGCTCGGAAAGTATGCCCTTCCCGTCATGCGAGGGAAAATGGATCAGCGAAGGCTCCACAAAGCTGAGCTCGGTGATATCGCCCGCCTCGCTGAAGGTCCAGCGTTCCGGCATGGCCGCAGCCGCGTTCCCGCTGCCCAGATCGATCACGTAAACTTCAGAGGCCGAAAAGGAGGTCATGTAGGTAAGCGCCACCTGGTTCTTCACAGGGTGAAAATGGATGGCCCCTATGTTGCATTTGGGCATGTTCTTGATCTGCGTGTATGTCTTCTTGGCCGTATCGAACAGGTAGAGCGTTGACCAGCCGCCCTCGTTCAGCTCGAACACGAGCCACTTATTGTCATCGCTCAGGGTGATGCCTTCCACGTCCCACATCACCTTCGGGGTAAGCACCACCGCCTTTTTCGATTTGATGTCGTAATAGCGCAGGGTCGAGAACTCGCTGTCCTCGTCCGAAACGAAATAAAAGCCCTTTCCGTCCTTGGTGAAGATCTGCTGGCCGTGGTTGATCTTCTTTCCTTCCGCATTGATCTTGTCCAGCTTGCCCGTGGCCAGGTCAAGGAAATAGATGTGCGATTCGTTCACCGAGACATAGTTCTTGATGATCATGGTCTTACCATCCTCGCTCCAGTCAGAAATGCTCCAGCCGCCTCCTTCCGCCTTCAGCACCATCTTATCGCTGGCGGGGCTGTCGACCTTCATCACGTATACATCCATGTCTTTCCCATTGCGTTTATTGCAGGTATAGGCGATCTGGTCGCCCTTGCGGTTCCAGTTCAGGTCCTCGTAGCGCGACTTGCCGTCACTGAGCATGGTCTCCTTGCCGCTTTTCAGGTCTTTCAGTATAAGCTGGAAATTTTCGTTGCCTCCGGCATCCTTGAAATAAATAAAGACATTGCGCTTGGGGTCAGGGCTGGAAAGCGCGCTGGTGATGGGCTCTTTCCCCGTGGTGATCTGCTGCTTTACGCTGCCCGGCATTTTGGCGAGATGGATCTGCCCCACATCCCCCGCCCGGGTGGAGAACAAAATACCGTTCCCCCCGGGGGCCCAGTCGGCCAGCGAGGAGCTTTTGATCTCCGTATACTTGACCAGCTTATCGGTAATGCGCTTGGGTATTTCCGGTATCCCGTCAATCACCAGGTTGTCCTGGGCGCCAAGAGGCAGAAACGGGAAAAGCGAAAAGCAGAGGATAAAGAAGGGTATTGTGATCTTTCTCATAGGCGGGATGTTAAAGCAAAAATACAAGAAATCGCGGATATCGTCCACCTTCTTCCGGGGATACGGGCAAAAAGGGTATTTTTGGGATATGCTGCGCCTTGTTGCCATTTGCCTTCTGTTCGGTACCCTGTATTCCTGCAGCTATTCGGAGGCCGGCCAGGAGCGTGAAGATCGTTTGTTAATTGAACCTGCCGCTGTGCAGCCCGAGAGCCTGCTCAGCAGCGGGAACACCTATCTTTTCCGCGAAAACCATGAGGCGCAGAACGCCCTGGTCAACCGCATTGCGGCACCGGAGACCTACCAGCGCGTGGAATTGGAGGCGAAATCGTTCGGTGAGTGGCTGCGTTTTATCCCGCTTAAGCCGGGCAAGCCCGAAGTGATGCTGTATAACGGCCAGGCGAAGTCCTACCAGGGCGCGCACTATGCCGTGATCGATATAGACGCGGGCACGGCCGATCTGCAGCAGTGCGCTGACGCGGTGATGCGCCTGCGCGGGGAATATCTTTACTCTTCCGGATTACATTCACAGATACATTTCAACTACACCAGTGGCGATGAGGTGAGTTTTGCAAAATGGGCATCGGGAATGCGGCCGGTGGTGACGGGAAACAAGGTAAGCTGGAAAAAGGCTGCTGCAGCGGATTCATCTTACCCAAGCTTCAGGAAGTACATGAACAATATATTCATGTATGCCGGCACGCTCTCCCTTTGCAAGGAATTGAAAAAGGCGGGCAGCCCCAGCGACATCATGCCGGGTGACGTGTTCATCGTTGGCGGCTCGCCCGGTCACGCGGTCATGGTCATGGATGTAGCGCAGAACGGCAAAGGCGAAAAAGTATTCCTGCTGGCCCAAAGCTACATGCCCGCGCAGGACATGCATATCCTGGTCAACCCCAACAACGCTTCGCTGAGCCCATGGTATGCGGTGAGCGAGATAAGCGAACACCTGGTAACCCCGGAGTGGACCTTCGGAAGCAAACAGCTCATGCGATTCTGAGCCGGAACAGGATGGTGGTGTAAAAAAAACGCCCGGGGTGACCGGGTGCACAGGAATAAAGAAGCTCTTTACAGCTTGGCCAGCCTGGGAAACTTAAGGGAGGCCAGGTAAAATCCGCCAAACAGAACGGCATTGAACACCAGGTCGCCCAGCAGGGGAGTGCGGAAGAAAGGTATGCCCAGCTCGTACGTGGCGATGAGCCCGGCCCATCCGCCCTGGTACCCGCCAGCGGCCCATACCCCGAAATTGCTGATCAGGAAGAATAATGTGGAAGAGGCCAGGGAGGCGATCAGCACCGTATGCACCTTAACATTATTGCGGATCAGCAGCCCGATGAAGGCGATCAGCACGAAGCTGACGTAAACATAAATCAATGTATTGTGAAAGCCCAGCACCAGGTCGCTCAGGAACATGGCCAGCAGGGGAATGATAAAGGCCAGGCGCTTGTCGGAAAGGGTGGCTCCGCCAAAAAGGGCGATCGCGAATACCGGGGTCACATTATCGATATGCGGAAAAAGCCGGCTCAGGGCCGCGATCAGGATAGCGGTAGTAACGAAGATAAAGCGGGGGGTAACTATGTTTTTCATAATAAATGTTAATTTTTAGCGGTTACAAAGTTAATTATTAATTTTATTATACGAATTGCTGATCGGGCCCGAATGACCGCTATCCGGTCTGTTCGCAAAGATCCGCATTATTTAGAAATTCATCGTAATCCGCAACCCTATGAACAGCGCCATAAAGAAATTCACCGCCATTCTCCTGATCCTGCTCGTTCTTTTCTTTACCGTGATCTCAATCCTCGGCATCTGGGGCATCATCCGGGTCGATCATGTGTTCACCAAATCGATCACGACCCTGCTCGTCATCTTCGTATCATCGGCCATTATCCTTTTCATCGTATCGGTGATCATGAAGAGCGATGATAAGCCCTGAGCGTTATCCGCCCCAGCGCCCCATTTCCTCCGATTCCAACCGGCAGCAGTTACAGTGAACAGGTCCTCTTAACAGGAAGTTCTTTTTACTTCCCCGGAAGATTTTTGGAATGGCGCTCGATGATATCGGGAAGATTATCGGGGTCGATGCGCTTGGCGATGATCTTCTTGTTCTCGTCAAGCAGGTAGATGACCGGGGTGCTGTACACATCGTACAGTTGCTTGAGCAGGTAGTAGTGCTCGCTCTTTTCGGTTACGTTGCAGGTATTGATCCAGTCGAGCTTGTTTTCGCGTATGTATTTCTTCCACTCCTTGTGGTTTCCTTCTATATTCACCGCGTACACCTTTACATTCTTCGACCTGTACTTATCGTAAAATGCCTTTAGTTTGGGCACCACCTTTTTGCAGTGCCCGCAATCCGGGTCCCAGAAGATGAGCACCGTGTACTTTGAAGCGACCCCGTAAAGCGGCACCATATTTCCCAGCGTATCGGGCAAGGTGAGCTTGGGAGCCGGCTTGCCGATGAGCAGGGGTTTCAGTATAACCGCCTTGCTGGTGATTTTCGCAAGCGTGGCGCTGTCGGTCCAGTAGGCCTGGCCGGTCATGTAGTACTTCTCGGCCATATGCACGAACACCGCATCCATACCCATGATGGACGATGTTTCGTAATTGTAGGTGCAGTAATAGACCAGGTACTTGAACATCTCCTTGTTGCCCTGGGTCCTGGCGATGAGCATATCGGCCTCCTTGATAATGGAATCGGGCACCTGCATGGTCAGCTTATCGAGGTAATACTTGATCTTGTTGTAGACAATGGGCGTGCGCAGCAGGCGATCATCGCTCAGGTCTACGTTATCGAAATAATGGGCCTTGTAATAGCGGAACGGGAAGGCCGAATCGGGTTTTCCGTTCGGGAGCTTGGGCAGGTCCTTGGGCACCACGGGGTCCTGCGAGGCTTTGAAGACCTTGGCCAGGAAGGTTTCCGGGTGATCTTTGATGTAGCTGAGCTTGTAATTCTTTACATCCTCATCGACCTTCGCCAGTTGTTTCTGGTAATAGGCAACCGAATCTTTGTTCTTTGCCGCCTCCATTTTTTTCTTGAGCGGCTCCACTTCCTTTGCCTTTTCGTTGATAAAGGCCATGTAGCTGTAGAAAAGCGTGTTGTCGTCCGAATTCTTGACCTTCATCTTGCCCGGAAGATCGGCCGTATCGGTCTCCATGGAAAAATGCTGCTGCTTATCGATAATGACCTCGAAATATTTTTTACTGGGAAGCACAACGAGGTAAATGCCTCCGGGAAGCGCGTCCTTGCCCGAAAAGACCATATTGCCGCTTCCATCTACCCTGGCCGTATCCCGTACGTATTGCTTATCGGCATAATAATGCCCGAAAAAGCAAACCGTATCTTTCAGGCCTTTGATCCTGATCTTGATGTTGTACCCCTCATCCCCGGTAAGGGCAAGCAGCAGCGGAAGGCAAAGCAACAGCGGAAGGGTCTTTTTCATAGGGGTTTGCACGCAAAATTAGCATTAAAATCAACAAAAATCAGGCCAGCCCAGCTTTATCCATTTCTATTTTTTGAGCTATAGCCTGGATGATGTACCGGCTTCTTAATACATTTGCAGCACTATACTTAAACTTAACTGCGACATGAAACTTTACCGCGCCTTCAGACTGCTTGCTTTATTCGCTTCGATCTCTTTACTTTTCACTTCCTGCGGAACGCTGATGCAGGACGGTTTTTCCAGGCAGAAGTACACAGGTTTCAAGCGGGGTACCGGTGACGGGATCGTTTCACATCCTGTAAAAAAAGATGGAGTGAGTGAGAGCCGCCCGGAACAAGGCCCGGTACAGGAAAGCATGAGCGCCCATACCGCCCGCCCTGAAAATACAGACCAGCGGGCCGGCCTTACCGAATCGCTTACCACATCTCCCGGCCGGCCGGATGCCGTTGACAAGCCGGAGAAGAAAACGCCCGCGCTCGTCAAAAAGATCAAACGCAAACTGGACCGTCATGTACCCGGAAAAGGCCAGCCGAATGGCGAAGCTGACCTCAATACCATTCTGCTGGTGCTCCTGTGCATTTTCCTTCCGCCCATAGCCATCCTTCTTACGCAGGGCGTTGGCACACCGTTCTGGCTCGATCTCATCATCTGGCTGCTCGGGTTTGGCGCCTTCGGGTTCCCTTACCTCGGCATTTTGGTACTCGTTGCCATTATTTACGCTTTTATCGTTTGTTTTTAAACCAACTCTCAAAACACGGACACTTATGAAACTTACCGCTACCCGCCCGATTTTCACTGCAGCGCTGGCCGCACTGTTCCTGCTCTCTTCATGCGGAACACTGATGCAGGATGGATTCTCTAAGCAAAAATACACCGGTTTCAAGCGCGGTGATGGTGAAACGCTGATGAAAACAGCGGGAAAGAACGGGCAGGAAAGCAGGAAGCCCATCGGGGTAACAAAGGAACAACCGGACCAGCCGGTACAAACACCGCTTTCCACCCGCCAGGCGGAGGAAGAAACCCTGCCCGGAAAAGAGTCGCTTCCGTCTTCACTGGTTCCGGAAAAAAGCGAACAGGCCCCGCTGATGAAGACGGTTAAAGAAAAGATAAAACATAAATCGGGCAAAAAAGGATTAATGCCCAGGGGCGATGAAGACGACAGGGGGTTCTTTGCGGTGCTGATCCTGATCCTGCTCTGCATATTCATTCCTCCCCTTGCCGTATTGATCGTTGACGGCCTGAAGGCGCCTTTCTGGATCGATCTTATCCTCTGGCTGATCGCAATAGGGGCCTATTTTTACAATCCCGTTACGGCCCTCATCGGACTGATCGCTATCATTTACGCCTTTGTGCGGGTATTCTGAACTGCATTCGTCAGGAACAAGCGAAACCCCGGGGATCTTCCCGGGGTTTGGTTTTAATAGGTTTTCTGCAGCTCTGTGATCCGCTTATGGGTTTTTTTGTTGACCTTGACCAGGGGAAGCCTGACCGTTGAAGAAGACAGTTTCAGCAATTCGAGGAAAGCTTTAACCCCGGCCGGGTTGCCATCGGCAAACATCTGCTCGATGATATCGGTCAGCTTATAATGCAGTTTCTGCGCTGCGGCCATATTGCCGTCCAGGGCCTGGCGCGTCATCTCTGAAAAATCCCTCGGGTAAGCGTTGGCCACCACGGAAATAACCCCATCGCCACCGCAGGCCAGGATAGGAAGCGTGAGCAGGTCATCCCCGGATATCACCAGGAAATCCTTCGGCTTGTACTTGATGATCTTCATGATCTGCTCCATATTGCCCGATGCCTCTTTGATGGCGATAATGTTCCTGAAATCGCGGGCCAGCTTCAGCGTGGTTTCGGCCGTGATGTTGGAAGCCGTCCGCCCGGGAACATTATACAGGATGACCGGTAGCGGGCAGACCTCGGCAATGGCTTTGTAATGCTGGTAAATACCGCGCTGGTTGGGCTTGTTATAATAGGGCGATACCGAGAGGATGGCGCTGATGCCATCGAGCGACCAGGTTCTTATGCAGTGGATGATCTCCTTTGTATTGTTCCCTCCTATTCCCAGCACCACCGGCACGCGCCCGTCAACCGTCTGCACCACGTAATCGATCACGGCCGTTTTCTCGTCTTTGCCCAGGGTTACCGACTCGCCCGTGGTGCCCAGCACCACGATGTATTCGCAGTTCCCTTTTATGATGTGCTCGATGATCCTGCCCAGCGAGCGGAAATCAATACTGCCGTCCTTATGAAAGGGAGTGACGATCGCCACGCCCGTACCTTTTAACCTGTTGCGACTGAAAGCCATGTTCTGTTTATTGAAGGCTACGAAAGTAAACTTTTTTGAATAAACCGTCTAAGGGCCGGGCTTTTCCTTTTTATTCAGCATGGTCAGGTAGGTGTCGATATTGCGGAGCAGGAACTTCAGCCCCTTTTCGCCCCCCGATTCAATGGTCATATCCAAAAAAGCGTCAGCGCCCGGAGCGCGTTTCCCCACCTTGAAGCGGGCGCGCGAACAGGCGGCAATATAATACAGGGGAAAACGGTCGTAAATGTTCAGGTCAATGAGGATATCGTATTCCTCGTTGATGAAGTTGGAGATAGCCACCCCGGTGGGTTTGCCGTTCCAGATCACATCCTTGCGCGAAAAATAATCGAATTCCAGCTTGGCATAGGTGGTCTGGGGTATCTCCTTCGTGCTGAAGAAGCCTATGGCCTTGGGTTTTTTCTTCAGCTCTTTGAGGTAGTTCACGTATTTCCTGACCAGCTCGTAATCCTCGGTCTCAGAGGCGTCAAAAAGTATCCCTATCGTTAAGGCCTCTTCCATGCCGCTTGCCTTGCGCTGGCGCTGCACCGCGCTCATCTCGCCTTTGAGTAGTTGCCGGCCTATGGATTCCTTTATATTCTTCAGCATAGCTTATCTGTTTTGTGAGCCCGCCTGCCCGTGAGATGCCGGTCATAAAAGCATATCTTCATTCCGTCATTTTTATGAACTCATCTTCCGAAATGATCTTTACGCCCAGCTTCTCCGCCTTTTTTTTCTTCTCCGGGCCCATGCCCTCGCCCGCCACGATGAAGCTGGTCTTACCGGAAACGGAACCCGCCACTTTCCCACCGTTCTTCTCAATGGCCTTCTTCAGGTCATCGCGCGAGAAGCGCGTGAACACACCGCTCACCACGAAGGTAAGGCCCCTGAGCTTATCGCTGGTGCCGGCCAGGGCCTCCTCCGACAGCTCGAAATTCAGCCCACTGGCGCGGAGCCGCTTCACGATCTCTTTGTTCGCATCGCGGTAAAAATATTCGACCACCGAACGGGCGATCACCTCGCCCACATCGCCTACTTCCTGCAACTGGGCTTCGTTGGCCAGCATGATGGCATCAATGCTGCGGAAGCTGTAGGCCAGCTTCTTGGCCGTAGTTTCCCCGATGTGCCGGATACCCAGCGCATACAGCACGCGCTCGAAAGGTATCTGTTTGGAGGCTTCAATGCCCGAAAGCAGGTTATCCACGCTCTTCTCGCCCATGCGCTCGAGCTCCAAGAGCTCTTTTCTTTTCCGGTGAAGCCCATAGATATCGGCAATGTTGCGGATAAGGCCTTTTGCGTACAGCAGCTCGATGGTCTCTTCGCCCAGCGAATCGATATCCATGGCCCGCCTGGATGTGAAATGGATCATTTTCCCCTTGATCTGGGGCGGGCAGCCGGATTCGTTCGGGCAATAATGAACGGCTTCTCCTTCCCTGCGGATGAGCTCCGTGCCGCATTCCGGGCAATTGACTATGTATTTTACCTTCCTGGCTCCCGCTTTGCGCTTCTTCACGTCCACAGCCGTGATCTTGGGAATGATCTCTCCTCCCTTTTCAACGAAGACCGTATCGTGCTCGTGCAGGTCGAGCCTGGCGATAATATCGGCATTATGCAGCGAGGCCCGCTTGACCGTGGTGCCGGCAAGGAAGACCGGCTTCAGGTTAGCCACCGGGGTAATGGCACCGGTGCGTCCCACCTGGTATGAGATGCTCTGCAGCTCGGTAGCGGCCGAGGCGGCCTTGAACTTATAAGCTATGGCCCAGCGCGGTGATTTGGCCGTAAAGCCCAGGAACTTCTGGTGCTCATGCGAGTTGACCTTGATCACCACTCCATCGGTCTCCACTTCCAGCTCGTGGCGCTTCTTATCCCATTTTTCGAGGTAGGCTATCACCGCTTCCAGCGAATCGTGCTTCTCCATATCCTCCGAAATCCTGAAGCCCCATTTTTTGGCCTCTACCAGGTTCTCATAATGCATCCGGTACGGCAGGTCATCGCCCAGGAGATTATACAGGTAGCAATCGAGCTGGCGCGCGGCCACGGCCCTTGAATCCTGCTGCTTGAGGGTGCCGCTGGTGGCGTTGCGCGGGTTCTTGAGCTGCTTCTCGAAAATCTCCTCTTCGTTGAAGCCGTCTTCCAGCATCTGTTTCCTGATCTCCTCGTTGATGCGCAGGAACTCTTTCTTGGGCATGAAGATCTCGCCCCTGATCTCGAATAGCGCGGGATAACCCCGGCCCCGCAGCTTCAGCGGAATGCTTTTGATGGTCTTTACATTGGCGGTGATGTCGTCTCCCTTCTCCCCGTCACCGCGCGTTACCGCCTGAACCAGCAGGCCGTTCTCATAGGTAAGCGAAATGGAAACCCCATCGTATTTGAGCTCGCATACGTATTCAAAATCCTTCAGGCCGGTCTTGCGTATACGCTCGTCAAACTCCCGCAGCTCGTCTTCGCTGTACGTGTTGCTCAGCGAAAGCATGGGGTACTTGTGCTTTACGGTCCTGAATTCCTTGGTGACGGTTCCCCCTACCCGCTGCGATGGGGAATCGGGCAGAAGCAGTTCAGGGAACTCCTTCTCCAGCCGGATCAGTTCCTCCAGCATCTTGTCGAACTCGTAATCAGAAATACTGGGATTATCCAGCACGTAATACCGGTAATTATGCTCCTCCAGCTCCCTGCTCAGTTGCTCTATCCTCTTTTTTGCCTGCTCCTTGTTCATAAGGCAAAGATAGAAAAGAAGGGGCTATACATCCGGTCGCAGATCATTGCCTATCTTTGAGCCATGGGATACGAAGAAGAACTGGCTGTGGGGCTTTTTATACTTGGATCGGTTCTACTCGCCATCTTTATCATACCCGGTATCTTTTACTGCCTGACCCTTCAGCGCACCCTCGAGGCCGTTGCGCCCGAGAACAGGAAGATGCAGCCGGGGCAGGTATGGCTGCTTTTCATCCCCCTCTTCCACCTCGTGTGGCACTTCTTCGTGGTTTCGTATGTTGCCGATTCCCTGCGGGCCGAATTTGCCAGCCGCGGCATCACTCCCGATGAATCGAGGCCCGGCTTCGGGATAGGGCTGGCCGCATCTATCCTGTGGGTGCTGGGCATCGGCTTTGTTGCGCTCATTCTCTGGATCATCTATTGGGTAAAAATAGCCGAGTACAAGAACAAGCTGAACGCTTCAGGGATCGGCCAGCGAAGCGGAGGCGCGCTCGACAGCGGGACATTCTAAGCCGATGCTGCTGCCCGCACCATTCTATCCTTTCCGCTCAGGTCTTTGATCACCTCTGCCTGAACAAAACCTTTTTCTTCCAGCAGTTTTTTCACTTCAGCGCCCAGGCCTTCATTGATCTCGAAGTACAGCCTGCCCCCCGGATTCAATAGTTCCACCGCCCTGGCTGCAATGGCCTTGAAATACCTCAGCGCGTCATCATCCGGAACAAAGAGGGCGATATGAGGCTCATGCTCCCTCACATTCGGGCTCATGCTTTCTTTCTCGGAAAGCCGCACGTAGGGGGGGTTGGAAACGATGATGTCGTATGTTCCCGCTAGCGGCTCTCCGCCCAGGATATCGTGCTCCATGAATGTGACGCGGGTACGATTTATGGCAGCGTTCGCGCGCGCCAGCTCCAGTGCGCCTGGCGAGATATCCGATGCGGCCACCTCTGCTCCCGCAAAAACCCTCTTCAGCGCTATCGCTATGCACCCGCTGCCTGTTCCGATGTCAAGCACAGCTCGAGGCGCCTTTCCCGAAACCTCCGCGTCCTTCACGATAAGCCCGACCAGCTCTTCCGTCTCGGGCCGGGGTATCAGCACCAGTTCATTCACGTTTATCCTGCATCCGTAAAACGAGGTATGGCCGATGATATACTGCATGGGCCTTTGCCTTTTCAGGTCTTTCACGCAGAAACTGAACTTCAGCAGCTCGCTTTCGCTCACCCTTGCCTCGGGCCGCAGCATCATCTCTGCCCTGCTCAGCCCCAGGTATTCGCTCATGGCGATGGAAATAAAGCTTTCGACCTCGCCCTCACCGTAAAGCCCTTTCAGCTCGCTCCTGAAAAAATCCGCTATGTCCTTTATCCTGTTGGAAGGTATGCGCACCCCGCGAAATTAGGATTTATTCCCCCTCACCCTTACGGGCGCCCTAACACGAATAAACGTATTTTTGCCGCGATGTCGCACTCCTCATTCATGAAACGCTGCCTGGAGCTGGCGGAGAAAGCGATCGGCCGCGTGGCTCCTAACCCCATGGTGGGCTGCGTGATCGTGCACGAAGGGAAGGTCATTGGCGAAGGATACCACGAGGAATACGGCCAGGCGCATGCGGAGGTCAACGCCATCGGGTCCGTAAAGGACAAAGGGCTTCTCGGGCGCTCTACCCTCTATGTGAATCTCGAGCCCTGCGCGCATTACGGGAAAACCCCTCCCTGCGCTGATCTGATCCTGACGCATAAAATACCGTATGTGGTCATAGGGACCATCGATCCTTTTGCCGCTGTAAAAGGAAAAGGAATAGAAAAGCTGGCGCGGGCCGGTGTGGATGTTAAAGCGGGCGTACTGGAAACCGAATGCCGCGAGCTGAACAGGCGATTCTTTACCTTTCACGAAAAGCAAAGGCCCTATATTATTCTCAAATGGGCGCAGACCGCGGATCATTTCATTGCGCGGCTGGATAAGGGCCGCCCGGAAACGGCCAGCTACATCAGCGCGCCAGAAACCCTGCGGCTGGTGCATCAATGGAGAAGCCAGGAAGCAGGTATTATGGTGGGAACACGGACCGTGGAGGCCGATAATCCCGCCCTGACCGTGCGCCATGTGAGCGGCAGGAATCCCGTACGCATCGTTTTCGACCGGGAGCTGCGCCTGCCCGCTGGCGCGAAAATATTCGATGAGGCCGCGCCTACGCTCGTATTCAACGCGCAAAGGAGCGGCCGCAGGGGCAATGCAGAGCTGATCGCATGCTATGAGCTGCCGGCCGTTATGAAGGAGCTGCACGCCAGAAGCATACAGTCGGTGATCGTGGAGGGCGGCACACGGCTTATCAGGTCTTTCGTTGAACTTGGCCTGTGGGATGAGATGCGGGTGCTTACTTCGCCACTGAAATTCGGCACCGGGGTGCCGGCCCCGTTCCCCGCAGGAAAACCGGCCCGGCAGGAGACCATGGGGCCCGACCGCATTGCCATTTACCGTAACGTATGATCTTCCTCCTTATTAGCATAGTCTGCAATACCCTGCTCTTCATTATCCTGAAGTATTTCGAACGGGTGAAGATCGATACCCTGCAGGGCATAGTGGCTAATTATTTCACCGCGGCCGCCCTGGGTTTTGCTTTCAACAGGAGCGGCACGGGCATCCAGGATGCGGCCGGCAGCGATTGGCTTCACATAGCGCTCATACTGGGATTCCTTTTTATCGGCATTTTCATGCTGCTGGCGCACACCGCGCAAACGGCCGGCATATCCGTGGCCTCGGTGGCCAATAAAATGTCGGTGGTCATCCCCGTGATCTGCGCCTTCCTGTTCTTTCATGATTCGGTGACCTGGATCAAAATTGCCGGTATCGTACTGGCCTTGGCGGCCGTTTACCTGACCTCCGGAAAATCCGGGGCGGCTGATTCACGCGCTTTTTTGCTACCCTTTGTGGTTTTCCTGGGCAGCGGAGCCATTGACGCCCTGGTGAACTTCAGCCAGCAGAAATACCTATCAGAAGCAGAGGGCCCCTTGTTCGTAGCTGTTTGTTTCTCTATTGCCGGACTCATCGGCACCATGATCATCCTGCTGCGCTGGAGAGCAGTACGGCTACGGAACATCCTGGGAGGGATCGTCCTGGGCATACCCAATTACTTCTCCATTTATACCATTATCCGCGCACTGGATTCGGGTGTATTTGAAAGCTCGGTGATCTATCCGCTGGTGAACGTGGGCGTGGTGCTGCTGTCGGCCTTATCCGGACTGCTCCTGTTCGGGGAAAAATTCACCCTCATGAATAAACTGGGGATACTCATCGCGGTCATGGCCATAGCGCTGATCGCGTCAGCAGGATAATTTTTTATACTTTCACTTCAAATTCAGGTCTATGAAGAAGATCATTGCCGCTCTTGCCTTCGCGGGTATCTGCTTACCGGCCTTGGCGCAATCCTTTGCGAAAGGGAACACGGTCGTTACGGTCGGGGCCGGTTTCGCTTTTTACAAGGTGTACTCGTATGAGAAGGACACGCCTTATTACACCAACGATACGGCAGCCGCTTTCGTTTTCCCGCTCAAGGTGGAATACGGCATTTTCGACTGGCTGGGAGCCGCTTTCCGTTTCAATTACTCTAATTACATAGAGGGCGACAGCGCCAACACCCAGGATGTGAACGGCATCGACCTGGGCCTGCAGGCCAATTTTCATTTTTACCGCGGTGCGCGTACCGACCTCTATGCAGGGGGCATAGCCAGTTGGAGCCGGCTTCGCTACTCTGAAAGCACCGTCAGCAATATTCAGGTCAAAGGCGGTGGCAGCGTTTTCGGGGCGGAGCTCGGTGCGCGCTTCTATTTCGGTGAATCGAAAAAGAGCGGGATCCATTTCGCATTTTCCTACCTGGGTAATTTTTACCCGAACCTGGTGGCCACCGATGCAGCGGGCAATACGGCCGACTATTACCTGTCGGCAACAGGATTTCAGCTCGGCCTGGGCCTCAACTTAAAAATCTGAGCCTACGGAAAGCGTTTCCCGCCACGATCCCTATGCAGCACTTCGGGTGAGGTCATTCGCCCGCCTCTGCCTATCCCGCTTTTTCCTGGTCATGGGCATACAGATGCAATCGGTGATACTGTACTGGCAGGTATATCAGCTTACCGAAGGCGAAAGCGACAGCAACCGGGCTTTCATGATCGGGTACATCGGGCTTTCCGAGTTCCTCCCCTTCTTCGCTTTTTCATTTTTCTCGGGCCAGGTAGCCGACCGGTACAACCGTAAGAGCATTACCAGCGCCACTATTTTTCTGCTTATCCTCCAGGCCCTGGTGCTTTATTTCCTTTCGCGTAACGATTCTTTTCTTTTAAAGGCCAACGGGATCATCTGGCTTTACCTCACCGTTGTGCTCTGGGGGATCATACGCGCTTTTATGTCGCCCGCCATGACCGCCTTTATGGCGCAGGTATTGCCGCGCGATCTTTATACCAACGGGGCTACCTGGAACAGCACCGTGTGGCACGTGGCCGCTATAGCGGGCCCCACGCTGGGCGGGATGCTTTGCGCCTGGCTGAGCTTCGACCAGGTTTACCTGATCGATGCCGGCATGATAGCCGTGGGCTTCCTCTTTTTCATCATCATTACTTATACCCATGTTCCGGTTAGGGAAGCGAAGGAGGGCTTTATGGAGAGCCTGGCTGCGGGCATACGTTTCGTATTCTCCAATAAGATCCTGCTCAGCGCCCTCTCTCTCGATCTTTTTGCGGTGCTTTTTGGTGGCGCCACGGCCATGCTTCCCGCCTTTGCCGATAAGGTGCTGCAGGTTGGCGCGGTGGAACTGGGCATGCTGCGCGCCTCACCGGCCATCGGGGCGGTGATCATGGCCATCGTCCTCGCTTATTACCCTCCCGTAAAGGATTCAGGCAAAAAGCTGCTGCTCTCGGTAGCCGTTTTCGGGCTTTGCACCATTGCCTTCGCGCTTTCGGCCAACTTCTACCTTTCCCTGCTCATCCTGGCCCTGATCGGTGCCTTCGACAACATCAGCGTGGTGATACGGCACACCATCTTGCAGCTTATGACCCCCGATCATATGCGCGGCAGGGTCTCGGCCGTTAACGGCATCTTCATCGGCTCATCGAACGAGATCGGGGCCTTCGAATCGGGCGTGGCGGCCGGGCTGATGGGGCTGATCCCTTCGGTGGTGTTCGGGGGCAGCATGACCGTAGTGGTGGTGATCATCATCGCTATCGCGTTTCCTCCCCTACTCAGGCTGAGCCTGAAGAACATCAAATAAGGATATCTCCGGAGCATGGCACGGGTATCGATCGTCATTTGTAATATCCGCAAGCAATTTCTTATCCGTAAAAAAACCCCTGTTGCAAGGCGCAGAGGGGCCAAAAAGCGCTATGGCTTTTTAAGACTTCATTAAGAGAAGTCCGGGTACATGATCTATTCACTTACATAGATCAAAGTTACCCTGGCCGAGCGGCCGACCCTAATTGCAAATCGCGGTGCCGGCCGGATCGTACTAAAAACTTGCAAAAGTCAGTACCAAATAGACGGGGAATCCGCTTTTCTCCGCGAAAAACGCCAATGGCTTTAGGAAAATTATTATAAATTGCAAAAGATTGCTTTTGCTTGCTGCACCACACCCTAAAGATATATGGCTAAAAAAGAAAAGGATTCACCGAAAGAACGGAATAGCGCCCAGGTGGCCTTCATCCAGAAGGTCAAGAATGCGCTCCCTCCCAATATCTCGATCGTAGAGGAACTGGTCGAGCTCCTGGGCGTAAGCCAGGACAGCGCTTACCGGAGGCTGCGCGGAGAAACGGTGCTGACCATCGAGGAGATCACCGCCATCTGCAACCGCTATAAGATATCCTTCGATTCCTTCATCCAGACCCGGCAAAGCGACTCGGTGAACTTTACCTATCGCGCCCTGAAAAGCAGCCAGGAGAGCTACCTGGATTACCTGACACGTATTTTGCAGGACCTGAAAAAGCTCAGCTCGTACCCGAACAGCGAGATCACCTACGCGGCCGTGGATATACCCATTTTCCATCATTTCAATTTCCCCGACCTGGCGGCCTTTAAGATCTTCTACTGGTGCCGCTCCATACTGAACGTGCCCGAGCTGCAGACCGCGCGTTTCAGCAGCGATGCCATTACAAAGGATATAGCCGATACGGCCAGGCAGATCTTTGAGGAGTACGCCAAAATACGCTCGATCGAAATATGGGCCGAGGAAACGGCCAACAGCACCCTGAGGCAGATCGAGTTCTCCTGGGACAGCGGTGCTTTTGCCCGGAAGGAGGACGCGCTGAAGGTTTGCGAGCAGGTGAGGCAGATGTTCGGCAACATCAAGGAAATGGCCGAGCAGCACTCCAAGGTGCCCGCAGGCAAGCGCTCAGCGCAATACGAGGAGAATTATACCCTGTTCTGTTCAGAGGTGACGATAGGCAACAACTGCATCCTGACCACTGTGGGTGAGAATTTCAAAGCGGCTTACCTCTCGTACCATACCTTCAATACCATGGTGACTACCAATCCCACGTTCTGCAATGAAACGGACAACTGGCTCAGGAACATCATGAAGAAATCCATCATGATCAGCGGTGTGGGCGAAAAGCAAAGACACCAGTTCTTCCGCAGAATAGAGGAAAACCTGCAGCGGGTGATGGATAAGATAAACCGGGACGAATGAGCGATGATGAACTGAAAGACTTTCTTGAAGAAAAATTCCGACACTATCACCAACCTGCGTTCATCGGCCACGACCCGGTGAGCATACCTCACCGCTTCAGCCGCAAAGAGGATATCGAGATTGCGGGCTTTTTAGCCGCTTCCATCGCCTGGGGCCAGCGGCCGGTCATTATCAGGAACGCCACCCGCCTGCTCGAGCTGATGGAACACGCACCCTATGATTTTATCATGAATGCCGGCCCCGCTGATCTCCGTCCGTTTGAACGGTTCATTCACCGCACCTTCAACGGCACCGACTGCGTTTATTTCCTGCGCGCGCTGAAGAGCATTTACAGAAAAGGAGGCCTGGAAAAAGCATTTGAAGGGAGCAGCGCCAGGGACCGCATCATCCGTTTCCGCAAGCGCTTCTTTTCCCTAAAGCATGCGGCCCGCACCCGCAAGCACGTGAGCGACCCGGCCGCTAACTCATCGGCCAAGCGCCTGAACATGTTCCTGCGCTGGATGGTAAGAAGCCGCAAAGGCGGTGTGGATTTCGGCTTATGGAAGGATATCTCCCCTTCGGAGCTGATGTGTCCGCTCGATGTACACTCAGGCAACGTGGCCCGTAAACTGGGCCTGCTGAATAGAAAGCAGAACGACTGGAGGGCGGTGGAAGAACTGACCGTGCGCCTGAGGGAGTTCGATCCGGCCGACCCCGTGAAATACGACTTTGCCCTGTTCGGGCTGGGGGCATTTGAAAAGTTCTGAGGCGCCCTCAGTCATAAAATTCATAAACGAACTTCGTCAGGCTTTCGGTCTTATGCAGGTAATCGTACGAAACCTGCTCGGCCAGGTTCCCTTTTTCATCATAAGCGTACGTATATTTCTCATCGGGTGTGGCCTGGTCGCCAAAAACGCTTGTTTCCTCCAGCCGGTTTTCGGCATCGTACTTATGCAGCTCCTTCTTCTTACGCGCGTATGAATCGGTGGTCTCCGTCACGATCAGGCTGCCCCATTTATCGTATGTATATACCTTCATCTCAATGAACAGGGTATCGCTCAGCGCGGAACCCGATTTCGAGGGCATTTCAACCTGCTTCATCTTTTTTACTGATAGCACGTTACCCGAGCTGTCATAGGTATAAAATACGAACAATTTTTCTGTCGCGTTCGTTTGCCCGCTCATCATCAGACGGCCCAGGCTGTCGTAAACATAGTGCGTAACCGAAGCGATGGCGCGCTGGGCCTTGCCGGTGGAATCCGCCTTCTTCTTGCCCAGCACATCGGTCACGTTCGCGCCTACGTTCATGTTCAGCCTGAGCTTTTGAGCCAGCCGCCCCTTATCGTCATACAGAAATGTATCGCGGTAGGTAAACCTGTTCAGGTACGTATCGTGCACATCCAGCGCAAGCAGCCGGCCATCTTTGCCGTAGGCGTACAGCTCCTTTATATTTGAATAGAAGCTCATGCGCATGGTCACGCGGCCCTTCTCATCATACGCGTATGTTTCGGAAAGGATGCCTTTCTTCTTGTCGGCCTTTGAAGGATAGCTCCACACCGACTTGGTCTTCACCCGGCCTTTTTGCTTCCTGATGCTGATCGTGGCCGTACTGTCGGGCTGGGCAGCAACGGCAACAGGGAACAGCAGCCCCAGCAGCATGCCTTTCATCATAAAAACAAAATTAGGGACTTCCTTTTTAGTATTTTTAACCACCGCACTTTATAACGTATAAATCATGAAAAAGATACACCTCAGCCTCTCTTTTATCTTGGCGGCCACGGCCCTCCTCGCCCAAACAGCCAACCCCGTTCCATTTACCAATTACAAGGAACGCATGGAAGGCTATAAAAAAAGAAAGGCCCTTGAGGCCAATTCTCTTGTCAGCGGCATAGCCTTCCGCAGCATAGGCCCCAATATCATGAGCGGCCGCGTGGTCGATATAGAAGTATCGCCCCATGATCCCACCCATTTTTACGTTGCTTACGCTTCAGGCGGCCTGTGGAAGACCGAGAACAACGGGCTCACCTTCACCCCTCTCTTCGACTATGAAGCCGTGATCACCATAGGCGATATCGCTATCGACTGGAACAACGGTGGAACGATCTGGATCGGTACGGGCGAAAGCAACAGCAGCCGCTCATCGTATTCGGGGGTAGGAGTGTTCAAAAGCGCGGATGGGGGGAAATCGTGGACCCACCTTGGGCTGGAGGAAACGCATCATATCGGCAAGATCGTGGTGCATCCCACCGATCCCAATACCGTGTGGGTTGCCGCCATCGGTCACCTGTATTCCCCCAACAAGGACAGGGGCGTATACAAAACCAGCGATGGGGGCAAGACATGGAAGCAGGTGCTGTTCAAGGATGAGAACACGGGCGCCATCGATATGCAGATCGATCCGGCAAACCCCCAAAACCTGTATGCCACGCTCTGGTACCGCACGCGGAGGGCCTGGAACTTTACCGAAAGCGGGAAAAGCTCGGGCATCTATAAAAGTACCGATGGTGGCGCTACCTGGAGCCTTGTTTCGGGCGAAGGCAGCGGTTTCCCAACCGGAGACGGTGTAGGCCGGATCGGCCTGGCCGTTTACCCCCAGAACTCCAACATCGTTTATGCCATCCTCGATAACCAGCAGGCCCGCAAGGAGGAGAAAAAGGAGGAGGATAAAACCAAGTTGACCAAAGACAAGCTGAGGACCATTACGACAGGAGAGTTCCTAAAGCTGGACGACAAGCAATTGCAGGCCTTTATGGACGAAAACGGCTTTCCCGGGAAATACAGCGCAGCCAAAGTGAAAGAAATGGTGAAAAGCGGCAAGCTCAAGCCCATTGCGCTGGTAGAATACCTGGAAGACGCCAACGCGGCCCTGTTCGACACCAAAGTGACCGGAGGCGAGGTTTACCGCTCGGATGACGCGGGCAAGACCTGGAAAAAGACCCACAGCACCTACCTCGAGGATTTCTTTTATACCTACGGGTACTATTTCGGGAAGATATGGGTGTCGCCCTACGATGAGAACAAGATCTATATAGGCGGCCTGTATGCCCTGCGATCGGATGACGGAGGCAAGACCTTCCAGTCCATTTCGGGCGAGAACGTGCATGCCGACCACCACGCTCTCTGGAGCAATCCCGCCCGCAAGGGGCACCTGATCAATGGCAACGATGGAGGCGTCAATATCTCGTACGATGACGGCAAGACCTGGTTCAAATGCAATACACCCAGCGTAGGGCAGTTCTACGCTGTTAACGTGGATATGGAAACCCCGCACAACGTTTACGGTGGCCTGCAGGACAACGGGGTATGGTGGGGCAGCTCGCAGAGCAAGATGGACCTGGCCTGGACCCAGGAAGGAAAGAACCCTTTCCAGAACATCATGGGCGGTGACGGCATGCAGGTGCAGGTAGATACCCGCGATAACACCACGGTATATACCGGCTACCAGTTCGGCAACTATTTCCGTATCAATAAGAACACGGGCGAAACAAAATATATCACCCCCCAGCACGACCTGGGCGAACGCCCTTATCGATGGAACTGGCAATCGCCCATACTGATCTCGAAACACAACCAGGATATCATCTACATGGGCTCGAACCATTTTCACCGTTCCATGAACAAGGGCGATGATTTCAAAACCCTTTCAGGCGACCTGACCAATGGCGGGAAAAAAGGAGACGTGACCTACGGCACGCTGACCACTATCGATGAATCTCCTCTTAAATTCGGGCTGATCTATACCGGGAGCGATGACGGGGCCGTTAACGTAAGCAAGGACGGTGGCAGCACCTGGACGAAAGTATCATCCGGGCTGCAGGCTCATATGTGGGTGAGCCGCGTATGCGCTTCACACCACAGCGAAGGGCGGGTGTACGTATCGCTCAACGGGTACCGGTGGGATAACTTCACCCCCTATCTCTATGTTTCCGACAACTACGGCAGCAACTGGACGCGCATCGGCACCGACCTGCCACTGGAGCCTATTAACGTTGTAAAAGAAGATCCCGCGAACGAGAACATCCTGTACGTGGGCACGGATAACGGCCTGTACGTTTCGCTGAACAGGGGCAAATCGTTCATGCGCATGGGTAAAACCCTGCCGGCAGTTGCCGTACATGACCTGGTCATTCACCCGCGCGACAAGGAGATCGTAGTGGGGACGCACGGCAGGTCGATCTACGTGGCCAGCGTAAAAGAGCTGCAGCAGATGAACGACAGCATACTGGCAAAGAGCCTGTATGTCTTTGACCTGGAGGATAAAAAACACAGCGGGCGCTGGGGGGCAAAGGAAAGCATGTGGGAAAAGCCCAATGAGCCGGAATACCTCATTCCTTATTTCATAAAGGACGATGGAAATGTAACCATAGAGGTTAAGACAAAGAGCGGCCTTCTGCTGGCCTCCTACGCGCTTATCGCTCAGAAAAAAGGGCTCAACTACTTCAGTTATGACCTCTCGGTGAGCACCGAGCCCGGCAGCGTTGTTGCCGATTACGAAAAGTACCTGAACGACAACAAAGCGAAGGACGATGCGGCCATCAAGCTGAAAAAGGCGGAAAGCGGCAAGTATTACCTTCAGCCAGGCACCTATACGGTGGTGATCAAAGGTGAGAACGGTGCCAGCATAACGAAAGAATTTACGATCAAAAAACCCAAGAAAGGATAATGGCAAGAATGCTTTTCTTCATTTTATTGTTTTCCCCTTTCCTGCTTTTTCCACAACCAGGAAAGAAAAAGGTCTACACCACCACCCTCACCTATCCGGAGATCATTGCAGCGTATCAATCACTCGAAAAAAAGAGCCCTTATGCCAAGCTGCTGACCTGCGACACCACCGACATCGGCAAGCCCCTGCACCTGTTCGTGATCAGCAAGAGCAAGGTTTTCGACCCAGCAGGGGTAAGCAAGCTCGGCAAGACGGTGCTGCTCATCAACAACGGAATCCACCCGGGCGAGCCTGACGGGATCGATGCCAGCGTTGAGTTCGCCACAACCCTGCTGAGCAATGAAAAGAACATTCCCGATAGCGTGGTGATCTGCATCATACCCGTTTATAATATTGACGGCTGCCTTAACCGGGGCAAGTACTCCCGGGCCAACCAGAACGGCCCGGAGGAGTATGGCTTCAGGGGTAATGCCCAGAACCTGGACCTTAACCGCGATTTCATCAAGGCCGATTCGAAGAACGCGAAGGCCTTTATCCGCATCTTCCAGGACTGGAAGCCGCATGTATTTGTGGATAATCATACTTCTGACGGTGCGGATTACCAGTACGTGATGACCCTCATCGCCACCCAGCGCAACAAGCTCCACCCCGTCCTGTCGGAATACATGACGAGTGAAATGGTACCTTACCTGTATGACCGGATGAAAGAGAAGAAATACGAAATGTGTCCTTACGTGGAGACTCTTGCGGATATACCCGATAAAGGTATTGTCGAATTCCTGGAGACCCCGCGTTATTCCACCGGCTATGCGGCCCTGTTCAACTGCATAGGCTTTGTTCCCGAAACGCATATGTGGAAGCCTTACAACGACCGGGTATGGAGCACCTATGAGCTGCTGCTGGCAATTACGGAGATAACTGAGCGTGACGCGGCCAGGATCGCTGTGAAAAAAAATGCGGCTGACCTCTCCGTACTGACCCAAAAAGAACTCTTCTTTAACTACCGGCTCGACACCACCCGGTTCGACAGCATTGAGTTCAGGGGCTATGAGGCCGAATACAAGGTGAGCACCATCAGCGGGCTTCAGCGTCTCTTTTATAACCGGAATAAGCCGTACACGAAAAAAATCAGGTTCTATAACCGGTATACCCCCCTGGTCAAGGTTACCCGGCCGGCCTGTTATCTCATCCCCCAGGCCTGGGATAAAGTTATCGAGCGGCTCAAACTGAATAAGGTCATCCTGCAGCGCCTGAGCAAGGATACAAGCATAACCTGCGAGGTGTATTATATCCAGAGCTATGAAACGGTAAAAACGCCTTACGAAGGACATTACCTCCATTACAGCATAAAGACGTATAAGGAAACGCAAACACTCAACTTCTACAAAGGCGATTATGTAGTGCATACTTCGTATAATGGCCGATATGTGGCAGAAACCCTGGAACCCGAAAGCGAGGACTCATTCTTCGCCTGGAACTTCTTTGACGGCATATTGCAGCAGAAAGAATGGTTTTCCCCCTATATATTCGAAGAGAAGGCCGTGGAGATACTTAACGCTGATCCCAAGCTGAAGGAGGAACTGGAGGCTAAAAAGAAGACCGACAAAGATCTTGCGGCCAGCCACTGGGCCCAGCTCTATTTCATCTATAAAAATTCAGTCTATTACGAGAAGTCACATAACCGCTATCCCGTAGCCCGCTTACACGAACATACGGCACTGCCGGTAGACTGATCAGAAATAACCTCTGATCTTCTCCACGAAATATCCGGGAGCCGGGATGGGTTTCTTGGTGGCCTTATCGATGAACACGAGCACCACCTCGCCCGTGCACAGCAATTCCTTTTTCTCGTTAAAGGCCTCGTACAGGAAACGTATGCGCGCCCCGGGCAGCTCAGGCACCGTTGTGCGTATCAGCAGCAGATCGTCATACAGGGCCGGCTTGAGGTATTTGATGCTGAAGGTATACACAGGAAGCATGATGCCCTTCTCCTCCAGGCTGCGGTAGCTCATGCCCAACTGGCGCAGGGCCTCTACCCTGCCCACCTCGAAATATTCCGCGTAATTGCCATAATAGGCGTAGCCCATCTGGTCGGTCTCGCCATAACGCACTCGCAGGCTGGTCTCTGAAACGTACATTTTTTTTGACGGATTCAAAATACTGTAAATTTTTCATCCGCGCACCTGTTTTACCGAAAATTAAATTTTTCAGGTGGTCCTGTTTCTCCAATGGGTTTTCTATAATATTGTGACCGATTTCATGAGCATGGCACGCCTTTCGCACACCCTTGGCATTCTTTTGCTTTTCCTTCTTCTTTCCTGCAAAGGCGGGAAGCAACTGGTTGGGGTCGAAAGCAGCACCCTGGAGCTCAGCGGCACCGCCAATGCGGCCGAGGACAGCGCGGTGCTGAAGCTCATCCAGCCCTACAAGACCGTTATTGACAAGGAAATGAACGAGGTGCTCATCCAGAGCGACCAGCCGCTCACCAAAGGCGAACCCGAAGGCGCCCTGGGCAGCTTCATTGCCGATATCATCCTTTCGGAAGGCAACAAGCGCTATGGCGCCCGCTCCGGCCTGGCTGCCGATTTCTGCATGCTGAATAACGGGGGCCTGCGCATAGCCCTTCCGATGGGAGCCATCACCAAAGGACACATCTTCGAGCTGATGCCTTTCGAGAACGAGATCGTGGTCATTACGCTGAGCGGGGCCAAGACCAAAGACCTGCTCGACTATATAGCGGCCCGCAACGGGGTTCCCGTGGCAGGGCTTAAAATGGGCATCAAGGATAAAGTACTGACCAAGGCCGAGATCAATGGCCAGCCTTTCGACCCCAACAAGAACTACCGCATCATTACCTCCGATTACCTGGCAGGCGGAGGCGACAAAATGGGATTTTTCAAGGATGCCCAGATCGAAACGCTGAACTACAAGATACGCGATGCCATCATTGATTATTTGCGGGAGGAGAGCAAAAAGGGCAAGAGCATAAGCTATACCGTTGACGGGAGGATCTACTATGAGCAGTAGAAGGGAATTCATCCGGCAATCGCTTTACGGGGGCGCGGGCTTCGCGCTGATGAACGCCTTTCCTTTCGATGCGCTGGCATCGGAGGATGTTACGCGCATCACCATCCTTCATACCAACGATGTGCACAGCCGCATAGAGCCTTTCCCTCTTACCGACCCCAAATGGCCGGGGCTGGGCGGCATCGCCCGCAGGGCCGCCCTGATCAAAAAGATCCGTGAGCAGGAAAAGCACGTGCTGCTGCTTGACGCGGGCGATTTTTTCCAGGGCACTCCCTACTTCAACCTGTATGGCGGTGAGCTGGAGCTCAAGCTCATGAGCGAAATGGGCTACGATGCCGGCACGCTGGGCAACCACGATTTCGACAACGGCATCAGCGGCCTGGTCAAGCAGATGCCCCATGCCAGCTTCCCTTTCCTGTGCGCCAACTACGACTTTTCCGATACCGAACTGAACGGAAAAACCGTACCTTACAAAATATTCAAGAAGGACGACATACGCATCGGGGTCTTCGGCCTGGGCATAGAGCTGGAGGGGCTGGTGGATAAAAAGATGTACGGCAGCACCCGGTACCTCGACCCGCTCGGGCAGGCTGCGCACTATGCCCACCTGCTGAAAAAGGACGAGAAATGCGATCTGGTCGTTTGCCTCTCGCACCTCGGGTACAAGTACCAGGATAAGAAAGTTTCAGACGTAGACCTGGCCAAGCAATCGAAGAATATCGACCTGATCCTGGGCGGCCATACGCATACGCTGCTCGAACAGCCGCTCGCCTACAGGAACAGCGACAACAAAGAGGTGCTGGTGGCGCAGGTAGGATGGGCGGGCATCCGGCTGGGGAAAATAGATTTTGTTTTCAAGAAAAAAAATAAAAAATTTCATTCTGAGGGAACATCTATAAAAATTTCGAAATAGGCAAAACTCAAAATGATTTTTTTTTGAAATTTTTTTCTTTAAAATTATTAGGAGAATTGATTTTCTTATCTATTTTAGCACAGTGATTGAGTGAAGGACGGTTTTTCAGAGGGGAAATTAAGATTAACGCATAAATACCGGGATAGCAATTAAAATGGCAAAAGATCATTTAAAAGTTTGGGAAAATTGTCTGAGTATAGTTAAGGACAATGTGAGTTCGCAAAGTTTTAAAACATGGTTCGAGCCGATCAAACCGATCAAACTTTCCGGCAACATTCTCACCATCCAGGTTCCCAGCCAGTTCTTTTATGAGTGGCTCGAGGAGCATTACATTACCTTGTTAAAGAAGACCATCCGCAAGGAGCTGGGAGCAGAAGGCAGGCTGGAGTACAGTATTATTATGGAGAACGCCTATAATAATACGAAGCCGTACACGGTAAAGGTTCCCGCATCGAACAAAAAAGAGCTGAAGAACCCTTCGGTATCCATGCCGATCGAGATCAACAGCAACACCATCCGCAATCCCTTCATCATCCCCGGGCTGAAGAAGGTGAATGTGGAATCGCAGCTTAATGCCAATTATTCGTTCGATAATTTCGTGGAGGGCGATTGCAACCGCCTGGCCCGCTCAGCGGGATGGGCCGTGGCCCAGAAACCCGGAGGCACCTCTTTCAACCCCCTCTTTATCTATGGTGGCGTGGGCCTGGGCAAAACCCACCTGGCGCAGGCCATAGGCATCGAGATCAAAAAGAACTTCCCCGGCAAAACGGTACTATACGTTTCTTCCGAAAAGTTTACGCACCAGTTCATCGAATCCGTACGCAACAATAACCAGAACGACTTCATCCATTTTTACCAGATGATCGATATCCTGATCATCGATGATGTGCAGTTCTTTGCCGGAAAGGACAAGACCCAGGACGTGTTCTTTCACATATTCAACCACCTGCACCAAACCAATAAGCAACTGGTGCTGACCGCTGACAAGCCCCCCGTGGAAATGCAGGGCATGGAGCAGCGCCTGCTCTCCCGCTTCAAGTGGGGGCTATCGGCCGACCTGCAGGCTCCCGACCTGGAGACGCGGATCGCCATCCTGGAAAAGAAGACCTACAATGAAGGAATCGAGCTGCCCAAAGAGGTGATCGAATACCTGGCCTACAGCATCACCACCAATGTGCGTGAGCTGGAAGGCGCCTATATTTCGCTCATCGCGCAGGCATCGCTCAACAAAAAGGCCATCACCCTCGAGCTGGCCAAGCAAATGATCGATAAGTTCGTGAAGAACACGGCACGCGAGGTATCCATCGATTACATCCAGAAAGTGGTGTGCGATTATTTCGACCTGCCGATCGAGCTGCTCAAGTCCAAAACGAGGAAGCGCGAAGTGGTGCAGGCCCGGCAGATCGCCATGTACTTCGCCAAGAACATGACCAAATCCTCCCTGGCAACCATCGGCATGCATTGCGGAGGAAAGGATCACGCCACGGTGCTTCACGCCTGCCGTACGGTGAACAACCTCATGGAAACCGATAAGCGCTTCCGCGCCTATATCGAAGAGCTGGAAAAGAAGATCAGCATCCAGTAACAGGACATTCGTCCTGCAGGAATAGGAATTAGAACATACGAAATCTAATTCCTATTTTTGTTTACCCCCGGTGCGGGGGCAAACCCGGAAACATATGCCGAAGAAGATATTAATGGTCTGCCTGGGCAATATCTGCCGCTCACCCGTGGCGGAAGGCATCCTGCGCAGGAAGGTGGAAAAAAGGGGGCTGGATGTGGTGGTCGACTCGGCCGGGACCTCCAACTACCATATTGGCGAGTGCCCCGATAAGCGCTCCATCGACAGCGCGCGCAAGTACGGCATCGATATCTCCGGCCTCAGGGCCCGGCAGTTCTCCCATCTGGATTTTGACGAGTTCGACCGGATATACGTCATGGACAGCTCCAATTACGGGGATGTGATGGAACTGGCCCGCCATAAGCGCGACAGGCAGAAGGTAGAGCTTATTCTCAATGCGCTGTACCCCGACAGCAATATGTCGGTACCCGACCCGTACTACGGAGGGGAACAGGGTTTCGAAAACGTATTCATGCTGCTCGACCAGGCCTGCGAGATCATAGCCGATTCGCTGCAGAAAGCTTTAGCCGATGAGCTCAAAAGGTAAGCTCTTCCTCATCCCCTCCCTGCTGGGCGATACCGGAACGGAAAAGGCCATACCCCATTATGTGATCAATGTGCTGAACGGCATCGATGAATTCATCGTGGAGGATGAACGCACGGCCAGGCGTTTTCTGAAGAAAGCCGGTTATACGGGACCGCTGGACAAGCTGGTGCTGCACAGGCTGAACGAACATACCCGCAAAGAAGAGATCCCCTCCTTTCTCGCCTCGCTGGAGAACGGAAAGGATATAGGCCTGCTTTCAGACGCGGGCAGCCCGGGCATAGCTGACCCCGGTGCGGATGTGGTTAACCTTGCCCATAAGCGGCATATCCGGGTGGTTCCGCTTGTAGGAGCCTCTTCCCTGCTGCTTGCCCTGATGGCCTCGGGCTTCAACGGCCAGAGCTTTTGTTTTCACGGGTACCTGCCCAGGGATAGGGCGGAACGAGCCCAGCGGCTGAAAGAACTCGAAAAGGATGCTTACCGCAAAGACCAGACCCAGCTCTTTATCGAGGCGCCTTACCGCAATAACCAATTGCTGGATGACCTGTTGAAAAGCTGCGATGGAAAGACCCGCCTGTGCGTGGCCTGCGATCTTACCCTGCCTACGGAGCTGATACGCTCAGAAACCGTTTCTGAATGGAGGAAAAACGTCCCCGACCTGAACGACCGGCCCGCGGTATTCCTGATCTATAAATAGCCTTATTTTACTTCAACCAGCTCCACATCAAAAAGGAGCGTGGCCTTGGGAGGTATTTTAGCCTGGGGTTGCCCCATATCACCGTATCCTAGGTGGCTGGGTATGATAAACCTTATTTTATCGCCAACGTTCATGAGCGCAATACCCTCTTCCCATCCCTTGATGATGGGGGTTTGCCCCAGCACGAACTCTATAGGCTGATCGCGCTCGATGGACGAGTCGAACACCATGCCATCGGTGAGAAAGCCCGTATAATGCACTTTAACCGTTTTGCCCGGGGCCGCCTGCGCGCCCCCCATGGCCTTGCTGACAACAATGTATTTGAGGCCGCTTGCCGTTGTGACGGTATCCTTGCCCTTTGTTTCGAAAGGCTTAACCACCTCGAGTATCTCCACATCGTAGATCACATCGGTCTTGGGCGGAATGGCCCCCTTCACCCCCTGCTCGCCAAAAGCCAGCATATAGGGAATGACCACGCGCGCCTTGCTGCCTTTCTTGAGCTTGAGCATGGCCTCATCCAGCCCTTTCAGTCCATTGCCTATCCTGTACCTGAAAGGCTTGTCCATATCGAAGGACGAGTTGAACATCTTTCCGTCAGGCAGGTAACCGCTGTAATTAATGGTCAGCAGATCGCCCGTACTGAGCTTTTCAGGGCCTTTGCCTTTCACCACTTCGATAAATTTTACCCCGCTGGGCAGCTTAACGGTATCCTTTTTTGCCACGTTGAAAGGCTGGGGCCCCTTTTTTACCTCCACGATCTCGACCTGGAACTTCAGGTTGGCGCCAGGAGGAATGGCGTAAGCACCGCTGGCGCCATAGGCCAGGGCGGCCGGCACGTAGATATTCGCCTTATCGCCCTGGCGCATCAGCTTTACCGCCTCCAGGTAACCGGGTATGGCCTGCCCCTCGCCTACCTTGAACGTAAAGGGCATGCCTGTTTTGTAGGTATCGTCAAATACGCTGTCGTTATCGAATTTGCCGATGTAATGGGTAGTCACCCGGTCGCCAGCCTGAACTTTTTCCCCTTTCCCCAGTTGTATGAAGGTATACTTCAGCCCCGATGAGGTGGTGTACTCCTTGTTCAGGACGGGTTTATCGCTCTGAGAGTAAACAGCCGAAACAAAAAGAACAGAAACAAAGCCGGGAAGAAGATATTTCATCATAAAATCAGTTTATTTTTATCACTTCAAATTCGTATATAAGGGGAGTATACGGCAAAATAATAAATTCTTTGGTCTGCTCATCTTGAAAGCCTTCAACGCCATAAGCAGCGGAAGACGGAATGACAACAGTCGCCTTCGTTCCGATCTTTGATTTAAGAATAGATTCTTCAAACCCTTTTATAGCTTCATTGTTTCCAATAGTAAAAATAAAGTACCCGCTTTGAAGCGAACTATCAAAAATAGTTCCATCCAGGAATTTCGCAACATAACTGACCGTAACTTTGTCCCCTTTAACAGGGAATGCGCCCTTGCCCTTTTTGTTTTCAATATAATAAGTGCCTGAAGGAGAGGGCTTCGCTTTAATATTATTCTTTGTTATATACCCAGCTATAAGAAGCGGTTCTTCGCTCTTCCTTTGCTTATATTGTACCTCCAGACTTTTTATATACTCGGCATATAGGCTGTCATATTCAGCTTTTACTTCGGCCTTGCTGCGAATCTGCACCAGCTTGATATAAAAAGTGAGTATGGATCCTTTAGGATATATTTGGGTTGTATCCTCGGAGGGAAAGTACTTCAGTACAGAATCAGCGCTAATAATGAAGCTGGCACTGTCGCCTACCGACATCATTAAGATGCCTTCTTCTAGGGCTCCCCTGAACCGCGCTTCTTCAATGTAGTACTGAGCCAGGCCGCCTTCCGGATTCACCTTCCACGAATCGTAAATGACGGAATCGTTGAACTTATTAAGCAACGAAAGCACCACATAATCTCCGATTACGGGCCTATTATATGTTTCGGTGCTTTTACTGTAAAACCTATAATACAAACCCGTATTTGTCCTTTCGTAACCAGGATATTTAGTATTGGTCTGAGCTGACAAAAGATCAGCCGTTATCGCGAACAGCAGGATTATTGTCAACCAACGGATCATTTGCTGACCTCTACCAGCTCTATTTCGAACAGAAGCGGTGTAAAGGGCATGATCATATACTGCCCGCTGTAGGGATCCTGCACGCCCGTTGAGTCGTAAGCCATAGAAGAAGGGATGAGCACCGTTGCCTTGCCGCCCGCCTTCATTTTCTGAAGCACTTCCACCCAGCCCGGGATAACGCCTTTCCCGGGGGTGCTGTCGACCATGAACTCCACCGGCTTGCCGGCATTCTCGGAGCTGTCGAATATATTCCCGTCCAGGAATTTGCCCGTATAGTTCACCAGCACCTTATCCCCTATCCTCGGTGAGGCCCCGCTTCCCTTGCGCTTTTCCTCGTAATAGATACCGCTGGCGGTAGGCTTCACCGTAACCTTGTTGGTCTTCAGGTATTCAGCAATCTGTTTCTTTTCTTCTTCCTTTCTTGCCTTGAACATCTCCGACTGGGCCTTCATGTATTCATTGTACAGGCTGTCGCGCTCGGCCTGCACTTCGGCCTTGCTGCGGATCTGCACCAGCTTGATGTTGAAGGTGAGCATGGAGCCTTTCGGGTAGATATCGGTCGAATCGTCTGAAGGGAAATACTTCAGCACCGAATCCGCGCTGATGATGAAGCTGGCGCTGTCGCCAACCGACATCATCATGAGGCCTTCTTCGAGAGCGCCCTTGAAGCGCGCTTCTTCAATGTAGTACTGGGCCACTCCCTTCTCGGGGTTCACCTTGCGCGAATCGTAAATGACCGAATCATTGAACTTGTTGAGCAGCGAAAGCACCACGTAATCGCCAATCTGGGGCTTGGCCCCGTCTTCGCTCTTATAAAAGAATTTATAATGAAGGCCGTTCTCGTTCTCTTCATAGCCGGGAAAATTCTGCCCGCAGGAGCCCATCAGCACCAGGACGAAAGAGGCGGCCACTAAACCAATTGTCTTATTCATTTGTTTCTACTTTTAGTAATTCAACTTCATAGATCAGGGTCGAAAACGGGGGTACGATACCGGTTGAAGAGCCCTGCCCGCCAAAAGCGAGATGCGAAGGTAGGATTATTTTCGATTTCCCGCCCTCGCGCATGGTTCCCAGCAGCAGCTCCAGGCCCTCTACAACCTGCCCTTCGGCACCGTAGGTGAATTCGAGCGGATGCTTCACAGCGGCCGAGTCGAAACAGCGGCCGTTGAGGAAAAAACCCTTATAGCTCACCAGCACTTTACGGCCGGCCTTTACCCCGGGCCCCTTGCCTTCCTCCTTCGCCAGCAAAAAGGCGCCATTGCCCAGCGTATCGGGCCGCAGGCCATTCTCCCTGAGGTAGCGCTGCAGCCTGCGGTTCTCCTCCAGCTCGCCCAGCTCGGCCATTCTCTTCTGCTCCATCTCGTATTCCTGCTTCGTCATCACCTTCACGATTCGGATATCCGCCTTTATCTTCCACTTCTCGTTGATCACCGAGGCGCTGTCGCCTTCCGAAAAATAAACAAGGGCCCCGCTGAGCGGAAGATCATGGTTGGCCACATACTGAAAAATGGTGCTGCCATCGGGCGAGTTGGGCGTTTCCTGCAGCAGGCGGCCCGCGGAGTCGGTGTACTGGATAACGGCTTTTACGTAATCACCGTTCTTTATCTTCTTTTCCGTGTCCCCGAAACGGTGCAGCTTATAGAACAACTGCGCCCCGGCATCGGTATAGCCGGGATGCTTTCCCTGCCCGCACGAAAGCAGGGCAAGGCACAGCAGAAACGTATACGGGCGGTAATCCAATTCAGCGCAGGGATAAAAGTTCGATGTCGTAAATGATAACGGAGCGGGGCGGTATCTTATTGTAATCCCCCATCAGCCCGTGAGCCAGGTAAGAGGGGATAATGAAGCGGGCCTTGTCGCCAACCCGCATGAGCTGTACGCCCTCGTGTATGCCAGTCTCCACGTAATCCTCGCCAATCTTAAACTCCTTATACCCATCCGTTCTGGAGCTGTAGCATACCGTGCCGTCAAGCAAGGATATCTCGTAGCTGACCCTGGCGATCATTCCGGACTTTGCCTTTTCGCCATCGCCCTTTTCATAGATCTCGTACCGAAGCCCCGTACCGGTGGTGGTCATCTGCCATTTGCGCTGCAGCACATAGGCGTCTATCTCGTCCGACTCTTTTTTCTGCAGGTAGTTATTAACGTCTTCGAGCTTTTTCCTGGCCTGCTTCGCCTCTTTCTTGCTCAGGCGCGGTTTTTCACGCTCCTCACCGCAGCATATGAGCAGGCCCGACAGAGCAAGTATGCAGATCAGCGTCCTCATTTCTGCAATTCGTTCCTGTATCCGGGAAGCAGCTCAAGAAATTTTTTGACCGCCTCATCCAGGGTAAGCTTCAGGTCTCCCCCGGCCGCGTTGCGGTGACCTCCACCGTTGAAATGCGCCCGGGCCATTTTGTTCACGTCAAAATCGCCCTTCGAGCGCAGCGATACCTTGATCACTCCGTCACGTTCCATAAAAAAGGCGGAGAGCCGCATGCCTTTGATCGATAGAGGATAATTGACCAGCCCCTCCGTATCGCCTTTACGGAATTTATAGCGTTTAAGTTCCGATCCGGACAATGAGATGCAGGCCGCATTGTATTCCCTCAGCACCTGCATCTTTTCGAGCAGGGTGAACCCGAGCAGCTTGAGGCGCTCTTCGGTATTGGTGTCGTACACCTGCTCGTGCGCAAGGTAATGCGGCATGCCCAGGTCGATGAGCTCGGCCGCAATGCGGTGCGTTTTTGCCTGCACGGAAGGGAAGCGGAACGATGCGGTATCGGTCATGATACCCGTGTAAAGACAGATGGCGGAATCCTTATCGAGCAGGTGTTTTTCCCCCAGCTCGCTGATCAGCTCAAAAATGAGCTGGGCGGTAGAGCAGGAATTGGTATCGTGGTAAGCGAAATCGGCAAAGGGCTCGGGCTGGGGATGGTGATCGACCAGCACCTTCCAGGCTTTGGAGGCCAGTATGGCGCTTCCCAGGCCCTCGAGGCGGCTGAGATTGTTGAAGTCGAGGCAGAAAATAATGCCGGCCTTAAGGATCTTTTCACTGGCGGCAATCGTATCGGTATCGTATTTCAATACCTTGCCGTTGCCCGGCAGCCAGGCCAGGAAATCGGGGTAATCGTTCGGGGTAATGACGGTAGCCGCATTGCCTCTTTTGGCCAGGAAGTTCCACAGGGCCAGGGAGGAGCCCATGGCGTCCCCATCGGGGTTGCGGTGGGTTACGATCACGATCTCTTTGGAGGATGAAAGCTGGCCCCGCAGGCGGCTGATGTCCTCTTTCATAGGATACAAAGTTAATTATAAAAGCCCTGCCCGCTTATTCGATGATATTTTATATTTTCGCACCCGCTCAGTTGAGCGCAGTCAATACGAAACATTATGACAGGAAACAGAACATTTACCATGATCAAGCCCGATGCGGTTGAGGCCAATCACACCGGCCCCATACTGGCGAAGATCAGCGAAGCCGGCTTTCGCATCATCGCGATGAAATACACCCGGTTGACCAGGGAAAGGGCCGGGCAGTTCTATCTCATTCATAAAGACAGGCCCTTTTACGGGGAGCTGTGCGATTACATGTCGTCAGGGCCTATCGTGGCGGCCATACTGGAGAAGGATAACGCGGTAGCCGATTTCAGGAAACTGATTGGCGCTACCGACCCCGCTAAGGCAGAACCCGGCACCATACGCAATCTCTTCGCCAAATCCATAGCGGCCAATGCCATTCACGGATCGGACAGCGATGAGAACGCCAGGATAGAGGGCGATTTCTTTTTTTCCATGCTGGAGCGTTTCTGAACTTGAGCACGAACCGACCATAGTATCCCTGCCTGCCCAGGCGGGGATTTTTATTTGATGAAGCACCGGTATTACATCATTTACAAGCCTTACGGCATGCTCTCGCAGTTCACGCCCGAGCATGGCAAAGCCACGCTGGCCGGCCTGCATAAGTTCCCGAAAGATGTTTACCCCGTAGGCCGGCTGGATGCCGACAGCGAGGGATTGCTTTTGCTGACCAATGATAAAAGGCTGAACCACCTGCTGCTGGATCCGGCACATGGACATCAGCGCAGCTATCTTGCCCAGTTGGATGGGCAGGTAACGGAAGAGGCATTGGAAAGCTTACGAAAGGGAGTCTGTATCCAGGTGAACGATAAAGATCATCTTACCCTGCCCGCTTTTGCGGAGCTCATTCCCGCACCGGATGTGCCGGAGCGCAACCCGCCCGTACGTTACCGTAAAAACATTCCCACCTCATGGATAAAACTAAGGCTTACCGAGGGAAAGAACAGGCAGGTAAGGAAGATGACGGCTGCAGTGGGGTTTCCCACGCTGAGGCTGATACGCGTGAGCATTGGCGGTATAGAGCTTGGCGGCCTGCAGCCTGGAACGTACAAAGAGCTGTCGGGTAATTCGGTTTATTTAAAATTGGGAATAGCTTCTTAAGGCCGCGAGCTTACGGCTGCTTCTTCTCCTCATCCGTATACTCCATCTTAAATTTCCAGTGTCCGCATTTGCTGGCGAACTCCTGTTTGAGCTTTTCGCGCTCTTCGGGCGAGAGGTGGGCGAACTTTTCTTCGAAGCGCTGCTTCCAGTAACCCTGCCTCCCCCAACGGCCGCTTCCTTTAAAGCGCATGCCACCGAACAGCAGTTTACACAACACCAGCAGCCCGGCAGCCTGCCAGAAGCCGATCACGGGGCCATTGAACAGATCGGGCACCAGCCAGTTCCAGAGCAGCATAACCACCCAGCCGAACACAGCGGCAGCGAGGAGCACCAGGAATCCGGCTCCTATGCATTTGATGACAAAATACTTGGGTTTCATAGGTGCGGTTTTTAAGAGTTGACCAATTCGTTATAGAGGGTTTGCAAGCGCCTGCGCAGGTGCAGCACCGCATAGCGCTTGCGTGAAAGTAAGGTATTTACCTGTTCACCGGTAATTTCAGCTATCTCCTTGAAGTTCCTCCCTTCCAGCTCGTGCAGCTCGAACACCTCGCGCTGCCTGGGCGGGAGCTCGTCAAGCGCCAGGGCCAGCTCGTTCATGATCTCGTTGCGCAGCAACAGCATTTCGGGCGAATCGGTGGCATCGGGAAGTATATCGGCAATATTGAGCATCTCTCCTTCCTCATCGCCCGGGTTGCGGGTCACCATGCCCTCCAGCGATTCGGGCTTATGCTTGCGGTAGCGGTCGGTTATCTTGTTGCGGGCAACGGTAAACAACCAGGAGGTAAGCTGCTCCACGGGCTTCATCAGCCGGTAGGTCTCGATAAGCTGGTAGAATACGTCCTGCAGGATATCCTGGGCGTCAGCCTCATCGGGCACCCGCCTGCGGATGAAGTCCAGCAGGCGCCTGCTTTCTTTTTGAATGGTATGCGTGATACGCTGATCTTGTGTGCTCATGTAAGCAGGCACTTTAAGTATAGTTCCGTCCATATTATGTTCTGACGAATGAGAACGGAAAATATTTTAAATTTTTAATAAATCATTTCACAAAGGGATGGAAATTAGCTGTTTTAGGCTTAAATTTGTGTACAAAAATAGTGCAACATGTTGTTCAGGGGAGTTAATCTGAAAGAGGAGCTGGAACGCGAACGCGAAGGCCCGGCAGCACAGCCCGGGCTTTTGCTGGCCGAGGCCCGGGAAATACTGGATAAGAGCCTGCAAAACGATCATGAGATCATGGAGCGGCTGAAGAAAGGCAGGGGCAGGGATACCGTGATTGAACCCGTTATGCTGCCCGAACAGGAACAGGGCAATATCTTCCATGTTTCCCATATCCGGAATATCTGTGTCAGATACCGACTGCGTTTTCTCGATACGAAGTTCTTTAAGGGTGATTATCCTTATGAGGCCCTTCGGAAAATAGCCGGTCTGGAGCGGAAATACAACATAAAAATACAGCAGTTCAAGGTGGTGGCCCCTACCCGCCTGTTCAACCTGATCGACCCTGACAAGGACCCCCTGCTTTTCGCCAACCTGGGTAACGACCGGTACTACCTTCTGCACAAATGGGGCAATGACATGCCCTGGTACAGGAAGATCCTCGCCTGGCCCTTACGCAACATCAATACGCTTTTTATTACGCTGATCTCATTTGCCCTGCTGGTCTCCCTCTCTGTTCCCAAAGAGCTGCTGGTGCTCAGCAGCGAGTTCTATGATCAGATCTATGTATTCAGGATACTCTTCCTGCTCCAACTGGTGATCGGGGGCTTTTTCGTGCTGGTCTATATAGGGCTGGTGCGCAACAAATGGCTCAGCGAAAGCGAGTGGAACAATAAGTACCTGCGTTAACAAGAAACCCCGGTTTTGCCGGGGTTTTCTGTTTCTTTCAGCCTTTTTTATTTGAGCGTGATCTTGACCGTATAGGTGCCTGTATTGGCCGAGTTATAGATCGTTTCGTAGATGGAGATGTACAGCATGCCGCTTGAGGTAACCGTGCCATTGTACTTGGCTCCCGCCTTCATCGTGGTGCCGTACTCGCCAATGCGATATACCACCTGCCCGTACTGGGGATAGGTGCTTTCGTACTCCGACCCGTCATAATCCGAGACATCGCTCTCTTCATCGGTCGTGCTGCTGCCCACTACCTTTCCATCGGGATTGTATTTGTTGTTGGAAAGGCTGGCCAGCACGATCTGCCCGCTAGAGTTCATCATGAGCTTCTGGCCTGATTTCACCTGTATGCCCGTTTTGAGCCAGCCCCCGTTGCTGTTCGAGCTGATGTTCTTGGAGGCATAGAGCGTGAATACCATATCGCCACCATCGCCAGGGGTATAGATCACATCGATGTGCTTGATCTCTTCCTTAGGTATGTTCTGGGTGCCGTACTTGCCCTTGAGCTCTATGCTCTTGAAGTCGACCACACCGCCCATGCTATAGGTATAATCGATGTTGACCACATCCTTGGTGGTGAAATCGTCATCCACGTTGTGGGTGGCCTTCAGGTCGGTTAGCGCTCCTTCGGGGGTATAATCGGTAAAGTTGCCGGGAACATACTTCTGTGAATAAATGAAATCGGAAATGGCGGGAATGGCCTTAATGCTCATACCGGTCAGCTCCTTATACGCATCGCGCCTCATATCCTCGCTGGTATTGCTCAACTGCTTTACCAGGGCGATCACCTTGTCCTCGGTGGCCTTATCGTAGGTCAGGCCGATATCGATGGAGGTCACGTTCTTGATGGGAATATCCAGCTTGCCGTAATCCGTGGTCAGGGTTACCTTGGCGATCTTGACGGTGCCGGAATAAGAATCCCCGTTCCGGAGGGTGAGTTTGAGCTCGGGGTCCTTTTTGTCCTGGGCGGATATTCCCAGCGCGAGGCAAAAGGCCAGTGCGGATAAAAGCAGTTTTTTCATAATTGATCTTTGATTTTTATTTAGGTTGAACTTACTTACTGCGCGGAGGCTGTGGCCGTGGCGAACTCGGCCTCGGTGATGATGTCATCGTTCTTGTAATAGAAGGCCTGGCCCCAGTTGTACACGATCTTTTTGTAAATATCGCCCGAGGTATCGGTGACCACGGCAAAGGTATAAATGGTCTTGCTGCCGGCAATATTGTTGCCCAGGTCGGTAACGCCCGGGCCGTACTTCTGCTTAAGCTCTTCGAAACGCTTTTTGGCTTCGGTCTCCTTGTCGACCTGCACAACGGTTTTCACCGTATCCTTGATGGGCTTCTTGTCGTTCAGGAAAGCATCGATCTGCGCGATACGGTCCTTGGGGTGCTGCTCACCCGGCTGAAGGGCCAGCGCCTCTTTGAACTTGATCCTGGCCTTGACATAATCCTTCTTGCCCATGAGCTCTTCTCCCTGCTTGACCAGCTCGTAATACTTCTTCAATTGGGCATCCTTCTGCGCGGTAAGCTGCGCCTCTTTCATCAGCAGCTCGATCTCAGCGATCTTATCCTTCGGGTATTTTTCACCGGCACGGACCGTAAGCGCCTCCTGGTACAGCAGCTTGGCCTCATCGTACTTCTTTTCCTTGAAGGCCTGGTCGGCCGCCAGGACTATCTTGCTGTACTTTTCCAGGGTGACATCGGCCGTGATGAACTTATCGCATTTTTCGATCTGCGTCTTGGGATAGAGCTGGGAAGGGAAGTAGCCCAGGGCCTCCTGGTACTTGGATTTGGCATTGATATAATCCTTCGCGGCAAAAAACTTGTCGCCCGCGTTGACGGCTGCCACGTACTTATCGTTCAGCTCCTTTTCCTTGGCGATCTTGTCTAGTTCGGCCTGCTTATCGGCCAGTATCTTGTCTATCTTGGCGATCTGGTCCTTGGGATATTGCTCTTCGGGCTTATATCCCAGGGCCTCGTTATAGGTGTTCCTGGCGTTCTGGTAATCATTGGCGGCAAACTGCTTGTCCGCCCGGGCGATGGCCTCTTTATACTTTTGCGCGTTCAGCTTCTCATTGGCCGCATCGTTCATGTATTTGTCGCAAAGCGCGATCTGGTCCTTGGGGTACTGCTCATCCGCCTTGATCTTCAACGCTCCTTCATAACCTGTTTTCGCCCCTTTATAATCTTTTGCCGTGAACAGCTTGTCCGCCTTGGCGATGGCATCATTATATTTCTGCATCAGGCTGCTGTTCTTGATCTTCTCCGCCATCAGCTTATCGCATTCCGCGATCTTATCTTTCGGGTACTTCTCAGCGGGCTTATAGGTCAGGGCCTCCTGGTAGAACTTCTTGGCGGTCTCATACTCGGTAGAATTGAAGTTCTGGTCACCGCTGGCAATAGCCTGCTTGTACTTTTGCTCCCGCTCGGCATCCTTCAGCTTATTGGCCTCTATGTCGGCCAGGTACTTATTGCACAGCGCGATCTGGTCGGTGGGATACTTCTCCCCCGCCTTAATGCCCAAAGCGTCCTGGTAGGCCGATTTGGCATTCGTATAATCCTTGGCGCTGAAAAGCTTGTCCGCTTTGGCGATAGCGTCCTTATATTGCTGCTCCTTCAGCTTGCTGGCCTCCAGGTCGCCCAGGAACTTATCGCACAACGCGATCTGGTCGGTGGGATACTTCTCGCCCGCCTTAATGCCCAGCGCGGCCTGGTAGCCGGCCTTCGCATTGGCGTAATCCTTGGCGGCAAAGAATTTGTCGGCCTTGGCTATAGCATCCTTGTACTGCTGCTCTTTGAGCTTCTCCGCTTCGATATCGCCCAGGTATTTGTCGCATAAGGCGATCTGGTCAGCGGGATATTTTTCTCCGGCTTTAATGGTCAGTGCCGACTGGTAGCTAAGCTTGGCATTTTTGTAATCCTTTGACTCGAAGAACTTATCCGCCTTGGCGATGGCGTCTTTGTACTGTTGCTCCTTCAGCTTGTCGCTCTCAATACCCTTCAGTATCCCGTCTATCTTGGCGATCTGGTCTTTGGGGTATTTCTCGGCCGGCTTGATCTTCAGGGCCTCGCTGTAGGTGTTTTTCGCGTCCTGGTAATTTTTGCCACCGAACTCCGAATCCGCCTTGGATATAAGCTCCTTGTACTGCTCCTCTTTCTTCTTATTGGCCTCCATATCGCCAATGTACTTATCGCACAGCGCGATCTGGTCGGTGGGATATTTCTCCCCCGCCTTAATGCCCAGGGCGTCCTGGTAAGCCGATCTGGCATTGACGTAATCCTTCGCGGTAAAAAGCTTATCCGCCTTGGCTATGGCATCCTTGTATTGCTGCTCCTTCAGCTTATTGGCCTCTATATCGCCCTGGTATTTATTGCACAGCTCGATCTGGTCGGTGGGATACTTCTCGCCTTTTTTAATGGTGAGGGCCGTTTCATAGTTCATTTTCGCGTTGGCATAATCCTTTGCGGCAAAGAACTTGTCGGCCTTGGCGATGGCATCCTTGTACTGCTGCTCTTTGAGCTTCTCCGCTTCCTGCTCGCCCAGCAGCTTATCACAGAGCGCGATCTGGTCAGCGGGATATTTTTCTCCGGCTTTAATGGTCAATGCCGACTGGTAGTTAAGCTTCGCGTTCTTGTAATCCTTCGCCTCGAAGAATTTATCCGCCTTGGCGATGGCGTCTTTGTATTGCTGCTCCTTCAGCTTGTCGTTCTCTATCCCTTTCAGTATCGCATCTATCTTGGCGATCTGGTCTTTGGGGTACTTCTCGGCCGATTTTATTTTCAGGGCCTCGTTGTAGGTGTTTTTCGCGTCCGCATAGCTCTTCGCGTTGAATTCCCCGTCAGCTTTCGCGATCAGGTCTTTGTACTGCTGCTCTTTCTGCTTATTGGCCTCCATATCGCCAATGTACTTATCGCAAAGCGCGATCTGGTCGGTGGGATATTTCTCCCCCGCCTTAATGCCCAGGGCGTCCTGGTAAGCCGATTTGGCATTGGCGTAATCCTTGGCGGCAAAGAATTTATCGGCCTTGGCTAGGGCATCCTTGTACTGCTGTTCCCTGAGCTTTTCGGCCTCCAGGTCAGAAAGGAACTTGTCGCATTTGGCGATCTGGTCTTTGGGGTATTGCTCTTCCGGTTTGATCTTCAGCGCGGCCTCGTAACCGGCCTTTGCGTTCTTGTAATCTTTAACATTGAACAGCTTGTCTGCAGCCGCAATAGCGTCTTTGTATTTCTGGTCGATGACCTTCTGCCCCTCGATATCCTTCAGGTTCTTATCGCAAAGCGCGATCTGGTCTTTGGGATATTGCTCAGCGGGCTTATAGACAAGCGCGTTCTGGTATTCGGTCTTTGCGTTGGTGTAATCCTTTGCGCTGAAGAGCTTATCGGCCTTGGCGATAGCATCCTTGTATTTCTGCTCCTCGGCCGCCTTCATGGCGTCATCTATCTTCTTAAGCTGGTCCTTGGGGTACTGCTCGTTCGGTTTAAGCTTGAGCGCCTCTTCATAAGAGCCCTTGGCGAAGGTATATAGCTTGCCGTTGAAGGATTTGTCGCCATCCGCGATCAGCTTCTTGTATTTTTCCTCGATCTCTTTCTGATCGGCCATCAGCTTATCGATCTTGGCGATCTGGTCCTTGGGGTACTGTTCGCCCGGCTTCAGGTTATTGGCCTCGGTATAGGCGTTGCGGGCCTGCTGGTAGCTCTGTTCCTTGAACAGCTTATCGGCCTGGGCGACAAGGTCCTTGTATTTCTGCTCGTTCTGCGCCAGAAGGTCTTTTTCGGCCTGCAGCTTGTCGCAAAGGGCGATCTGGTCCTTGGGATACTGCTGCTCGGGCTTGTAGGTAAGGGCCTCGCTGTAGTACTTTTTGGCGTTCACATAGTCTTTGGCCTGGAATAATTTGTCAGCGGTCTGTATGGCCAGGTCGTACTTGGCCTGCATCGCCTGAAGCTCCTGCTGCTGCTGGGCCTGCTGCTGGGCCTTGAGTTCCTCCTCCTTCTCCAATTGCTCCTGTATCTTCTGCAGCTCTTCCATCTCGTCCTGTATAGACTTGGTGTAGGTCTTTTCCCATCCGAAATCCTGCTGCTTGGGATCGTAATAGAACTTGCCTATCGGCTTGCTGAGGATGGATTCGACCTTGGCCGAGACCTCGGGCTTGGTGGGCTTTTCAAACAAAACGATATCGATGGGCTGGGGAGAGAAGCCGTATTTGGCCCGGTCGGGAGGAACGTTCCTGGTATTGACCGTTATCTTTTTGCTTACATAGCCGGCCTTGGAATAAACCACTTCGTACTCCTTATCGGGCAGAAGCACCAGGTCGTACTTACCGTTCTTGCCCGTTATCTTCTGCTGTATCTGCTTGCCGGTCTCATAAAGGGTCACAACGGCACCTTCCAGCTTCTCCTCTTTTTTGCCCAGTTTGTACACCTTGCCCGTAATAGGGAAGGTCCAGTCCTGCGCAAAGGCTACAGAAACAGCAAATAATGATAGCGTTAAGGCTATAACTATCCTTAACGACCTAATGATAGGTGGATTTTTCCCGGCCGGAGTAAAAATCATATACCTGTTTGTCGTACAATTCCTTACGATGAACCTGCAATTCGTCCAACTTAGCAAATATCTTGAATTTTTGCCTAATGATAGTACTTTTATGCGCATTTTTATTCACAAGCTTCGTTCCAAAACTCATGAACTTAAGCCATTGGGAACAGGAAATTTATCTGCGCGATATCGATGTGATCATCATCGGCAGCGGTATCGTGGGGCTGAACGCGGCACTGAACCTGAAGATAACCGCCCCCAGGCTGAAGGTGCTGGTGCTGGAGAGGGGCGTGCTTCCCAGCGGAGCCAGCACCAAGAATGCCGGTTTCGCCTGCTTTGGGAGCGTATCCGAGCTGCTTGACGACCTTGGCCGGCAGGATGAGGACCAGGTTTTTTCGCTGGTAGAAAGAAGGTATAAGGGATTGAAGCGGCTGAGAAAGAACCTGGGCGATAAGGCCATGGCGTATGAAGCGCTGGGCGGATTCGAAGTGTTCGGCCCCAATGACAGGGCCCTGTACGAACAGTGCAGCGCCAGGATAGAAGAGTTTAACCGCAGGCTGAAAAAGATCACGGGCAGAGCGGGGGTATATAAGCGATCTGATAGAAAAATTAAAAGTCTGGGCATTAAAGGGATAGAGCATATTATTGAAAATACTGCTGAAGGCCAGATCCATACCGGTAAAATGATGCAGGCGCTTATCCAAAGAGTACATAAAATGGGCGTGCTGATCCTGAACGGTATCCATGTTCATTCTTTCGGCAGCCGGGGGGATTTCGTTTCCCTGCTTGTCAATGATGGTATGGAGATAAAGGGCAGGCGGCTGCTGATCTGCACCAACGGATTTGCAAGGCAACTGCTGCCCGGCTACCCGGTAACTCCGGCCCGGGCGCAGGTCATGATCACCTCTCCCGTGAAAAATCTCAGGCTGAAAGGCGCCTTTCACTATGACAGGGGCTTTTATTATTTCAGGAACGTAGGCAACAGGGTATTGATCGGGGGCGGGCGCAACATGGATTTCAAAGGCGAAGAGACCACCGAGGCCGGTCTTACGCGCGCGATACAGGAAAAACTCGAGGCGATGCTCAGGAACATGATCGTGCCTTATGCTGATTTCACTATAGAAAGCAGGTGGAGCGGCATCATGGGCGTGGGGCCGCAGAAATCGCCTATCATCAGGCAGGTGAACGGAAACGTTTATTGCGCGGTGAGAATGGGAGGCATGGGAGTGGCCATAGGCAGCCTGGTAGGCGAGGATGCCGCTAAAATGATCCTGCGATCGTTCTGATTATGCGCACACCCTCCCCGTTCAGCGCTTACCAGAAAGTCGTCATCGCCATTCTCGCGCTGCTTCAGTTCACGGTCGTGCTCGATTTCATGATCATGTCGCCACTGGGCGATATGCTGATCAAATCGCTGAAGATCTCGCCCAAGCAGTTCGGCCTTGTTGTTTCCTCGTATGCTTTCAGTGCAGGCATCTCGGGCATACTGGCCGCTGGCTTTGCCGATAAGTTCGACCGGAAAAGGCTCCTGCTGTTCTTCTATACGGGTTTCGTGGCCGGCACGCTGCTCTGCGGGCTGGCCGGTACCTACGAGATGCTGCTCATGGCCCGTATCGTCACCGGCATTTTCGGTGGAGTGATCAGTTCCATCGGCATGGCCATCATCACCGACCTGTTCACCCTCGAGCAGCGCGGACGGGTCATGGGCTTTACCCAAATGAGCTTTGCCGCCAGCCAGGTACTGGGCATACCCATAAGCATTGCCATTGCCAACAAGTGGGACTGGAACGCGCCTTTCCTGGCTATCGTGCTTTTCGCGGTACCGCTGGGATTGCTCCTGTTGCTGGGCATGCGGCCCGTCAACGCCCACCTGGCGCTGCAATCGGACAAGAATGCGCTGACGCACCTGTGGCATACGCTGCGCGAGAAGAAATACCAGACGGGCTTCATCACCTCCGCCCTGCTGCCTATAGGCGGCTTCATGCTCATGCCTTTCTCCAGCGCCTTTGCGGTGAATAACCTGGGTGTGAGCTACGGGCAACTGCCCTACCTGTTCATGATCACCGGCATCGGCTCTATCATTATCATGCCCCTGGTCGGCCGGATGAGCGACAGGTATAACAAACTCAAGCTCTTCTTTGCGGGTTCAGCCTGGGCCAGCGTGTTCGTGGTGATCTATACCAATCTTACCCCCATCCCTTTCTGGCAGATCATTGCGCTGAACGTATTGCTCTTCATGGGCATCATGTCGCGTATCGTGCCGGCCACCGCCCTGGTCACCGCTATTCCCCAGATGAAGGACCGGGGCGCCTTTATGAGCGTGAACGCATCGCTGCAGCAGATAGCAGGCGGCATCGCTTCGCTGATCGCGGGATTCATCGTGGTGCAGCAAACGGAGACCAGCCCCGTGGAGCATTTCGATACGCTGGGCTACGTGGTGCTGGGCGTGATGATAGCGGGCGTTTACGCGGTGATACGGGTAGACCGCATCATCAGGAAACACGGGGCCAACTAAGCGCGTTCTTCCTGCAGATCGCAGTACCAGAACCCCAAAGCCGCGGGCGCTGAAAGGGAGCAGCCGCCCGTCTTCAGTTCCAGCGGCCGGTACAGCTTCTCTCCCACTTTCACCTTTATCGCTTTTTCAAAAACCGGCCCCGCGAAACAAAAGGTGTGGAACTCACCGTTCTCACCGCAGGGATCCACCGCGGCAGGCAGTTGGCTGATAAACTCCTGGTCAAGCTCCCGGCCAACCCAGCGTTGGTCCAGGAAGGCATCGTTCACGCAGCAGGTAAGCGTTCTAAACCCTGATCCCAGGAATTCGCTCATCAGCCTCGCGGTATCTTCTTTCCAGAGCGGATATACGCCAGCCAGCCCCGCCTTTTGCAAAAGCGAATCGCGGTAAGCCCGCAGGTCCTCGAGGAAAATATCCCCGTAGATCACATACGCTATGCCCTGCCTCCTGAACGCCATGAAATGTGCAAGGAGGGCATCCTCGTACTCCCGGTTGGTGCTTTCCTTCACATACATCTTGATCAGGCCGATACCGGTGAGCGCGGCCTGCCGGTCGAGCAATTCCTCGCGCACCCCATGCATGGAAACACGTTTGTAGTTGCGGTTAACGGTGGTCACGAGGTGCTTCACCTCGTATTCGCCAGCCTGGCGAATACGGTAGAGCGCCAGAGCGGAGTCCTTGCCCCCGCTCCAGAACAACACCGCTTTTTTCTTTTCCATCAGAAGCTGTAAGCCAGTTTAAGGTAAACGCTCCGGCCGCGTGTGCTGAAGCCGTTGATCTCGTAATACTCCACGTCAAAAATGTTTTCAGCCTTCAGCACCCCCGAGAAATGTGCGCCCAGGCGGAAAGCAGCGCTCAGGTCGACCAGCGTATAATCCGCTACCGGTACCGTGGCCAGGGCTCCATAGGGCCCCAGGGTGGATTCGTACCGGCTGTCGCCTCGCGTGCCGGCATGCCGTACCACCGCAGTAAGACCCAGTTGTTTTATGGGCCTGTAGGTAAGCGCTATATTGGCCAGGGCCGGTGGCCTGCGCGTAAGCCCGTAAACAGTATATTCTTTCGTCAGGAACTGTCCGCTGTTGAAAAGCTGAACATGGTTGCCTTTTGTCTGGGAAGTATCGATATCGGAAGGGTCATAACTGATGCTTCCTCCAATAATGCTGAAGTTGGCGCTAACCGAGAATTTTTCAGATAGAGCAGATCTCACGCCTAGCTCCAGGCCGTTGATCGTCATTGTCCCCAGGTTAAGATAACGGTCACCGCGGTAATCGTCCCTGCCCCAGTTCTCTCCCAGCGTATCGATCCCGATGTTCTTATCCCAGAGATAAACATATTCTATCGTATTATCTGTGATGGTCCGGAAAACGGAAAGACCCAGCCAGGTGCCCTCGTTGACGCGCTGCTTCACTCCCAGTTCAAATGATCGCGAAGTTTCGGGGTTCAGGTCTTTGTTGCCCCTGGTCAGGCCGGTAGTATAACCCATGTCCCAGGTCACATACTGATCGGCCGTATAAAGCTGGTAGAGCGATGGAGCGTTGAAGCCTGTGGCGTATGATGCGTACAGCAGGCCCTTGTCGCCAATTTTCACGGAGGGATTAACTTCATAGGTAAAATAGCTGCCGAACAATTCATGGCTTCCTCCCCGCAGACCTATACCAAGACTAAGGTAGGAGAGCTTTTCGGAGAACAGTATTCCACCCAGGTCGGCATGCAGGTATGCGCCCAGCGTGGTGGCCGAAGGCATGACCGTATCCAGCGAAGAGAGGATGGTGTCATATACCGGCTGGGGAAAAGCCCAGGCATTATAGTAATAGTAGAACGTGTTGGCATTCATTTCTTCAGCGCTGAAGTCAGAGCCGATCACCAGGTCGAGCCCCTTCGTATTGTAATTGAGCTGTATCCCTCCCTGACTGTACTTACCCGTGTATTCCCCCTTGTTGTATACGCGGTCATAAACCGGCACGAACGAAGGGGTCTCTCCTATTACGGATGAATCATCGATGGCGATGCGCGTCATATCCGTCATTCCTCCACTGGCGCTTACGCTCATGTTATCGTTCAGCTCGTATTGAATGCCGAAGGTGATCAGGTTGCGCCTGAAATCCAGGGTGTAATTATCATCATCCACGTAGGCCCGCTTATCGATATCGGTCGCCTGGTCGGTGAGCTTGTAGCCCGCAAAGATATCCCATTTCTCCCTCCTGAAACCTGCGCGGAAGCTGATATCGGTCTTTTTCAGGCCGTCAGTCATATCGGGAGCCTTATAGACGTAAGGGGTCGTTACGGTATCCACCGTGGCATCGATCCCTTTCATATTTACATTATACCATTCCCCGCTCAGGTAAAATCCGCTTTTCAGCTTATAGGCCAGCCTGAGGTCTTCCGCAAACAGCGATGTGCCGCTGCCGAAGGTGCCCCCGGTAAGCGACACATCCGCGTTCAGGCCCTCTTTCATGGTCTTTTTGGTGATGATATTGACCGCACCACCTATAGCGGCCGACCCGAACAAGGTGCTGTGCGCGCCCCTCACGATCTCGATGCGCTCGATGTCAGCCAGGCTGAGCTCCGAAAGATCGGGCGCGTTGTTCACAGCCGATGGATCGCTGATGCGAATGCCATCGATCATGATAATGGTCTGGTTGCTGTTGGAACCCCGCATGAAAATGCTTTGCGTATTGCCGATGTTCTGGTTAGCGCCTACCAGGTAAATGCCCGCCTCGGCTGCCAGCAGCTCGCCCAGCGAATTATAGGCAAGGCTTTTAATGCTATCGGCCGTGATCACGGTGACGCTGCGCCCCACCTCATCAGGGTGCTTTTCGGATCGCGTTGCCGTAACGGTGATCTCGCTGATGGTGACCAGCGAATCGTTTTGCCCCATGAGGGCCATGGCCTGCACCATCAGGGCAAGCAGCATGTAATACATTTTCCTTTTCATCGTTTTGATGTTTTTATGTCAGCGGTCTATCCGCCAACGGTTTGACAAAAAGGATAAAAGGATAAGGATGGAGAACCATACTTAGCTTTTACCCGAAGCTTTAAATAGTTTGTAGTTTATAGTTTGTTTGCAGTTCGCATTCTTACAAACTACCCACTACATACTACATACTTGCCATGGCAGGTCTTCTGACTTACACCCTGTTGTTTCGTCTTCCCGTCAGCCGGGGGGCGGACAGTGACTTTTAAGCAACAACGCTTAACGGTGCTTACAGCAGCGGGAACTGTACAGGATTCACACCTGTTTCCCTTTTAATGGCCCATTGGGCCAACCAAAAGCTGGCCTTCCCCTCAGGGATGGCGTGGCAATATTAAGAAAAATATGCTTTGGCAGAATTTTTGTACTTTCATGCTCATGCCCCGTATCATGCTTATAGTCCTGCTTGCTCTTTTCGCGAAGACCGCTTCGGCCCAGACCGCTGATTTCTACAACGCCTACTTTGCCGGCAATGCTTACCTGGTGAAAGGCCAGTACGACCTGGCCATTGCCAAATACAATGAGGCGCTCAAGCTGTTCCAGGCCGACTACGTTTATTATAACCGGGGCAATGCCTATTACGGCAAAAAGGACTATGCCAATGCCAGGCTCGACTACGACAAGACCATCAAAATGAACAGCTCCTATGCTGAAGCCTATTTCCAAAGGGCTTTGGTCAAGCAGGCCCAGGGCGATAATACCTTTTGTGAAGACTACAAGAAAGCCGATAACCTCAAACTGGACGGTGCCGGTGCCGCCTACAAGAAATACTGCAAAAAGTAAAGCCGGTTCAGATCAGCCCGCTGCCTAAAGCGATGGCCAGCAGGATAAGCGCTATGCTCACGATGGCCTGAACCGCCCCCAGCGTTGTTTTCTTCAGCAACCTGCTTCCCAGGTAAGCGCCAGCGAAGGCCGCAAGCACCGCGCAGGATAGCACGGGCAAATGATCCTTAATGGAAATATCCTTTTCTACCGAAGAGAAGTAAACCGGCAGTCGGGTAAGGTCCACCATGCAGGCTATGGCTATGCCGGTAGCGATAAAGCTTTCTTTGCTCAGCCCCGATCTGACCAGGAACACCGTACGCAGGGCGCCCTGGTGGCCGGAGAGACCTCCGAAAAAACCGCTGATCAATCCGCCCGCGATCAAATGTTCTTTCCGGGCATGCATGTTCTTCAGTACGGGCAGGCTTTCCATCAGTGTAAAGAGAAGAATAAGCACCGCGATGAGCAGCTTCACGGGCGTTACCGTGCATAGGCGCCCCCCCAATTCATAGGAATAGACGGGAGGAAGGGATTCGGCATAGGAGAGCGCCCAGGCGCCCAGGAAGGCGGCCGGAACGGAGGCGAGCCCGAAACGCAGCAGCACCCCGCGGTTGATATGCGGGAACGTGAGGCCCAGCTTAAACATATTGTTCAGCAGGTGCACGACACCCGTAAGGGCGATGGCCAGCCCGGGAGGGAAAAAAATAATGAATACGGGAGTGAGCAGGGTTCCCAGCCCGAAACCCGAGAAAAAGGTGAGCAGGGAGGCCAGCAGGGCCGTAAGCGCTATGACAACGTATTCCATCCCGATGTGAAATTAATCAATCCGGCATTATGTATCCTTTCTCTTGTACAAATGGCGCGGGGAACGGGCTGGGCTCATCGTCATCTTTTCATGATAATTATATATATTCGTCACCCAAAATCAAGTTTTACTATGAGATACCTTTCCTGCCTGCTGCTTGTTCTCCTTCTCACCAACTGCTCCCTTTTCCGCAAGGGTAAGGTGGATGTGCGATACGGCATGGACAACAATGCCTGCAAAAAGATGCAGGGCAAAGCCCTCATGTACCTGGTATTTGTCGATACCAAGACCACCAAGCCCTGGAGCAATTTCGATCTCGCCTCCGCCCTGGATTCAGCCCGGAAAGCGGCCAAATGGCTGGAGAAGCAGGCTAAGGATAACAACCACATCCTGAACATCAGCGTGGATTATTACGGCTCCAAGTCCAAGACCAAGACCATTTCGAAAGAGCTGCCCAAGGCTTCGATCTACGAATCGCTGGACGGGCTCACGCTGGAAACAAGCATCAATAAGCTGAACAAATACGCTGACGACCTGTGCAAGAAGATCATCAGCACGGCTTTCCCCTCCCAGTCAAAAGGCTCCAAGATATCCGCGCGCGAGAAGCTGGTGAACCTGCTGCGCGATAAATACAACGTGGAGCATGTGGCCCTTATGTTCATGTTCAACAATTATTACATGGAGGATTTTTCCATCACCACCAATACCATGAGCAAGGAAGAGACCGAGTACGCCATGACGAGCTATAAAAACCCCTCCCTCATTGCATCCCAGGTGCTCAGCCTGTTCGGTGCGGCCGGCATGGGCGAATATTACCTTAAAAAGCGGAACAAGAACGCCAAGTGGGCCCGCGAGCAGTTCCCGAACGATATCATGATCAACGCGTTCAGGCCCATCGAAGAGCTGGAAATAGGCCCCTATACCCAGTATATGATCGGCTGGACCGATGTGATCGAGAAAAAATACGAGAAGCTCTTTTATATTGACGCTGAAAAGGTAAAGAAATGAGAACAAAAACCCTTCTGGCCGCGGCTGCAGCCGCCCTGCTTCTGCTCCCGCTGGCCTGCGGCCCTTCCAAAGGCCTGGCGGACTATCGCCTGCTCATGGAGAGGAACGTATGCAAGAAAATGCGTGGCGATGTGCTCTTTTACGCCATATTCATCGATACCAAGAACACGCGGACCTGGACCGATGAGGAGGTGCGCGCCTCGGTCGATTCGATCAAATATGCCGCGCAGTGGCTGGAGCAGCAGGCCAAAACCAACGGGGTTCCGCTCAGGGTGAAAGTGAGCTACCTGAGCAGCGTGCGCACAGTTCAAAAAGACCTTCCCAACAAAACCCTGATGGCCACTATAGGCGGCACGGGAAACGAGAACGGGGTCAAGGCCCTGAACAAATGGGCTGACGATGTAGCCAAAACGGCCGGAGGCAAAATGGAGAACAAGGCCAACCCGGGCGACACCATCCCGGTGATCAGCAACCCCAAGACCTGCGAGCGCCTTATCGCCAAATTACGCGATGAGCATAAGGTGGAAAGCGTATGCCTTTTCTTTGTGCTCAACAGCATGGTGAAAGAGGATGGCGCGGTGGTCATGAACAGGGGCAGCAATAAGGATGTGGAATATATCGTGACCAGCTACAACACCTCAGCGCTCTATTCCTTCCTGGCCCTCGAGGAGTTCGGTGCCATCGATTTCTTCAGCATGCCCCCCGAGACCGAAAGCTACAAGATCGCCCAGCAGAACTTTCCCAGCGATGTGATGGTCAATCCCTTCAAAAAGCTGGGATCGCTCACCGTGTCGCCCTTTACGCAATACATGATCGGCTGGACGAAGCAGGTGGACAAGAAATACGAAGTGCTCTTTTACCCGCCCAAGACCGCCTCAGGCGGCATCAACATGCGGTAAGCGCGGGGGCTTTTCGGGCTCTTCTTCCCGCTTATCGATAAGGCTGACGCCTATGGTAGCCGCCACCACTCCCGTAACGGGAGCCAGGATCACTCCCGCGTACGGAATAAAGAACAGCGAGGAGAAGATGGCCCCTATGATCACCGCCAGGCCGCTGTGCCTGCGTATATACCGGTAGCTTTCCTCCACGGTAAGCTTCCTGCGCTCGTTGGTATAGTCGATCAGCGAAAAGCCGTAGAAGTAAAAACCCAGCACGAACATGAAATAAAAAGTATAATCGCGCAGGATGGGTATGAGAAGCGCAAAGAAGAACCACACGGCCAGGATGAACATCTGCATCACGATATTGCGCACGGATATCTGTATGCTCCGGTTGATGTCGATGATATATTGCTTCAGGCTGAAGCGGCTGCTGTAACCGGTAATGATCTTATCGCTTTGCGCGGAGAGCAGCGTGAGGAAAGGGGTAAGTATGATCAGGACCAGGTAGCGGTTCATCTTCAGCGCCACGAACACGAACACGGCCTTCAGCCCTGTGATCAGCATCTCGAACTCGTAATCCTTCTCCGGCAGGTCCTTGAAGCTGATCTCCCGCAGCTCCCACTCTGCCTCGCCCCCCAGCCAGAGCAGCACCAGCGAGAACGCGGCCGGGAACAGGAAGTAGAACCAGAGGTGGTGGCGGAAAATGAACTCGAAGGAGCGGTAGTAAGCTACAATACCGGTGCCAATGTCTCGGAAAAATCTCATATAGCGGGTACGAATGTACAAATTACCTGCCTGCCGGCAGAAGCAGTGGCGGGGCCCTAACGTATCCGGAATAACATTCGCTTAAAATTCGTTGGTCGGGGCCATCCGTTTCGCAGCTTTTCGTATCTTTGGGCTTTGATGAAATTTGTCAATCCCGCCTTCCTATTCGCCCTCTCAGCGATAGCGATCCCGATCATCATCCATTTATTCAACTTCCGCAAATACAAAAAGGTATATTTTACCAACGTGCGTTTCCTCAGGGAGGTCCAGCAGGAAACGCAGAGCCGCTCGCGCCTCAGGCACCTGCTGGTGCTGGCCTGCCGCATCCTGGCCCTCAGCTTCCTGGTCTTCGCATTCGCACAGCCTTTTATCCCAGCGGAGAACGCGCAGGTGGTGGCGGGCGAAAAGGTGATAAGCGTGTACATCGATAACTCTTTCAGCATGGATGCCGTGAACAAGAACGGAACCCTGCTCGATGAAGCCAAAAAACGCGCGGCCGAGATCGTATCGGCCTTCAAGGCCAGCGACCGCTTCCAACTGCTGACCAACGATTTTGAAGGGCGCCACCAGCGCCTGGTGAACCGGGAGGAATTCCTGGAGATGCTGGACGAGGTGAGGATATCACCGGCCGTGAGGAGCGCTTCCGAGGTCGCTTCACGCATATTCGACCTGCTTTCGGGCGAAACGGCAGTCCAGAAGAAAGCCTACTTTATCTCCGATTTCCAGAAAACGGTCACGGACCTCGGGCAGGTGAAGAACGACACGGCCGTGCTCTGCACCCTGCTGCCCATCACGGCACTGGAAAAAAGCAACGTGTATATCGACTCCTGCTGGTTCTCATCGCCCGTGCGCCAGGCGGGGGTCAATGAGCAGCTTAATGTGCGGATCCGGAACGTATCGGGCAAAACGCTGGAGAACAACCCGGTCAAGCTCTTCATCAACGGCCAGCAAAAAACTCCGGCCAGCTATAATATAGACCCCGAATCCGAGACCACCGTGATGCTTTCGTTCGCCCTGCGCGAAACGGGCATACAGCAGTGCCGCGTGGAGATCAACGATTACCCGGTGACCTTCGATGATAAGTTTTTCTTCTCTTTCGATGTGGCCAAAAACATACCGGTGATGAGCATCAACTCATCCGATAAGCCGGCCGATGCGGATAACCCGGAGAACCAGAACAAAAGCATCAATAAACTTTTCAAAGATTCTCTTTTCCTGCTCACCAATGTGCAGGAGAATAAAGTGGACTACTCCCAGTTGGGCAGCAACAAGCTCATCATCCTCAACGGGCTGAAGAACATTTCATCGGGCATGGCCCAGGAGCTGAAACGTTTTGTGGATAAGGGCGGCAGCCTGCTGGTCTTCCCGCACGCGCAGGCCGACCTGGGCAGCTACAAGCCCTTTCTGTCGGCCCTGGGCGCCAACGGCTACGAGCGGCTGGATACGGTCAATACCAAGGTCGACCGGCTGAATTACGAGCACGAGATCTACCGCGATGTGTTCGAAAAAAGACCCGATAACATCGACCTGCCCGTGGTGCTGGGGCACTACGCCATAACAAAGAGCACGCGCAGCAACGAGGAATACCTCATGCGCCTGCAGAACGGCAATGTGTTCCTGGCCCGTTACGCTTCCGGCAAGGGCAAGGTGTACCTCTGCGCTGTACCCCTGGCGCAGGATTTCAGCAACTTTACCCGTCATGCGCTCTTTGTTCCCACGGTATACAAGATAGCCGTCTTCAGCCAGGCCGTCCGGCCCCTGTTCTACACGATCGGCCGCGATGAGGTGATCGATGTGAGCGCCACCACGCCAAGCGGGGAGAACGTGTTCCATATACGCGGAGAGCAGGAAGGCCCCGGAGGCGGCTTTGACATCATACCCGAGCACCGTGTGGTCGATAATTCCATTTCGGTTTACGTGCGCGGGCAGGTGCAAAGCTCGGGCAACTATACCCTGTGGCTGGGCGAGAACAGGCTTACCGGGCTTTCATTCAACTACGACCGTAAAGAATCGGACCTGAACTGCTATACCGCTGAAGAGCTGACAGCCAAAAAGGACGAGGCCGGCCTGCAGAATTTCTCGCTGCTCGAATCGGGCGCCAGGTCGCTCACCGATGTGCTGGCCGAGATCGATCAGGGGAAAAAGCTCTGGAGGACCTGTATCCTACTTGCGCTGCTTTTTTTAGGAACGGAAATAATGCTTTTGCGATTCTGGAAAACATAGTTCACCACGGATGACACAGATTTACACAGAGAAAAAAATAAATGAGCTTACCTACGAGATCATTGGCTGTGCGTATAAAGTGCATTCCGAATTGGGTCCTGGATTACTAGAGTCGGCTTACGAAGCTTGTTTGTTTCATGAGCTGCTGGAAAAAGGATTTGACCTGGAGAGACAAAAGGAACTTCCTCTTGTCTACAAAGAAGTACGGCTTGATGCCGGGTACCGCATGGACATAGCCGTTGAGAAAAAAGTCCTGATTGAGATAAAATCTGTTGACGCTCTTGCGCCCATACATACGGCACAGGTATTAACCTACTTAAAACTCTCTAAATTAAAGCTTGCTTTGCTGATCAATTTCAATACGGTGAACCTACAACAAGGAATACACAGATTAATTATGTGATCTGTGAAACTCTGTGTAATCTGTGGTAAAAAGACCTGCTTATGAACCTTCTAATTAAGTCCGCCAAAGTAACCGACCCTAACTCGCCCTTCAACAACAAGGTAGTTGATATCCGGATCGTCAACGGGGTCATTAAAGAAGTAAAGCCCGGCCTTTCGGAAGGGAAAGGCGAAAAAGTGTTCAAGGTCAAGAACCTGCACGTTTCTCCGGGCTGGTTCGATATGCAGGCGAACTTCCGCGACCCCGGTTATGAGTACAAGGAAGACCTGCTCTCCGGCTGCAGGGCGGCCGCTGCGGGCGGGTTCACCGGTGTGGCCGTGATGCCCTCCACCCTGCCCCCCATACACAGCAAGGCCGAAGTGGAATACGTGAAGAACAAGACCAAAGGCAACGCGGTTGACGTTTACCCCATCGGCACGGTGTCGCACAACCTCGAGGGCAAGGACCTTTCGGAGATGTACGACATGCACCTGGCCGGGGCCATCGCCTTCAGTGACGATAAAAAGGCGATCAGCGATTCAGGACTGCTGGTGCGGGCCCTCCTCTACGTGAAGAACTTTGGCGGCCTGATCATCACCCATTGCGATGACAGGAAGATATCGCTTGACGGGAAGATGAACGAGGGCAAGACCAGCACACGGCTCGGGCTCAAAGGCATTCCCGCCCTTGCCGAGGAGCTGATGGTGGCCCGCAACATTTACCTGGCCGAATATGCCGGGGCCCGCATACATTTTTCCGATATCTCCACCAAAGGCTCGGTAGAGCTGGTGCGCGAAGCCAAAAAAAGAAAGCTTAAGGTCACCGCATCGGTCAACGCCTATAACCTGGCCCTCGATGATTCGGTGCTGGAGGGCTTCGACACCAATTACAAGACCAACCCGCCCCTGCGTACCCAGGCCGACATCAACGCGCTGAAACAAGGGCTGGCTGACGGCACCATAGACTGCATTACCTCCGACCACGCTCCCGAAGATGTGGAGAACAAGGTGGTGGAGTTCGATCACGCTGCCTTCGGTATGACGGGACTGGAAACAGCCTTCGCCCTGGCCAATATGAACCGGGGCAAAATGAGCCTGGCCCAACTGGTAGAAAAAATGGCCCTTAATCCCAGGAAAATACTGGGCCTGCCTGTGCCGAAGATCAGGAAAGGAGAAAAGGCCAACCTCACCCTGTTCGATCCCGACCTGGGCTGGACGCTGGAGGGAAACGCGGTACGGTCCAAATCGAGGAATACGCCTTTTATGGGAAAAAAGCTCAGAGGGAAAGCGCTATGGATAGTAAAATAGAACCCTTGTTTGCCGATGAGATCAGCCGTATGAACAGCGGGCAGCAGATGCTGCTTATCATGGTTTTATTGGTAATACCGGTTCTGGGTTATTTGATCTATAAGAAATACTGGATTATAGTTGACCGGTGGAGAAATCTAAGAAGGAGAAACCAGCGATAAGCCCCTGAGAGGCAACCCCCTCGGTATTTCTGCGTCTTTGGATTGAGCTTTAAAAAACTCTGCCCCGATGAAAAAACTCTTTTTCTCAGCCTTTATCCTCTGCCTGATCGTATTGCCGGCAAAAGCCACTCACATCATTGGCGGGGATATCACGGTAAAATATCTTTCTCCCAATAATTTCCAGGTCACGCTTACGTTCTACCGCGACTGCTCGGCCGGTACAGCGGCCTTTGATGCCACCATTACCCTGGGCGTATTCGACCTGGTGACCCACGCGCAGGTGCTCACTCCCACCCTCAGCCTGCCGCCTACCGATACCCTGGCCCTGGGCGACAGTTGTTACACCCCTCCTAACCTCTGCGTGGAGCGTGCCATTTACCAGGGTAATATCACGCTGCCGAACAATCCCAACGGCTACTACGTTTCCTGGCACCGCTGCTGCCGCAATTCGCTTATCCAGAACATCGTTACCCCGCTCAGCTCCGGCTATGTATTCTATGCCGAGATCCCCGATCCCGCATTGCAGAACTCCACGCCTACTTTCAACTTTTATCCCGATGCCTATATGTGCGCCAGCCAGCCCAACCTGGACGATTATTCGGCCACCGACATCGATGGCGATGTGCTGGTCTACTCGCTGGTCGATCCGCTCGATTGTGATCCGACCACAGCCTGTTCCGGGAACCCTATTCCGCCCCCCTCTCCCGGCCCTTACGGCACCATTACCTGGCAAACACCTTATTCGCTCGCCAACATCATGGGAGATCCTGCCATGAGCATCAACACCAATACGGGCGTGATCTCCACCAACCCGCCTACGCTGGGCGTTTACGTATTGTCCGTGCGCGTGGAGGAGTTCCGCAACAATGTCAAGATCGGTGAGATACGCAGGGATTTCCAGTACCAGGTGCTCTCCTGCACGGGCAACAACCCGCCCTTCTTTACGGCACCCGCGGTGGTCAGCTACAGCATTGTTGCGGGCGATTCGCTCTGCTTCCTGGTGGATGTGGATGATCCCAACCCCGACCAGGTGATACTGAACGCCACCTCCGAGCTCTTCGTTGGGACCAACATGCCCGTTACCTACTGGCAGAACGATACCGGCACCGGGGGCGCCCAATCCGTGTTCTGCATACAGACCACCTGCGCCCACATTCGGCCCAATCCTTACGTGGTAGATTTTACGGGGAGCGATTCTTCCTGCTACGGGGGCAATACGGTTCCGCTGGCGGTGAGCATACTGGTGACCGAACCCCAGGACGGGGATATAGATGAAATGATACCCAACATTTTCACCCCCAATGCCGATAACCAGAACGACCTTTACAAGGTGAACGCTACGGTAAACTACTGCTGGGATACGTTTAACATCAAGATCTACAACCGCTGGGGCACCCTGGTCTACCAGTCGAACGATTTTTTCTTCAGGTGGGACGGCACCTATAAGGGCAATGAGCTCTCGTCAGGGGTTTACTATTACACTCTTGACGCCAACTTCAAGGAAACCAATTTCCAGAAGAACGGCTTTGTGCATTTGATACGTTAGATTATAGTCTGTAGTTTGTACTTTGTGGTTTTGCAGAGTTATTTCCTGGCCATACTCCGGGCAGCGATCCAGGCCGTGGTCCAGGCGTTCTGGAAATTAAAACCGCCCGTAACGCCATCCACATCGAGCACTTCGCCAGCGAAATACAGTCCGGGCACGACACGGCTCTCCATGGTGGAAAAATCCACTTCCTTTAAGGCGATGCCACCGCAGGTCACGAACTCTTCCTTGAATGTGGTCTTGCCCGAAACCGGGTACGCATCGCTCACCAGCGAGTTGATCAGCACGTTCTGCTGCTTTTTAGGCAGGTCGGCCCAGCGCATATCCTCTTTTATACCCGCTTTCGACAGCAGGAATTCCCACAAGCGGGCGGGCAGCCCGAAAGGCTTGGAGGAATGAAGGAACCTGCCCGCCTGCTCTTCCCTTAGCTTCAGGAGCTCTATGCGCAGCTTTTCCCCGTTGTATTTGGGCAGCCAGTTCACCAGGAGCGTAAACCTGTAATTCATCCTGAAAAGGTCCCGCGCGGCCAATGAGGACAGCTTCAGTACGGCCGGGCCGCTCATGCCCCAGTGTGTGATCAGCAGGGGGCCGGCCGACTCGAACCGGGTACCTGCGATTCTGGTCTTTGCCGCAGGCACGCTCACTCCCATCAACTTTGTTATTTCATTGCCGGGCATATTGAAGGTAAAAAGCGAGGGCACCGGGCTTACAATGGTATGCCCAAGCGCGCTGAGCCATTCGTAGGCCGCCTCCCTGGCATTCCCGCCCGTGGCAACAAGTATGCTGTCGCAGGCCATCTCACCCGCAGAGGTCTCCAGCAGAAAACCGCTTTCCTTTTTCCGTACAGCCCGCACTTCCGTACGGGTCTTTACAGTTATGCCCAGCCGCTGCGCCTCGCCCAGGAAGCAATCGATCACCGTCTGAGAATTATCCGATACCGGGAACATGCGGCCATCCTCCTCCGTTTTCAGCCTGACACCCCGCTTGCTGAACCATTGAATAATATCCTTCACCGAGAACTGCTCAAAAGCCGTCCTCAGTTCCTTTTCCCCGCGCGGGTAATTTTTAACCAGCTCGGAATTATATTCGCAGTGGTGCGTAACATTGCAGCGGCCCCCTCCCGATACCTTCACCTTGCTCAGCAGTTTCGGGCTTTTTTCAAGGATGGCAACATTGGCTTCCGGCTCCGCCTCGGCAGCATTGATAGCCGCGAAAAAACCGGCCGCCCCTCCGCCTAT
>JBFLYZ010000004.1:0-93458 GCA_040756415.1 Bacteroidota bacterium
AAGCAGGAATACGATCATACCGGCAAGCAGGTATTCGGTAAAACTGAATTTGATCATGGGCATGCTTACGCCTGGCGTCACCGGGGCAGGAGTCGTCTGCGGATTGTTAACGGCTACGGTAGCGGGTTCGTCACTTTTCGTCTTGATATAACTTAGTACGGTCTTTATCTCTGCTTCACTGATGAACGCGTCAGGCATCGGGACATTGCCGTTCTCGGCATAAACCCTCTTTGCAAGGGTGTCTCCCTCCTTGATCAGCTTCTGTGACGATTTGATCCAACTGATCAGCCATTTCTCGTCCCGTATGTCGTTTATGCCTTTCAGATCGGGCCCTACCACCTTTCCTTTGCCTATCGAATGGCAACTGGCGCAGTTACTGCGGAACAGCTTTTCTCCATCTTGCGCTGTGGCGAAGGTTCCCATACCTGCCAGCATAATCATAGTTAAAGCATATCTTATCTTCATAACCGGTATTTTGTTTTTTTATTCTTCACAAATCTAGGTTTGCCGCTCAGGCCAGATCATGATCATCGTCATATTCCGCCATGATCGGTGTCACGCTCTTAATATTGACCTTTCCAGCTCGATCGCCTTAGGAAAAAGCACGTTGTTTTCCAGGTGAATATGCTGGTGAAGGTCGTCTTCGAACTCATTCAGCTTCGAATAAAGTACGCGGTAAGTATTGCAGGCGTATTCAGGCGGATTGTAGTTGCCCGAAAGCCCGGATATGGTATGGAAGATCTCCCCTACGGAATCATGCTCATGTTCCATCATTCTCACCGGGTTCTCCACGCTGCCGAAAGGAGGCTGATCGAGCTTCGCCCCGCTCCTGGCCCGCGCCACCATTTGCCTGATGTACGGAAACAGCACCTGCTCCTCTTTCATCATATGGCGGTTCAGTTCATCAACTGCCAGGAGAAACAACTTGTATATTTCCTTTGTTTCCGGGTTGGCATCGCCATGCACCCGGGCTACCTTTTCGGCCCAGGCAAGCAGGTTAGGTATGGATTGAAGGATGTACCGGTGATGTGTGTTCACGATATAATCTGCAAGAAAATCCAATTCCCAGTTGTCAAAGTTCTGCGAGGGAGGAACAGATGAACTATCCAATCTCGACAGCTCCGCCTCAAGTTTGCCGAGGTCAATCCCCTTTTCCCGGCACACTTTTTCTACCGATTTTTTGCCCCCGCAGCAAAAATCGATTCCATATTTTTTAAAGATCTCGGCTTTCCTGAAGTCCTTAGCCACCAGTTCGCCCACGGTCAGTTCTTTTGTCTCCCTCGTTTCCATTTTATTGCATGTTATGTATTGATTGGTATGCGAAATTAAATACGGCTTTGCGGCAGGAATATGATGAAAGTCATGTATCAGCGGAAATATTACTCTTTTCTTTTGGCCGTGAAAAATGACATACCTGACCTTATTGCAATTGCGCTGGCCGGTGGCGCTGTGTTGCTCTTTGCGCGCTTTTACAATGCGCTCAACAGGAACTTCGAAAGCGCTTCCAAAAAGGGGCTTTATCTCATCCTGGTTTCGTTCCTGTGTGGCGTGTTGCTGCTTGGCGCATCAGTATATACATTGTCCCGGAACGGCACCGCCTTAAAGCCATTTCACCAGAAGATCGAAAAAATCCCGCTGGACTGACTGACCCTTGTCCTGCGCGTACCATAAGTGAAGGTTCTCAAGAAATTCCTGCCTGCTTATGCCCGGATGGTCTGATTTGAGTTTTTCTACCCGCTCCCTGATATCTTTGGGCCGCGGCCCCCAGGTTCCCAATTCCCTGCCTGCCGACTCGTCATGGCAGATGAGCTTGGGAATGGAGCGCGTGCCGTTGGTCAGGTACTTGTCCATAATATGAGGGTGTTCATCACGCAGTATGATCTTAAGCGCGATGTTTGAGTTGAGGTCAGCGATCTTGGCAATTACCGGGATCGTCTGGGCTCCGTCCCCGCACCAGGTTTCAGCAAGGATCAGCCAGGTCCACGGCCGCTGCAGCTTTCCGGCAAGCTGCCGCAAGGCCGGGCTGATTTCGGTTTGCTTGTTCAGGCGGGCCATTCGCTGGGCGTTCAGCCGGGTAGCTTCGATATGTTCGGGACTTTGTTCACCGCTCGTTGCACCCCGCTTCGCCATGCCTGAAACAAGTTCATAAAATGCCCGATAGGTCATTGCGTTCTTTAAATTTGTCGAATCCATAACGGTCTTTTGAAAGTGGTTCCGCACCCGGTCGATCATCAGCTCTCCGGCAGCTCAACGATCTCGAACCAGTAGCGATTAAGCGTTTTCATTACTTCCACCATGGCCTCAAACGAAACCGGCTTGGCGATATAAGAGTTTACGCCCAGGTTATGGGTCCTCAGTATATCTTCCTCCGCTTTAGAGGTCGTAAGTATTATAATGGGAATTGAACGCAGCCTGGGATCGGCCTTGATCTCCTTTAACGCATCGCGTCCGTCCTTCCTGGGCATGTTCAGGTCAAGCAGAATAATCCCCGGCATGGGAAACCTGGCCCGATCCGTGTACTTACCCCGGTTATGGAGGTAGTCCATTAATTCCTCTCCGTTCTCTACGGTCTGGATATTATTCTTAAGCCTGCTTTCGTACAGGGCCTCCGTGATCAGCATCCTGTCCTCCTCGTCATCATCGGCCAGTAATATCTCTATGACTTTTGGTTGTTTAATCATAAGTATTTCACTATGACGTAAAATTCCGCAATACACCCCGGTAAGAATATGACCTTACGCAGCTTATGACATGACGGGTGTCATCTTCCGCATGTTAATGCCCCTGAAAAGAAGGATGAACGGATCCCCGGTTTGCGTACGGGTTATGAACGGATTGAAAATTGTCAGGCAACAAGATGACACCGGTCATAGCCCGATGGCGGTTCAATATCCATTTTTGCCTGGTATGAAAGACAGGCAACAGGTCTTATGGGTGTGGATTGCGGCTCTGCTTACGGCTGGCATTTTTACGGCCGATATGCTCACGCCACTTGGTATTGCCTGGGGTTTCCTTTATATTATTGTTACATTGATAACGCTTTGGGTGCCGGGCAACAGGATTACAAGGCTATTCGCTGCGGCAGGAATTATACTGACCACTATGGGATTCCTCAAGCCTCCCCCTGGAATTCCAATGGAAATAGTCATTACCAACCGGCTCCTGGCTGTAGGCGGAATTCTGGCTGCCGCACGGGGCATTATTCTGCACAAGGAGAAAGAAGGGCTCATACGGGAACAGAAAAACGAGCTGGAGAAACTTGCCCTTGACCTGAGGAACTCCAACTCTGACCTCGAGCAATTCGCGTATGTAGCCTCGCACGATCTGCAGGAGCCGCTGAGAAAGATACAGTGGTTCGGTGAGCGGCTGCTGCTAACGGAAAAGCCCAGGCTCAGCGAACAGGGAAAGGATTACCTGGCCCGAATGAAAAATGCCGCTGAGCGCATGCAGCGGTTGATCAACGACCTTTTGTCTTTCTCGCGCCTGACTACCAGGACGGGTGAATTCACCGTTGTCGATCTGAACCAGTTGCTTAAAGAAGTGCTATCCGACCTGGAAATTGCCATAGAACGGAACGGGGTCACCATCCAGGCAGGAGATCTGCCGGTGGTCGTAGCGGATCCTACACAGATGCGCCAGTTGTTCCAAAACCTGTTGTCTAACAGTATCAAGTTCAGAAAGCAGGATATCAGCCCGGTGATCAGGATATACGTTAAAAGCCCGCAAACGGCATCGGTGCCGGCAGGGGAATATTATGAGATTTGCTTTTCCGATAATGGTATAGGATTCGACAAGCAGTATTCCGATAAGGTATTCAGTATTTTCCAGCAACTGAACGGCAGAAAATATGAAGGAAGCGGAATAGGGCTGGCCGTTTGCAAAAAAATAGTTCAGCGGCACATGGGAAGCATCTCCGTAGAGAGCAGCCCCGACAACGGATGCACGTTTACCGTTACGCTGCCTGCTATGCTGCCTGCTGCAGCCGGGGCTTAGCCCGATCGTTTGAATTTTGCGGTAAAATGCCTCAGGAAGGGCGCCTCTTCGATGATGGCGCAACCGCGAACCCGGTTCTTTTGTTTCAACAGCTTTTCGAAAACCTCCAGAACGAATTCGATGTGGCTTTGCGTATAGACCCTCCTGGGAATGGCCAGGCGCACTAGCTCCAGGGGCGCAGGAACCAGCGCGCCCGTATCGTCATATTTGCCGAACATTACCGAACCTATCTCGACAGCGCGGATACCTCCTTTCAGGTAAAGCTCGCATACCAAAGCCTGCCCGGGGTACTTATGGACGGGAATATGCGGATAGAATTTGCGCGCGTCAATATATACAGCGTGGCCCCCGATCGGCCACATCAGGGGTACGCCCATTTTTTTCAGGCGTTCGCCCAGGAAAGACGTGCTTCGGATACGGTAATGCAGATAGTCTCCATCGAACACTTCTTTCAGGCCAATGGCAATGGCCTCCATGTCTCTGCCCGATAAGCCCCCGTAGGTGGTAAATCCTTCCGTGATGATCAGCAGGTTCCTGCACGCATCGGCCAGCGCTTTATTGCGCAATGAGAGAAAGCCGCCCATGTTCACAAGCGCATCCTTCTTTGCGCTCATTACGGCCCCATCGGCCAGCGCAAACATCTCCCTGGCTATGTCGAAGAAAGATCGGGCCTTAAAGCCCTTTTCGCGGTGGCGAATGAAGTATGCGTTTTCTGCAATGCGGCAGCAGTCAAGGATGAACAGGATCTTATGCTTTTGGCAGATCCGGCTCACCTCCCTGGCATTGGCCATGCTCACGGGCTGGCCTCCGCCACTGTTATTCGTTACCGTGAGAATTACGGCACCGATGTTCTTAGCTCCTTTATCGCGGATGAGCGCTTCCAGCTTGCTGGTATCCAGGTTGCCTTTGAAAGGGTGATCCAGCGAGGGCTGAAGCGCAGCCTGAACAGGAATGTCTATGGCTTCCGCCCCGGAGAACTCGATGTTCGCGCGGGTGGTATCAAAATGCGTGTTGCTGATGAAAAATTTCCCTTTTCCTCCCAGGTAGCCGTACAATATCCTTTCAGCCGCCCTGCCCTGGTGAGTGGGGAAAACATACGTGTGCCCGGTCAGCCCGCGCACAGCGCTCTCCATTCGCTCCCAGCTTTTTGCTCCAGCGTAAGACTCGTCACCGCGCATGATCCCCGCCCATTGCTCTGAGCTCATTGCCGAGGTCCCGCTGTCGGTAAGCAGGTCGATCATGACATCTTCTGACCGCAGTAAAAAAGGATTGAAGTGCGCTTTTTTCAGGAACTGCTGCCGTTGCTTCTCGGTGGTGAGCCTGATCGGCTCGATCGTTTTGATCCGGAACGGCTCTATTATGGTCTTAAAGCCTTCCATGCTATTTAGGCCACGTCAACCGTTCGCCAAGGCCGAGTAAGCTGTCAGTATATTTTACCCTGAGTAGCTGGATAACGATCAGCTCGCCTGTAAAGGTCAGTGCGAAGGGAAATTTAATGTAGTAGCCATCTCTCGCCCTGTTCATGGCCGAGCGGTCGGGTATAATGATCTTTCCCGTAAACTGTATTCCCCTGATGCGCGTTTTATCCATCTTATCGGGCAGTATAGTGCCTGCAACCAGCGGGTTTTTCTCTGCTATGCGGGCATGCGCGGTAGTGGGTTTCGATTTGATCACCAGCAAATGCCCGTCCTTTATATAGGAATAAAAACAGGTGGCGCAATAGGGTTCATTATTTGAGCTGACGGCCAGCGTCAGGCTGGTCTGCCCGCTCATGAACGAAGCGATGCGTTCATCCATTAACTGTACCGTGGCGGCCTGTTCCATTTCTATATATTCAAGGTATATTCCTTGCGCAGTTTTCTGACAAGGTCCTGCCACTGGTCCTTTTTCCCGGTCCCCAGCTCGCGGTCGCAATCATCGAAACGGTGCGAAAGTTTTTCAAGCTCCTGCTCGCTGAAAAGTGTTTCAGCCATGGGGAACACTTCGTCATTCTCCACGGCTATATGGTCAAGCAGCGCCTCCAGGTAATAATCCAGTTGCTGGCGGGCCTTTTGATGTTCTCCTCGGTCGAGGAATTTCACCACGGCTCCCAGCATCTCCCTGAAATCGGTGTGGTTCTCGAGCATTTCGCCCACTACGCCACCCAGCAGCAGTTCGTTCTTCCGGCTCATTTCAGGAAAAAGGATAAGCTCTTCCTTGTAGTGATGGTAGCTATCGGCATACTGGCGGAAAAAACCGGTAAGCTCTCGGATCAGCGAAGCGTAGCGCTCCCCGTCCTCAAGTGCCAGGGGGCCTGCCTGCCGGGCTATTTCAGCGGCCTGCACGATAATATCGTGCTCATCGTATAAGGGTTTTAAATGCTTATTCATTTGTCTTATCCGTTTGACGTTTCTTTTTTCTTTGAGGGCAGATCAACCTGCATATTCCTCCTGGCGAACATGGCGCCTCCCAGGGCTCCCATAAAGATCGAATCCGTGTGTATATTGATCGTTATGTGCCCACCGTAATTATCATGTACCAGCCGGGTCAGGTATTTGATCACGGCCGGGTTTCGCGCAACGCCACCGGTAAACGTGAACTCATTGAACACTCCTCCGGAGCGCGCGATCAGCGACATGGCCCGCATGATAATGGCCTTGTGCAGCCCGCCAAGGATATCTTCGCGTTTTTCGCCCAGGTTGGTAAGCTCACGGAGCTCGGCTCCCGCGAATACCGTGCAGGTAGAGCAGATGTTTACTTCTTTTTGTGCGGTCATGGCCATGGGACCCAGCTCGTTCAGCGAGATGCTCATTTCGTCAGCAATGTATCCCAGGTACCTTCCGCAGCCGGCCGCGCACCTGTCGTTCATCTGGAAGCTGGTTACCAGCCCGTATTTGTCGACCTGTATCGCCTTCGTATCCTGTCCGCCTATATCGAGTACGGTGCGGGTGTCAGGGAAAACCGCATGCGCCCCGAAAGCGTGGCAAAGTATCTCTGAACGGATACATTCCTGAGGGAACGGCAGCAAGGCCCTGCCATAGCCTGTGCCGGTCATGTTGGAAATATGGAATTCCAGGTCAGCGATCTCATCGATATGCTCCTTTAAGGTTTCGGACACATGATCAAAATTTCCGCGAAGGAGGTTCATTTCCGCGTCAAAGTTCACGCTGGTGTTCTCAGCCGCTGTTTCAGGAAGGCTTTTATACTTTTCCTTCAGTTCGTCCATGGCCTTATGGACAAGCTCCTTAAAGTCGAACTGGATGCGTTCGTTTTCAGCCGGAGAAATGCTCTTATCCCACACGGTCATTAAGGGTTCAAAAAGGGAAATATCCAGCTTGCCTACCTCTTCGTTGTATTTTTCGGACACGATATCGCGAAAGAACTGGTTCCTGGAGCCCAGGTCGCGATATAAATAATCGAATTTGATCCTCGGTTTGAACGCCTTGCGTATGTTCCTGAGATGTCCCAGCATCTCGTCCCGTTTCTCTGCATCCCTGAAAAATGTGTGGCACGTCTTCACGAGCTCATCTCCCAGCCGGTCCAGCTTGATCTTGAACTGCTCATACTGGAACACGCTCTCCAGGTCCGTGACGTATTTTCTGTACTCGGGCTTGACCCTCATTTCCTTCTCAAGATTTCTTTTCAGTACGGAAAAGCGGGCGTTGTAAACGGCCTCATCGCGGGCGATGTCGGCTGCTACCGAGTAGTTTGCGCGGGTATTCGTTATCCCCCGGCCGATGATCTCATCCTGCTCATTGATGATCACCGCCTTGGATGTGGTGGAGCCCAGATCGACTCCCAGGTAGTATTTGCTCATGGTTGCGGGAATAACTTGATTTTATCTGTGTTCAGGCAAAAGCCCGTTTTCATTTTTTATGCCTCTGCTCTAGCCAGTATGATCTTTCTTTGCTCCAGCATTTGAAAGTACGATTCAAGCCTGTTTTTAATATTGGCATAGGAAAAATACCGCGGGTCAACAAGGTCGGACTCGATAAACCCGACCGGAATGCCGGTGCGCTGCTCGATCTCGCGCATGATCATGAGCTGGCCGGCCGAGAACGAATTGCAGGATTTGATGGAATTGATCAGGAAGCCGTCTGCGCGATAGTCCCTCACGTACTTTTCGATCAGGTCCACCCGCTGCGGCAGGTTCATGTTGGTATAACATTCCATGCAGTAGCGGGCCAGGCTTTCGAGGGGGTTAGCGGGATCGTGGCGGAAACCAAGGTCGTAGAGACCACCCACCTTTGTGTAAGTAGAAGCCACGATCACCGCGCCCATGTCATAGAATATCTTCCAGAATTCCCTGAAATTCGTCCAGTTGGGAGGGCCTTCCACCACCAGCCGGAAACGCTCTTCCTTCATTTCCCCTTCGGGAGTTACCGGCAACAGCCCGCCTGCAGCCCGCTCGCTGACCTCGCGGTGCAGCTCGCGGTAATAGTTTACACATTCTTCCGATCCCCTGAATGCGGTGTTGATGGGACCCATGTAATACACTCCGGCAAAGTAAGCATCAATAGGGGACGGTTTATGCTTAGCCGCCTCCAGTATCTTTACCCAGTACTGCTCGGCCTGCATGGAGTTATCCAGCATTTTACCGAGGCGTTCGGGGTCGTACCTCTTGCCCGATACGTTCTCCATTTTGGGAATAACCTCTTCGCGCAACTGCTTTACCATGTAATCCACTTGTTCTGCGGTTATCTTGCCATCCTCCTGGTAAGGGGTGTGCAGCATGGCCACCTCCGCGTTGGGATAAAGACGGTTCAGGTTCTCGAACCATTTCAGGAAGGTGAAGCAGCCCGTATAGCTCAGCAGCAAAAGGTCGGGTTCCGGCAGCTTTTCACCGGTGGGGCCTACGTTGCCGTTGAGCATCATGCCGATATCGCATTTCACATACGTGCATACGTCTTCCGAATGCCCCATCTTTTCGGCATCCTTGATAAAGGAGCCCGATTTTTTTCTCATGCCCGACTGGAGCGCGTTGATCTCGGGATATACCGGCAGCATGTCGAATGACAGGATCAGCTCGATAAGATTGCCGGGCACGAAGGTGTAAACCACTTTTTTGCCGAGTTCTTTGGCCTTGCTCAGGTCCTGGAACTGCTTGGTGAGCATCTCCTTCTGGATGATCATGCTCTTCTCTTTGATTGCCTCTTTCGGGTTCGCCATGTTAACGCGGTTTGGGATTTCAAGCCCAGAGCTTGATGGAATCTGAAAAAGTGCCGGCCTGCTCCCTGATCACTTTGAACTGGCCGGTATTTTCGTGAAACTGGAAATTGATATGCGGAATGCCGGCTTCATCGCATTCTTTCTGCATTTGCGGCCGGTCGAGCAGGGCGGGGTCGCAAAAGCTGGCGGCCGAGAAGATCACCCCGTCAGCCTTTCTCCGCTTTACGAGCTGCACCAGGCGTTTTCCCCTCGGGTTACCCACATCGTAGAAGCAGGAGGCGAAGGTGCTCGCGTTCAGGTAGGCATCCGCAAGCGCCCTGAGCGGATCGTCCGAACGATCATCCACCTCTCCCTGTATCCACCGCGAGCCCAGCATGAAATCATCATCTACGATATAGCAGCCGGCCATCTCGATCGATTTGATCAGCCCGATAGGAGGCTGTTCGCAAAAGGAGCCGGAAACGACAACCCTTATGTTGTCCATCGGCTCGCCCCGCTCCTTGGAAATATACCCGAGCACCTGCTCCAGCATCTCGTTATGCTCTTCAACGGGCATGGTAAGGCCAGCGCGAAGAATGTGATAGGTTTCCACGGCCGAAAGCCGCCAGGGGAATTCTTGTCTTATTTGATAGATATCTTCGATCAGCTTCCTGTTCCGGTTGTAGAGCCCGATGGATTTGTTCAGCATTTCTGCCGTCACCGTTTTCCCGTTGATCCGGGTAATATCCTCTATTATTTTCTGCATTTCCTGGATATAGAACAAACCTCCGATCCCCAGGTCAAGGTTCTGCGGGTAATCAAAATACCGCTGGAACTTACCCACCTTCGAAAGCTTGAACATGCCGGAAAGGTTCCGTATGCAGTCGCAGATGGCCGGGAAGAGGAATCCATCGAAGCCCTTCAGGTTTTCATCCAGGGCCATTTCAATGACCCCGCGCGGAAGATGGCAGATGTAAGACTGGTAGTATGCATCGCCCTTGATGATCTGTTTCCTGTCGCCCGCGCCCATGATCCCCACCGGCAGGGCATGCGCGGCATGGATCACCTCGCGCGGCACATAGATCGGCAGATAACCGACCAGCACCCTGCTTTCCGATTGAGCCTTCCATCTCCTGGCCCGCGTGAAATTCAGGTCGAACGCGGATGCCTCACTCTCTTTTAAGATATCTTCAAGGGATCTCATGCAAGATTTCTTTTTTACAAAGAAAGTTTCGTTCGTCATGAAATTTTATGATTTCAGTCATAAATACACTTGCCTGAAGCAGGTAGCTTCGTAAGGTGAAGACAAAGGACATACGTTTTGGTGCGGTCATTCTGGCGGGCGGAAGATCGCAGCGCATGGGAGTTCCGAAACTGTTTTTGAAAGCGGGCGACTGCACGATCCTGGAGAACCTGCTCGCGGAGTATCAGGAGGCCGGCATACATGATATTTGCCTGGTCATCAACCGCTGGTTTTGCGTTGGCGAATGGGAACACTATCTGTATAACAGGCTGCCTTATATTGTAAGGGTTGATCCCGGCATGGGCAGATTTCATTCGCTGCGCGCAGGATTGAGGAGGATGCCGGATACCGAGCAGGTATTTCTCCAGAATGCGGATAACCCGTTCACCAGCCGGACAATAATCCGCCAGATGGCCGCCAGTTTTCATCCGGCCGGGCGTACACACGTAACCTTTCAGGGGAAAAAAGGTCATCCGGTGCTGATATCGAAAAAGATCGTTCAGCGGCTCATCGCCATTCCCGGAGATGATCACAACCTGCGCGACATACTGGGCGGGTATCCCGAACACCTGGTGGAGACGGCAGACGAGGGCGTGCTTGTGAATATGAACACCCCTGAAGATTACGCACGGATGCTGGCTGGCCATGCCTGATGTGTACGATAAAATTGCCGAAGCCCGCAAACACAATATCCGGGTGGCACTGTGCACCGTTGTCAATACAAAGGGCAGCACCCCCCGTAAGATCGGGGCCAAAATGCTGGTAGACGAAAAAGGGCAGGTATTCGGGACAATAGGCGGAGGCGAGCTGGAAAGGAATGTGATCGGTAATGCCTTCGAGCAGATACGGAGCGGAACCGCTAAATTATTCAGGCACGATCTCCTACACCAGCACAATATGTGCTGCGGAGGTACGGTTGACGTGCTCATTGAGCCGATATTTATGAGGAGCAAGCTTTATATTTTTGGCGCTGGCCATACGGGCTCGGCCCTTGCGGAGTATGCAGCGGATCTCAGCTTTGAGATCTTTCTCGTTGACAACAGGAAAGAATACCTGGCAAGCTGTAAAAAAGAGGGGGTGAACAAAGTACACCTCCCGTTCGCCAAGGCGCTTCAGCTATTGCCGTTCGATGAGCATACGTTCGTATGCATCATGACCTACTCGCACGCCATCGACAGGGATATTTTGCTGCACTGCATGAAACAACCCTCGGCCTACCTGGGAATGATCGGCAGCCGCAGAAAGGTGGAAGTGACAAAGAGACTGTTCATGCAGTCCGGCCTTTGCGAAGAGCGTGCACTGGAAAAGGTAGACATGCCGATGGGTATGGACATCGGTGCGGAAGGGCCGCACGAGATCGCGCTGAGCATACTTGCAAAAGTGATAGAGGTTAAAAACAGCCTTGCAGGATGGAAAAAAGAATTACGGTCGTAACCGGTGCGGCAAATGGCATTGGCAGGGCCATTACCGACCGGCTCGTAAAAGAGGATTATTTTGTGATCGCGGTGGATGTCGATGCGGCTGGCGGTAAGAAGCTATTGGTAAGGTACGGGAAAGGTAAGCTGCAATTCGCAAAAGCGGATATCAGCTCCGAGCGGGTGGTGGAAAATCTTTTCAGGAAGATACAGGAGCGATTCGGCCGCATAGACGTATTGGTGAACAATGCCGGCATAATCCGCGACAATATGATCTGGAACATGCCGGTGGAGGACTTCGACCGGGTGATCAGCGTCAACCTGAGAGCGGCCTGGCTCATGAGCCGGGAGGCCGCAAAGCTAATGAGGATACAGAACAGCGGCCGGATCATTAATATTTCTTCGCGTGCCAGCCTGGGCAACAGGGGGCAAAGCAATTACTCGGCATCCAAAGCCGGGATTATCGCGCTCACCAGGGTGCTTGCGCTTGAGCTCGGCAAGAACAATGTTCTGGTAAATGCGGTCGCCCCGGGCCTGATCGATACTCCCCTTACCAGGAAACTGAACCCGGACGTTTTGCGATCGCTGATAGAGGCACAGCCCACCCGGGCCATGGGAAAGCCCGAGGATGTGGCGCATGCGGTGGCCTTCCTGGCGAATGAATGCACCCGGTTCATTACGGGTCAGACACTTTATATAGATGGCGGAAAAAGTATAGGGGCGGGTTAAGCCGCTGCAGCGTTAAAGAACTACATTCGCTAAAACACGGGCCGAATCTTCCAGATCGGCATTGATCCTTAAGGCTACTTCTCTTTTGCCGAAAGCCAGTTGGAGAAGCATGCTCTGGTAATAGGCTATGCCCTTGTCAAGGTTGGAGCGGAAGGCAGACAGATAGCTTTTCTGTTTAGCAGTGATCGTGGCGCGGCATTTTTCCGCTTCGGTCTTGAAAAAGTCCACATACATTTTCAGCTCCTTGAGAAACATGTGAGGGCGATTGCGCGCATTAAGAATGTTCTTCCGCCCATAAATGTGCGCAACCATATCTTCCAGCGAGAATATGCCCGAAAAATAGGCGAGGTTAGGGCCGGGACATATGGTTACTGCTTCCAGGTGGTGCTCTACGGGAAGGCGATTTTTCAGCAAAACGGCTACGGAAAGCCCTTCGCAAAGGCAGTCTTTTTCGGTTATCAGGTCGAACTCCTCTTGGAATTCAGCGCCCGGTATCTGCTGCTCCGTGAGCTGGCGGATCTTCAGGTTCTGGTATTGGCGCGATGCGGTGCAAATAGGCTGGGGGGTGAACTCGGTGTTAAATGCAAGATGTTTCTTATAACAGGGGCTTCCCGGGCGATGTTTCATTATTCTTTCCTTGCGCTGTTCCTCTGCCGAACTTTTCCTGAAATTGTTGAACGGCAAACCCAGGGGAGAGGAGTGGCTCAGGTAATAATCCTCTTCCTGCGCTGTAGCCAGCATTTCGAGCGTATGCTGATCCACGTTGGTCGCTTCAGGGACCAGGAGGAAAGGGCTTCCCCACCCGGTTGAATGTACTTTGTAATATTCACGGAGAAAGGCATCCTCTTCAGCCGTGCCTATTCCTCCCTGCACCGAGACGCGAATGCCGCCTGCGGCCGATGGGAACGGAAGTTTTTTATCCGCCAGGGCCTTTTCAAGAAGGGGGAAAAGCTCATGGGATAGTTCTTCGCGTTTTGTCCGGAATTCTTCCAGTATCGGGCCAAGGAGATGGCCTTCGGTAGGAAATGCGTGGCCGCCACAATTCAGTCCCGACTCGATTCTGAACTCGGAGATGTAAATGCCTTTTTTGGCCAGGAACTTGCCCTGTATCAGGGCCGAGCGGTAGTCGCTTACTTTAAGTATGATCTTCTTTTTGATGTTGCCGTTCTCATCGGGATAGAAATCGCTGAACTTTTCCAGGTAGGCGAACAATCGGGGGTTAAGGCCTGCGGAAAAAACAACGGCCGAGGAAAGCTCGCTGAGCGCAAAGCCGCGCAATGCAGATAAAGCATCCGAATATTCGTCAGGCAATGGTTTTCCCGCCTTGTCGTATGACGGGTTATCCACCTTTGTCATGATGTTCACATCGATCGCGCCCGGTATTATACGCTGCCTCAGCTTCTGCTGCAGCGCCTCCTTCTCAGGTCCTTCCCCGAGAGCGTTCATTTCCGTATACAGATGCTTGTCGGGCGAGCTATCCGGGAGCAGCCTGAAATATTTATCTATATCCTTACCCTTGCCAAACGCTTCCGCTTTCAGCTTCTGCACCTGGGCATCTACGATCTGTTTAAGCAGGTTGAGGTATGCCCGGATACGTTTGGCCCTGTGGTCGATATCCTTCGTTGAAATAGCGGTGTACTTCAGCCCCTCGGCTTCGCAATAGAACTTGCGCATCTGCTCTACCAGGTCATCCTGGATAATGGAGACCACGGACGAAATGCCGAAGCGGGCCACCTTAACGGGCGTATCGATAGTATAGCCCAGGCCCATGACCGGAATATGGAATGAATGGGGGGAATTGAAGTTCATCAGCACCTGACAGTATCGTTTGCGCGGTCAAAGCAAGGTATAATGCCCCGGTTAAAGTATGATGAGAATCATACATTATCGCTGCGATGAAACATAATTTTGAAATCATGCCAAGCAAAGAGGTTGGAGAATTGCTGAAAAAAGCCCAGGACGAACTGGCTCTTGCTCATTATGAGCTTAACCGTCAGCCAAGCAGCATCATGACGCTTTGCGTTTGCCATTCTATACGGATTTCTGCGATCAGCTTTCTGCGCGCCTACCTGGTAGGCCTTCGGGGCGGAAAAGCAAGCGGTGTAACCCTTGAAGAGCTCTTCACTGCATGTTGCCATGATGACAGCGATTTCGTGAACATTGACCTCACGGGTTTTCTTTGCCGTACGCTCCATGAAGACTGTGTTGGCGGGTATTGCCGCGACCTGAAACGCGTTGCCAGTTGTCTAAGCTCCTTAAAAGAAATGCGGGAGCTGGTTCTGGCCAAACTCCATAAACCGTATTCAAACTGACCTATGCAGATAAACGTAGCTAAACCCACCGAACAAATACCCGTTAGCGTGGAATTCGTACTGAACCTGGAAAAAGGCCCTGTTATACTGAAAGCGGGGCTTGCCAAAAGCCAGATCAGCCAGCTTCTCGGAACCAGGCGGGCGGTCGAGATCGATCCGGTTTGCGAAACGGAAAACTGGTATTATTGTTTTCGCGGCAAGCTATTTGCCACGTACTGCACCCTGTGCTTCAGAAAGAATTCTCTTGTCAGCGCAGAGGTTGTTCAGGCTTAGGAACGCCTGCATTCCTGTAATTAATCGCATCGGAGCGTGCTGATCCCATTAGGGCCCGCTCCTACGGTAATGGTCTTTATAACGTTCAGGCTGACCGCATCCACTACCGAAACGGTATTATCGGTGATATTGGTCACGAATATCTTCGAACCGTCAATGCTGGTCGTTACCCCATGAGCGCCATTTCCTACGGTAACCGTTGAGGTCACCGTGCTGGTGGGAATATCGATCACGTACAGCTTATTGGAAGAAGGGTTGCCATTTACGATCCCCTGGTCGCAAACATAGAGTTTCCGGTTGTCGGACGAAGGATAGAGCTGTATCGGCCCCTGCGCGCCTGCCGGTAGCGGGATAATGGTTGTATCGCCAGTGGTAATGTCATAGCGGACCACCTGCTTCAGGTCGTAAACGGTAATATACACGCATCCGAGGGCCGGCACGACAGCCGTCTGTACGGCAATGCCACCTAAAGGCACATGGGCAATAGTGCCATTCGACACATCCACGATCGCCATTTCCTTTGAACCCATGCAGGCCACGTACAACTTGCCGTTCATGTAACGCATGCCGTGCGGGGCCGAGCTCCCGCCCAGGTCATAACGCAGCATCACTTTCATGTGGCGGGCATCGATCTTGATGACTTGTCCTGTGGAGTTGGCGGTGACGTATGCGAACTTCGATTCGTCATCCAGCACCACGTGTGCGATGTGATGGTCTACACCCACCTTGATGTGCTCTTTGTCTTTATCGCGCTTTCCTTTTAGCACCACCACCATATCATCTTCATGGCCATGGTGCATGGGAATACAGGTGGCCCATACCGAGCGCCCATCGGGCGCGGCCTGCACATTGTGGGCCATGTACATGTCTTTTTTATAGGTCAGGTCCACAGTCCTTATTATCTCATAGGTTTCGGGATGAATGACGGAAATTGTGCCGTCATCCTCATTGGCCACATAGATCTTTTCTTCTTCGTTCCGCCTGCAACAATCTTTGTTGCAGCTAAGATTGGCCATACATCCGGCAAGCAGGATCAGCCACATCAGCAGGTTCTTCATAGCATGGCATTTGCGAACAAATCTAACCCCGGTCCGCTTACCGGACTATGATGGCTGTCATGGTTATGATGCCGGAGCGGGATCAGCGATCCGCGCGGGTCAAATGATCTTGCTGAACACCTGTGTTTGCGGGCTGTTTTCCCAAAGACGTGCATCAAAGGCCATGCATACATTCCTGATGAACGCTTTGCCCTTTTTAGTGACCCTGAGCCGGAAAGGATGCACGGCTACAAGGCCATCTGCTTCCAGCTCTTTAAGCCGTTCTATCGCTTCGTATACGGATTGCGACTGTTCCTTCTCTTTTTTCCATGAGGTCTTTCCCAGGCACATGATATTGAGGATGTGCTTCCTGATGACCAGATCATCATCGCTCAGGAGGTGACCCCGGAAGGCAGGCAGCCTGTTCTCATTCACCAGCTTCAGGTATTGCTCTACGGTTTTTACGTTTTGCGAATAAGCAGACCAACTATCGCTGATCGAAGAAACGCCCAGCCCGATCAGCAGCTCGGTGGGGTTGGTGGTATACCCCATAAAGTTACGGTGAAGGCGCCTGGTGGCAACGGCCCGGTAGAGCGAATCGCTTTCCAGTGCGAAATGGTCCATCCCGATTTCGCGGTACCCCGTAGCTTCCAGCAAAGACCTGCCCAGTTCGTACAGTTTTCTTTTCAGCTCATCCGGTGGCAGGTGTTTTTCGGTGAACTTGCGCTGCCCGGGCTTGATCCAGGGAACATGAGCGTAACTGTAAAAAGCGATGCGGTCGGGTTTAAGGTGTTTTACTTTGGCTATGGTGCTGGCCATTGTCTGCAGGTCCTGCAACGGCAAACCGTAAATGAGATCGTAGTTAACAGAAGTGTATCCTATGACCCGGGCCTGCCGGGTGACCTGTTCCACATCGTTAAAGGTCTGGATGCGGTTGATGATGTACTGTACCCTGGAGTCGAAATCCTGTATGCCCAGGCTTAATCTTCTGAACCCGAGATCGAAGAGCGCCTGCAGATGCTCTTGGGTGGTATTGTTGGGATGAGCCTCGAAACTGAACTCTGCATTGTCGCAGACGATCCCGCGCGAGGTAATGCCCTGTATGAGCTCCCTGAGCCGGATCGGTGAAAAGAATGTCGGGGTGCCGCCACCCAGGTGGATCTCGCGTATCCGTGGAATGCCGGGGAAATAGCCAAGATAGATCTCCCATTCTTTCAGGAGCGCTTTGATGTAAGGCTCCTCTACCGCATGATTGACCGTTATGCGTGTGTTGCAGCCGCAATAGGTGCAAAGGCTTTCGCAATAGGGAAGGTGTATGTACAGGCTTATGCCTGAGCTTTTGTTTGTTCTCCGGAACGAACGCTGCACCTTGTTCTTCCATTCTTCCGGTGTAGGAGGGGTTGTCCAGTACGGAACGGTCGGATAGCTGGTGTAACGGGGACCCGCCACATTGTATTTTTTTATCAGCTCACTGTTCATGTTGGTCTTCGGCAAACCATTCGCAATAGGAAGATGGCGTTTCCCGCAGCTTAAGATGATGCAGCGTGGCCTCCATGGGGAGTTTTTCTGCGATAATATCCGCGAAATAGGAAAGAAGGTTCTCGCAGGTAGGCTGGAAGGGGCTCAGCACTATATTCTCCGGGCCGTTCTCTTTGCCGGCCAGCTTGCGGTAGGGAGAGCGATCATTCAGTATCAGAACATGATCGAACCGGTGAACAATATGCTTCTCAACCAGGTCCTTTAGTTCCGAAAAATCGATCACCATGCCGTTCTTGCTTCCCGTGGCGGTGCATATACGGCCTTTCACCGTTACCGAGAGTTCATACGAATGACCGTGAATATTGCTGCAAGCCCCTGCATGTTCATCAAGAGCGTGTGCCATCTCGAAGCGGAATTGTTTGGTAACCCTTATTGTCGCATGCTCATTCATGTGAATAACTCCTTGGATGCCGCAGAGGTGCATATACCGAGCAGCAGGGCTTTAAGAGTAATGGAGAAAACCCGTGTCGTGAGGCCGGGGTGCTGCCGCGCTGCGAATGCCCGTTCGTTCTCATATCAGTCGTGTACGTTCGCTGCAACTAGGAGCTTTTTAAGATCGGGCACCTTTATCTTCTTTCCATCGAACTGTATGAGGCCCGAATCCTTGAATTCGGCCAGGATGCGTATGGACGTTTCGGTAGCGGTGCCCGCTATATTGGATATCTCTTCCCGGGTAAGGGTGACAGCGATTGTTTGATTATCTTCTTCAAATCCGTAGATCTCTTTCAGTACGAGGAGCACTTCGGCCATCCGTTCTTTTACCGGTTTCTGGGCCAGGTCGGTGATCTTGCTTTCAGCCTTGCGCAGATCACCTGAAAGCAGGCGCATGATATTGAGCGCCAGCGAAGAGTTCTTTTCGATCAGCTTCATGATCGCGTCTTTGGGTATAAAGCAAACAGTGGATTCTTCGATCGCCTCTGCCGTAGAGGTATATTGTTCGCCACTGAGCAACGCCCGGTACCCGAGCACATCCCCGGCCTTGGCCAGCCTCACTATCTGCTCACGCCCGTTCTCGGCCATCTGGTACAGTTTTACCTTTCCCGAGTGGAGGCAGTAAAGTCCGTGGGGATAAAAGCCCTCTTTGAAGATATTTTGCTTTTTTCTGATAATACTGCAGCCCTTGTTCTGGGTGAGCTCCAGGAGCTCACCGTTCTCGAGACTGCAAAAGATCGATTTATGCCTGGATTCGCACAGCAGGCAATCGACCATAGGTGCGTTTTTTTTTAAGGTTTTAGCCATGGGGGAAAGCGTTTGTCGGTCTATTCGCCAGTAAAGATGGTGATCCCGTACAAAAGCAAACATGACAGCCATCATGTTTTTGCATGATGGCTGTCATAAAACCCCGGTTATTTGATAAATGCTGGCTTAAAGATCAGCATGAGGTAAGCCCAGTTTGCGGTTTGCCCTGTATAACCCTCTCCTTTATAATCGGTTACTCCTTTCAGCAGGGCCAGGGTGGCGGTAGGAAGGTAGTGTGAGTAACCGGCTTGCAGGCTGAACATGCTGCTTAAAGAACAGTTGAGCGTAAGGTCGATCTCCAGTCCCAGGTTCGGGTCCAGGGCGCTGTAAGTGCCTTCTGCGGCCAGTTTTTTAAGGTCCAGGACATCCGCTGCGGCCATGAACTGGTGAATGTCCAGGCCTACCCAGTACTTTTCTGACTTATATCTTGTTTTCAGGTAGACGTTGGTCAGGCCCACATTGCCATGCGCGCCCCCGGCATAGTAAAGGTCCATAAAGCCATTGAACTTATGGCCTGTTCCGTACAGTGTACTGAAATTGTGCACCACGTCTGTATACGCCTTGGCTGTATCGGTCTGGCTTTGTCCGCTCATAAGCTCGAAGCCGCAGCCAAGCATGATCTTCTTTTGCAGGGTGTACTGCACCTCTGCCCCTGCGTGATATGCCTGTATATCCTTCTTACTGGCATCAACTCCTGTCTGGTAGTAGAACTTCAGCAACCCGAAGAAGGCGCCCTTTCTATACTCATTATGCGTGCCCATTGTCTGGCTGTAGCGGGTGCTGTTGATCGCTACAGGCGACTGGAACCCGTTGTTGATGATCATGGCGCTGGTGCTGAGGCCGCCCCATTTCTTATTCAGCCACAAGAATTGCAGCTCCTTGTAGCTGCCCGCGATCGTGTAGCCGATTGCCGTGCTGTTCTCGGCATTCTGGTTATAGGCTATTCCCAAATGCATAGTGAACGTGCTATCAGAATATTTAAACAGAAGGGCATCATGGCTTCGGCCCTGTTGGTTCCAGCTTACGCTGCCCATGAGGCGCTCATCATCATAGCTCAGCTCCTGGCGTCCGCTTCTGATCCCGAATTTTTTGGTGAACCAGTATTCCCCCCACGCTTCATGCAAGCCGTAGGTGTTGATGTCGTAGGTATTTCCCTGTGCCTGGTTGCCCCAGGTGCGCACATCCTGGAGTACCAGTGACGCATTGAACCTGGCGGAGATATAATTGAAATTAAGACGGGTCCGTTGGGAGGTAAATATGCCGGCCTGTTGTCCGGAATCGAGCAGGGTCTTATAACCATGCCTGTATTCTGTGCGGGGCCTTAGCTCTCCCGTCAGTGTGAATTGAGCGCTCATCGTATTTGCAGCAAGCATTATAATGAGCGCAATTGCCTGGATTTTCATATTCTTTTTTGCAGCAAAGTTACCGCGCGTCAGGCGCCCGCCTATGACTCGTGTCAGTCGTAAAAATGATACTGGTCAGGCTCCTGCCTGAATTATGAGGGTTGTCATGGTTTTTCATTGCAAGCGGTGATACTTTTGAAAATAAAACATGAAACGTATTTTCTTGCTTTGCTGTTTTTGCCTGGGTATGCTGAAAGGTTTCTCTCAAACCTATACGATCAGCCAGGACTATATGAACGCAGTGGGCGACCCGGGCGACCTTATGCTGGATACCGCACGGCTCACCAATACGAGCAGCGCGCCTATCAACATATATATCATCCGTATCCTGGCCAGTCTGCCTCCCAACTGGCAAACCTGCTTTTGCTATCCTGTTTGCCTGTCTCCCGCGGTAGATACGCTTCCCTGGACAGTTCCGGCCGGCTCTACCATCGATATCTGCCCTGGTTTTTTTTCTGACGCTTCATCACCCGGTTTCGCTATCGAGTGGGTAAGGATCTATCAGGTAGGTTACGAGAATAATGCCGATACCCTCGTATTTACCGCAAATACGGGCGTAATGGGAATACCTGTTATGGCGCAACCGCTGGTGCATATCTATCCCAACCCGTTTGTTTCAGAGTTGCACATACGTGTTTCAACAGGCGGAGCGGATCACCTGGATATTTACGACAGTAAGGGGGGCCTCGTTCATTCCGCAGACTGCAGGGATCAGGGCGAGGTGCGATTGGATCTCGGAGACCTGCCGGCCGGCATTTATCTCGTCCGTTTTTCGGGCGCTGAAATCAGTTCATATACGCACTGGGTCATCAAGCGGTAGATCAGCGGAGCCTGTGTATCAGATAAAGCGTTATTCCTAAAAGGATAAAGGCGCCTGTCTGGTGAAGAACTGCCATGACGATAGGAACCTGGTAGATCAGGGTAATCACTCCGAGAACAAATTGAAGCAGGACCGCAAGGACCAAACCGCCAGACAGTTTTCTCTGAAGGACGGTAAGGTTGGCTTTGCGGCTAAGGAGGTAGATGGCGGTTGTGGCAAAAACAAGGATATAAGCGATCGACCTGTGAATGAATTGAACGCATGCTGGCCCTTCGAAGAGGTTCTTCCATCCCGGCCGGAGAATGGCGATATCCTCCGGCACCCAATTCGCACCCATTTTTGGAAAGGTCGGATACAGGTACCCGGCTTTCAGGCCCGCAACAAAAGCTCCGTAAATGATCTGGAGAAGCACCAATCCCAGGAACAGAATGGTCAGATTCTTTAAGCGTTGGTTGCTGATTTGTTCCCTGGCAGGGTATAGCAGATCCAGTGCATACCAGAAAGTGAAGCCAAAGAGGATTAACGCGGTGACCAGGTGCAGCGCAAGGCGATAGTGGCTCACGTGCGGGTCTTTGTTCAAGCCGCTTTTGACCATATACCATCCTATCAGGCCCTGAAGCGCACCTAAAAGAATCAAAACCATTACTTTCTTTAAAAAGCCCTGTTTGAAGCGGCCCTGCATCCAGAAGAGAAAGAATGGCACGGCAAACACCAGGCCTATGGTCCTTCCCAGGAACCGGTGGATGTATTCCCACCAGAAGATCTTTTTGAAATCGGATAGGTTAAAATCGTAGTTGATCAGCCTGAACTCGGGCGATTGCTTGTATTTCGAGAACTGTTCCTGCCAATCGGCCTCATTGAGCGGTGGCAAGCTTCCTGTAGGGCTCCATTCCACCATGGATAGCCCGGAATTGGTCAGCCGCGTGAGTCCGCCAATGAGCACCATAAGATAGATGAGGATGCATCCGCTGAACAGCCATCTGATAATCCAGCGATCGGCCCCCCGGTTCATCGAGCGCGTATTGCCGAGCAAGGCGGTTTGTCTGTGCATGTTCATTATTTCCCTTCAAATTCCACTTTCTTTCCTATCGAGCTCAATCCTTTCAACGCATCGCTGGTGCTGAAAACCGCAACCAGTTTTTCCAGTTCCGATTGAGGGCCTTTGGCAGCTTCGATGAGCTCTTCGGCTATGCGCATCGCAACAGGCGCCTTACGCCCCATAATTATCCCAAGCCGGGAAACCTCTTCGGACTTGATGTTGCCGTTCGAATAGATCCCGTTAATAATGTCCTCATACCTGTTTTTTGAATAGAGCTCTGCATAAGCGCTCCACCTGGGCGATAAGGCCGTTTTTTTGCTTTTGCGCACTTCCGTTTCTCCTTCCAGCATGGCGAACAACTCTTCCAGCCCAACTACGTGATCGATGAGGCCGATCTCTGCGGCATCGTATGCCGAAATGGTCCTGCCCGTGAGGATAAGGTATTTGGCCAGGCCTTTTCCTATCCTGGCTGCCGTACGTTGAGTCCCGCCCAGGCCAGGATAAATACCTATCCCGGTCTCGGGGAAAGCAAGGATGGCCTTCGGTGAGGCTACTATGATATCCGCGCACAGGGCCAGCTCCAGCCCTCCGCCCAGCGCCATTCCGTTCAATGCCGCTACAACCAGCTTGCCCGAGCGATCGATTTTCTCGAACACGTTCTGGCCATACGAGGTGAATTCAACGATGCGGCCGAGGGTTTTATCCTTAATATTATCAATAAAGAATTTGATGTCGGCCCCGGCCACGAACGCTTTTCCCGATCCGGTGATGAAAATGGTGCTGACAGCGGGGTCGGCTTCGGCCCTGGAGAACCGATCGTCTAGCTGCCTGACCACTTCCTCGTTCAGTGCGTTGAGATCTTCCGGCTTATCGATCGTGATGATGGCATTATTTCCTGTTTTGCGCAGCGTGACATAATCCATTCTCCACCTGCCAGCCGATACCGCAGGCGCCTTTTCCTGGTACAGGCTGCAATAATCCCCGACCAGTCGTTTCACTTCGGTCTCGCCATAGTGCGTCATCAGGTCGACAGGACCTTTTTTCCATTTCAGACCAATTTTGGCCCCCCTGTTCAGGTCCGCAGCGCGGCATATCTTTTCATCGAGTATTTGCGAGCTGACAAAGAAAACGCATCCCAGCATGCGCTCCCTGATCTTTTTCTCCAGGTCGGCATTGATCAGCTCGATGGCAGTATCTGTGATGGGCCAGTTCTCTTTTTTGCCGGCCTGCTCTTTCAGCAGTTCCGCCACCTGGTAGGCCTTCCCGAAGAACTCGAGGGTGCGTTGCGCATGAAGGGCAATGGGTACACCCGTAGCATTCATCAGCGCGAAAGGCCCCATGCCGATGCCAAATGTTCTTTTGCAAACTTCATCGATGATCTCGATGGTTCCTGTTCCTTCCTGAAGTAACCTTACTGACTCGTTGAGCCAGGGCACAAAGAACCTGTTTACGGCAAACCCGTACGCGTCCAGCGTAAGTATAGGGTCTTTCCCGGTCATCATTGAAAAGCGCATCATAGCTTCTTTGGTTTCAGAAGAGGTTTTTTCGCCCGGGATGATCTCCACCAGGCGGTTTTTTGCCGCATGATAGAAATAATGCATACCAATGAAGCGCTCGGGCTTTGTTACCGATGCCGACAACTCCGTAACGGAAAAGGACGAGGTGTTGGTCGCCAGCACCGTAGAGCCGGGTACAATGTCGCTGAGGGTTTTGAACAGTTGTGTCTTGGCCTGAAAATCTTCGTATATGGCCTCCACGATCAGGTCGCAGGAGGCGAGATCGCTCAATTGCTCCGTTCCTTTGATATTGGACAGGAATTGTGACACTTCTTCGGGAGTAAAGATGTTTTTCTCCACTCCTTCATTAAGTACCCTGCGGATGCCTTCCAGTCCTTTGAGCACATAGGCCAATTCCCGGTCGGCCAGTGTCACGCGAAGGCCTTCCTGGGCGAATTTCTGCGCCAGCGCTGAACCCATCGTTCCCGCGCCTACGACCCCAACATGTTTTATCGGTTTCATTTTGAAAGTATTTTGTCGTTTTCCCAGCTCGGCTTTCTTTTCTCCAGGAAAGCGTGAATGCCTTCATTGGCATCGTGCGTTTCCATCAGGTGGCGCAGGTACAGGCTCTCCAGTTGGGGAAGGAAATTGCTGAGCACGTGATTGAACTTTGCCCTGCCGGCCCTTACCGCGAACCGTAATGAAGAGGAGCTTTTTGGGAGAATATACTCCTGTATCCATTTCTCTGTTCGTGTTTCCATCATGGCGCTGTCATCAAACACTTCGTTCAGCAGACCGATCGACCTGGCCTCATCCGCGGACAGGATTCTGCCCGTAAGCAGCAGTTCCTCCGCTCTCGCAAGGCCGATCTTTTCAGGAAGAATGACAGACGCGGGAGGAGGGAATACACCGAGCACGATCTCGGGCTGGCCCAGCCTGGCCGTTTTGTCTGCAAACAGGATATTGCACATAAGCGCCAGCTCCATTCCACCGCCAAGGCACTGCCCGCTGATGGTTGCCAGCGTGGGAATGGCGATGTCCTTCATGGTATAGAAGAGTGCGTGAAAACCGTTCAGCATAGCTGCCGCGTATTCTTTTTTGTGCTCCTCCACGCTGGCCCCGAACGAGAAATTCTTTCCTTCGCCCGCAAGGATAATCAGCTTCAGTTGCGGCTGATCCCTGAATTCATTTAACGCTGTTTGCAGGTCCTCGATCATCATGTGGTCAAGGATGTTTCCCTTTCCGTCAGCGAGCGATAGTTTGACTATTGTATTGCCGTGCGAGTAGGTAACCTTTATCTTTTTCATCTTTATGCTTTTTCAGTTTGATAAAGCGGGGAAATCAGCTTGTGCATTTCTTCATCCCATTCTCTGCCCGATGCAAGCAATTGGCGGAGCTTTATAAAGTCGATCTCGCGCCTGTCCTTAGGGCCATCGTTGAAGGCTCTGAATCCGGCTTTCGCCTCGGTCATCATGTTCAATGCCAGCCATTCCCTGCTGCTCTCTTTGTTCTTATCCCAATGCTCCAGTTTGAACTTGCGCACTTCCGAGATGGTTTTCATGGTGCAATTGGGAAATGTGTGAAGAAGCTTGGAACAGAATCGCTCTACAGCAAGGTCAAGCAGAGTAAGATCGATCTTTGCCCGGTTAACGGTCTCCCTGGCTTTTGTAAGTTCTTCGCCAGCCTTCTGTGTCCCGAAGACCAGTTTTCCATACTGGTCCACGATCCTGTCGGTAACAACCAGGGGGTTGGATATGAAAGTGCCGTCCAGGCTGAGCACCGGTACGATGTCTGAAACAATGCCGTAATAATAGGCCTGGTGAGCGCTAAAAGGTTCGCAAAGGGTGAGCGAACCCATGGCCCGTTCTATTCCCATGAACAAGGGCAGAAAATCGGTGGCCCCGCCTATAGGCGCGCTTCCATGCTTGGGCCCTGCCTGTCCGAAACGGGCCATATCGCTGCTTATGCTGAAGTCGCAGGCCATGCCTATTTCCTGGCCCCCGCCAATACGCATTCCGTTCACCCTGCATATCACCGGCTTTTCGCATTTCAGGATGGCGCTCACCATGTCGTTGAACAAACGCATGTATTGCGAATATTCCTGAGGATTGCCTGCATAGTATTCTGCGTATTCTTTCGTATTGCCCCCGGTGCAGAAAGCCTTGTCTCCCACCCCGGTGAACACTACGCAGACCACGCTCCGGTCGTTGGAGGCTTCCCCGAAGGCCAGGATGATCTCCTTTACGGCCTGGGTAGTATAGGAATTATACTGTTTTGGATTGTTCAGCCAGATCCAGGCGTTATAAAGACCTTTTACCGTTGCGCCATCCGTATCAAGACACGGACGCTTTTCGAAAATGATCTCGCTGTAGCTGCGGTCGGTAAGGTTGTGGTTTTTCAGTTCCATGTGTTGCTTGTTATCTGTGTTTGCGGTCGGGCGATGGGTTAACTGAAGTCCGGCACCAGCACCGATCGTTTGGTGTATTTGTTCTCCAGCGTTTCGCGGAATACCGTATTGATTTGCGACATGGGCATGGTTTGTACGAAATCAGTGATGTTCAGCTTGCCGGTGGCTATCAGGTCCAGCACCTCCGGGTAAAGTTCTGCCCGGCATCCCCATGTGCCGATCACTTTGGCATCGAACGCCATCAGGTTGCTAAGCCTTACTTCGGTTTTTCCCATGGTGAAGCCTACAATAGAAAGGGTAGAGGTGAACGTGATCAGGTTGAAGGCCAGCTCCTGGCCGGCCGTTGTTCCGCTGATCTCAAATATTTTCCATCCCGTTTTTGGTGCCTGTAGTTCTTCGGCCAGCTCCCTTACCTTATCCTTTACGGCTTTCACGCCCAGGTCTTTAATATTAAGCACTGCATCGATACCGTGTGCCACGGCATTGTCTAATTTTTCATCGCTTATATCAAGGGCGATCACTTTCGCGCCAACTATTTTCGCGATAAGCGCGCCATAGATCCCCACGCCACCTACCCCGATCACTATGGCTAGATCTCCATTCTCCAGCTCGGATTTTTTGATCACCTGGTAGGGAGTGGAGATGGCATCAGCGATCACCGCCAGCGTTTCAAGAGGGTATTTTTCAAGTACGCGGCCCGGAACTTCGCACAGGAACCTGGCCGGTACCTTGATGTGCGAGGCGAAACCGCCATGGAAATCGTTGCCGGGCATCATCTGGTTGCGGCAGATGTTGCTTCTGCCCTTTTTGCAAAGCTCGCATTCACCGCAGGGAAGAACTGCCGGCACGATCACTTTCCTGCCGAGCCAGGCGGGTGCGCCCGCAACGACCGTTCCGCTTATCTCGTGCCCGAGGGTCAGCGGAAGGGCGTGTTTGGTCTGTACCCCATAGTGCCAGAAGCTCAGGTCGGTGTGACACACCCCGCATCCCGCAACTTTAACAAGCGCTTCTCCTTCTTTCAGCTCAGGTCGTTTTTCCTCGATAAGCCGGAATTCCTTATCGGGCTCGGTCATTTGCCATTGATAGATACTGTGGTTCATGAGATAGATGGGTTTTCAAGGAGGATCGCAGTGCCCTGACCTCCGCCAATGCAGGCTGAAGCGATCCCGTACTTTATATTTTTTCTGATCATCTCCTTCGAGATGCTGAGTGAAAGCCGCAGCCCGGTTGCGGCCAGCGGATGTCCTATGGCGATGGCACCCCCGTTCACATTCAGCTTCGACCTGTCCAGGCCCAGCTCCCTTTCGCAGCCCAGGATCTGTGCCGAGAAAGCTTCGTTGATCTCAAACAGGCCAATATCCCCGGTCCGAAGGCCCGCTGTCTGTAGCAAAAGCCTGATGGCGGGAACAGGTCCCAGGCCCATGAACTTGGGATCTATTCCGGAGCTGGCGGCACCAACGATCCTGGCCAGGGGTTTGACCGCTGATGAAGTAAAAATGGTTTTATCTCCGATCACCGCAGCCGCTGCTCCATCTACGATGCCGCTGCAGTTACCTGCAGTAAGCACACCCACCTTGTCGAATACCGTTGGAAGTGCGGCCAGCGCTTCCAGCGAGGTGGGACGTATGTGTTCATCGTGGGCAAGCTCCTTCGTTTTTCCGTTCAGCCGCATTTTTCTTGGCTTCAAACCTTCCGCTTCAAATACCTGGTCCCCGATGGGGAAGCTTTCCTCGCTAAACACATTTCTTTTTTTGGCGTCAAGGGCCCTTTCGAATGAGAGCATGGCGAAAGTGTCGCACTCTTCCCTGCTAATGGAATATTTCTTGGCAATGTTTTCGGCCGTGAACCCCATGGGATAACCCGCTGCCGTATCGTCAAGCGCTTCCCAGAGCATATCCCTGAATACCGGCCTTCCCAGCGGATATCCCATCCTGTTACCGAATGAAACGGTTGGAGCCAGGGACATGTTCTCGGTGCCCACGCAAAGCACCGTGCCCGCTTTGCCCAACGCGATCTGTTCGGCTCCGGTAATCAGCGTTTCAAAACCCGATCCGCAGATCCGCTGCACCATCAGCGCGGGCACGCCAACGGGGATCCCTGAAAAAAGGGAGATGTGCCGTGGCAGGAAATAGGCATCGCATGAGCTTTGCCCTATATTGGCAGCGATCAGTTGATCGACCTGGTCAGGAATAAGCCCCGACCTGCCGAGTGCCTGGCGTGCCGCTGCTATCCCCAGGTCAGTGGGAGAGACCTGGGCCAGCGTTCCGCAATATTTGCCGAAGGGTGTTCGCGTGCCATTTACCAAATAAATGTCATCGAACAGAATGGCTACTCCCTTGTCTTTATGATGATAACTTTTCATGGATCATTTTTTAATGGCTACCTGATAGGGATCAACAGAGACCTGTGTTCGCCAAGCGGGTATCATTTGCAAGTTGTTCATGTCAATAAGCGTGATGTAACCGGCTCTTCCCTGGCACACGGTGGTGTGATGCGGTGCCCATCCCACCCCGGAAATGTTCCTGTTGGCCACCCACACGCATTGGTGCTCGTCATCCACGATCAGCCCTCTCGGCTGGGGTCCCGTATAAAGGCTGGACACGGCCTGGAGCGTAGCGGTGTTAACGATGCTTACCCCGCTTTGCGTTGACGTGTTGGCCGTATCCTGCATACAGGCGATAAACGCGTACGGGAATGTCTCGGAGAAGGAAATGGTTTGCGGTACGCCAATGGTTGGGATGACCTGCAGCAGGCTGTCGTTGCCCGAATCGAATATCCTTACTTCGTTCGTGCCCTGGCAGGTAACATAGTACCTGGTATAATCGGGGGTGAAGTCCACTTCGTACGGTTTATAGATGCCGGCCGGGTTGGGAATATCACCGGTTTGCAGCGGGATCATGGCGATATCGGGGCTCGATGGATTGCTCAGGCCTATTTTATAAATGAAGTTACCCTGCTGCGAAGTGATGTACCCGACAGTGCCATCGTAATTGAGCGTGCACCCGTGCGGATAGACCAGGAACCCCGTGCCCTGATAGGTCTGGAGTATGCTCATGGAGCCCAGGTCGAGGAGCGATACCACTCCATCGGCCGACAGGTGCGATACCAGCGCACGCTGTGAGTTGCCTGAAATGGCCATGGAATGCCAGGAAATATCGGGCAAATTCAATTCGCCAACCTTAGTGTCATCGCTTGTTCTGAACTTTTGAAATACGTTGCTTGTAAAAAAGGAGATGTAGAGGTAGTTCCCATCGGGAGAAACGAACATATCGTGCGGTGCCTCCGTTGCCGGTGTATTCCCTGCATCGATGGCACGCATGATAAGCCTGGTCTTCGAATCGAAAACGGTTATCAGGTCGCATCCCTGGTTGGCTACGTAGATTTTGTGCCTGCCCGGATCATCCGACCATTTGACAAATCCTTTGTCGTTTGGAGCGCCTGCCGCGATCCAATCGCGTATCAGGATCACTTCTTCGCGTGAAAGAGCGGGCCTGTTTACCGGCATGGTGGGGGAGAGCGCAGGCCCTAAATCGGGAAAAGTGTTGATAGAGAAGAAGAGGGTGCTGAGATCTGGGCGAAAAGGTATCACACAGGAATTGTTCGCTGTTCCTTCGAAGAGTTTGTCCCAGCTCGTCAGCTCCAGGCCGGCACAGGCATCTTTGCTGGCAGCGTTATGGCATCCGCTCACCCCGCAGTTGCCAGCGAATATCCTCCCGACCTTTGCGGGAAAACCCTGGTAAAGCGGCTCAGCGCGGTCGCGCGTACACGCATGCAGCGTCAGCAAAGCTGCTGAAAAAAGCGCCAACGCCTGTATGCATGATCTCATCTTCCTGTCTTTTTGCTGATCAATAGGTCCTGTTCGCGTACCAGGTCTCCTTTTTCCTGAAGGGCTATGTGCTGGTCCCTGGCAATAACTGCCGCACCGTAGGAAACCAGGTGCTGGGGTTCTTCCAGTACGGTTACGGGGCGTCCGAGCTTTTCTTCAATAAGGGTTTTCAGGAAGGGGTGATGGGCGATGACCCCGCCTATCAGGACCACGGGCACACCGGGGTCGATGCGCATCTTGGCTATGCGGCTGATGATGGATAGGTAGATGCCTTTAGCGAGGTTGTGGATGGGAACCCCCTCAAAGATCCATTTCATGATCTCGGTCTTGGCGAAAACGGTACAGAAGCTGTTGAGCTCCTGCTGCTGATCGGATTGTGAGGCGAGCCGGCTCATCTCCTTGATGTCAATACCGGCCCGTTCGGCAATTTCTACCAGGAAGGCGCCCGTGCCGGCAGCGCACTTGTCGTTAAGATAAAAGCTCTCCACTTTTCCGTCATGGTCGCACCGGATGACCTTAATGTCTTCGCCCCCGATATCCAGGATGCATTTTTCGCCCGGAACGATCTCGTTCGCCCCCTCGGCCGCGCAATTGATCTCTGTTTTGATGATGTCCGCATCGGGAAAGTTCTTCCGGCCGTAGCCCGTTGCGCAACTATAGCCAATGGGAAATTCTTCATGGATGGCGCCAATGATCTGTTTTGCAGCGACCCGGTCTTTGTTAAGGGTTTTGAGGGTATACCGGAATACGGTATCGCCTTTTTTATCGATCACGGTGAATTTGGTGTAAGCCGAGCCGAGGTCTATGCCCAGGAAGCACGGCCCTTTCGGGCTTTTTGACAAAGACACCAGTTTCCTTGCCGGCAAGCCGGAAATGGTCTGCGACAGGATGTTCTTCTGGGTCATTGCCTTGACCATGTTCACCATCGAAAGATTGAGCGGTGTGCGGATATAATGCTTCCGCCCGTATTCTACGATCTTCCCGTTCAGATAATCGATCTCGGTCTGGCGGTTGTTCATCAGGTCGCCCGCCAGCGAAGGGTAATGGTTCCCGCCTTTTTTGAGATAACGCAGGCAGTTGCGGATAAAATCATCGGGAAAACGGATCTTTTCGGCTTCAGCCACCTCTGCCGCTTCGGAAATGAGCTGTTCCACGAGCTCTATGGTATCCGGGAAGGCCATGGCCTCTGACATGGTGAAGCGCCCGATGCCGCAGAGCGCGCTAAGGGATGAATTGAGTATGGTCTTTTCCCAGATATGCCGCGTAAGGTTGAATGGCGTGGTAGATTCGGTATGCAGATCCACGCGGTTCAGCAGAGAGGCCAGCCTGTCGGCAATGATCTTGCGGGACTCATCCAGCATTCCAATATAGTTGGGAGGATTGAAAAAAGTTACCTGCGTGGTGTTGGCGCCAGCCAGGTTTCCAGCGAAATTGATGACCATCCTGCCGACCCGGTTCTCGCCCACCGCTTCTACAAGCTGGTTTTCGATATCAATTCCATTCTGGGCCGCAATGAAGACCGATTGATTATCGCCAGGGAGATCCTTCATGACACCGGGCACCTGGTACGATTTGAGGGAAATGATCACGTAATCGGGGTTCTTTGCGAAGAGCTCGCTTGCTGACGGGAATATGTTCCCGAACAGCGCCTGTTTTTGAATGGCGTTGACCAGGTGTATGCCTTCTTTCCTGATCAGGTTCAGCTTGATCGGGTCATTATCGCAGATAAGCACCTCGCAGCCCGCCTCCTGAAGGTGAACGGCCAGGATCATCCCTACCGGGCCCAGGCCGATTATCCCGATCTTCTTTTGCGATATGTAGCTCATGCGCGCACTTTGCTTGATTCGATCTGCTCGACAAAGGTTTCAATCTTGGTGATGCTCTGTCCCTCCGAAAAGAACCTCAGGTCGCACAGGTCGCCCTCGATGACCAGGTAAGGAATGCCGGTCTTTTCCTTGAGCCGCTGGGGCATACCAAACCTGGCGTTGGAATTATTGAAACAGGTCTTGGTGTCGTGGTAGATTATACCGCTGCAGTTATACTCATTTAGCCATTCGGCCAGCATTTCCATTTTAGCGCTTTCGCTGCGGTTGATGAATATACCGGTATAGGCCAGGGCTGCCGATTCAAAGGGTTTTCTTTCGTCAAAGTCATCGAATACCCAACTGCTGCAATACGTGGAGGCCACCACGCTCGCATGGTTCTGCGCGAACAGGTCGGAAAGCATGCGCAGTTTACCCCAGATAGGCATGCCTTCCCAGAAGAGGCGGCAGTTTTCCTGCTGTACGGCTCCTTGCCCGGTCTTTATTTTTCCCTCCAGCTCTTTAAGCAGTTTCTGGTAATATGTTTTGGCCTGCGTTGTTCCGCGCATGACCACAATGGGCCCCATGTGGATCACCCCGTCAAAGAAGCTGAAGGGTGCCGGCATGGCCATGGCAGTTTTGAGCACTTTCTGCCAAAGCAAGGTAGCCTCTTTGCTAAGTTTCAGCGTGGCGCGGAAGCTGTCAATGTCAAATCGTTTCCCGCTGGCCTTCTCGCATACGGGCAAGATGCTTTTATGCTGGTCTACCACCAGCGCTATATCTTCGCGGGATACTTCGTTGACATGGCGGGGAGGATGGATGCCCGCTATAGGGCAGCCGAACTCGCGCGCATAGAAGCCGAACCAATCCTGCACTTCGCGGCATTGGTTGGTGTTGTAAACGATCAGGTCGGGCCTGGGAATCCCCTTCAGGCCATATTGCATGGTCAGCGGTGTGGAGCCGTTGAGGTAGGAGCCGATGTCGCTGGTGGTGTACGAGCATACGTGGTTCGAATACCCGCATTTCACGGCAGATGGTATCTGGTCAGTGGCCATGCGGGTGGCTCCAAGCAAGGCACCGTGATTTTCGGGGAAATATACCTCGAAACCAAAGGAGCGCAGCAGCTCGGCCGGGCCAACGCTTGTGCACCAGGCGACCTTTTTACCGCGTTCCTCCAGCGACATGAAATAGCTTCGCATCAGTTCTTTCAGGTCCTTTGTCGCTTTTATTTCATGCATGTCGCTTTTTTTTGATTTTGAACGGTGCCCTGATCGGGTTCGAGCCGTATGATGTATACCTCATGCGACAGTTTGTTTTCCTGCCCGTAAAGGTTTTCGATATGCGCCTTGTAAGTGTTCATGATCCTGGCGGGTGCGATCTTCATCGAGGGGGTCAGCGTGCTGCCTTCTATGCTAAGCTCGTCATCAATAAGCATGGCGTATTTTATCCTGGAGAATTTGTTGCCCAGGCCGCAGTTGGCATCTTTAAGACAGCCGTGGAGGCATTTTTTCAGTTCGCTGAGGCTCCTCGGGCAAAAGCATCCTTCATCAGGCGAAAGTTCATAGTTCGGGTGGTCAAGGGCCTTTTTATTGGGAAAAAGAAGGGCTACGGTATACTCTCTTCCGCCACCGATCACCAGGGCGTACGTGAGGTAATGGCATTTCGACTGTATCAGTTCCTCTATTTCTGCGGGCATTACTTTTTCACCGTTGGTCAGCTTAAAGACCCGGTCCTTGCGGGCGCGCAGCTTTAACCCGCCAGGCGTTATCTCTCCCAGGTCACCGGTGCAGAACCAGCCGTCAGCGGTGAAGCTGTTCCTGTTGGCCTCATCATTTTTGTAGTAGCCTTTCATGACGTTTGGCCCCTTGACCTGTATCTCTCCGTCTTCAGCGATACGGATCTCTACCCCGGGGATGGGCTTTCCCACTACGCCCGCTTCTCTTTTTATGTTTGGATCGGTGATGGTGCAGCAGGGAGAGGTTTCGGTAAGGCCCCATCCTTCCATAACCGGTATGCCTCTTCGGTCGAATTCCTGTGAAATAGCAGGGGGCAGCGCGGCCGCAGCGGTGAATACAAACCTGAGTCCGGGATGAAAAATTCCGGCTTCCAGGGTCGGATCGTATTTCAGTTGCTCGATCAGGGCCCCGTATATCTTGGGAACGGAAAAGAAAACAGTTGGCCGGGCTAATTTCCAGTTGGCGAGCAGCTCTGCGGGATCTTTGCCGCATCCCGAGTCCAGGTAAATAGCTGCGCCATTATACAGGGCAGAAAATCGTTCAAAGATACCGCCAAAACTATGATGCCAGGGCAGGTAGGAAAGGAATCTGTCGTTCGTGTTAATCCCCCAGATCCTTTCCAGACCTGCCTGCTGCGACAGAATGTTTCTATGCGAGAGCTGTACGCATTTAGGAACCCCCATGGTACCGGAAGTGTACATGTTCAGGCAGATTTCGTCTGTGCTGGCATCAAAGTTCAGTGGTATCGGTTGTGTGCTCTTTGTTTTTTGCAAACTGCTGAAAGAAATCAATTCATGATGAATGGAATCGGGACACGGGTCGAAGACCAGTATTTTTTCAAGCGGCAGTGCGCTATCCACGCGGTCGAGCTGCAGCGCGCCTTCCGCAGCCAGGAATCTGGCGTCAGAATGTCGGACCAGCAAAGTGACCGTTTCTTTGGGAAAGAACGCGAAAATGGGCACGCTTATGCCGCCAGAGGCCATAATGGCAAGCTCCAGCTCGAGCATCTCAGGACGATTGGTGGAATAAACAATCATTTTATCGCCTTTCCCGAACCCTATTTCCTTCAATCCCGCTGCGATGCTGAGTATGCGTTCATAAAAAGCGCTCCAGGCTGCTCCTTCATAAACTCCGTTCTTTTTAATGCAACAGACCGGCCGGTCGGCAAACCGCATCGCATTGCGCTGCAGCATCAGCGCGATGTTGGCAATGAGCTCGCCCGGTTCCGTATCTGATCGCAGGTATTTCATTATGCGGCTACGGCTTTTTTCTCTTTCAGTTTATTGTGCCGGTATCCTCCCCAAAGAGCCGCACCGATGGCTCCAGCGTAAATGGAATCCGGATGACTGCATATGGCGAATTTCTTGCCGGTCTCCCTCAGCAGCTCCTCAATGGCTTGTATCATTCCTTTGTTCAGGGCCATTCCACCGGTAAGTACGATGGGCGATTCCGCTTTGAGCGAGCTCAGCAGTTTTATGATCCTCCCGGCAATGGATAAGTGTATGCCCTTGATGATGTTCGGGGTGGTGATGCCGCGCGATACCATATTGATCACATCCGTTTCGGCCAGCACGGCACATATGCCCGAGGAGATCTCCGGATTCTCGGCCTGCATGGATACATCGCCTACTTCTTCAATCGACAGCCCGAGGTAGCGGGAGATGTTCTCTACGAACTGACCGGACCCCGAAGCGCATTGCCCTGTCATTTTGTAATCTTCAACGCGGGCATCGGGAGATATTTTCACCGCCCGCACATAAAGCGCCCCCATGTCCACCACTGTCCGGGCTTCCGGGAAGAGGAAATGCGCCCCTTTTGCGTGGGTCGTCATTCCGTAAAAGTGGCCGCGCTTGCGTTTGACCAGGTCCCCTTCGCCCGTGGTGGCGAGATAGGCTACATCTTCATATTTCAGCATGTGGGCCGATAGCATGGACTGCACCATTTCCTCAGCCACCTGGGATGGATTGCGTTTGCGTATCTTTTCGGTGTGCTTGTCAGCCAGGCGGGGTGCGGACGAGTGATCGACAAGCACCAGTTTAATGAAGTTGGATCCGACATCGATCCCCATAGTATAGAATGAACTTCCCATATGATCAGGCTTCAGCAAGTTTCTTTTTTCTGATGTTCTCTTTTTTGCACAGGATGTTCCTCCCAGCCAGGTATTCCATGACAGCATGGAAAAGATGCTCATCGGCCCCGAACTGTTCGGGCGCAAGGATGCCGCAACGGGTCAGCTTACCTTGCAGGATAAGATCGGCAACGGCTGCGCAGGTATAGCCGGTGGTTCTCGCCATGGACGTGACACCTGTTTGTTTATCGTAGCGGTCAAAGAGCGTATAGCGAATGCGTTCATCCCCCGTCTCAAGGGTCACCCGCATCAACGTAAACTCTTCCTCACCGGGCCTGAGTTTCCATAAGGGAAAGAGCAGGCGGGCCGTGAACTCGACCGGACTGATGGTCACACCCTTTATTTCCACAGGCTGATTGTTCAGGAAACCCGACTCCCTGAATACGCGCATGAGCTCAGCGTGACCCGGGAAGCGCAGTGTTTTCTCCTTCATATCGGGAACGGATTCCATCGTTGTAAGCAGGGTTCTCAACCCGTCAGTATTGAAGGCCTCCAGTTCTCCTACCTCATCGAATACCAGGGGTTCCACCCCGCTAAGGGCTTCCCTGGTGACAAGCTTCCCGTCCTCCCGCATTCTTGCCGGCCGCGTGTATTCCTCGAGCACGTCAGCGGGCGAAAAGCCCGCTTTATAATGAAAAGGCCACTCGGGCTTTACGGGCAGTCCGCCAACCAGGCACTCATACGACCGGAGAGGCGTCTTTTGATGGTGATGGCCCGCGAGGAGGTTGCATAACCCGGGCGCCACTCCACAATCGACCACAGCGGTCACTTTGCCAGCGAGCGCCAGCTCGTGCAGGCTGAAAGGATCTTCAGGAAAAAAGGAAATATCGACAATGCTCTTTCCGGCCCGGATCACCGTTTCCAATACCCGGTAGCCGAGATGCCCGGGAACAGCCCCTATGATAAGATCGTATTCCCGGACGATAGCAGTCAGGCTCTGGCGGTCCTTGAAATCGCATGGGATCACCGTGATCGGGTGCCGTGGCGATAGGGTTTCCAGGGCGCACATCTGCATATCGGCACATGCCACATCGTATTTTTTGCTGAGGTCAATGGCGATGGCTTTTCCTACGAGCCCGGCTCCCAGAACCAGAACCTTTTTTTGTGTCATGGGGGTCTTTTGTCTTTACACAAAGGAAGTCCTCTTGCAAAACAAATTCTATGACGGCAGTCAGCGTAAAATATGACCGCTATCATAATTGATGCGGAAGGATTGAGCTTAATTTGTTCATAACAGAAAAACGATGAAGAAGATCAATATCCTGGTTGCAGACCATAATTTCCTGGTCCGGTCCGGCTTCCGTTCCATGATCAATGGCAACGCGCAGTTTAATTTTGCAGGAGAGGCGAAAAATCCAGCGGAGCTCCATGAGAAGCTGTGCAGCACGATCACCGATGTGCTGATCATTGATTATACCTCGCCTTGTTTTTGTACCGATGATGTAATCGTTATAAAAGAGCATTTTCCTGAAATAAGGATCCTGGCCATAACCCATTCGCGGCCCAAGGAGGTGATTTCTGAGGCCATTGCCGGGGGCGTGACCAGCCACGTGCTTAAGGAGTGCGATAAGGAGGAGATCGAAGAAGCGATCCGTTGTACAGGCAGGGGAGAGCCGTTCTTCTGCGGGAAGATCATCAATGCCTTATTTGGGCCCGGAGCGGCCGTGCCAGCCCGGCTTGAAAGCGTGTCGTGCGATGGCGTTAAGATATCCCCGCGCGAGGTCGAAGTGATCCGGCATATTGCGCGCGGCCTGTCCAATAAAGAAATAGCCGGGAAGCTATTCCTCAGCGTGCATACGGTCACCACCCACCGTAAGAACATCATGAGTAAGCTGGGCGTGAACAATTCGGCCGGGCTGATCATGTATGCCATCCGGAAGAACATCATTGCTTCGCATATGCTCCCGGCAGACAGTAAAAACGTTTCCTAAGATCCCGCTTCATTTACGGTCAATTATACGGCCAGCGCCTGCAGCATTTCCAGGAGAAAAACCTCTATCTGGCCCTTTTTATACCTGCGGGAAAAAACATCATTGTTCACGATTCGGCTCTTTTTGACCGCCTGCCCGATAAGGTCGGCATATTTGCCTTCCGGTCCGCACGTGACCAATACCGGGCCAGGGTCTACTCCTCCTACAGCGATCCGGATGTTGCCCGCGGCATCCTTCGATACGGCTGCCGTAAGCGAAGTAAAATCCATCGAATGACGTACCCGGAGCTTCCTGAAAAGGCATCTGCTTAGCGTTCGAAGCGGAAGGTTGATGGATTTGAGAATGGAAGCCGGGACGAGTTTCAGCGGGGCCAGTCCTATGCCGCTGTAAATGTTTTCGAGCGGAAGAGTTACCGTTCCATTGACATCTTCGATATCCACAGTGGCGTTCAGGGCAATCAGCACGGGTGCGGTATCAGAAACAAAGCGTGAAAAGCAGTTACTTTTTCCCCCGGTGGCCAGGCAGGTGGGGCCGTTGCATTTAAGGCAATACCCTGCCGCTTTTCTCCACCATTCGCTCTGGTTATAGAATATGCACCGGTTCTGGCATAGCAGGTTGCCGCCAAGCGTGGCGGTCTGACGTATGACGGGCGTGGCTACGGCCTGCGCGGACTCAATCAAGGCAGGAAACCGTGCCGCCAGCATGGCCACCTCTTCGAGTTGGCTCAACCGCACTAAAGAACCTATTCTGATCTCTTCTGTTCCGATCCTCACCGCGCTGAGCTCGGTAATACCCGTTAGATCGATAAGGCACGCGGTTGCTGCATTACCCTGGAATTTGTTCACCAGTATGTCTGTGCCACCGGCCAGGTACCTGAAATCGCCTTTACTGGCCTCCGCTTGCTGCAGTGCCTGTCTGAGGCTTGATGGCCTGAGGTATGTTTGCGCTATTCCGGTCATACGGCTTGCCTTTTGTTCTTGTACAGGGAGGCCAGGATATCCTCCGCGGTCACGGGAAGCTTCGTTACGCGTACACCCACCGCATCGTAAATAGCGTTTGCGATGGCCGGGATAACCGGGTGTAAAGCGCCTTCTCCGCATTCTTTTGCACCGAATGGCCCTTCGGGGTCCATGGTTTCGATGATATGCGTGTGGAAATCGGGCGTGTCGGCCGAAGTAGGGATCCTGTAATCGAGAAAATTATTGTTCAGCAGCAGGCCCTTGAAGTATTTTATCTCCTCGCTCAGCGCCTGTCCCATGCCCATATGCCAGGAGCCTTCGAGCTGTCCTTCCACTGCGAGGGGGTTAAGCGCTTTTCCGCAATCGTGAGCGCCCCAGATATTGATCACGCTGACCTGGCCGGTGGCGGTATTTACCTTTACTTCGGCAACGCAGGCGCCAAAAGAGTAGGAAGGGCTTAGCCCGGCACCGGCTCCTTTGAAATCGCCTCCCAGTTTGGGCGAGATGTACTTCCCGCTCACGCTGACCGCACCGCGGTTAGCCACCAGTATTTCAACGGCCTCTTCCCAGCCAAGCGATAGCGAACTGTCGTTACTGACAACACGATCATTGAAAAAGTTCAGTTCTTGGGGCTGGATGCCTTTCTTGCCGCAAATGGCTTTTGCTATTTCCAGTTTCAGGTTCTCCGCTGCTTCCTTTGCGGCATTTCCGGCCATGAACGTTACACGCGAGGAGTAGCTGCCCAGGTCGACAGGCGTAAGCAGGGTATCGGCAGCCACAACGAACAATTTGTCGAGCGATATTCCCAGCACCTCGGCTACTACCATGGCCAGCATGGTATCGCTGCCCTGGCCGATGTCGTTAGCGCCCGAGCTGATCAGTATACGGCCGTCAAAATCAACTTTCAAGTGGACCACCGATTGCGGGAGCTCATTGCGCAGGATGGGCAGCGCGCTTCCGCTTATAAAGAAGCCGCAGCCTACCCCGATGCCGTGTCCGAAACCAAGTTTGCCATGCCTGGCCTTCCAGTCCGATTGCCGGGTTACCGCTTCGAGCGATTCGCGGCTGCCGTTGGATGTGATCCGGTACTGGCCGACCGTCAGGGTATGCGGAGGAAGAAAATTCTTCATGCGCAGCTCCACCGGGTCCATCCGGAGGCGATGCGCAATATCATCGATGAGGCTTTCGACCGCGAACCGGGAATTCACGGCTCCATGCCCCCGCATGGCGCCCGATTGGGGCTTATTGGTGTATACGCGGAATGTCCTGAACCCGAAATTGGCGATCGAATAAGGGGCCTGCAAAAGCACGCCATTATAATAGGAAGTGACCACGCCAAAACTTCCATAGGCACCGCCATCGATGGCGATGTCGGCATCCAGCACCTGCAGGCGGCCTTCAGCGTCAGCTCCCAGCTTTACGCTCATTTTTGTGGGGTGCCGTCCGTGATTGGTGAGAAAGACCTCTTCTCGCGTCAGCCTCACCCTGACCGGTTTGCCCGTTTTGCGGGCAATATGGGCGATGATCATTTCGTGAGGGAAAGGATCGCTTTTCCCGCCAAACCCTCCGCCCACGTAAGGTTTGATCACGCGGATCCTGCTTAGTGGCAGCCTGAGCACCTTAGCCAATGCCCGGTGCACGTAGTGCGTTACCTGTGTTGCGGTAACCAGGGTAAGCCCGTTTTGATCCCATACGGCCGTAGCGGCATGCGGTTCGGTGAAAGCATGGGTAACGCCTTCCATCTCGAAATCCATCTGCGACACCACCGCGGCTTCCTTCAGGCCTTTTTCCTGATCGCCAAAGCGGAGTTCGGCTTTCTTATGAACGTTGTTATTGAACCGGGCGGAAGCGTGTATTTTTTCCGCGTTTCCCGCGTCCTCCAGGGATTCGCTGATGGTGAGAAAGGGTTTTAACGGGAAATATTCGACCGTAATGAGCCGGACGGCCTCTTCGGCTATGCGTTCGGTGTCTGCCGCCACCGCGGCTACGATCTCTCCAATATATCGGGTCTTCTCTATGGCCATGGCGGTCTCATCCTGTGAGATGGGAAGCACCCCGAATTTTTCGGGAAGCTCATGACCCAGGGCAATGTAACGCACTCCTGGCAGCTTTTCAGCCTGCGCGGTGTCGATCTTTATAATGCGCGCATGGGAATGCAGGCTGCGAACAAACTTTACATGAAGGGCGTCTTTGAACTGCAGGTCATCCGCATAATCGGCCTGGCCGCATACTTTTTTGGAAGCTTCTATGGCAGGAGTCCTTTTTCCTATGGTATTTTGCCTGGCGCTTTCGCCTTCCCGCGCGGCCAGTGGGACACCGTTCAGTTCCAGGACGTATTCACAAACCGCGTCAATGATCTTTTGATAACCGGTGCATCTGCACAGGTTGCCGGATAAACCTTTCCTCACGGTTTCTCTCAGCTCATCACTGGCAAGCCCTGCAGACCTTACCAGGCTTAAGGCAGTAAGTACCATTCCTGGAGTGCAGAAACCGCATTGCACGGCCCCTTTTTCCACGAACTTTTTCTGCAAGCCGTGGAGCTCACCGTTCCGTCCTATTCCTTCGATGGTAGTAATTTCCGCTTCATCACAGCGCATGGCAGGGGTTATGCAGCTCAGCACCGGTTTCCCGTTGAGCAGAACGGTGCATGCCCCGCAGCTTCCCTGTTCGCAGCCTTGCTTGGTGCCGGTCAGGCCGATCCTGTTGCGGATAAGTTCTGAGAGCATTTCATGCGGCCCCGGTATGACCTCGTATGCTTTGCCGTTAACAATAAGCTTCATATGCGTATCCCTGTTTTAATGATCCTGGCAGGGCAGGTTGCGGCCACCTTAAGGACCAGGGCATGTTCTTCCCCGTGGATAACGGCCCTTGAAATGCCCTTCTTGCCATGACCTCCTATTAAGATGCTTTTCCCATCCTTCCTGGATATTCTCCAGCGGCCCCTGTCGGCCTCCACGCAGGCGTTGCAGCCGATGCATTTGGCCCGGATATGCAGCACGGATATCGTCATGCATCAACCAATTTGTACAACTTATCGGAAGGCCTGACCTTGCGGCTCACAGGTATGGAAACGACCGTACCCTTTGCCGCTTTCTTTCTTCCGATATTGTCGGTTCTCAGCTCCCGCACTTTTCCCTCTATCACTCCCGTGGTAGGCCCGCTGATAATGATATCATCGCCAATCCCGATCGAATGCGATTCGATCCTGAACTCTCCTACACCTGCCTGCTCAAAATGTTTGATGCATTTTCCTATGTATACCCTTTTCCTGGAGGCTTTGGAGCCAGGGGTATCGTTCCATTCGCCTATGGTCCGGCCCAGGTAATAGCCTTCCCACAAACCCCTGTTGAACACCGACCTGAGCTTTTCTTCCCATTTCCTGATCCTCTCCTGCGTGTAATTGCCGCTCCTGACCGCATCGATGGCCTCCCTGTAACATCCGGTAACCGTATGCACATAGTGTTCGTTCCTTCCACGTCCTTCGATCTTTAGCACCGCGATGCCGGCATCAATCAGCTTATCCAGGAACCCGATGGTGCAGAGATCGGCAGCCGACATGATATACTCGTTACTTATCTCGTAGCGGTGGCCATCCTCTTTATCCGTCACAATAAAGCTTCTCCTGCAGTTTTGAACGCACGCTCCCCTGTTTGCTGACGCGAATTGCGAGTGCAGGCTGAGATAGCACCTCCCTGAAACGGCCATGCACAGCGCGCCATGGGCAAAGACCTCGATCCGGACAAGTTTCCCGGACGGGCCTTTTATTTCCTGTTTCTCTATCCCCCGCACAATAGATCTCACCTGTTCGAGCGTGAGCTCGCGCGCCAGGACCATCACATCGGCATAGGCGGAATAGAACCGTACGGCTTCGATATTGGAGATACTGGCCTGTGTCGAGATATGTACAGGCAGGCCTTTTCCGCGCGCATAAGAAAGAACAGCGTGGTCGCAGGCAATTACCGCATCGATCATCTGGCGCTTCGCTTCATCGATTATCGAACGCATCAGGAAAATATCATGATCGTACATCAGGGTATTAAGGGTCAGGTAAGCTTTAATGCCATGCTTCCTGGCAATGGCGGATACGTTTTGAATATCGCTGACCGAAAAACAGGCGGATGAGCGTGCCCGCATGTTCAGTTGCTCGACACCGAAATAAACGGCATGGCAGCCGGCCTGTATGGCTGCCGCAAGCGACTCCATCGAGCCGCATGGCGCCAGCAATTCTACTGGCCCGCGCTTCATATGATGGCTAGCCGGAAGTTCAGTCCCATGAATAACAATGCAAGTGCGATCAGTGTCACAGCGATGATGTGTAGTGCCAGAAAGGAAAGGTTACCGGAATTAAGCCTGGGGATTATAAAAAAACGGGCATGAACCGCCAGAACAAGCGTGGCCGCGAGCAATATCAGCTTGGTGGAAATATGGGCGCTCATCACGTTGTCGAACCTGAACCAATCGCCCACATCCACGTAAAGAGCGGCCATGCGCAGGCCGGTGATTACCTGCACTACAAGGGCGGGTATTCCGATCCGTTCGAACCGCTCTTCGAAGACCAATACCGCTTTCGGGTCTTTTTCTCTTAACGATCTGGGAAGCACGGAAAGCGCGAGTACAAGGTGCCCGCCAACCCAAACACAAGCTCCGATCAAATGCAATAATATGAGGATCTTGATCTCCATGTTATTCCGGTTCCTCAAAACTCATATTAAAGCCGGCAATAAAATATGATGCGGGTCATACATTGAGCCCGATGTCGGCCAGGCTGCCGGAAGCAGGTCAGCCGCACTTGGACTGACCGCAGCTTTTGCATTTAAGGCAACCCTCTTCATAGATCAGGCCTTCAGGATCGCCACAGCCGGAGCATTTCCGGTCTACAGCGCTGGTGCCGTTCGGGATGAACTTTTTCAATGCCCGTTCCACTCCTGCCTTCCAGGTATTGATATTGTCGGATGTGAAATGCAGGTTTTCGATCAGGTCGGCTACATGCTGCAAAGGCATTCCGTGGCGCAGGATGCCGCTGATCAGCTTGGCATAGTTCCAGTACTCCGGGTTGAATGAGCGTGACAGCCCTTCGATGGTGACCCGGTACCCTTCCCGGTCCTCGTACTGAAAGTCGTAGCGTTTTTTCCCGTTTCCATTCAGGCTCTTGATCACCCAGCCCCGGCTTACCCATTGCGGTATATAAAATGAATCTTCTGCCTTTCCGGTGAATATCTCATACGGCTTGCCGTCCAGCACGCCAACCACAGCGATCCAGCGCTCATTATCATTCATGAAGCGGATCACTTCTGCCTCGAGCACCTGCGGGCGCTTGGGCGGTTTGGTCTCGACTATGCTTTTGGGGCCGCTTTTCTTTGCTTCGGCCGCCAGGAGCACTCCGCTCCTGGAGCCATCCCGGTATACGGTAATTCCTTTCAATCCCTTTTGCCACGCTTTAAGGTAAATGGCGCCAACGGCCTCAATGCTGGCATCGGCCGGAAGATTGATCGTTGACGAAATGGAATGCGTGGTGTATTTCTGGACTATCGCCTGCAACTGAACACGCTTTTCCCAGTCTATCTCACCCGCGGTGCTGCCGTAGTAAGGGCTTTTATCCAGGTCGTTGTTTCCCGAAATACTCATCCACATTTTCAGCTTTTCGTGGTAAATAGTGAATTCCTGCCAGGCATCGCCCATATTATCGACAAAATCGACCGTAGCGGTCTTGTCGTGCGGGTTCACTTTTCTCCTGCGCTTGTAGGACAGCATGAACACAGGTTCTATTCCGCTTGAGCACTGGGCGAGGATACTGAGCGTACCGGTAGGCGCTACGGTGCTGATCGAAATGTTCCTCCTTCCGAACTTCATCATACGCTGCCAGACAGCCGGCATTTCCTTTTTCATCATTTTCACGAATTGGGAGGTGTTTTCATGCCGCGGATCGAAGCCTTCGAACTTGCCGCGCTCTATTGCCATATCGATAGAGGAATCGAACTCAGCCTCGCATTTGGTCTTCATGATGCTTTCTATCACCTCCAGCGCATTGTCTGAATCGAACTTTAACCCCATGGCCGCCAGCGTGTCGGCAAGGGCAGTGAAGCCGAGCCCCGTTCTCCTTCCTTTTTTCCCGGCATCATATAATAATTTCCATGTGCTGATCTCCACGGCCTTGATGTGGTCCGGTTCCGGGTCGCTCTCTACCTTTTTCAGTATCCGCTCAATCGCCTCCAACTCCAGGTCCACCAGGTCGTCCATCAGGCGTTGCGCCTCGTAAGTGGTCTCGTAGAATTTCCTGAAATTGAACCTGGCCCGGGGCGTAAATGGCCGGTCGACAAAGGAGAACAGGTTCAGGGCAATGAGCCGGCAGGAATCTCCGCCCTGCATAGCGATCTCCGAACAGGGATTGGTAGATACGTTTTTGTACCCGGGATAAACGGAGGATGTTGAATACCAGTGCTGCCTGTCCCAGAAGATGATGCCGGGCTCGGCAGTGTTGTGCGCGCATGTAATGATCACATTCCACAGCTCGCGCGCGTCAATTTCCTTCGTGTAAACAGGTTGTTGGGAATCGACCGGGAACCGAAGCTTAAAAGGCGTGCCATCCACTACCGCTTTCATGAACTCATCCGAGATCCTGACGGAGATATTGGCTCCCGTTACTTTTTTAAGATCCTGCTTGATATTGATGAATTTTTCCACATCCGGATGAGCAATGTCGATGGTGATCATCAAGGCTCCTCTTCTTCCGTTCTGGGCCACCTCGCGGGTGGTATTGGAGAAGCGCTCCATGAACGATACCGCCCCGGTTGTTGTTCCGGCCGAGTTGGATACCGGCATGCCGGAAGGCCGTATGGAAGAAATGTCGATCCCCACCCCGCATCTGCGCTTGAACAGTTGCGCCATCTGCTGATCGGTATGGAAAATACCTCCGTAAGAATCGTATATCTCCGGCAGCACGATGCAGTTGGACAACGATGCGATAACATTCTCGTTCCCCAATGCGGACATGACGCTCCCCTGGGGAATGATGTACCTGAAATTCCGGAAGAACTGGAATATTTTCTTTTCCGAGAGCGTTTCGCGCTCTTGCCCGTAATGCGAAAGATGTTTCAGGCTGCCATTGAGCCTGCTTTTCTGGGCGTATCCTCTTTCCTTGCGCGCAAACTCCTTGGCCATGCGCATATGCATATCATCAGGCGACAGTTCGAAAAACGATCCGTCCTTATGCTTGATGGCGTATTTGTTCATCCATGTCGTTGCAGCAAGTTCATCGTTATTGAAGTACTTCAGGCATGCGGAATACACTTCGTCAAAGGAATATTTTCTGATGTGGTTCTCATTCTGTACCGCTTCGTCTTTGAGCGTTTTTCCCGCTTTTTTTATTGTGTCGATAGTAAGCATAGCTGTAAAACTGAATTATGTTTTGTGAAATTGCTTTGTGAAAACAGGTGCAAATTACTCCCGGAAAAAAATGGTTCGCAAACAAAAAAGATTAACTTTTAAACTTAATTTTAAACACTTCTCTTTTATCATGTTTTTTTATGACGAGCGTCATGTTCTTTGATGATTTCGCTCAGCGATGTTCTTATAATGAAATCCGAATTTCGTTTCATCGCCACGAAGGAAACCATACTGTTCGATGAAATAGTTTTCGGGCCCATAAAAAGCAGGCGGCTGGGGCTATCGCTCGGCATCAATCTCCTTCCTGCGTCTTCGAAACGCTGTAATTTTAACTGCATTTACTGCGAATGCGGGGCAACGTCACTCAGGTCAGCGGAAAAACGGTTTCATCCTGCCCCGGTTGTGCTCGGGAAATTGGATGAAAGGCTTGCGCAGTTGAAACGGGACAACGTTCCGGTCGATACGATCACATTTGCGGGTAACGGGGAACCGACCATGCATCCGCAGTTTCTGCGCATAGTGGAGAATACGCTCTACCTGAGAGATATTTATTTTCCGGGCGCAAAAGTGGCGGTACTGACCAATGCGACCATGCTTAACCGGCAGGAAGTTGTGAAAGCCTTAAACAAAGCTGACCTGCGAATTCTCAAGCTCGATGCCGGTACTGAAGAGATGTTCCAGCGGATCAATAAACCCCTGGTCAGGCGAAGCCTCCGTTGGGTTGTGGACCATCTGCATTATTTCAGGAACGATCTTATCATCCAGTCGATGTTCGTGAAAGGTCATTGCGGGGGAGAGTGGATAGATAATACCACCGAAGCTGAGGTAGCAGCCTGGCTGCAACTGCTGAACGAGATCCGCCCGCGGCAGGTTATGATTTATTCATTGGACCGCGGCACCGCTGAAAGCGGACTGGAAGGGATCCCGCGCCATGAACTGGAGAAAATAGCGGGCCGGGTAATAGCGCTGGGCATAAACGCTACCGTAAGCTGATCTACTTTCCAGACAGGAGCATCCTGGCCGTTTTTCTCCTTTCTTTCTCCTCCAGGATCAGCTTCAGCTCGCGGCCCATCTGGCCGGCAATGGCGGTGTTCTCTTCCGCCCTTCTTACCAGGTAGGGAACTGTAGACTCCACGGGACCATAGGGCAGGTATTTGGTTACATTGTAACCGCTGTCGGCCAGGTTGTAGGTAATGTGATCGCTCATCCCGTACAGTTGCGAGAAATACACATGCGCATGGTCATTGGGGATACCCAGCTCCTTCATTTTAGTGACGAGGTGAAGCGTGCTGTTCTCGTTATGAGTTCCCGCGCATAATGTAACTATATCAATGTTCTCGAGGCATATGTCCACGGCATGGTCAAAGTCTTTATCGGTGGCCTCCTTTGACGCGTGTATGGGCGACCGGTAGTTCATTTCCGCTGCCCTCTTGTTCTCTTTTTCCAGGTATGCTCCCCGCACCAGCTTGATGCCGATAAAGTAGTTTTCCGTTCTGGCGTCAGCGATCAGCTTTTTCAGGTAATCGATCCTGTCCCAGCGGTACATCTGTAAGGTTGTGAGCACAACCGCTCTTTCATGGTTATACTTCTTCATCCACTCCTCCGCCAATGCATCAATGGCGTATTGTATCCAGCTTTCTTCGGCATCTATGTATACAGGGATTTCCGCTTTACGGGCAGCCGCGAATATGGCCTCTGCGCGCTCCATGGCCCTGAGAAATTCCGCCAGCTCCACGTCATTCAGCCGTATGTTGGCGCTGGCTTTTTCAAGCAAAGAAAAGCGGATCAGCCCGCTCAGTTTAATGCTCGTGTATGGGATGGCCGGATTACCCTTCGCCATGGCAATAATGCTCATCACCTCGTCACGGGTGCGCTCGAAGTCTTCTTCGCTTTTTTTTCCCTCTACGGAATAGTCGAGTATGGAGCCCACACCGGCTCGTCCCAGGCGTTTTACCACAACCAGGCTTTCGGTAAGGGTTTCCCCCGCGCAGAATTGCCTGTAGATGGTCGCTTTGATGGCCGATATTACCGGCAGCCGGAGCTTAAGGGCTGCGATGGTGAGCCAGGAAAAGACCCGCACCAGGAAAGGATTTCTCAGAAGCCGGAAAAGCCATAGTGAACGTTTCAGTTCCTGGTCATCCTTGTTCCTGAATGCTTTCTCCGTATTAATGAATGAAACAGGGGATACAGGAGTCCCTGGCATTTTTACTGGGCTTTATTCCTGACGGCTTTCACCTCATCGACCGAAACAGGCCCCCCGGAGTTCCCCCAACTGCTGTAAACATAGGTGAGCACGGCCGCGATCTCCTCATCCGAGATGGCCTGGGGCGGCATTGTGCCATTGTATTTAACTCCATTTACGGTCATTTCGCCCGACTTCCCTTTGATCACCTGTTCTATGACCTGGTCCCTGTTGACCAAAAAGTCGGATTTGGCAAGTGGTGGAAAAGTATTGGCGATCCCTTCACCATTCGCCTGGTGGCAGGCCAGGCAGGTCTTTTTGTATATTTCCTCTCCGTTCACGGAAGACGCAGACGATACGCTTCCCGTATTATCGCTTGTATCCTTCTTATCTTCTGTCTTGCCTCCGGAGCAGGCTGCCAGAGCGACAAAACCCGCCAGAGCCGTCACTAAATAGATCTTTCTCATTTTCATGATGTTTTTGATACAATAATATTCAGTTCGCTTTTGACAAAATATGACCTCTCTCATATTTGCTAATTCGTCTTACTGGCCGCCAGGTCATGCAGGGCCTTTTCGTTGAGGATAACGATCTTTTTCTTTTCTGATACCACAATCCCCTCCTTTTCGAATGCGGATATGGTCCGTATAACGTTCGCAACGTTCATATTGGACAGTCCGGCCAGGTCGGCCCGCTTTATCGTACAATTGAGGGTTTTCCCGTCACTTTGGGTGCCATAAAAGCTTCTCAGGTAAAGCAATGTTGCGGCAAGGCGTTCGCGCAGCAGCAGTTGGGTCAGATCGATGAACCGCCTGTCGGCATCATCCAGTTCGGAAGCGAACATGCGGATAATTTTAAGCGATAGCTTCGGGTTGGCCTGAACGACCGAAAGGAAATCGTTGCGGTCAATGAAGCATACCGAGGAATTCTCCAGGGCAACGGCCGAATGGCTGTAGCTCCAGTCGCCAATAACGGAGCGCACATCAATAAAGTCGACCGGGCGCTTCAGTCCCACGATCTGTTCGGAACCGTTTTTGCCCCTGCGCGTCAGCTTCACCTTTCCGGTATTCAGGCAAAGCAGCCCCATGGGTTTGGTCCCTTCCTTATATATTACCTCGTCTTTCCTGTAGCCGACTACGTTACGATGACTGTCAAGAAGGGCCAATTCATCCGGGCTCAGGCCGTCAAACAAGGAATGCACCTTTTTGACGCAATTCACGCAGGTGTGGCGGCCGTTTGGCAAGGTGCAGGATCGTGTTTCCATGAAGCATGTTTTTACCGGTCAAATTTCGTGCGCGCCAGCTCCCGGAAAAATGATGTGCGACATATATCGCATATGATGCAAGTCATTGTTTGCCCTTCCCGGACTTGATTTCTTTGTATCCGGATATGTTATGCAACATATATATAATATAGTTTGTTGTGCAATAAAGAGAGAAACCCATGCTAGCATTCAGTATCTTCCCCAAGAACATCAGCACATACGGACAGGAGATCGATAACCTTTTCTGGCTGATACTTTTCTTTGTCACCGTGGCATTTGTGATCAGCCTTTACGTGCTGCTCCGCCCTCTTTTTACCAACCATTACAAAAAAGTGCCGAAGGCCCGGTACATTACCGGGGAGAAGAAAAAGCATTTCCGGTGGATAACAGCCGCCCTGGTACTGCTGGCGCTAAGCGATTTCGCCATCCTGTTCGCTGAGCATCCTGTTTGGGCCAAGACCCAGGAGAACATCCCGGATCCGGATATGCATGTGGCTATAATAGGAAGACAATGGAACTGGATCTTTATTTACCCGGGAAAGGACGGAAAGCTCTATACCGCGGACGACCTGTACATAGACGAGCAGAACAGCGGGCTGCACGTGCCCGTCAATAAAACTGTGGTCTTTGACCTGAAGGCCAGGGACGTGGTTCACAGTTTTTTTGTAGCCGAGCTCAGGCTGAAACAGGATGCCATACCGGGCAGAACGATCAAACGCTGGTTCAAGGCGACCGAGACCGGCAAATACGATATGGCATGCGCGGAGATCTGCGGGGTGCTTCACTCCCAGATGAGAAATTTCCTGGTGGTGGAATCACAGGAGCAATTTGACGCGTACATGAATACCTTATACGAGAAATATAAAACGAACCAGTAAAAACAAGATATGGGACAGGCAATCCATTTGAATGGCAACGGGCACCACGAGCAGAGCTTCTGGACAAAATATCTTTTTTCGACCGACCATAAGACGATCGGTATGCAATACATCATTACCGGGCTGTTTATGGCTGCAATAGGCGGGTTTCTCGCCTACGTATTCCGCATGAACCTGGCATTCCCGGGCGAGGCCATTCCTTTGTTCGGTGAGCTGGGACCGCAGCAATACAACATGCTTGTAACCAATCACGGTATGATCATGGTTTTGTGGGTGGCCATGCCCATATTGGTATCCGGCCTCGGGAACCTGCTTATTCCAACCATGATAGGAACCGATGACATGGCTTTCCCCACCGTGAACATGCTGTCGTATTGGATCTTTCTCCTGAGCTCCGTAGTGCTGCTGGCCTCTTTTTTCGTGCCGGGCGGAGGGTTTGCGGGCGGCTGGACGCTCTATCCCCCCTTGTCGGCCGGAGCGTACGCTGACACCAGCCCGGATTTCTTTACGGCACTTTTTTCCGGCACCAGCCTGTTCATTCTCGCGGTGGCGCTCGAGATCGTTTCCATGCTCATGGGAGGAATAAATTTTCTCGTCACCACCATTAACAAGCGGGCTCCCGGCATGAGCGCGTTTAAAATGCCTGTCATGGTTTGGTTCCTGTGCATAGCCAGCCTTGACTTCATGTTCTCCGTGGCGCCCCTGGTGGCTGGCGCTGTCATGCTTCTCTTCGACAATATCCTGGGTACGGGGTTTTATGATCCGGTGAGGGGAGGCGACCCGGTGCTTTTTCAGCATCTTTTCTGGTTTTTCGGGCACCCCGAGGTATACGTGATCCTCCTGCCTGCTCTTGGGGTCATCGGTGAGATCATTACCGTTTTTTCCAGGAAGCCGCTCTTCGCTTACAGGACCATTGTGAAATTAAGCCTCATTGCGGCAGTTCTGGCAATCGTAGTATGGGCCCACCACCAGTTCATTGCCGGCATAGATCCGCGTATGGCTACTTTCTTCAGCGTGGGTACGATCATCATATCCATTCCCTTTGCAGGGGTTTTCTTGTCGTACATGGCCACGTTATGGGGGGGCTCCATACGCTTTTCTGCTGCAATGATCTGGGCGCTGGGCTTTATCGGGTTGTTCCTGATCGGTGGCCTTACGGGCCTTTTCCTGGGCTCCAATACGTTCGACATCTATGCGCACGATACCTATTTTGTTGTGGCGCATTTCCACTACACCCTGTTTCCCATTGTGTTTTTCGCATTTTTCGCGGCTTTCTATTACTGGTTCCCGAAGTTTGTCGGGAAACAGCTCAACGAAAAACTGGGAAAGATACACTTCTGGCTCACCTTCGTTTTCTTCAACGGAACTTTTTTCCTCTTGTTCTTCAACGGGCTGATGGGGCAACACCGGAGGGTGCATGACTACAGCTTGTTCTCGAACGTCATCCAGGAGCCGTATATTACGTTTGAAAAGATATCTACCGTTTGCGCTATTCTGCTCATCGTATCCCAATTCATCTTTCTCTATAACCTGGTCATCAGCCTGCGGAAAAAAGAGCGGGCCCCGTCCAATCCCTGGAACGCGGCCACCCTGGAATGGCAGACGTCCTCTCCGCCACCTCACGGCAATTTTCCTGTACCGGTAAAGGTCTATCATGGTCCCTACGAGTACAGCAACCCGTCCTTCAGCCTGGATTACGTGCCCCAGAACTACGATGAGCGCATTATGGATACAGAATCAAAACAAGACCAATATGAGCCAACAGCAGACATTATCAGTACCACCTAAGGCTATACCGCAGGGAAGACTCGGGATCTGGATACTTATTGCGGGAGAGCTGGTCATTTTCGGTGGGTTGATCGCGGCCTACCTGATGAACCGGCTCCGCTACCCGGACCAATGGTCGGAGCAGGCCGCCCATACTTCAACTTTTTTCGGGGCCTTCAATACGGTGGTCCTGTTGTTCAGCAGTTACAGCATTGTAAGGGCCCACGCGGCCGCTACCCGTGCTCAGGTGAACAAGGTGCTGGTATGGATGAGCATAACCATTGGTTGCGGCCTGTTGTTCCTGGTCAACAAAACGATCGAGTATTCGGGCGAGATCAGCCATGGTTTTACCATGACCAGCCCCCGGCTCCAGGAGGCCGGTAATCAGATCGGCTCGCTGTTCTGGTCTTTCTATTATACCATGACCGGGCTGCACGGAACCCACGTTTTGGCGGGCATGGTGGCCATGCTCATTGTAATGGCCGGGGTAAGAAAAGGAAAGAACCTGCATCGCGTAGAACTGGTAGGTATGTACTGGCACATGGTGGATCTCATCTGGATATTCCTGTTCCCTTTACTCTACATAGCAAAATAACCAAACATAAAGAAAACCCATATGAAGCCCGAAGATGATGAAGGGGTAGTTTACCCGGACCCGCAAAAGGATTACCATGGCCATCCTGATTATCGCAAGACGTTGATCTACCTGTTGGTGTTGTTTGGGATCAGCCTGCTGGTGGGATACGTATTCTCGCCATTCATCGCCATATCCATCATTTTTGCCACCGCGATCTGGAAGACATCGCTGGTAGTAAAGAACTTCATGCACCTGAAGTATGAGCCGTTTCTGATCTGGCTGACCATACTGGTGGTGCTGTTCACCATATTTGCTTTTTTCTGGGGCGTGGTTCCTGATATTACCATGGTTCCCCTTGAGGTTGTTCCTAAATGATATGTAAAAATGGAAACTGCGGTACAATACAATAAAAAGATCATATCCAATGGTATGCTGGGCATGGTGCTCTTCCTTTCGGTAGAGGTCATGCTGTTTGCCGGGTTCATCAGCGCGTACCTGGTCAATCGTTCGGCAGCCATGAGCTGGCCCCCTCCCGGCCAGCCGCGCCTGCCGGTGGAGGTAACTTTCGTCAATACGCTTGTGCTGCTCGCCAGCGCAGTCGTATTATTCCTGTTCGGCAGGAAGTACAGGTTGTCGCAAAGCAGAGCATTGCTTTTTGCGGCCATGTTTCTGGGGACGGCTTTCCTGGCCATACAGGGAAGCGAATGGGCCAGGCTGATCAGTTATGGGCTTACCACTTCTTCCAGCCTGTATGGGGCTTTCTTTTACACCATCATCGGTGCCCACGCCTTGCATGCGGCAGCGGGGCTGATCCTGCTGGCGTACCTGTATAGAAAGCTGGGGAAGGCCCTGCCGGAAGAGGTCAAAGCCGACAGGATCCGGGTATGCGCACTGTACTGGTATTTCGTGGCGGGTGTCTGGCCTCCGCTCTATGCTCTGGTCTATCTGATGTAAGCATGAACCCGAGCAGCACGGCCCCCGTCTTGAAAAAACAATCGCGCTTAAGGGATTATGTCCAGTTGGTCAAGCCCCGCTTGTCGCTGCTGGTCGTTTTCTCGTCAGCCATGGCCTACCTTTGGGCTACTGACCGGAATGTTGACAGCACAACCGTATGGTTGCTGTCAACGGGCGGCTTCCTCGTCACTGCGAGCGCAAATATCCTTAATCAGGTTATCGAGAAAGATTCGGATAAGCTGATGAAGCGGACTTCGGAAAGGCCGCTTGCATCCGGCAGGATGAAGGTGACCGAGGCCCTGATGCTTTCCCTGTGCCTGGGAGCGGGCGGGGTTATCCTGCTGGCCGGCATCAACCTCTTTGCGGCTGCCATAGGTGTACTGGCCCTCTTGATTTATGCAGGCATGTACACCCCGCTAAAAAAGATCACCGCATGGACCGTAGTACCGGGAGCGGTTGCCGGCTCACTTCCTGTTGTTATCGGGTGGGTTGCGGCAAGGAACGAGATCGGGGAGGAGGCGCTTCTGCTTTTTTCTATCCAGTTCATCTGGCAATTTCCCCATACCTGGTCGATCGCCTGGCTGCTGAACGATGAATACAATAAGGCGGGCCTGAAAATGCTCCCCGGCAGCGATCGCACGAACACATCCGCTCTTTTGATCATGCTTTCAACATTCCTGATGATACCTTCCGCGTTTTTGCTTTATATGTACGAATCGGCCGGGGTTCACGTAACCTGGATCATTGCGATAGCGGGCATAATCCTCCTGCTATTCGCGTTGCAACTGTACTGTAAACGGAACACCAGATCGGCCGTGGCCTTCATGCTGTGTTGTTTTATTTACCTGCCGCTCGTGCTGATCGCCCTGGTAGCGGAAAAATACTTATGAAAAAGACCGGGTATATCCTGCTTCTGCTTTTGCCGCCTGCGGCTGCCGGGGCCTGTCCCATGTGCCAGGGCGAGATCGCTGAAAGGACGATATCAGCCTATAAGATCATTACCGTTGCGCTCACCTTGCTTCCGTTCATGCTGGGCGGGGGGATCTATTGGTGGATAAAGCAGCAATATAAAAGGCCAGGCTCCTGATTTCTGTTGCCCCCTTCATTGTTTACCGTTAATCAACAGAATAGATAGCCTATCGTGTTATCTCTGCGCTGTGACCTTCAAGTCGTTTTCAAAGCCGATCACGGCTCCATGCCCCTGCGCGATACTGACCTCCTGCGATTCGAACTGCTTATCTGCAGCTTCGGTCTCTTTCATGCTGACGCGGATATTTCCGGCAACGCGGATCTCATCATACACATAAACTGACATATCCTCGTGGATCCCTTTGGCGCGGAAAATTTTCCGGTAGATCGTTTTCCCCTCCGCGTCCCGTATCGTTATTTCAACGGGCGAGCGCCTGGTAGCTATCGCTGTTTTCTGCTGCATATGCTTTAATGAAGAGTTTGATCCGGCCATTACGGTCATGGCCGTAGACGTATACTTGAAATTCAGCACTAAGGTGCCCTGGTCTTTGGAATAGAACACGGCCGGCACACGGCTGATGAGGGGCAAGGCGAGTATAAGCAGTATCCACAGTAAGGCTCCAGGGACCCATTTTGGCCTGAACCTGCGTATGGCAAGTTCGCTGGTCCCCTTTTTGTCGTCAACAGCCCGCAGGTCTTTCAGGTGATCCGCGATCTCTTTTGCCAGCCGCATGGAGGAATGTACGAAGCGTACGCGCTCTATCGATGACTTTCTTGTAAAAACCGGCCTCCGCTTTCTTTCGATGCGCGCTTCTTCGATCTCTGTACCGAAGCGATGATAGCAGTCTTCGCAGGATACCAGCATGATCCCCTTTGCGTTTTCATGAAAGAGCTCCGGGATCTTCTTAGCATGCACATCGCCAACGCAGGGAATGGTATGAATGGAAATGTCAGGGTGGTTCGGGATGGTGCCCGGGGGAATAAAGCGGCATGAGAACACCGCCAGTTCTTTTTTTTCCTTTTGAACAAATTCCCTGAGATCAGGCATACCGGGCATATCAATTGCGAAGCTTTTGCAGGAGCCGATACAGATCCCGCAAGCCAGGCATTTTTGTTGGTCCAGTACCGCCTTGCGTTCTCCGTTAACCTCCAGAACATCTATGGCATTATACGGGCAATCCCTGGAGCATTGCTCGCAGGCATCGCATTTCTCCGGATCGATCCTTGCAGGGCTGAACCGCGGTCGCCTGATGCAGGCCAGAACCGAAATGGCCACGATGAACAACAGGATGAACATCCAGTTCATGGCGGGAGAGAAAGATTTCATCAGGTAAAATCCCGGCAGGTAATAAAGGTCGAAGGTAACGGAATGGGGCGCTATCGAAGATTCGGCCGAAGGATCGCTGAACACGGGGAACAGGAGGCAGGCCAGGAGCAATGCGAATCCTGTTATAGCCATCAGGTATTTCGAGGGGATGAGCCTTGGCTTTGCCAGGTGTTTGACATGGATCCAGAGCAGTATGAAAACAAAGACCGAAAGCGCAAGATGAGCGAACAGGATCATCCTGAAATAACCGGCCAGGGAGCTCGTGTCGTTCATCATGAATCCCCCGGTTATGGAATCGGGGAAGATCGGAAGAAAGGCCAGGAGCTTGGATGTGAGGATCCCGAGCAATTTGGATTTATGGTCCCACACCAGCATAAACCCGGTAAGGCCGATCACCCACATTATCCACAGGGTGCCGATGCCGGAAAGCCAGGATACCGATCTCCTGAACTTGCCGGTCACAAGCATGTGGACCAGGTGCAGTATGCTCAATAAGATCAGCAGATCGGATGAATACCGGTGCAGGCTCCTCATCAGCCCTCCCAGCCACTGTTCAGATATCGATTGGGTGGACGAATAGGCTTCGCGCGGGTCGATTTTAAAGAACAGGAAGAGGTAGATCCCGGTAACGAGCGCTATTGCCAGGGAAAAAACAGTCAGCGCGCCCAGGTGGTACATCGGGTTGTGCCTGGAAGAGTATATTCTGCTGAATAGGGATGCGAGCCGCTGATATTGCCATTGTCCTGACATAGTCTAATGCCGGAGCATTACCGTCAATCTTTTCTTCCTTTTCCAGAACATCCTCGCCACATAGGTAAACATAATGGTGAAGAAGATAATGCCGGCCATCAGTTGCAGAATAAAGCCCCATTCAGCACTGTACGTGCGGGAGCCGGGATCAAACCGGAAGCAACGGAGAAAGATCCCCTCGAACAGGCCCAGGGAGGTATTCTCTTTTTTGGCTTCAAGCAGGGAAAGCCGAAGATCGTTTGGCTTGGGAGAGATGCCGTACACGTACCGGGAGATCTTTCCCGAAGGTGTCAGCACGATCACCAGGTTCGGGTGCGCGTATTCGTTCATAGCGGAATCATAGTCCACCTGGAAATCGAGCGAAGCAAGAAGCTGCTTGACCCCTTCCTCATCGGACGAAATCACTTTCCAGTCCTTCCCGTCAATGTTCCAGCGTTTCTGAAAGGTCCTGAGGTCGTCAGGCGAATCGTTCGGGTCGAAGGAAAAAGTAATAATGGAGAAATCCTGTCCCAGGGTCCCCAGCTCAGAAACCGACCCTTTCAATCCTCCTGTTATGATCGAGCAGGAGCTGGGGCAGCGCGTATAGACCGGGCTGATCACGATGGGCTTATCTCCCTTGAGAAGCTCACGGATGGATTTTCTATTTCCATCCTGGTCTGTTACCTGCACATCAGGCACCTGTTTTCCCAGGAACTTGTCCTCGTCAGGAAGATTGAAGGAGCAGAAAAGCACAAACAGGGTGGCAAGGCCGGCCGGCACCAGCGCCCTTTTCCAGGAAAAATACCGGATCAGCGAAACGGAGGCATATACTACAAACATGACCCCGCCCGACATGGACATGGCGGCCCCGATCCCCATGAGGTTCAGGCGCTGAATGATATCCTCGTCTGCATTCCAGTTAAACCCATAGGTCTTCCTGGGCGCCCCCAGCTTTCCGGCAAGATACAGCCCGGCCACCACCAGCAGCATCCCTGTTGTATACACCAGCGGCTGATACCGGGCCATCTTGTCCATCGCCAGGATTTTCTTCTCTTTAAGAATAAAATAGCTCATACCCATCAGCGCCACGGTGAGCGCTGACACCACTCCGTGATAATGGGCGGTGATACGCAGATCGCTTTTCATGCCCATATATGCGATCGTTACCCCCGCGTAGTACAAAATCGCTGACAAAAGAAAGGCAGAGCCGGCCACCGAGGCGATCTTCACTTTAGGGAGCAGGTAAAGCGTATGGATCAGGACGGGAACCCCCAGGCCCACCCCGTAGCAGATCGTGGTATACAGCTTGAAATTATAGCTTAAAGGATCAAGCATGATCCCCGAGAGCATCGGGATGGAGAAAACAAGGAACAGCCCGTTTGCCAACTGAAGGATGCGTGAATTGGGCAGGACGGCCCCCTCTCCGCGGGAGAAGCGCACAAGAAAATGCCAGCCTACCAGCATGATGCAAGCGTTAAGGAACTGCTGTATGTGGCCGGGTATCCAGAACATTCTTTCGTAATGCTCCTTCAGATCGCTGTAAGGAATATGAATGAAAGCGAAGGAAAGCACAATCCCGGCAAGCATGGCTACCGTTATTATCAATGAGATTCCGATCAGGAACTCTTCCGTAGAGCGCCTGAAAAGCTGCCAGACCAGGGGCAGGCGCGTGACCGTTTCCAGTGCAAGCACGGACCAGAACAGGATCATTGCTACCCAGAAGGCAGGGTTGTCGATCACCGGCACGTAGTTATTAAGGCACGCTGTGCCGGAGTCAAAAAAGCCCAGCGAAGCTATGATAAGTATGGTAAGGAGCACCGCGCGGTACCCGAAGCGGCTGATCAGGAAGCTCCTTTTGCCCGTGTAGATGTACCACAAGCCGATGATGAAAGCCTGTACCCAGATGATCATGGAAAAATCAACGTGCGTGACGATGCTCCGGTAGAAAGGCAGCGGCTCCATGAATGCATGAAGGAACGGAACCCGTGGCGCGGCAACACCAATCGCAAAAATCCCAGCGAAAATGAGCGCCAGCACGGCCAGCCCCAGCCATTTCAGTTCCGTATCTTTTTGTTTTAGCAACATATGTTTTCAGGTGGTTATCCGTTTCTCGGCAGCACCGGCTACTGAACTTCCCATGCTCCCGCAAGCCATTTCATGTTCAGCAGGAAGAAGACGACCAGCAGGATCATAAAGAAGAGCGTGAGCGTTAACGTTCCGGGAGCTTCGAAACCCTTGTGCTCCTTTTTCGCTTCGGGGACTGCGGCCAGTGCAAGCTGGAAATCCTGCGGCCCTTTTATTTTGGGTCCGAAGAACACCGTAATGGTCATCTGCAGGACCCAGATCAGGGCCCCGAGGAAGGCAAGCACTCCACCGATACCCACAATTCCCCAGAAGAGATCGATCGAGGGATTAAACGTATGCCCGAACGGCCCACCGCTGAAGGAATTGTCCCAGTGCCTTCTGGGTACTCCGTAGCCTCCCAGCGAAAGCATCCCTACCGCGACCAGGGCAATCCCGATCCCGAAGATCCAGGGCTGCCATTTGGCCAGGCCGAAGGCCACGATCTTCCTGCGGAAGATAAGCGGCACCAGGTAATAGCTGATCCCCATAAAGGCAAGAGTGGTTCCTATCACCACCGTTCCCTTGAAATGCCCGGTGATGGCGATGGTATTGTGCACGATGATATTAATCTGTTCTTTGCCGTAGATCACACCGGTAATGCCTCCGATGAACCCAAAGCCTGCCACCGAGATCACCAGCGATGAAAAAGCGGGATTGCCCCACGGAGCTTTCGCCAGCCACTGGAACATCCCGTTGACCAGCCCCTTTCTTCGCTGCGCAACCTCAATCGAAGAGGGAACCGCGAAGGCGTGGATCATGGATGCCAGTACGGCAGCATACATGGCATACGAAGTGTTCCATACCTTCCAGGGCGAACTGACCACGGGATCGGTGAGGAGGTGGTGTGCCGAAGCGATGCAGATGAACAGCACGTACAGCGCAAATCCCGTGCGCGACACTTTCTCGTTGATGCTTACGCCCCCGACAGTTAGCAGCGACATGAGGTACCATATGGCCACCATCGCGCATACGTTGATCTGCTGCGAGGAGTGTCCCAGGCCCCACCACACCACCTTATAGGTTGCGGGATCCAGGTTTTCGATAATACCCATCGACCAGAGGAGGGCCGGAATGTAAATTATGGCTCCTGTCGCGAGCGTGATCACCGCGATGATGGCCGCAGCCGTCAGGCCATAGGTAAAGAGCGGCAGGGATTCGCCATACGTTTTTTCCTTGCGGGCAACCATTAAGTTGCCAAAGAACACCGCAACCATCAACAGGGCGCCAACAGCAAACAGGATGATGCCAAGGTAATATAGGGGATGCGCCTTCAGCGGCACATAGGAGGTGAACAGCACATCCGCAAATCCCTGGAACACCATGATATTGGTGAGCAGGAATCCTCCGATCATCAGGTAGGTGGCGATCCAGCCGCCCATGGGATAGGCCATGCGGGCGTTGAGCGTAACCGTTGAACCGAAGACCAGGCCGGCCGCTTCAAAGAACACGATCCAGAAAATAAGCGCGTTCAGCCCATGCGCGGTCAGCACACGGTAGAACCATTCCGCATCCAGCAGGTGGAACTGCGGCCAGCGGGTGAATACCAGCAGGATAGCGCACGCGATCGCTACCAGCAGCGATACCACGGCAAATACTGCATTGACGCGGATAAGCGTTTGCGCTTTAAGATCTACTTTAAACCCGGTTATATCGCACGTTCTGAACATAGACTTCTATTTTAAGGATTTGATATATGCTGTTATTGCTTTGATTTCATCTTCACTGATCACCTGCGGCTGCATGGAGGCAGGATAGTCCTTCACCAGCTTGGCGTTCGGTGTGAGAATGGATTCGCGTATGTATTCATCATTCACCTGCACTTCTGTTTCGCTTCCGTCAGCCATTACCTTCTCCGTGGATCCGTAAACGCCTTGCCATGTGGGGCCCACCAGTTTGCTTCCGTCTACCGAGTGGCAGGCATTGCAGGCCTTGCTCTTGTACAGCTCGGCACCCTTAGCCGCCAGCTCTTCTTCCGTGAGCGGTGCGGCTGGCGGTTCGTTGCCCGGGGGAGCTGAGGTGTTGATGTACTGCGCGCTGTATCCGTATTTTCCCAATTCGCTTTCGCTCTCGATCACTACGATCTTGCCGATCATGGTGTGGTGACCTACCCCGCAGAATTCGTTGCAGATAACCTTATATTCCCCGGCCGCGTTGGGCTTGAACTTCAGAACATAATCATAGTTCGGATATACCATGAAGTTCATGTTGGTAGGCTGAAGCGAAAACCCGTGAAGCAGGTCGAGCGAAGAGATGTGAAAGTTGTACCATTGATCTTTTTTCAATATCAGCACGGGCGACCAGCGCCACATCTGGGCCATCAGGAACACATCGCCCCCGGCAGGCGGCATCACTACCGGTATGCCCTGGTCTTCGCCCACCTGGTATTTTTTATTGAACGCATCGCATAATTGCGAGAACTCGCGCGGGGTGGTACGGTAGGTCACGCTGGATGGATTTTGTTTGCCATATACGTGCCAGATGATCATCCACGCGAACATAATGAGGCAAACAAGCACCGAAAGAACGATCCACATCTTTTCATCCTTGGCAATTTTCTTTTCGTACCAGTCTGCTGCAGGAGGTAACAGTGCCATAATAATTATTTTATAAGTGAGTTTTTAATTTCATCGGGCATTAGGGGAACATTGCCTATTTCCATAACTCCCCAAATGAGGTAAAATATGGCGTATATCGCCACGCCTATAAAGAGGAGAAGCATGTAATCATCGAGGATCATCTTCCAGAGCGGAGGATTCTTGACTTTTTTGTTTTCTTCCATTGCGAATGATTTTTTAGAATCACATTACAAAGGAAATTCCGAAAGAGGATGGAAAATATAACGGTAGTCAGTATGAAAAATATTTTTTCATATAGAATTTACTGTTGCAGGTCATGTTTTTTATGCCGTCCGGCACATGCGGGGAGCTGCGAGAGGGAAAGATGCCGGAGCGGGCGCAGATGACCGCATACGCTCAGATCCGGGCTAGTTCCATGAGCTTCTTGTCCTGCAGGATGATGATTTCTTTCAACGCTGTTTCAATGATCTTCTCCTGGCAGAATTCCGACAGGGTTTTGGAGACTTGCTCCCGGGTGGTTCCCGATATCTCGGCAAGCTCCTGCCTGGAGAGAGTCACGGATATCGACCGTCTGCCGGAAGATTCGCCATATACATCGCGCAGCAGCAGCAGCGTGTCGGCAACCTTGCTGCGTACGTTCATCCTGACCAGCCGGAGCATACGGTCCTCATACGCCCGCAGCTCATCCGTATAATAATTCAGCATCGCGAAAGCCAGGCTGCCAGGCCCTTTTAATAGCTGGGAAAAAATGCCGTTCTCGATAAAGCAGCACCATGAATCTTCAAGGGCGGTAGCGGAGAAGGGGTAGGTTTGGTTCCTGTCTATGCCGCAATCACCCAGCATATCACCCTTCCTTGCAAGCTTAAGGATGATGTCTTTTTCCCCGGCCCCGTGTTTATGCAGCTTGGCCTTCCCATGATATAGGAAAAAGATCCCGAGGGCGGGTGTGCCTTCGAGCAGAATATGCTGGCCCTGCGCCACATGAACGTAGATCTTGCGTTCGCTAATGAGCGACAGCGCCTGTTGGTTGCAATGCATAAGCAGTGAGCAGTTTTTTACTGTGCAACTGCGGCAATCAGGTATTGCTTGTTTCGCACCCATTTGAAAATGAAGTGTTTGTCGGGCAAATATTCTGTTTTCCACGCCCTTTTAATATGACCAATATCATGTTTGGGCGCATTTAAGGGGATTGTAGTCCCTCCGCATCCGGCCGCATGCAGGGATTCTGTAAATTGAGTAGTTTTGCACCGCTTGTAGTAGCGAATAGCTTTTTTACGTTCCCTAGGCAAAATGCCTGATTACGCCCGGGCGGAACGGGCATGGCGAGTCCTGCGAATGTTGAATTAAGCCTATTGATTTGTTCTGTTTCATAATTCTGCCTGGGTGGTGGAACTGGTAGACACGCAGGACTTAAAATCCTGTGGCACTCAAATGCCGTACGGGTTCAAGTCCCGTCCCGGGTACTTATGAATGAAAAGGTCAAAGCGCAGCTTTGGCTTTTTTGTTTGGAACAGACCACCAAACGGAGTTTGAGTGGGATGTAAACAAACAAAAAAGAAAGCCGGACACGGCTTTACCTTTTCATTTTGACGAAGGCGCAAGAGGGACTCGCTGAAAGCACGTCCCGTCCCGGGTACAGTTGACGCGCAAAGGCCAAAGCGGGAGCTTTGGCCTTTTTGTTTTGAAGTGACGCGCAAGCTCCCTCGAAGCGGAGAAACAAAAAAGCAAAACCGCCTATGCGGTTTTTGCCTTCGCATTTCCAGAACGCCCGGCAGGAACCCGCTGCAGGCGGATCGTGTCATCCGGCACTTATGCACCTTTTTGTTTGAATAAGATCGCTCCCCTTTCCCCCTGAGGTCAACGGCCTGAGTATTATCAGGCCTCATGGTGATAAACCTCATTTCCCTGATTAACGTCCGCCAGTACTTTTGAAAGCAGAAGTTGAATCCCGGCCTATGACAAGCGAATGCCGGACACGAACATAAATGCAAACGATCATGAGAACTATTCTTGTACCTACCGATTTTTCCGAATGCGCCAGCCACGCGCTCGCATCCGCCTGTCGCATCGCATGCAGGCTGGATTCTGAAATCATCCTGCTACATGTCATCTCGGGCGCTGAAGGCGGACTGCCGGTGAACGGCACGGGCCAATGGAACGAGACAATATCGTCTGAGCAGGTGCCTTTTATGATGAAGTTCCTGAAGGAAACGAAAAGAAAAATGCTGCGACTTGCTTCCACGCCTGAATTCAGGTCCATCAGGATAAAGGATGTGGTGGAGACGGGAGATGTGGTCAAAACGATCAGGGCCGCGTCAGTAAAGTACGGGGCGCAGGCGATCGTTATGGGAACGCACGGCACAAAGGGTTTGAACGATATTTTTATGGGCAGCACCGCGTCCCGCGTGGTGCGCGATGCGGACATCCCGGTCATATCCATACGTGACGGAAGCATAAGGAAGATATCGAACATCGTTTTCGCGACCGATTTTTCGGATGAGGCAAACCTGGTATTTCCCTTTATCAGATCGTTCGCAGAGGCCTTTGGCGCGAATATCCATCTGCTGAAGATACTGGTGGATTTCGACATATCGGGCCTGAATGCGGAAAAGCGGAAAGGTCAGCAATTCGAATACGAGAACAATATTTCGTACCCGGTACAGATCATTCATCACATGCGCTCCAAGGAAGAGGGCATCAGGCGCTTTGCCGGTATGGTAGGGGCCGACCTTATCGCCATCGGCACACATGGGCGGCATGGGCTGGCCCGCTTTTTCAAAGGCAGCCTGGCTGAGGATGTGGTGAACCACGCTGCGCTGCCGGTACTGACGGTGAACTTTCACCGCAAGCTGCTGGAACAGCAACACCGGCTGGATGAGGAGACCGCCAGGGCGATGCGGGAGGCGGCTAAGGGAAATACGATCTATTCCATGCCTCAATCCTCTCCCATAATTACATAGAAGGGATGCCCTTCCGCTCATCAGGGTTTTAGCCCCCTATCAGTTTTTTTATCTCGTTCAGCTTCATCAGCGCTTCAACGGGGGTCAGGGTATTGATGTCTGTTTTCTGTATCTCCTCCTTGATCTGCTGCAGCACGGGGTCATCGAGCTGGAAGAAGCTGAGCTGTACTTCGCCCTCCTGCTTCTTATGGTTGGGCCGGGGCAGGTCTGACCGTAAGGGCGCCTGGCTGTGCGACTGCTCGAGCTGCCCGAGGATCTCTGTTGAGCGGTTCACCACTTTTACCGGCATACCGGCCATGCGGGCCACGTGGATCCCGAAACTGTGTTCGCTGCCCCCCCGCACCAGCTTGCGCATAAAGATCACCTTGTTGCCGATCTCCTTCACCGATACGTTGAAGTTCTTCACCCGCTTCAGCGAGTTCTCCAGCTCGTTCAGCTCGTGGTAGTGGGTGGCGAAAAGCGTCTTTGCCCGCGAAGAGGGGTGTTCATGCAGGTATTCCACTATGGCCCAGGCTATGGAAATGCCATCGTAGGTGCTGGTGCCCCGGCCGATCTCATCGAGCAGGATGAGGGAGCGGTCGGAGATATTGTTCAGGATGCTGGCGGTCTCGTTCATCTCCACCATGAAGGTCGATTCGCCTGAAGAGATGTTATCGCTGGCGCCCACGCGCGTGAATATTTTGTCGACCAGGCCGATCCGGGCATGCTTGGCCGGCACAAAGCAGCCGATCTGCGCAAGCAGCACGATGAGTGCCGTTTGCCGCAGCAGGGCCGATTTACCCGACATGTTGGGCCCGGTGATGATGATGATCTGCTGGGTATCGTTGTCCAGGTACACATCGTTGGCGATGTACTCTTCGCCTATGGGGAGCTGTTTTTCGATGACCGGGTGGCGCCCGTCCTTTATATCCAGCACGTGATCTTCGGCAATATGCGGCCGGATGTAATTATTGCGCAGGGCAACGGTAGCGAAAGAAAGCAGGCAATCGGCACGCGCAATCAGGTGGGCGTTCTGCTGTACGGGAGCGATATGCCCCGCAAGGAACTGCACCAGCTCGGTGAACAGGCGCGTTTCCAGGGCCAGTATCTTCTCTTCAGCGCCCAGTATCTTCTCCTCGTACTCTTTCAGCTCAGGGGTGATGTAGCGTTCGGCATTGGTCAGGGTCTGCTTGCGCATCCACTCGGCCGGCACTTTGTTCTTGTGGGCATTGGTCACCTCCAGGTAATATCCGAATACATTGTTGAAAGCGATCTTCAGCGAGGGGATGCCGGTGCGCTCGGATTCACGCTGTTGTATCTGGAGCAGGTAATCCTTTCCCGAAAACGCGATGGCCCTCAGGTCGTCCAGTTCGGGGCTTACCCCGCTGGCTATTACGTTGCCTTTCGCCACCAGGTAAGGCGGGTCGGGCTGTATCTCTTTTTCTATTTTCGCGGTCACCGCGGCACAGGGGTCCAGCTTTTCGGCCAGGGCCCTGAGCGAGGGCTGGCCGCTTTCGTTCAATAAAGCCTTAATGGGCTCAACGGCTTTGAGGGCCTTTTTGAGCTGAACCACCTCTTTGGGCGAGATGCGGCCGGTAGCCACTTTGGAGATGATGCGCTCCAGGTCTCCTATACTTTCGATGAGCCTGACGATCTCGCTGGAAGTCTCCTGGTTCCTTAAGAAGTGTTCCACGCAATCCAGCCGCTCGTCAATAGCGGCTTTTTCTTTAAGGGGAAGGGCCAGCCAGCGTTTGAGCATGCGCGAGCCCATGGGCGAAACGGTCTGGTCGATGATATGGACCAGGGTTTTGGCATTGTCGTTCGGGGAGCTGAACAGCTCGAGGTTACGGATGGTAAAACGGTCGAGCCATACATATCTATCCTCTTCTATGCGGGAGATGGAGGTAATGTGCTGCACCTTGTCGTGCTGGGTCTCGGCCAGGTAGTGCAGGGCTGCCCCGGCAGCGATGATGCCCATTTCCAGCTCATCGATCCCGTAACCTTTGAGGGAGTTCGTTCCGAAATGCCTGAGCAGCGATTCGGTGCCGAACTCGGGAGTGAAGGCCCAGTCCTCCAGCCCGTAGGTATAAAAGCGGTCCCCGAACATCTCCAGGAACTCTTTCTTTTTATTTTTCTGGTAAAGCACTTCGCTCGGGCGGAAGCTCTGGAGCAGCTTATCGGCATAATCGCGCGTGCCCTGCGCAGTAAAGAACTCGCCCGTGGAAACATCCAGAAAAGAGATGCCGGCATAGCGCTCGTTGAAGTGAACGGCCGCAAGGAAATTATTGGCCTTGTTCTCCAGCACCTTGTCGTTATAGGAAACGCCCGGGGTGACCAGCTCGGTCACGCCCCGTTTCACGATCTTCTTGGTCAGCTTGGGGTCCTCCAGTTGGTCGCAGATGGCCACGCGGTGGCCTGCACGCACCAGCTTGGGCAGGTAGGAGTCCAGCGAGTGATGGGGAAAGCCGGCCAGTTCCACATAGGATGCGGCCCCGTTGGCCCTGCGTGTGAGCACGATGCCCAGCAGGGCAGATGCCTTTACCGCATCCTGGCCGAAGGTTTCGTAAAAATCGCCCACGCGGAACAGCAGCAGCGCATCGGGGTATTTCGCCTTAATGGAATAATATTGCTGCATCAGCGGGGTTTCCACCTCGGATGCCGCGCTCTTCACCATCGAACGTTTTACAGCCACGAAGATAAAAGTACAAATAGCCGCTGAACCTTTCCCGTTAAAGTTTTTAACAGGTATCTTTGTCACTATGCGTAAGCTGAAGAACGAAGAGCTGAACCGCCTTAGCCCCGAACAGTTCCGTTCCGCGGAAAAGACTCCGCTGGTGCTGGTGCTCGATAATGTGCGCAGCCTGCTCAATGTAGGATCGGTGTTCAGGACCTGTGATGCGTTCAGGATAAAGGCCCTGTTCCTTTGCGGTATAACGGGTCAGCCACCCGACCGCGAGATACAGAAAACGGCCCTGGGGGCCACCGAAACCGTGGAATGGAAGTACTTTCCGTCAACAGCCCTTGCCCTGGATCACCTGAAAAGCGAAGGAGTGAGGGTATATGCCCTGGAGCAGGCGGAGCGGGCCGTTCCGCTGAACCTTTTTTCTCCGCCCTCAGGCGAAACAATGGCCCTGGTGCTGGGCAACGAGGTGAAAGGAGTGGAGCAGGCGATCATCGATCACTGCGAGGGTGTGATCGAGATACCGCAGGTGGGCATGAAGCATTCGCTGAATGTTGCGGTGAGCGCGGGTATAGTGGCCTGGGACCTGTTCCTGAAAATGAAGAAATGATCATTTCTTGCCGGTGCCGGTCGTGTCGGGCGATTGCCCGGAGTCGATCTCGATCTGCTGCAGGAAATAATAGTTCTTATACAGTTTTTTAAGGTCGTTATTGATCTTGTTCGTGTACGCGTAATCGTAATCGAACTGGCTTTTGTTGGTAGCGTAGGTGATCTTGGCTATGGGCTTCTTGAGCACCGATACGTCCAGGCCCTTGATGTCCTCGAAGATATCCACGTAAAAGGGAAATATATAGGCCGCTTCCTTGTCCTTGGGTATCTTGCTGTTCACCTCAATGTATTTGGTCACGTAACCTTCTTTGGAGAATTCGATGATGAAGCGCTGGTTGAGCGGCAGGCGGAAATCGCATTTGCCTTTTTTGTTCGTATAAAGCTCCAGCAGGAGCACGCGGGGTCCCTGGTCGGAATAAATGCGTATCACCGCGCTGTCCAGCAGTTCATCATTGCCTTTTTCCGAAACCTTCGATTGCTTGACAATACCCCTCATTTCGAGGTATTCTTTTTTTTTCTTGTCATTCAGCAGGCTGTCGTTGGCTTCCTTAAAATAAGGTAATGAAGGGTTTCCGGGCCGTATCGTTGTAAATGACAGGAGCAGCAGGAATACCCCGGCCAGGATCATTGTGTGTGGCGTGAGCTCCAAGCTTTTGAGGCTCATGAGCTTAATAGCTGTTTTCACGGCTTTTAGAAAGACCTAAGGTACAAAATATAGCTCAGTCGGCAAAACCCGACCGTTTCCGGGTGCCTGCAGGACATACCGGAGACAAGCGAACTGGCTTAACCGCCCCAATGCCGGATTGCCTGCAATAAAAAAGGCCCCCTTAAGGAGGCCTTTTTTTTAGCTTGCGCCTGACAAAATTATCCCACAACAGACTTGAAGTCTGCGTTTTCCCAGTATTTGAAGAACTCCATATCGGTCTTTGCTTTCTCTTTGAGCGAAGCGTCCTTTTGAATGGCGGTCTTCAGGTTATTGATCATCATATTGGTGTCGCCTTTGCGGGCACCGATGATGGCCTTCAGGTAATACGAAAGCGCGTCTTCTTTTTCCTTCGACTGGTCCAGGGTAGAAGAGGCTCCGTCCAGGTTACCCTGCAGCACCAGGGCAAGGGCAGCGTTAAAGGTCTTATAGTTGCCAAAATTGCTGCTTGCGCTGGCGTAGTTCCCGTTCTGTATATCGATGATACCCATGTTGTAAGCTACTTCGGGGCCGGCCCCGTTGGCCTGCTTGTACAGGTCCATGGCCATTTTGCGGTCGCCTTTCCAGCGTGAGCAGATGCCCAGGTTGTTCTTGATGATAGGGTTGTTCGGAGAAAGCTTGTCGGCCTTATCGAACTGGGTCTGCGCCTCGCTGAGCTTGTTCAGCATCAGGTAGGCCACGCCCACGTTGTTCACCACTCTCCAGTCGTTGGCGTACATCTTCTCGGCATTCTTGTAAATGGTGAGCTTGGTGTTGACGTCATTGGTAAGGGTAGCGGCATAAAGTATCTCCTCTACATTGAGGCTGTCGGGCGTGGTAGTGGCGAACTTGAGCAGTTGCTCATCGCTGCGGCCGATCTTGTCGTAATTGAGGTTATCAACCGATCTGCGGAGCTTGGGAAGGATCTTGTCGGCCAGCTCGGTATAGGTAGCGGCCAGGTTCTTGATCTCCTTCTCGCGGGTCTCCAGGTCGGGATACATTTTCAGTACGCCCAGGATCACATCGCGGTTCTCCATTACCTTCTTGTCGGTCGATTCTTTTACCAGCTTTTCGAAGCCGGCCCAGTCTTCGGCAGTGGTCTGGATCTGGTAGAACCCTTCACCGGTGCCGTTTTCGTACTTGGTGTTCTTTTCTTTGAACATCCCCTGGAAATATTTCTTTGACGACTCGGCACGCTCGTTGGCCAGGTTCTGGTTGAGCAGCATCTCTCCATCAGGCGAGGCATAAGCCGAAATAGTGATGTTCTTGTAGCCGTATCGGGCGGGGTCCTTCAGCGTGTTCTCCACCCACTTTTTGAAATCCTTCATCTCTTTCTTGGAGGTCTCTGTAGGCCTTACATTCGACTGGTTGATCAGGAAGAAGATCTCGATGGGCTGAGACATAGGAATGTTCCGGACGAACTGGTCCTTCCCGATTATCGGCATGTCATCGCTCTTGACCAGCAGAGGGGTGATGATGGTGCCATCGGCCATTTTCATTTCCGGCATGTCCTTGGTCTTTTTCTTCACCGCGCCCTGGGCCTTGACCACCAGCTCGCAGTTCTTCATCTCGGGCTGATAGGCGATCTTATCGGTATAGGTAAAGCTGCCACCGGTCTTATAGGTTATTTTCTGCCCTGTAGCAGTGGTTACCTTCTCGCCAATGATGGTGATGGGCTTCATCTCCTTCTGCCCGCCTTGCCATTTCACCACGGGGGTGAAGGTCAGTACCACCTTTTTACCGAAATACTTCTCGGGATACTTTCCGGTAACAGTAACGGCAATACTGTCGCCATGCATTTCCATCGGGTTAGGAGTGACGGTGTACGTAACCGTATTGGCCTTTTTGGCCATTTTTTTCAGCCCCGTACAAGCCGACATGCCTACCATAACGGCAATAGCTAATCCAATGTGCTTAAGGGTTTTAGTTTTCATCGTGTTTTTGTTTGGTCAATAATACTGTAAATCGGGATTTTGTGATGTCAGCGGCAAAAATAAAGAAATTTTGACAATACAAAAGGTTTTTAAGAATATATGTGAAAGGCTGATTTTTAATATTTTGCCTATATCTCGACCTGCGTGAGGCCGGGCGGGTAGCTTAGGTTCAGCAAGCGGTCTAAAAAGCTGAAATCATCCAGCGAGTTAACATAATTGCTGCTGACCAGGTCGAGCTGCAGCACCGGGACCTCTTTTTGCCCCTGCAGATACGATGAATAGGCCTGCTGTATCCGCTCCAGGTACTCGGTCCGGATGTCCTGCTCGTACTGCCTGCCCCTGCGGGCAATGTTATCTTTGAGCCGCTGGGTGGCCGGCCGGAGGAAGATGATGAGCCCGGGCCGGGGGAGGCGTTCGCTCATGACCCGGAAAAGCTTCTCAAATACCATGAATTCCTGGCTGCTGAGGTTGGCCCTGGCAAAGATCAGCGTTTTGTTGAAGTAGTAGTCGGAGATCCGGGTTTGCGGCTCCCTGGCGAACTCGCTGCACAACTGTTCGAAGCGGTCGCAAAGGAAAGAAAGCTCCAGCTTAAAGGCATACCGGTCAGGATCGCTGTAGAATTTTGGGAGAAAGGGGTTGTGTTCGAACTCTTCGAGGATAAGCCTGGCCTTATAGGCCTGTGCCAGGCGCGATGCAAGCGTGGTCTTGCCCGCCCCGATATTGCCCTCTATGGTAATAAAGTCATAACGCATGGTATCTTGCCACCTCCAGCCGGTCCGGGCACTCGGCCAGCAACTGGTTTACGGTTTTTTTGAGCACGGGATGAACCAGGTCGCCCGCGATCTCGGCCAGGGGCGCCAGGGTAAACCGCCTTTGGTGCAGCCAGGGATGAGGTATGGTCAGCCCCGGTTCCTCGATCACTTCATCGTTGTAGAACAGAATGTCTATATCGATGGTGCGCTGCTGCCACTTCTTGTCCGTGCGCAGGCGGCCCAGCTCCTGCTCGGTCGCAAGCAGGGCGGCAAGCAGGGCGGTGGGCTGCAGCGCGGTTCGGATGCCGATCACGCGGTTCAGGAAAGGGGGCATGGCTTCATTGCCCCAGGCGGCTGTTTCGTACACCGCTGAACGCGCTGCGATCGGGCCGGCCTTTTCCCCGATCAGTTGTTCCGCCCTGTTCAGCAAAGCCAGGCGATCGCCCTGGTTGGAGCCCAGCAGCAGCAGCGCAACATTTGTACCTGATTTCACGTTCCAAACCTACAGTTTTTTTAACTTCGCCATCCTGTAACAAAGGAACAATACACTTCGTCCTAACCAAAAAAAAGTAAAATGAAAAGTTTTCTTGCCGGATTCTTCGGGACCATAGCCGCCATCGTGCTGCTGTTCATCGTGTTCATCATCATCATCGTATCGGCCATTCCCAAGGAGAAGCCGGTTACGGTGAAGAGCAATTCGGTGCTGAAGCTGTCTTTCAACTTCGATATCCCCGAGCGATCACCCAAGAACCCCTTCGAAGGTTTTGACGGCAGCGGTGCCGCAAAGCCGGTTGGTTTGAAGGAGATCATGGAAAGCATTGAAAAGGCCAAGAGCGATGATAATATCAAAGGCATTTACCTCGATATGTCCATCATCTCACCCGGCTTTGCCACGGTGGAAGAGATCCGCAATGCCCTGCTCGATTTCAAAAAGAGCGGCAAGTTCGTGGTGAGCTATGGCGAGATCTACTCGCAGAAAGCCTATTACCTGGCCACTGCGGCCGACAAGATCTACCTGAACCCGAACGGCCTCATCGAGTTCAAGGGCCTGAGCGCGCAGATCATGTTCTTCAAGGGCTTGCTCGACAAGCTGGAGGTGGAGGCCCAGATATTCAAGCACGGCAAGTTCAAAAGCGCGGTGGAGCCCTTCTTCCTCGATAAGATGAGCGAAGCCAACCGCCAGCAGGTCACCACGTACATCAACAGCCTCTGGGACCATGTGCTGAACGGCATTCAGCAGACCAGGGGCATAGCGGTGGCCGACCTGGAGCGCATGGCCGGTAACCTGACCATACAGAATGCCGGTGACTGCGTGGAGCATAAGTTTGCTGACGATACCTTGTATTACGACCAGGTGGTGGATAGGCTGAAAGAACTCGTCAAGCTCGACAAGAAGAAAGAGCTGACCTTCATCGCGCTTAACCGGTATGTGAAAACGCCCGCTAAGAAGTTCAAGACGGCACTGGTCAAGAACAAGATCGCGGTGATCATCTGCCAGGGCTCGATCGAGAGCGGGGAGGGTGATGAGAGCACCATCGGTTCGGAAGGCACCGCCAAAGCCATCCGCGAGGCGCGTACGGATTCGGCTGTAAAGGCGATCGTGCTGCGGGTGAACTCTCCTGGCGGAAGCGCGCTGGCATCGGATGTGATCTGGCGCGAGGTGGTGCTGACCAGGCAGGTGAAGCCGGTGGTGGTGAGCATGGGCGATGTAGCCGCTTCAGGAGGATATTATATCGCATGCGCAGCGGATCGCATTTTTGCGCAGCCCAATACCATTACGGGATCCATAGGTGTGTTTGGCGTGCTGCCCAACCTTCAGAATTTTTACAAGAACAAGCTCGGTATCACGTTCGATACGGTGAACACCAACCGGTATTCGGACCTGGGCCGGCTCAACCGCCCGGTCACGGAGGCCGAAAGCCTGGTGATACAGAATGGCGTGGAAGATGTGTACAGGCAATTCATCAAACGCGTGGCCGATGGCCGGAAAAAGACCACTGCCGAGATCGACAGCATAGGCCAGGGCAGGGTATGGAGCGGGACGGATGCCCTGAGGATAGGCCTGGTCGACCAGTTGGGTGGCATCAATGATGCCATTAAGTATGCCGCTGACCTGGCCAAAGTGAAGGAATACAAGCTGATCTGGCTACCCAAGCAGAAAGAGCCTTTCGAGGAGTTTATGAAGCAGCTCAGCGGTGAGGAGTCGGCCAGCGCTGCGATCAGGAAAGAGCTGGGAGAGCAGTACGAACACTACAGGCAGTTGCAGCAGGTGCTGAAGATGAAAGGCATCCAGGCGCGCCTGCCCTACGAGCTGTTCATTTATTGAAGAAAGGGATACCATAAAAAAAGCCCCTGCCGCCCGGCAGGGGCTTTTTTAGTTTAAGGGTCTGATCTGATCTTAATACAGCTTGCCTCTCAGCTCCTTTATCGCTTTATACAGGTTATCGAATGCGGGGCCCGCACCGAAATTGGGATTGTCGCCAACCGACTTGATCACGGCCGTATAAGGGGCCAGCTCGGCACGGAATTTTTCCAGGTCAGGGTTGCCTTTATAGGCGTCCAGCATTTCGTTGATGTACTGCAGGCTGCTGCAGTGGTCGTAGATGTCGTGGTAAAGAGGGGCCACCTTGGGATCGTCCTTCTTGGAGTTGATCTGCTCAGCCGTAACATAAATTCCTTCTATCCATCCTCCGGCTATCATCAGCACGGCCAGTTGAACGCGGGCATTGCTCTGCATGTTCCTTTCCGCGCGGTCATAGGCCTTATCGATCATGATGTCGAGCGAGTCGCTGCTGCCTACCGCCTTGATCATGCGCTCTACGAACTCGGGGTTGAAAATCACATCAATGCCCAGGCCTTTGGAGAGGTTACCCATGGCGCCCAGGTATTCGGTCACATCGGCCTTCTGGTTGAAGGCGGCTGCATAACCCAGGTCCATGCCGTAAGCGCCCATGCCCAGCGCCTGCTGGTATTTGGTGGAATAGCTGCTGGCTTTGGAGGATGGGTTCAGAAGGGCTTTATTATAGTTCACCCCGGCAGCGGCCAGTTTCTTTCCCAGCTCGCTGGCCATAGGCATTTTGGCGCGCATGATGCCGATATCCAGCGCAACGGTGGCGTCAACGGTATCGGTCGTTACTTCTCGGTCATCGTCAATATTATGCGGTTTTTCTCCTCCGCAGGCAGAAAGCATTGCAACGGTGGCAATGGCAGTGATGATTCGGGTGGCAAACATGTGTTTTGTGTTTAGTTGGGACAAATATATGATCGTTAGGTATTGAACAATTAAAAAAATATCAACCCTCCATCACCACGCCCATGGAGCAGAACTTGGCGATGCGCTGACGGACCATCTCATCGGTATTCAGTTGTTTAAGCTGCGAGAGGTGGCTGAGAATGGCCTGCTTCACATTTTCAAAAGCCTCATCCGGTCTGATGTGCGCCCCGCCCAGCGGTTCGGGAATGATGCCGTCAATAAGCTTGTTCTTGAGCATATCCTCAGCGGTCAGCTTGAGCGCCTCGGCCGCAATCTCTTTCTTTTCCCAGCTCCTCCAGAGGATAGACGAGCAGGATTCGGGCGATATCACCGAGTACCAGGTGTTCTCGAGCATAAGCACGCGGTCGCCAACGCCAATGCCCAGCGCTCCCCCGGAGGCCCCTTCCCCGATAATGATGCAGATCACGGGTACTTTCAGCCTCGACATTTCATACAGGTTCCGCGCAATGGCCTCGCCCTGCCCCCTTTCTTCGGCTTCCAGGCCGGGGTAGGCGCCCGGGGTATCGATCAGCGTGACCACGGGCTTGTTGAACTTTTCGGCCAGCTTCATCAGCCGCAGGGCCTTGCGGTAGCCTTCGGGGTTGGCCATGCCGAAATTACGCAGTTGGCGCATTTTGGTATTAATGCCTTTCTGCTGCCCGATGAACATGATGGTTTGCCCATCCACCTCGCCAAAGCCTCCTACCATGGCCTTATCGTCCTTCACCGTACGGTCGCCATGCAGCTCCAGGAAAGTGCCGCTGGTCATGTGTTCGATGTATGCGAGCGTGTACGGCCGGTCAGGATGCCGGCTTACCTGCACGCGCTGCCATGCGGTCAGCTTGCTATAGATGTCTTTTCGGGTTTCCGCAATCTTTTTCTCCAGCTCCTGGATGAGCCCGCTCACGTCTGCCTTGGTCTTCTCACCGGTCTTCCTCACCTTTTCCAGCTCTTCTTCCAGTTCCTGTATTGGCTTTTCAAAATCGAGGTAATTCATCCGTTTCTGTTTTGGGATGGCTAAAGTAATAATTTTTGGACAAGGGTTCAGCGTTTTGAGTTTAGGTTTAACTTTGGCGGGTAGTCCCCTGCCGATATGATAACTTTCCCCAATGCGAAGATCAACCTGGGCCTGAATATCGTAGAGAAGCGCGCTGACGGTTTCCATAATATAGAAAGTGTTTTTTATCCTGTTGGCCTGCGCGATATCCTGGAAGTGGTGGAAAGCGACAGGGAGGGGATTGAGTTCGCCCCATCAGGAATTCCGATCCCGGGTAAGCCGGAAGAAAATCTTTGTGTGCGCGCGTATCATATGGTACGCAGGGACTATGAGCTGCCCGGCATCAGGGTGCATCTGCATAAGATCATCCCGATCGGGGCGGGCCTGGGGGGAGGCTCGTCTGACGCTTCCTTTTTTATCAAGTTGCTCAATGATCAGTTCGGGCTGTGGATCGCCTGGGGCGAGATCCACGAGTATGCGCGCAGGCTGGGCAGCGATTGCTCCTTTTTTATCTCCAATAAGCCTTCCTTCGTCACCCAGCGTGGCGATGATTTCGAGAACATACAGCTCGATCTCAGCGGCTATCACCTGGTCATCGTTTATCCCAATATTCATGTGGACACGAAGGAGGCGTTTCACCTCATCCGGCCGCAGCAGGCTTCCCGCTCGCTGGCTGACGATGTTCTTTCATTGCCTCCCGGGGAATGGAAGGGCAAAGTGAAGAACGATTTCGAGGAAAGCGTGTTCAGGAAATACCCCGCCATAGCCGGGGTGAAGGAAAAGCTTTATTCCCTGGGCGCCCTCTACGCGTCTTTGAGCGGCAGCGGATCGGCCGTGTACGGCATCTTTTCCCATAAGACCGACCTGCGGAAAGAGTTCAGCGGGTATTTCACCTGGGAGGGAGGGCTCTGATCATTTGGGGGCCCTGCGCAGCAGGTAAATGGCCAGGACCAGGTAGAGCAGGTTGGGTATCCACACCGAAATGAGGGCAGGCACGCCCGCTTTGATGGAGAAATTGATCGCGATCTGCATGAAAAGGATGTAGGAGAATGCGATCCCGAACCCCAGGCCAAGATGCAGCCCTATGCCCCCGCGCACCTTGCGGCTGGCCAGCGCCACAGCGATGATGGTAAGTATAATGGTGGCAAAGGGATAGGCAAAGCGCTCCTGTACCTTTACCCTGTACTTTTCCAGGTCCTGCGAGCCCCTCAGCTTTTCTTTCTCGATGAAGTTCTGGGCCTCCTTCCAGTCCATGGTCTCAATGCTGCGCGGGCGCTCACCAAAGTCGCTGGCCGAAAAAGGCAGGATGGTATCCAGCGTTTCTCCTTTACGGACCTTTTCGGCCGTGCCGCTGATCTCGCGTATGAAATAATTGCGTATGGTCCACTTGTTCTTTACGCTGTCCCAGCGCACATCGTCCGAGCGCAGGTACCAGTAACGGTTGCCGTTGCTGATCTTCTCCATCGAGAACTGGTAGCCTTTGTCTTCGGTGGTGTTGTAGCTGTTGAAGTAAATGAAGGTGCCGGGGCTCACCTGCCTGTGAATGTTGATCTCGCTGTTGTAGTAAGGGTTATTGATATAGGCATCTTCAAAAGCGATACGGTGAAGGTTGGCGTGCGGGATAACGAAGTTGCTCAGGTAAAGCGAAAGCAGTGAGAGAAAAAAGGCGGAAAGCAGGAAAGGGAAAAGCAGGCGGTAAAAGCTTACCCCGCTGCTGAGTATGGCCACGATCTCGGTGCGGGAGGCCATGCGTGAGGTAAAGTAGATCACCGCGATGAAACAGAACAGGGGGCTGAACAGGTTGGCAAAATAAGGGATAAAATTTTTGTAATAATCGAAAAGGATCGCTTCGAGGGGAGGGGATTTCTCGATAAAATCGCCCATCTTCTCAGAAAGGTCGAACACCACCACGATCATCATGATGAGCGTAATGGCCAGGAAAAAGGTTCCCAGGAACTTACGGATGATATAGCGGTCGATGATCTTCATCCCGTTCAGAGCCGTGTTTTCAGTTGAGGTATGATCCTGCTCTTCCACTCCGCAAAGGCGCCTTCGGCTATCCTGGCCCTGGCCTCGTTCGCCAGCCAGATATAGAAACCCAGGTTATGCAGGGTAGCGATCTGTGCGCCCAGTATCTCCTGGGCATGCATCAGGTGGCGCAGGTAGGCCTTGCTGTAGCTCTTGTCAGCAAAAGTTGTTCCGTGTTCATCGAGCGGAGAAAAATCGCTTTTCCACTTCTCGTTCCGTATATTGATGATCCCTTCCCGGGTGAACAGCAGGCCATGGCGCGCGTTACGCGTAGGCATCACGCAGTCGAACATATCCACTCCCAGGGCGATCGCCTCCAGTATGTTCCATGGCGTGCCCACACCCATCAGGTAGCGCGGCTTGTCTTCAGGCAGGACAGCGCACACGGCCTCCGTCATGGCGTACAGCTCTTCCTCCGGCTCGCCAACGGATAATCCGCCTATGGCATTGCCCTCGCGGTTGTATGAAGCGATGGTCTCGGCAGAGAGGATGCGCAGGTCCCTGTGAACGCTGCCCTGCACGATAGGGAAAAGGGCTTGCTCATACCCGTAACGGGCCTCGGTCGAATCGAATCGTTCGCAGCAGCGCTTCAGCCAGCGGTGGGTCATCTCCATCGACTTCTTCGCGTAAGCGTATTCGCAGGGGTAGGGCGTGCACTCGTCAAAGGCCATGATGATATCGGCCCCGATGCTGCGCTGTATGTCGATCACGTTTTCCGGGGTGAACAGGTGCCTTGATCCGTCAATGTGCGATGAGAACTTTACTCCCTCTTCTTTGATTTTCCGCGATGCGGCAAGCGAATACACCTGGTAACCACCGCTGTCGGTCAGGATGGGCCTCTGCCAGTTCATGAACTTATGCAATCCACCGGCCTGTTCCAGCACCTGTGTTCCGGGCCTCAGGAAAAGGTGATAGGTATTGCCCAAAATGATCCGCGCACCGATGTCGAGCTCCAGCTCGCGCTGGTGAACCGCTTTAACCGTTCCCGCAGTGCCCACCGGCATGAAAACAGGCGTAGGGATATCCCCATGTGCGGTGCGGATCACGCCCGCCCGCGCATGCGATCCCTTGTCGGTATGTTCTATCCTGAATTGCACCCGCTTTGCTTACAGCTTCCCCTGCCTGCCAGCCGTACTGCTGACCCTGTTAATTACTTTGTTTAAATCCGGCCAAAGATACGGCAAAAGGCAGAATGGGGCCGGCCTACTTTTGAAGCCATGCAATTACCCGAAATCACAGCCGGACTGGTGATCTTTGCCTGCTTTTGTTTCGGGTTCCTGGTGCAGCTCTGGTATTACCTGGGCATCTACAGCCGCCTGGCCTTTTACAAAAAGCCGAGGACGGAGTCGTTCACTCCTCCCGCCAGCATCGTGATCTGCGCACGCAACGAGGACGACAACCTGATGGAGTTCCTGCCAGCGGTCCTGACCCAGGATTATCCCGATTTCGAGGTGGTGGTGGTCAACGACTGTTCGTTCGATAATACGGGCGATGTGCTCAAGGAGTTCGCCAAAAAGCATCCGCGGCTGAGAGTGGTCACGATCAAGGAGGACGAGTATTATGCGCACGGCAAGAAGTTCGCGGTGATGGTCGGCATTAAAGGTGCCGCAAACGAGCACCTGCTCTTTACCGATGCCGACTGCAAGCCCAACAGCAAAGACTGGCTGCGCAACATGATGGAACATTTCAAGGGCGAGACCGAGATCGTGCTGGGTTACGGAGGTTATGAAAGGCGCCCGGGTTTCCTGAACAGGCTGATCCGGTTCGATGCCTTTCATATTGCCCAGCAATACCTTTCTTTCTGCCTGGCCGGCCGCACTTATATGGGCGTAGGCCGCAACCTGGCCTATAAGAAATCGCTTTTCTTCAAAATGAAGGGTTTTGCCTCGCACTATCATATCCAGTCGGGCGATGATGACCTTTTTGTGAACGAGGCGGCCACCAAAAGGAACTCGAAGATCGAGATCGCGGTGGACAGCCACACGATCTCACGCGTTAAGAAGACCTTCAAAAGCTGGCTGATACAGAAGCAGAGGCACGTGACCACTTTCCGCTTCTATAACTTCAAGACAAAGTTCCGCCTTTACATGATCGGCCTGAGCCAGTGGCTCTTCTTTGGCGGCTTTGCGCTTTCCATGGCATCCGGGGGTGTTCCCCATTACCTTTTCATCGTACCGGGAATGTTTTTTTTCCGTTTGTTGGTACAAATGCTTATCTTTAAAAAGTCTATGGAGCGGCTTGGAGAAAAGGATCTTCTTGTTCTCGCTCCGCTGTATGAGCTGATGCTGATGTTTTTTTACCCGTTTTTAACGGTATCGAACCTGTTTGTAAGGAGAAATAAATGGAGGATGAAATAAGGCAAAACCTGACGGAAAAGGCTTTTCACGATTATAAGCTGGTGAAGCAGGCGCTGCAGAAAGGCGACCAGAAGGCCTATGCCGAGCTGATGGACCGTTACCGCGATGCGGTGTTCTTCATGCTGCAGAAGATGATCAACGATAAGGACGATGCCGAGGACCTTACCATAGAGGCCTTCGGTAAGGCCTTCAAACGCCTGCACCAGTACACCCCTAATTACGCGTTCAGCACCTGGCTTTTCAAGATCGCTACCAATAATTGCATCGACTACATACGCAAAAAGAAGCTGGGTACCCTGTCGCTCAATAAGCCCATTGAGAACGAGGAGGGCGGGGAGGTGAGCCTCGATATACGGTCGGAGGGGCTTACCCCCGAGGAGAACATCATGCGCAAGCAGAAGGTTGACCTGCTGCGGGCCGTGGTGGAAAAGCTGAAACCGCGTTACCGCAGGCTGATCGAGCTGCGTTATTTCGAGGAAATGTCGTACGAAGAGATATCGGCCGAGATGGACCTGCCCGTGGGCACGGTAAAGGCGCAGCTCTTCCGCGCGCGCGAGTTCCTGCAGGCCATGCTCAAGAATTCCAAGGACAGGCTCTGAACAACCCATGCATTCCGGGGCGGATATTATTTACAGGTATTTTCCTTCTCTTACCGAAACGCAAAAAGGGCAGATCGCCAGGCTGTACGAGCTGTACGCGCACTGGAACGCGCAGATCAATGTGATCTCGCGCAAGGATATAGACCAGCTTTACGAGCGCCATGTGCTGCATTCGCTGGCCATCGCGAAGTTCGTTTCCTTCAAAAAAGGAACGAAGGTCATGGACGTGGGTACGGGAGGGGGTTTCCCGGGTATTCCGCTGGCCATCCTGTTCCCCGAAACCGATTTTTTCCTGGTCGACTCCATAGGCAAGAAGATCAAAGTGGTGAACGAAGTTGCGGCCGCGCTCGGGTTGAAGAACATCCGTACCGCACATGTGCGTGCCGAAACAATAAAAGAGCGGTTCGATTTCATCGTAAGCCGCGCGGTGACCGACCTGGATGAGTTTTACGGCTGGGTGCGCGGTAAAATCGCCCACAAAAGCTTCAATGCGATAAAGAACGGTATACTGTATCTCAAGGGCGGTGACCTGGAAAAAGAGCTGAGAAATTTCCCTGACGCGAAAGTGGAGGCTCTTACCGATTATTTCTCCGAGGAATTCTTTGAGACCAAGAAGCTCGTATACCTTCCTGCTTAAGCCCATGCAGCTATCAGGCAAATACGACACCTATGCTTTTGATCCCGGCAAACGCGCGGATGTTTTGCGTGCAAAAGGAAAATTCGGCACCTCTTACCTGGCCAGGAACAGCAAAGGGCAGCGCGTGGTCGTAAAAATGCTGGTTCCCGCACTGAAGCGGGATGAGAACGCGGTCAGGCGCTTTTTGGGAGAGCTGCGCGTGCCTTCAGACCATCCCGGCCTGGTGAAATGCATAGAAGCCTTTCGCTCGGGCGAAGACCTTTACCTGGTGCGGGAATACGCGGAAGGGAGGCCGCTTCACGAGAACCGTACTGATGTGAAGGGGCTGATAGCTATTGCGTCAAAAGTGCTGGACGCGCTGGATTACCTGCACAGGCAAGGCGTGGTACACCGCGATATTCGCCCGCAGAATGTTATCGTAAACGGTGAAACGGTAAAGCTCATCGACCTGGGGCTGGCCAAAATAGAGTCAGAGGAAAATGAGCGAACGCCATTTTCACTGATCTACTCGCCACCTGAGCAGGTGCTGAATTGCGGAGAAGCGGTCAATGCTACTTCAGATATTTACAGCCTTGCACTTACTTTGTACGAATGTATGACCGGTAAGCGGCCTTTCGCTCATGAGCATCCTGAAATGCTTATGCACCTGATGATTAATCAACCTCTGAAACCGGATAAAAAAATTCCTCAATCCTTGTTCTCCGTTTTACAAAAGGCCGCGGCCAGGCACCATTTTGTCAAGCCGCCTAACAAATACCCCCGTGGTGAATTGGTGCGTTTGCTCCGGAAAGGCCAAGACGAGCGCTATTCAACTGCAGCCGATTTCAAAAAGGCGCTGCATGGCCTTGACCTCAGAGAGGAGAAGACAGGCCTATGGCCCCGCCTGTTCGGAAAATAAAAAGCCGCAACCCAGCGGCCGCGGCTCTTTATCTAAATTCATCTTTTACTTACCCATTTTAGCCAGGCGCTCCACATCGTTGTTCACCGACAGGATCAGCATGGCCGTAGCGGTACAGAAGACCGGGCTGGTGATGCAGTGATGCCCGTTCCAGCTTCCGTCATTGTTCTGGTAAGAAAGAATTTGCCCCGATATATTATCGTACCATTTCTTCCAGTCGCTGTCCTTGTTGATGATCATCGACTCGCCAGTCTGCAAAAAGCTCAGGTACTCCTCTCCACCGTTATTGCCAAAACCCTTCATCACATTATCCTGCTGCGCGGTTTTTTTAGCGGAATTGTACACGTTGTAGGATGTGGAGTATTGCTGAGCCTCGGTAGAGGTATAACCTATCTTTTGCAGCGTTTCAGCGGTCACTACGGTATCTTTGCTGCTGATCTTGCCTTCTTTTTCGGCCTTTTCCAGGTCCTTTTTCACCTTCTTGGCATTGACCGAGGTATTGCGCACGGTGCTGGATACGGAATACAGCACAATGCTGGCCCCGTCACTCGCGTCTACCATTCCTGTTTTGACATCATAATTACTTGTTTGGTACTGCTGCGATTTTTTCAAAACAACGGTATCTACCTTTATTCCCTGTTCGTAAGCCGACTCCAGCGCTGAGCTCGCGAATGAGGATTGAAGTACGCCAGCCCAACTGCCTCCCGAAAAGCTGCCGTTGCCTGACTGGGTCTTCTGGATCTTGTTCACGCAAACCTGCAGGTTATCGGTCACGCGCTTTTTCAGGGCCTGGTCATGCTCTACGTATTCCACCATGTTCGAAAGCAGTTGCGCGGTCAGCACCACATCAATGTTGTAGCCCAGCTTGGCCTGTATCTGCGTGCCGGTTTCCTTGGTTATCGTACTGCTGTTGGGATCGGAGGTTTCTACTGATTTGAGCAGGTATTCCAGCCCCGTGCTGACCTGCGTGCTGTATGCGCCTTTTTGAAGGGTATTACCCGTGCGCAGCAATGACATCAGCACCATGGCGGTGGTAGCCGGATCGGTCTTTACCGCGTGCGGATCGAGGATGTTCTGCTTGGAGCTCAGGCCGGCCCCCCAGCCTCCGTTATTCTGTTGCGCCTTCATGATGAATGCCAGCGCTTTGTCGAGCGAGCTCTCCACCTTTTCTGGCGTTTTAAAGAAAAAGGCCGAATCCAGGGTTTCCTCTTCCCCGAAAATGGTCTTGAATACGCATCCTTTCGGTTTAGCGTTAGCAACGCTCTGCCTGGTGCTTGAGAGAAGAGGCAGCATGATGGCCGATACAGCCGCAAACCCAATGAGGGTGATCTTTATTCTTTTCATGTCTTTAGGTTTTAGGTGAAGCGTAAGGGCATCACTTCCGTGTTAACATGATATAGATTCATTGCCGGCAGAAATTCCATAACGAAGGAGCGAATTTGCAAATCCCTCATTTATAGCGGCATACACATTCCCAGCATGCTTTAGGCCGGGCAATACGGCTTTCTCTTATCTTTCGGAAGATGAAAAAGCTCACAGCCTTTCTGTTTGCGTTGATCTCGTTCTGCTGCCCTGCCCAGAAAAAGAAGCTGGATTCGCTTTATGCCCTGCTCGGTGCCGCGCAGCACGATTCGGTGAAGGTGCGCCTGAAATACGAGATCGGGGAGGCGGGTCTTATCTTCCGCAAAGGGTTCTGGGACAGTTTGCAGCAGCAGGCCTCCGCTATAGGAACCAGGAAATACGAAGCGCTGGCGCTGAATAACCTGGGATACCTGTACAGCGTTGAAGGGCAGGAGGAAAAGGCCTTCGATTACTATCTCAGGGCGCTTGACATACAAAGGCAGATCAGCGATAAGCAGGGCCTTTCTTCCACCCTGAACAACCTGGGCGTGGTATATAAGCGGCAGGGCATGCTGGAAAAAGCCCTGGAGCTTTATTTCGAATCGCTGAGGATAAAGGAGGAGTCGGGTGATAAAAAAGGCCAGGCCTACGCGCTGAGCAACATAGCGGTCATCTATTTTTCCCTGAATGAACATGCGAAAGGGCTGGAATACGACCATAAGGCGCTGAAGCTTCGTGAAGAGATCGGTGATAAGGAAGGCATCGCGCAATCGCTGAGCAACCTGGGTGTGGATTACATACGCACGCATCCCGATAAGGCCCTGGAATACTTCATACGTTCGCTTAACATACGCAAGGAGATCGGTGGCAAGCGGTGGATCGCCTCGACCCTCAATAATATAGGTTTTGTTTTCTATACGCTGGCAGAAAGGGAGAAAAGCGACCCGGTCAGGGATGAGTTCCTGGAAAAATCGCTCGATTATTACCGGCAATCGCTTGAGATCAGCGAGGAGCTGGTGGACAAGAACGGGATATGCCATTCCCTGTATTATATGGGAAGCGCCTATTTCATAAAGAAGGATTATAAGCGCGCGGAGGAGTATTGCAGCCGTTCGCTGAAGATAGGCAGGGAAGCGGCCAGCCTCGACCTGATAAGAAATGCGAGCGAGCGCCTCAGCCGGGTGTACAAAGCCCAGGGCAGGTATAAAGAGGCGCTTGAGATGCATGAGCTGTTCAAGCAAATGACCGATAGCGCGAATAACGTAGAGATACGAAAATCGGCCCTGAAAAAGCAGCTCCAGTATGAATTTGAAAAGAAGGAGGCGCTGGCTAAGGCCGAGCAGGATAAAAAGAATGTTATTGCCGAGGCTGAAGCGCGTAAGAAGAACATCACCATACTGTTTACGGGCCTAGGCCTGGCGCTGGTGCTGGTGTTTGCGGCTTTCGTCTTCCGTTCGCTCCGCGTAACTCAAAAACAGAAAGCCATCATAGAAGAGCAGAAAAAAACGGTGGAGATGCAGAAGCTGATTGTCGAGGAGAAACAAAAGGAGATCGTTGACAGCATTCACTATGCCAAGCGCATACAGGATTCGCTCCTGCCTACCGATAAATACATTGAACGCAATTTAAAAAAGCTGGACGATTAATCCAGTTCAAGCTGGAGGCGGGTCAGGCTGCGGTAAATGCCGTCTTCTATCCGGATCAGCTCCTCGTGCGTACCCGTTTCGCGCACCTCTCCCTTATCGATCACCACAATGCGGTCGGCATTACGAACGGTGCTCAGCCGGTGCGCGATCACGAACGAGGTGCGCCCCACCATCAGCTTTTCCAGCGCTTCCTGCACCAGCCGTTCGGATTCGGAGTCGAGCGAGCTGGTAGCCTCATCGAGGATGAGTATGGAAGGGTCTTTGAGCACCGCCCTGGCTATGGCGATGCGCTGCCTTTGGCCTCCCGAGAGCTGGATGCCGCGCTCTCCCACTTTCGTCTCGAACCGTTCGGGGAAGCTCATGATAAAATCGTAGGCATTGGCTTTTTTGGCCGCCTCGATGATCTCGGCCTCGCTGGCGCTGATCCGTCCATAGGCAATGTTCTCGCGTATGCTGCCCCCGAACAGCAGCACATCCTGCGGCACGATGGCCATCTGCGAGCGCAGCTCGGTAAGCGGGTAGTCGAGCGAGTTCTTCCCATCGATGATGACCTGGCCGGAAACGGGATCGTAAAAGCGCAGGATGAGCGATGCGATGGTGGACTTGCCGGATCCGCTGGGCCCCACCAGCGCTATGGTCTGGCCCGGCAGCGCCTTGAATGAAACGGATCTGAGCACGGTAAAATCCTTACGCGAAGGATAACTGAACGAAACATCCCTGAACTCCACCTCGCCCGCAAAACGTTTCAATACTTCGGGCTTGTGGTCCAGGTCTATGTTCTCGGTACCTTCTTCCAGCAGGTCGAACACCCGCTCGGTGGCGCCAACTGCCCGCTGAATCTGGGCATATTGTTCAGGAAGGCCGCCTATCGAGCCGGCCACCATAACGGTATAGAACAAAAATGACATCATATCTTCCGGTGCGATAACCCCATCCACTTTGAGCTTTACCACGTACCAGATGATGAAAACAATGGCGCCAAAAAGACAGAATATGATGAACGAAAAGAAAGCCCCCCGCGCAATGCCTCCTTTCATGGCCAGCCTTACGATCTCGCTGGTCACCCGGTTGTAACGCGCGGTTTCATAGGTCTCGTTCGTAAATGATTTCACGTTGCTGATGCCCTGCAGGCTTTCGCCTACGATCACATTCGATTCAGCCACCTTATCCTGCACGTTTCGCGAAATGTTCCGTATCCTCCGGCCGAAGAAAACGGTAATGATGGCCAACACGGGGATGATGCTGAGCATGACCAGGGCGAGCCGGTACGAGGTGAAACAGATAATGGTTATTCCCCCGATAATGATCATGCTCTGGCGCAGGAATTCCGCGATACTGGTGGTGAAGGTTTCCTGTATCTGCGATATGTCAGCGCTCACCCTGCTGTTCAGCTCGGCCACCTGCCGCTGTGAAAAAAAGCTCATCGGCATGCGGATGAGCCGCGCATAAACGGCCTGCCGCAGGCTTTTCAGCATGTTCTCCGTAACGTTCACGAAGAGCAGGACCCGGAAAAAGGAGAACACGGCCTGCGCGGCAAAAAGGATAAGCAGTTGTATTCCAACCGTGTTGGCGACACCGAGCAGGGCATCGGCCGAGTCGCTTTTCCCGATAAGGCCCATGAGGTCGCCCATCAGCTTGGGAAAGATAAGTGCTGCGGCACCGGTGCCTACCAGGAAGAACATGCCCAGGAAGAATTTCCACTTATGCCTGCCGATAAAGCCGAAAATGCGCGCTGCTTTTCGCAGCGAGTCGCGGGTCAGCTTTACCTTGGGAAGATCTTCTTTCTTTGCCATTTTAGCGCTCCATCCCTTTTTGATCAGACGCGCAAAGGTATCATTTATGCAAGGACGGGCGGCACAGCCGTGCCCGAAAAAATTCCTACCTTCGTTACTCTTTTTTATCAAAGCATAGCTTATGAAGCGTTTTTACGTTTTTGTTTTTTTGTCACTCTCCCTGTGGGGTCAGGCGCAGGTCGTTTTCCCCGAAAGCAAATACAGGACCAAGGATAACCCGCATTACTGGAAGAACCGCCCGCCCTTTCCCGGCTACTGGCAGCAGGATGTGCACTATCATATCAAGGCGAATATCGATGAGAAGACCGATATCATCACCGCCTCGATGGAACTGACTTACTGGAACAATTCGCCCGATGAGCTGGGCTTTGTTTTCTTTCACCTGTACCAGAACGCTTTTACCCCGGGTTCCTATTACGAGGACCTTCAGAACAATAATGGCGTATTCCCCAAGTACGGCCATTACGAGGCGCAAAAGCTTGGGACGGTCGTTTCCAAGATGCAGTCAGGGGGCAAAGAGCTGAAAACAGAGCTGGACAATACCATCCTGAAGGTATTCCTCGATCAGCCGCTTAAGAGCGGTGAGAGCATCACCTTCAGCATCGACTTCAAGACCTATTTCCAGAACAACACGCCCATGCGCAGGCGCATGAAGATGTTCTACAGCTATGGCAACAACAAGCACTATGACGGTGTGCACTGGTATCCCCGCATAGCGGTGTATGACCGTAAGATGGGCTGGGATACCGACCAGCACCTGGAGAAAGAGTTTTATGGGGATTTCGGGACATACGATGTGGAGCTGACCTTTGCCAATAACATGATCGTGGAGGCCACCGGCACCCTGCTTAACAGGAAAGAGGTGCTGCCTGACGACCTGCGCGCCAAGCTCGATATCAAAAACTTCAAGGACAAGCCATTCAACTCGGCTCCTTCAGTCATCATTCCGTACGACAGCACGGTACGGAAGACCTGGTATTACCACGCGGAGAACGTGCACGACTTCGCATGGACAGCCGATCCTACCTATCGCATAGGCGAGGCCTGGTGGAATGGCGTACAGGTCGTTGCCCTGGCCCAGGAGGGCGTGGCTTCGCGCTGGCAGAACGCGGCCAGCTATACGGCCAAGGTGATCCAGGTGTATTCGGAGGATTTCGGCATGTACGCGTACCCTAAGATGGTGGTGGCCGATGCGCGTGACGGCATGGAATATCCCATGCTCACCCTAGATGGGGGGTATGATCCCGACTACCGCGACCTTTTGGCGCACGAGGTGGGACATAACTGGTTCTACGGTATGGTAGGCACCAACGAGACCTACCGCGCCCTGCTCGATGAGGGCTTTACGCAGTTCCTTACCTGCTGGGCCTACGAGAAGATTGACGGGAAGGCGCGGGTGCGTAACCTGCCGAAGAATAAATACGTGGTAGCCCACATGGATACCGACTATGTGCGTAATTCAGAGGTGTATAATGGCTATATGTTCGATGCCATCCAGGGCGATGAGACCGTCCTGAACACGCACTCGGCCGCTTTCAACGGGGCGCTGCGGCACGGAGGGGGCTACCGGCAGGTATATATGAAGACCGCGGTCATGCTCTATAACCTGCAGTACGTGCTGGGCGATGAGCTTTTCCTGAAGGCTATGCAGTATTACGTGGAGAAATGGAAGATGTGCCATCCTTATGTGGAAGACTGGAAAGCGGCCATGATCGAATACACCAAAGTAGACCTGAACTGGTTCTTCGACCAGTGGATAGATACCTATAAAACGATCGATTATAAGGTTGACGGGTATAAGAAAGGCGATACCCCGGGTGAATACGTCATCGGGTTCGAGCGCTTGGGGCGCATGCAAATGCCGATCGATTTCATCGTGATCGACAAGAACGATTCGGTGCATAAGTTCCATATTCCCAACGGGTGGTTCGTAAAGAAGACCGATGCGGTGGTGCTGCCGCGCTGGATCGGCTGGGACAAGGTACAGATCGGGTACCAGGCCACCGTGAAGATACCGGCCGGTATCAAGGAGGTGATCATCGATCCCACGCACCGCCTGGCCGATGTGAACATGCTGAACAACAGCCTGAAGGTGCCGATCGATTACCGTTTCGACTCCAAAATATGGAACATGCCCTCGTGGAAGGAATACCGCCTGCAGTACGCACCGGATTTCTGGTACAATGGCTATGACGGCATCAAGCTGGGACTGAACCTCAATGGCGGGTTCGCGAACTATAAGAATATTTTCGATGCCAGTGTATGGTTCAATTCAGGCCTGGTGCAAAGTAACCTGGATACGGGCAAGCGCATCAACAAGTTCGATGATATTTCGTTCAGCATGCAGTACCGCACGCCCACGGACAAGTTCAGCAAGAATTCATCCGTGAATTTCGATGTGCGCCTGCTCGATGGGCTGAACCTGTACCAGGCGGGACTGGATAAAAAAAGCAGGTCGGGCAAGGACAGGATCTATGTGTCGTTCAAGTCCATGATCCGCAAGGACAGCACGGATCTGTATTACCTGCTGTATCCCAGCGGGTGGCAGGTCAACCAGCTTAACAATACGCTCACCTTAGGCCTTGAGCATAAGTACAACTACTCGTACGGGAACGGTATAATCGATCTCAGCCTGCGCTCTTCCACGTTGATGAGCTCCTACGACTATTCGGCCATTGCGCTGTCGGTGGTCAACCGGAACAACCTGGGTAAAAAACTGAAGTTCAATACGCGCTTTTTTATGCAATACGGCACGGGCAAGTACTGGCCCAGCGAATCGCAGTTGTACCTGGCAGGCGCCAGCCCGGAGGAGCTGATGGATAATAAGTTCACGCGGTCCCAGGGCTTTTTCCCTATGGAGTGGGTGGGCTACGGGGCTTCGACCAATCATTTTCACGCGGGCGGGGGACTCAACCTGCGCGGATATGCCGGTTACCTGGCGCCCGAGGGCCTGCCTGACGGGAATATCCGTTTTGCCTACAAGGGCGTAAGCGGAGCCTCGTTCAATGCCGAGCTGGAGTTCGAGCAGCTATTCAAGCGCAAGCGCTACTCGAAATTCGCTTACAGGCATTACGGCTTCCTGAAATTCTCCTATTGGCTGAAGACCACCTTCAAGCTGAATATGTACCTGTTCGGGGATATAGGCCTGATCAATTACAACAATTATTATGAAGACCTTACGCTAAGCGAATTTCGCGCTGATGCGGGCCTGGGTACGGCACTGACCATTCGCAGGTGGGGCCCCCTGCAAACGGTCAATCCCCTCACTATACGATTCGATATGCCGCTTTTCCTGAACCGCATACCAGCTACGGACAACGGGGAGTTTGTCAAGTTCAGGTGGATCATCGGGATCAGCCGCGCCTTCTGAGTTTAACCCGTAAATACGAAACTGATATGAGAACAGCATTTCAACTTTCAGCGATAGTGGTCCTGGTGCTGAGCTACGCCTTTCAGACCAATGATGAGCTCTACAAGCTGGGGCTGGAATACCGCGTAAAGCGCGATAATAAGAATGGCCTGGCCACCTTCCAGAAGCTGATGAAGGCCGATTCATCCAATGCAGATTACCTGGCCAACGGCAGTTATTTCTATTCGAAGGTGGGCAATACGCTGGCCACCGACCAGGAAAAACTTAGCTATTACCGCAAAGCGGAGTATTTGGCTAAAAAGGCCATCAAGCTGAACGACAAGAATGCGGAGGCGCATTACGCCTATGCCCTGGCGCTTGGCCGCATCAATGAGAACGCCAGCTCGAGCCAGAAGATCGCCAACTCCAAGCTGATCAAGGGCGAATGCGATAAGGCCATAGCCTTAAACCCCAAGCATGCGGGTGCATACCACATCCTTGGCCGGTGGCACCGCACTATAGCCGGTTTCAGCGGCTTTGAAAAGACCATGATCAACGCTTTTTACGGGGGGGTGCCCACGGGGGCATCTTACGAGGAGGCCGTGAAGGCCTTTCAGAACGCGATCGTGTACGAGCCCAAGTACATACTGCACCAGTACGAGCTGGCGGTGACCTACCACGATATGGGCAAGGACGCCTATGCCAAGACCTGGCTGCAGAAAGCGATCGAGCTGCCCGCTACGGATGACGATAACAAGGACGCGAAGAAAAAGTGCGAGGAGCTGTTGAAACAACTTAAATAGATATTTTTATTCCAGCAGTTATAGCCTTCCGCTATAATATTTTTTTATCAGGTCGTGATTGTATCTTTTGCTTCCTGAATATTCTACTTCTGAAAGAAAAGACAAGAAGGTGGTATTATCGACATCATAGTCTGCACCTTTATCGGCAAGTATTCTGACTGCTTTCTTTCCCAACACCTCTTCAAAAATATCTACCAGGTCTGAAATGCCCATTTTATTATCAAGGCAGACATTTGTCGCACTGTTGAGGGTTTTTTCGCTGCGGATCAGTCGGGAAACGAAAGAACCGACATCGTCTGCATCAATGAGATGCCTGGAAGCGTACCGGTGGATCTCCACTGGCAGGTTCTGCCGAATCCTGTCAAAAAGATGATTGGTCAGGGTATAGGGATTTGTTGATCTTCCCACCACATTAGGCAATCGGATGATAATAAAACGTTCGCAGGAAGCCGCAATAAGCCGTTCGACATCCAGCTTATGGCGGATATAATGAGATTCCTCCAGGCTCTTATCGAAGACACTAATGGTGCTGAAGTATACAAAAGTGCTTTCGGGGCTGATATGTTTCCTGACCAGGTCCAGCTCGCGGGCAAATTCCGCTTCCGAAGTCTCCAAAGAATTAGAAACGCCTGAAGCGAACACAGTGACCCTTTTTTCCTCTTGGAATTGGCGGAAAATTGTCGCTATCAAACCATTTCCAACAACCATAGGCTTAGTCTTTTAAAGAAGATGGCTTAACTAGTACATTTAACTCAGGAAATACCCCGGAAAAATAGCTGCCGGCAATATAAATAAAGCTCAACACAGATGAGCGATATAGGATATCCATCCAGGCGGTGGAAAGCTCAGGCAGAAGAAGATTGACACCGAGACAGGTGCCAATCAGCAGGAGCACCCAGTAAATGTAATTTCCGAATGGCTGCATCCGGTACCACCGCCATATAAGGTAGCTCTTGGCAAGGTTGTATAAGAGAAGGGCTGTGCTAGTGGCAATCGCTGCACCAATGATCCCGTATTCCGGGATAAGCAGCAGGTTCAGGGCCGTTGATGAAATGATCAGGGCAATGAGCAACAAAGATCCATATCTATATTTCTCTGAATAGAACACCAGGGAATTGTTGATGCCCGTTGACATATTGATAAAGGAGCTTACACTTATGATCATTACTACCAGTATGCTTTCTGCATATTTATCAGGAAGAAAGGTAAGAAGCATTTTAACATTACAAACCACTCCGATCAGCAGTAGTCCGCCTACTCCCATGAGTATCCGGGTAGAGCGGGTATACACCCGGTCGGCCATTTCTATATCCTGGCGGTGAAGCGCATCCGAGATCTTCGAGTCGGTGATCCGGGTTAGCGCATTGTAAGGTATTTCGATGATGGAGCCTATGGTGAACCCAATTGTATAGACCGCAATATCTTTTAGCTGATTGGCGACATTGATATCGCTACCCAACAGGGCAACATCGATTTGTCTTAGTGCCATGGATGCAATAGAAGCGGGAGCAATAAGAGCCAGGTACAACAGCATCCTTTTCCTGTCCTGCTTTTTCAGGAATTGCCAGTTTATACGATAGCGGATGCCACCATCTATTCTGAGAACGTACAAAGCGAGCAGAATAAGCTGCATGAAGAAATTCAGTGTGTAGAGTAGCACAAAGAAGTCGAAGTCGACCAGCCGGAAGTAATAGAGTGAAATGACCAGTATGTTTCCCACCCGGAAAAAGATATCATTCAGGAAAGAAGGGAAAGAAGATTTGAATAAGGAAATACAATAGATGTTCAGCATGGAAATGAAACCCACGCAAAAGGAGATAGGCAGGATGTATTCAAAGAAATCGGTGATAAGTTGGGCATTATCGTAGAAGGAAATGATCCGTTCTTCTAAAAGGAACACAATCACACCAAACAGCAGGTAGCTTAAAAAGGCTGTAAGGAGAAGCAGGCGCAGGTATCCATTGTGTCCCCTGGCAGGGTCACGAAACACGGGAAAGTATTTTATGGTGAAGCTTCCCAAACCTATCGGGAAGACAGTTCCGAAAAGGATGGAAACGGAGGTGATGAAGCGGACGAGCCCCAGTTCCTCGGGTGGCAGAAAGATCGGTTGAAGGACCAGGGTATAAACGACTCCAATAGCAACCCCTATATAGGAAATAAGTGTGTTCTGTATCCCCTGTTTTTTTATCTCCCCCAAATAATAATGGATTAAGTTTGTTATTTTTGAAGTATGGAAAGTCCGGAAAACAAAGATATATCAAAGTTTTATGATGATTATACTGCTCATCAGAAGAAAATCGGTGTGAACATACGGCACCGGACCATCCTGAAAAACCTCAAAAAAAACGGGTTAAGACCCGATTCCAGGGTCCTCGAAGTAGGTTGTGGGATAGGTAGTGTTACCCAGTTGATAGCACGGTACTGCTCGAGAGGCAGGGTGGTGGCAGTTGATATCAGTCCTAAGAGCATTGATATCGCAAAAAAACTGCATAAGAACCTTAGGAACATTGAGTTTCTTGTATCGGACATGTCGGATTTTTCACATCAGGTCAAATTCGATTTTGTGGTATTGCCGGATGTGCTGGAGCATATTCCGGTTGAAAATCATAGGCATTTGTTTCGGATCATCAGGGACTGTACACATCCGGATTCCACGGTATTTATTAACATTCCCGATCCAAGATATCTCAAGTGGGTTCAGAAACACCGCCCAGATCTGCTCCAGGTAATCGATCAAGCCTTATCAACCGATGAGTTGCTGAACAATATATACCCGAACGACTTTTATCTGGTCAGCCTGAATACCTATTCATTGGGCGTGAAGGAGGGCGATTATCAGTGCTTGGTCCTGAAAAGAAATAAGGAGTTGGACAGGGTTACCTACAAATCAAAGATGGAGAAAGTAGTACAGGAGATTAAATCCAGACTCTGATTGAAAAGAAGAAGAAAAATCCTTTATTTTTTTCCTAACTCATCT
>JBFLYZ010000005.1:0-88111 GCA_040756415.1 Bacteroidota bacterium
ATAAAAAATCTGGTTTTATTATACTGTTAATTCTGTTTGAAAAATAACGCTTAAACTATTTGCAAGGCACAGAAATCAACATTCGTGAACAGCTTATGAACAATTTTGTTTTTAGCAACGTGCTGATTAATAACAACTACTGTCTTATTAACATTCGTTTAATAACCTGCTGACCTCATATTTCCACACTTAAAGCTTTATTACTTCAAGTGGAATGGCTGTTGGATTAAGGCCGGTAAAAAAACGCTTCCGGATTATGAACCCACATAAACTGGCGGCCTATACATATCTATCAACAATCCAAGGAAAAAATCCCGGAAAATAATAACAGATCTTAACACGAATTGAACAGGGGATGTTTGTTGTACGGTACTATAAAATTACTCAATTTTTGCATGTGCAGTTAGAAAAACCATTTACTTATCTTTGCCTGACCAAGCTTTTAATAATGAATAAATTAAGGATAGCTGCCGGGGCCGATCATGCCGGGTTCAGGCTTAAGGAAAAGATAAGAGAATACCTGGCGTCAAAGGGATACGAGATCAGGGACTACGGATGTTATTCGGAAGAAAGGGCCGATTACCCCGATTTTGCCCACCCTGTTGCCAGGGCGGTGGAAAACAAGGAGTTTGACTTCGGCCTACTGATATGCGGCAGCGGTAACGGCATCAACATGGCGGCCAACAAACACCCGGGCATACGATCGGCCATTTGCTGGCAGGAGGAGCTGGCTAAGCTGGCCCGCCAGCACAACGATGCCAATATTATTGTTCTGCCGGCACGGTTTATTTCCGAAGAAGAGGCAAAACGGTGCGTAGACGCGTTTTTTTCAGAAAAATTCGAGGGAGGAAGACACAGCGGCCGGGTGGAAAAAATAAGTAAGTGCTGATGAAAGCAGTTGGCTTGGCGTTTGCCCTGTTCCTGTCCCCCCTGCTGTTCTCCCAGTCTCCGGATACCACGGCTATCCTGTATGGGAACACCATTACTTCTGCCGATCTGAAAAAACACCTCTCGGTGCTGGCCTCCGATGCTTACGAGGGCCGGGAGACCGGAAAGGAAGGACAGAAAAAATCTGCCAAGTACATTTCTGAGCAGCTTCAGTCGTTCGGCATTCCTCCTATGAAGGACGGCATCTATTACCAGACCTTTGCCCTGTATCCGAGTATTTCGCTCAAGACCGTGATCAAAGCGGGCAAGAAGGAGTTCAATATGCTGGAGGATTTTTACTATTTCAGGGGAACATCCTATGAGGCGATCAGCAGGACCGAGCTGGTTTTTGCCGGGTACGGTATCAGCGACAAGAACTACGATGACTATAAGGGTACGGACGTCAAGGATAAGATCGTACTTATCCTGGACAACGAACCGTATAACAAGGACTCCCTCTCACTGGTCACCAAGGAGAAAAAACCCTCCAAATGGACCAAAGACCACCAGGTAAAAACAGAGCTGGCCAAACAGAAGGGCGCCCGGGCGGTATTCTACGTGGTAAATGATTTTGAAAAATGGAAAAACAAGTCCAAGCATTTTTTCGAGAGCCCTTCGCTCAGCCTGGACAAGCCCGATGGTTCGGATATGCCGGTTATTTTCATTTCAGAGGGCATGGCCTCCCAGCTCCTGGCGGCATCCAAGAAGCTCAAAGATGTTCAATCGGCCGCTCAGCTCATTGCGGCCGAAGGGCCGCGCAGCGAGGCGATAAAGCAAAACGTGCTGATCGATTTCAGGCAATCCACCGATCCCATCCTGTCTGAGAATGTGATCGGCTATATAGAAGGAAGCGACCTGAAAGAGCAGGTGGTGCTGATCACCGCGCATTACGATCACCTGGGCGCGCATGACGGCAAGGTGTATAATGGGGCGGACGATGATGGCAGCGGAACGGTGGCCATCATCGAGATAGCCGAAGCCTTCATGAAAGCCAAGAAGAACGGGCACGGGCCCCGCAGGAGCATCATGGTGATGGGCTTTTCGGGAGAGGAAAAGGGCCTGCTGGGATCCAAATACTACGTGGCCAACCCCGTTTTTCCACTGGCAAACACCGTCTGCGACCTGAACATAGACATGATAGGCCGGGTTGACGATAAGCATAAGGACAGCGCGGATTATATCTATATCATCGGTTCGGATATGCTCAGCAAGCGGCTGCATGAAGTGAACGAGAAGGCCAACGCATGGTACACGAAGCTGAAGCTGGATTATGCGTATAACGACATCAAGGACAAGAACCGCTTTTATTACCGGTCCGATCATTATAATTTTGCCAAGAACGGCATACCCGTTATTTTTTATTTCAACGGAACGCATGCCGATTATCACAAGGAGAGCGATGAGATCGAGAAAATAAATTTTGAACTCATGGAAAAAAGAGCGAGACTTGTGTTCTATACCGCGTGGGTCATTGCCAACATGGACGAGCGCATTGCCGCGGATAAAAAACAGGAGAACAAAGATTGATGTCGCACTCAGAAGAATTCCTGGCCGCCTCGGAGAATAAGGTGTTCGATCCCGAACACCGGAGGAAACTGCGCTTCAACATATCGCAGTACGATAAGAAGGTGGTAGAGGGTAAAGAAGGGTATTCCAACCTGGAGCTGGCCCGCACGCGCGCATCGGCACTGAAGACCAAGGTCATTGAGAACCTGGATAAGTACCTGATCGAATGGGAGGCGGCCTTCATCAAGCGCGGGGGCAAGGTGATCTGGGCCCAGGATGCCGCTGAGGCTATGCGCGAGGTGGTGGCGGTGATGCAGAAGGCCAATGCCAAAACGGTGGTCAAGTCCAAATCCATGACCACGGAAGAGGTCCACTTTAACGACCATGCCGAAAAGGCCGGCATAGAATCGCTGGAGACCGACCTGGGCGAGTACATTGTGCAGATCAGGAAAGAGCACCCCTATCATATCGTTACCCCGGCCATGCACCTTTCAAAGGAGGACGTGGCCAAGACCTTTCACGAACAGCAGGGCACTCCTGCCGACTGGACCCCCAAGGACATAGTGGCCCATGTGCGAAAGCTGCTGCGCGAGAAATACACCCGGGCCGAGGTGGGCGTTACCGGAGGCAATTTTCTGATCGCTGACATAGGAGCGGTGGCTGTGACGGAGAACGAAGGCAACGCGCTGATGAGCGTGGCCTGGCCCCGGATACATATCGCTATCGTGGGTATCGAGAAGATGATTCCCTCGCTGGCCGACCTGGACCTGTTCTGGGGCCTGCTGGCCGTGCATGGAACGGGGCAGAACGTAACGGTTTACAATAATATCATGACCGGCCCGCGGCAGCCGGGCGAAACGGACGGCCCGGAAGAGATGTATGTGGTGCTGCTGGACAATGGCCGCAGCGAGTTGCTGGCCCAGGTGGAACAGCGCAGGGGCCTTAACTGTATACGCTGCGGGGCCTGCCTGAACGGATGCCCGATCTACCAGGGCGTAGGCGGTCACGCTTACGGCACTACGTACAGCGGACCTATCGGCTCGGTGATCACGCCTTACCTGCGCGGGCTCGATGAGTTCAAGCACCTGAGCTACGCGTCATCGCTTTGCGGAAAATGTACGGAAGTATGCCCCGTTAAGATAGATATTCACAACCTGCTGCTCTATAACCGGAGGGATGCGGTCAGGCAGAAGACCAATACCAAGACCGAGAACTGGACCTGGTACTTCTGGAAAACCGCCATGCTCAAACGCAGCGTAATGGAAAAAGGCGGGGCCAAGCTCAAGAACTTCATGCTGCGCCAGTTCTTCCGCAAGCAATGGGGCGCACGAAGAGAAATGCCGGTAGTGGCCCCCAAGTCATTTAACCAGCTCTGGAAAGAAAAAAAGGGAATAAAATAAGCTCATCCCCCTTTATCGGCTCAGCACCGGTCCTGCAAGCCGCAATCCCTTAATCCTTGTTCACCATTTCAGGTTTTTCCGGCTTGTGAATGTTCTGCTTAATGATGGCGGTATACTTTTTATTGTAATCAAAAGCGTCCTTGGCCTGGTGATACGAGATAATGGCCACAGGGTAATCCAGGTAATCATTGTTCATGAGGGGGTTTTCCCTGAATAGCTGCACCTCGGCCTCAAAGCGCCAGATCCCCCATTTCGTTCCCTGAGGAAGCTCCGTATTGATGCTTATCGAGCGGGTCACATAGCCGCCCTTGCTCAGCCGTATGGTATAAAAACTGTTCTTTTTTAACAGGAAACGGAATTTGCCCTTATCCTTCAGCACCACTTTTTCCACCTCCTGGTTATCCTGTATGAGCAGCACGGTAACATCGCTGAGCTGCAGTCCGCTGCAGGTGGCCTTGCCGGTTATTTCCAGGCACAGGGAAGTATCTTTTACGGTTTTGGAGGAGGCCCGGGCGGAACCGGAGATAATGATCACGAGCAACAGCAGCAGGTATTTTTTGCGGGGGAATTTCATGTTCTTGCTTGTTTTTATAAGGCAAAGAAAAACATACGCAGAGCCCGGATAAAACCATTCGGGCCGGGAGGCATAACCCATGTAAGAAATCGGCCGAAAATGTAAGCGGGGAAGGGATATGCGGTTACATCCTATTTAAGCTTGTTCGGCTTCGAACAGGCCAAGCTTGCCGAAAAGGGGCGGCCGGGTGCGTGCCGGGGGCGTAAATTTGCTTATGAAATCGCCATTGGCATATCTCCGGCCCATTATTCTGACAGCAATGACGCTGTGCGCAGCTCCTGTTATTGCGCAGTCGGGCTGGAGCGAAGGCGATGCCGACAACGGGGTGTGGGTTGTTTTAATGCTGATCGGGATAGGCTTTGTGCTGGTTTATGCGGGAACATTCTATCTTATTCTGCGCTCTGAGGCCCCGGCCGTAAGCCAGGAGACGGGCGCATCCAAAATGCGAACCAACCGACTGGTACAGCTTCGGAATGAAAACGAGGCGCTGCAAAAACGGATCAGCGAGCTGGAGGCGTACGAAGCGGCAGCGATTCACAGCGAAGACGGAATTGTTATAGCCAACGCTGACGGAGAGATACAATGGGTCAGCCCCGGATTTACCCGAATGACCGGGTATACGCTGGACCGCTGGAGGGAGATCAGGGGCGAAACGATACTCGACAGCAGCTTTAACATTCATATCGTATCGGTGATCCACGAAGTGCTCCGTAAAAAGCTGCCGGTTACATACGAAACCAGCATCTATACCCGCCATGCGAAGAAGATCTGGATACGATCTGCGGTGATACCCCTGTATAAGGGCGATGACCTGGAGAAGTTCATTATCGTAGACAAGGATATTACAAGGCAAAAGGAAGCGCAAGAAGAATTAAGGCAGAAGGGGGAACTGATCGAATTCTTAACAGCTTCTGACAGGGCTCTAAACATACAACTGGAATAGCTTCAAACGGTATGGGCAGGACCAGTGAAGCAAGGTTGTAATGTAAAGGTTTAATACCGGAGAGCTTTGGGAAAATCCCGGATGTTGCAAAACATCCGGGATTATTCTTTTGTATATACGGCATCGCATGCAACCAAAGCCTTTTTTTATTAATCTTGTATATGCAAAACACCAAACGCCCATGAAAAGACTTTTGATCCTGGCCGCGGCATCGCTCATTGCCATGTCTGCCCCGGCCCACTCATTGACCTGGAGCTTCCCCGCTAAAAAAGGCAGGCAGCAGCAATGGCTTACGGCCGGAATAAGGGGAACAGTGAACAACACCTGGTTGCTCAACAAGAACATGCAGCAGGACAAGAACATGAAGCTCGTGCCATCTATCGGCTTTTCGGGCGGCATCATGATAGGCTATCACATGAATAATATCATGGCCATCAATGTAGAGGGCCTTTACAGCACGTATTCGCAGCGCTATAAGGACGGAGAGCAGGATACCATAACCTGGACCGCCCGGACCGACCTGGCGTATATTGAAATACCTATTTTACTCCGCTTTGATTTTGAAAACTACAAGTACCTGGAGTTTGGGGTCAGGCTGGGCATGCTTCAGGACGCCAGATACAGCTATACCAATGACCTTTTCCCGGCATTTAACTATAGCAACGAGCCGGCCAAGGACCCTGTTTCAGGAGAAAGCCACTTTGAAAAGAAAAATACCGCTCTTCTTTTTGGCTGGGGCGGTGGCATCTGGGGCAACGGGGGCCTGCTGATCAGCGGGGGCCTGCGCTTTACCTACGGCCTTACCGACATTATCAGCGAAGCGGGCGGACGCGGGCAGGATTATATGATGTCAGACGGCAGCAGTAAGGCCTATACGCCTACCCATACAGCCACGGTGGGCTTTCATCTCATTGCCGATTTCGATATAGGATGGTTCGTGTCATCGAGCTGCGGCCGCAACCACAAGTTCATGCTCTTTTCCCACTAGGGATTTCTGTATACCGGAAACGGGCCTCCCGCTGGATCTCAGCCGGAGGCCCGTTTTTATTGGGACAAGCCAGGATTTGTGCCGTTTACCGATAAAAAAATCCCGTCTACCGAAAAAAACGGCAAAAGGCCGTGATCGCAGGTACATTTGTCGCGTTAAGCGCAATAATGATCTGGCGCGCGATTCTTTGAAAAGTTCTTTAAGATACGGCTGGCGCGGAAAGCGCATGGCCTGAAGAAAAGGTCCTGTAAAAGTGTAATTAAATCATACCATGGTTAAGGGCTTAGCCTGGTGTCGGTTTGCAAGCAGAGTTATGCTTTATAACAGGACCTTATACAGAAACCCGGGTACTGTGTGTGATGCCCGGGTTTTCTTTTTGTTGGCTTCCGAAGGAAAGCAGCCTGAAATAAACGCCCCCTGTGCGCGCGTATAGATCCTACCGCCTGTCAGTCGCTTAGGCCTGTAATGTAAATCCCGGCAAAAAAACAGATGGTTTGGCTATGTTTGTTCGTAACATCCCCGGTCAAACCATGAAGGCCTATGCTCTCTATCACTCTTTTATTCCTGGTATTGGGCTCCGCGAAAAGACCGGAGCCTCTTTATTCCTGCGGATGCTGCACGCCCGAGCACCGCGAGTTTGATTTCTGGATAGGCGAATGGGAAGTGTACGGGCCCCAAAACAAGCTGGCCGGCACGAGCAACATCGTGTTTATACAGGATAGCTGCGCCCTGCAGGAGAACTGGGAGTCTGCCAATGGCGAGCTAAAAGGCGCCAGCTACAATTACTACAGCGCCCCCGACAAGAAGTGGCACCGTATATGGGTCGATAACGAGGGCTGCAACCTGGAACTGACGGGAGGGGCGATGAACGGCAAAATGGTTCTTCAGAGCAGTGCGGGCCGGAACGGAAAGAATGAAATGATACAAGACCGCATTACCTGGACCCCCAATGCCGATGGCACCGTAAGACAACACTGGGAACAGAGCCCTGATGGAGGCGCGACCTGGAAAACCCTGTTTGACGGATTGTATAAAAAGAAGCGCTAACAGGCCCTAAACCGGGCTTTTTAACATGTTTTTGCCCAAAAAACCCTAAAAAGAAGTGGCTTTTCTTGAAAAACGCCCCTTCTCCGCAAGCCCACCCCTATTTCCCACGGCAAGACAAATACGGCATGTTTTAAGACGAATGCCTTAAAATGTACGACAAACCCTTGCCCCTGAACGTATAATACTTATATTTGCGGCCGCAAAAACAAAACACACCCAATGAAAAACACCTACTTTCGTCTTGCCGTATCAGGAGCATTTGTGGTTCTGGCAGGCCTTTTCTCCTCTTTTACCAATAACAACAAGGTAACTATTTGCCATATCCCTCCCGGTAACCCCGGCAATTGCCACGAGATCACCATTTCCATCAACGCGCTCCCTGCGCATTTGGGGCATAACGATACCTTTTACTGCACCAGCGAGCAGCAGTATAAGGATGTTACCAGCGCCATTGACGTCTACAACTCAACCAATGCCGTTCCCTCACCGGTTGAAGTAAAGAAGGTATACTGATAAGCCATCATACTTCATATACAGGCGGGAAGAAACTTTTCTTCCCGCTTTTGTTTTAGGGGCCGGCCCGGAAAACGGAGAACGTGTAATTAATGCATTATTTTTGCTGTAGGCCAACCAACCAAAACATTCAGGCATGAAAAAGACCTTACTTACCCTCTTCGCTGCCGGCATGGTCACCCTGGCCGGAGCCCAATGCACATTTCCCGTGCTGGCCGGAAGCATTCAGATCACCAGCAACACCACCATTACTACCGCTGGCGCTTCGTATTGGATATGCAGCGGGCTTACCGTTACGGTAAACTACTCAGCGGGCAGCCTGTTTATGCTCGAGAACAACGTTACCCTCAATATTGTGGATACCGATGGGGATGAGATCTACGCCAAAAGCGGGTGCGTCATCAACCTGATGAACGGAGATATCGATCTCACCTATCAGCCGAACGTAACGGTGAACAATACGGGAACGGGCAGCGTGTTAACCACGGTCTGTAACCCCATCGCGTATGATTATTCATCGGTAGGCGGGCCGGGCTCCTGCGTATCCTCAGGCGTAAGCGAACCCGTCCTGGCGGACCTTTCTATATATCCCAGCCCCTTTGCCTCGCAGTTAATTGTAGCCGGGCTCGAAACGGCAGGCGAAGCACGGCTGTATAACGTTGTGGGCGATGAGGTGGCCTCCTGGAAGCTGGAAAAAGGCGAAAACAAGCTGCATACCGCACACCTGCCCAGCGGTGCGTACTGGCTGCAGGTGAGAACAGAAACGGGAAGCCTTACGCGCAAGCTGATCAAGGCCTAGAAAATAAAACCTCCGCGCGCCTCTTTCACGGCTGGCCGGTTTAAAGTATCTTTGCGGCCATGAGGCACAATGAGGTGATCTTATTCTTTTCTACCATTTTCGGCCTGCTGGCCGTACTGGTAGGCGCAGTGGGCCTCTATGCTGACTTTGGCGGCTGGACCCTTTACGATACGGAAAGCGCGGCTGCGATAAAAGCATGGATGGGCCAGGCCGGCCTTATTCTTGGCGAGCTGCTCATCGGCCTTGTATTCGCCATCTCAACCATACTGGCCCTGGTGGTGGCCCGCCAAACAGCAACCCTCAAGGGCACCATGATGACCCTGGGCTTCGCGCGCCTCGCCCTCTCCGCCCTGCTCTTCGCCAGCTTTTACGGGAAGGGCTGGTATTTCATACTCGACCCCAACGGCAACAGCCTCTACGCTTACCTGGTGCTGCTCTTCGGGGCGTTGCAGGGCTTCAGCCTTTTCCTGGGAAGAAAAGAATAAATACTTCTTCAGCAGACCGCGCTAAACCATTTGCCCCCGAGGGCAATCTCCAGGGGTTTATTTCCTGAGGATAGACGCCTATGCGGTAAAGATCGCCAGGAACCAGAGGAGCGGCTCAGGTTGAAACCTTTGCGTTCTTTGCTTTCGTCTTAGCGCTCTTTGCGGTTCATATTTTTAAAAGCCAAGCTCAAAGAAAAAATAGGCGAAGAGCGCAAGAAAAGCGGGGATATAGTGTTTCAAAAGGGGGCTGATACTGGAATCAGCACGGCCTTTTGCCTTCCCTTATTTTCCGCTTCTTCAGAACTCCAGCAAAAATCCCTTGAAGCCCATTTGTATCACCAGGTAATTCCGCGAAACGGTTTGCGTGTTTCCTGTGGAAACGGTGAGCAGGTCGCTGCCGGGTATGATGTGGTAGATAGCCGATAGCCTGAAGTTCTTGAAGGTAACGCCCGCCTCGGGAGCGAATCCATAATACACGCCTGCCGTAATGGAAGCATCGCCCGAGCTGGAGGAGCCTATGTTGGCCTGCGCGTATCGTCCGCCCATGAGCCCGAAGAAAAGGCGGTTATCGGCCTCGGTGAGGTAATATTCCGCTTTCAGCAGGGCGGCCGTGCGTGACGACATACCTATGTTTACGTTCGAGCCGCTGATAGAACCCCCGAACAGCACATCGCCCTCCAGGCGGGCACCGATCGCAAATTGTTTGTTGAAGAAGAACTTGGGCTCAGCCGATGCCGATATGCCGTACGATTTTAATGCGCCCAGGGTCATGGCGGCCCCCAGGCCTACATCGGTCTTAAGGGCGCGGTACTGCGCGCTGGCGCTGAACGAAAGCGCGAGCGCGATAAGGAGGAACTTCTGTTTCATGATGTAAGGGTTTTTGCCCCGGCATTTCATAAATGATGCCAAAATACTCGTCCCTCCGAAGCTCCGCAGAAGCGAGGAGGACTCACCCCCTATTTCCCTATCCTTATACCCCTATGCCTTATACCCTATACCCTATTTCCTCACCCCGTAGCTTTTTGGTAACTTCGTGACCCTTTTGGAAAAACGCATGAAGGAAAAAAACACTAAATCGAATATCGAAGGTGTAACCGCATTTATTTTAGCGGCACTTACGATCATAACAATGGCGCTCCAAATTATCATTTCGTCATATAGGTTATTAAGTCCTTTGGAAACCTCTCTTTTTAGCGTTTTGCAGTTTTTGTTTTCTCTTGGATTTGCCTGGGTATTGGCGCGCATCTCTTTTCGTTCAGAATTCACAAAAAGCCAAAAGCAATTTGCCATAGCCGCTTATAGAAGAATTAAAGAGATTGACATAGCTGTCGAAAGAGTAATTGTTAGAGCAAATTCGGAAATGAAGACGACAGATAGCACTACGATGAGAGAATTGGATTTAATTCAAGAAATAGCCAAGGGAATAAGACAAAGCATCAAATCTTCGGTTGCTGATTGGTCGGATATTATTGGCGAGGAGATTACAACAGTAGAAAAGATTGAATCTTTGAATTATCAAGAAGAGATTATTACTTCTAAAATAGAAGAAATAAGAGGACACAATTCAGAACAAAATAAAAAAATCATTGAAAGTCTAGAGCTTCATCAAAAAGAAGTGAAAAAACTTATACAGTCTTTGCCCGTCTCTCTTCAACTAGCTACGAAAAAACCCAAAAATAAAATATCATCATTTGAGCGCGCAACTGAAGCATTTGAAGAAGAGAAGAAAAAAATCGGATATATTTCTATAGAAGGATTTTGGGATCCAACATTTGAACACGACATATATGATTTCAAAGTTGGCGATGTATTAACAGTAATGCAGGGAGATGTTGACAAAAGGATAGGGGCTATGGTTGCATATGATAAGGATGGTAAATCGGTCGGAGTTATGATTAATGGAGCATTTGCTAGGGGGCTTTCTTTGTCATATATTGAATTTTTTGACGCCTTGGTATTATATCTTGGGAAAAGCAAATTCCAGGTAGAAATACAGAGTATCGTAATAGAAAACCAAAAGAGAAAATTTGAAGATGAGAGGCATTATTTTTCTGTAAAAATATTATAAAGACATGATGCCTTCTGCGTACTCTGTAAAAACTAAGCAAGGGAGATATTAATGCAGAATAAATATGATATTATAGTTGTAGGCGCAGGCCACGCAGGCTGCGAAGCCGCGGCTGCCGCAGCCAATATGGGAAGCAAGGTCCTTCTGATCACCATGGATATGACCAAGATCGCCCAGATGAGCTGCAACCCGGCCATGGGGGGCATAGCCAAGGGGCAGATCGTGCGCGAGATCGATGCGCTGGGAGGATATTCGGGCATTGTTTCCGACAAAACCGCCATACAGTTCCGCATGCTCAACCGCAGCAAGGGCCCGGCCATGTGGAGTCCGCGCACGCAGAACGACCGAGCTTTGTTTTCGCAGGAATGGCGCGAGCTGCTGGAGAAAACCCCAAATGTTGACTTCTGGCAGGATATGGTGAGAGAACTGATAATAGCTCCCTCCCCCGGTGGTGGAGGGAAACAGGGAGGGGGCCATGTCACCGGAGTAATCACCGGCATGGGCATACGCTTCGATGCCAAAGCCGTCATCCTCACCAACGGCACTTTCCTGAACGGCATCATTCACATTGGCGAAAAACAATTCGGTGGCGGCCGCATTGGCGAAAAATCCGCCCACGGCATCACCGAGCAACTCGTATCGCTGGGCTTCGAAGCCGGGCGCATGAAAACCGGCACTCCTCCCCGCCTGGACGGGCGCAGCCTGGATTATTCCAAAATGGAATTGCAGCCGGGCGATGAAGAGGTGCAGACATTTTCTTTTCTCCCCAACAGTTCCCCCTTTACAAAGGGGGGTGTGCCGGATGGTGCACAGGCAGGGGGATTTCTCCCCTCTCCTGTAGGAGAGGGGCAGGAGGTGAGGCAACAGCTCCCCTGCCACATCGCTTACACGAACGCGGCAGTACACGATATCCTTAAAACAGGGTTCGAGCAATCGCCCATGTTCACCGGGCGCATCAAGGGCCTGGGGCCGCGCTATTGTCCCAGCATAGAAGATAAGATCACCCGCTTTGCCGAGCGCGACCGCCACCAGCTTTTCGTAGAGCCGGAAGGGTGGAATACCGTAGAGATCTACCTGAACGGGTTTTCTACTTCGCTTCCAGAGGATGTGCAGTACAAAGCGCTCACCAAAATTCCCGGTTTTGAGAATGCGAAAATGTTCCGCCCGGGCTACGCCATCGAGTACGATTATTTTCCGCCTCACCAGCTCCATCATACCCTGGAGACAAAACGGATTTCCGGTCTGTATTTCGCGGGACAGATCAACGGCACCACGGGTTACGAGGAGGCCGCCTGCCAGGGCATCATGGCCGGCATCAACGCCCACCTGAAAATAAACGAACGCGAACCCTTTATCTTGCAGCGCTCGGAGGCCTACATAGGCGTGCTGATCGATGACCTGGTGACCAAGGGCACCGATGAGCCCTACCGCATGTTCACCTCGCGCGCGGAATACCGCATACTGCTGCGCCAGGATAATGCCGATATACGCCTTACCCCGCGCTCGTACGAGCTGGGGCTGGCCGGCAAAGAGCGCTACGAGCGCGTGCAGCAGAAAATAAAAGGCGCTGAGGAGATCAAAAAATACTTCAAGGAAACTTCCATAGAGCCCGCGGAAATAAACCCCGCGCTGGAAAAACTGGGCTCCTCCCCTGTTTCGCAAAAGGTAAAGATGTTCGGGGTGCTTTCGCGCCCGGGCGTTTCCATGCAGCATTTTGTGGAAAGCAACCCGCGCTTTGCCCAGTACATCGCGCAGTTCGATAAGGAGACAGCCGAGCAGGCCGAGATACTGATGAAGTACGAAGCCTATATAGACAAAGAACAGGAGATAGCCGAAAAGATACTGAAGCTGGAAGACATACGCCTGCACGATGATTTTGACTACAAGCGCCTCACTTCCCTCTCGGCCGAGGCCCGCGAAAAGCTTTCCAGGATAAGGCCCCGTACCCTGGGCCAGGCCTCACGCATATCGGGCGTCAACCCATCGGATATTTCCATACTGATGGTGTATATGGGCAGATGACAAATACCGTGGCGAAAGTTCTCCGTTGATCTGCCGGAGAAGAGAAAGTCTTCAAATAAGGCTATCCGCGCTTCTTATTTACCGTATAGGTATTCGTACACGTAAACAACATTGTTCTGCGGCTGTTCCTGGTAGATGATCAGCCCGTATTCATCGTACTTCTCGCGCAGCAGTAACCCGGTTTTGTTCACCGGGTCTTTAAACACCTCTTTGGTGTAAGGCTTTACTTTTTTGAGCTCAGGCTTCGCATACGTGGCGGTATCCTTCAGGTATTTCAGCGCATAGAGCTGTGCAATGCTGAGCGGGGTTTTGGGCGGAGGTGGCGGGGCCACGGCCTGGTCGATGGGGCTGCCGTCCACATTGAACAGGGGATCCGGAAGGTCGGGTACGGGATCGGCCACGGGGTAGTACTCGGTGTACTGGTTCACCAGGTTGCCGTTCTCATAAAGATAAGTGGTCTCCCCGTCACCATGAAATTCGGTCTTGCGGCTCAGCAGGCCTTTCTGGTATTCCTCGCGCACCGAGCTAACAGCCTCTCCGTTTCCGTTAAAAGTGTTCGCGATACGATGAACCATCCTTCCCTCCCGGTCCTTCACGATCTCTTCCTGAACCTTGCCGAAAGAATATTTCCGGGTATAGTGCAGCGACTCTTCGAACTTGCCCGCTTTATAAGTGGTTTGCTTCAGTATTTCTCCCGAGCTGTCGCGCTCCACGATCTTCTTTTCCTTCTCGGTCCACTTGCCCCCTTCTTTCACCGCGCTGACGATGGTTTCGGTTTTGCCGCTGATCGTCATCTCGCGCTTTTCGAGGGTGTCGTTTTGGGCGTCAAGGCGGTAGAAGTTCTGGAACACCGTGGAGTTCTTGTCATTGTACACCGGCAGGGTAATGCTTTTGGTGATCACCCCGCTGCTGTTCATGGTATACACCCGCACGCCCAGGCGCTGCGCCCCGAAGTCGTAATAATACTCATCCCGGCTCGACATCACCTCGTTCGAGTCCTTGTCGTAAAAGCCGTACTCAGAACAAACATAGCTGCCATCGCGGTTGCGGCCGTACTTGTTGTAGTAGTATTTTTTCGAATACCCGCTGTTATCGCGGTAAACGTATTTGACGCATTGGCCGTTCGGGCCGAAGTCGTACGACCAGCGCAGGCTCTTCTTTCCGCCAGGCAGCAGCTCATAAACATTCTGCCGTACTATGCCCAGGCCCAGGACCTGCTCCAGGGTATTGGGATAGATGGAGCAGTTCTGCGCAGGCCAAGCCGCGGCAGCCAAAGCAAGCAGGAAAAGAAGGGTAACGCGTTTTATCATCGCCACGGGATCATCAAAGCCTGTTCCAAACTTTTCTTTTTCTGCGAAGGCGAACCCTACTTATCGTCCACCACGTAAGTGCCCGAAATGCTGTCGTGCCAGCCCCGCTCGCCAAAAAGAAAGGAGAACGCATCAAAAGGTATGGCGCGGCAAAGGGTCCGGCCGATTATCTTGCCGGTGCCCGGCTTGGTGCCGTCTTCCGCCACTACCCTGGTTCGGGTGATCGCCTTTCCCAGGGTTTTGCCGGAAATGGATTCACATAAAACATAGTAGGCGAGCACTGCGCCCACCATGATCAGGTTGAGCGTAAGCTCGTCATCCACCAGGTGAACATTGCCCGAAAGGGCCAGGAAGGCCCCAAGCGCAAAGGCAATGATGTAGAACATGATCGAATCGATGAGGTGATTGGCAAAGCGTTTTCCCTTTGAAGCCATTCGCTCGCGGGGATCAAAACTTCCCAGGTCCCTGCCCGGAAGATCGATGGGTGTTTCCGTGTTGTGCATAGAAGCGAGATTTTGTGTGCAGGATAAAGATAGAAAAATCCCGGTAAGCGATATTTCCTAATTTTGCCCTCCTTTCCGCCACGATGAAGATCCTTTTTTCCTACCTGCAGCGTTACCGCTGGATGATCGCCCTCACCCTGCTGCTGGCCACGGTCAACCAGGTATTCTCCCTGCTCGATCCGTATATCTTCCAGCGCTTTATCGACAGCACCCTGCTGCATATTGATGAAAAGAAGCTGGATCAGGACAGCTTCATCCGCCTGGCCATGATCTGGTTCTTCTCGGCCCTGGGCGTGGCCATGGTCTCGCGCATAGCCAAGAACTTCCAGGATTACTTCATGAACGTGGTTATCCAGAAAACAGGGGTGAACATCTATACCGATGGGCTGCGCCATTCGCTGGAGCTGCCCTACTCCGTGTTCGAAGACCAGCGCAGCGGTGAGACCCTGGGTAAGCTGCAGAAAGTGCGCAGCGACATGGAGCGCCTTATTTCTGCCTTTATCAATATACTTTTCATGAGCATAGTGAGCATCGTGTTCATACTCATCTATACCATTCAGATCGACTGGCGCATAGCCCCGGTGTATTTTCTTTCCATTCCCCTGCTGTTTGCTGTAAGCTCGTACCTGGGCAAAAAGATCAAAGGCATACAGAAAAAGATCATTGGCGAAACCACCGCCCTGGCCGGCTCCACCACCGAATCGCTGCGCAACATCGAGCTCATCAAATCGCTGGGCCTTGCCGGGCAGGAGATCAAGCGGCTCAACTCTACCACGGTGAAAATTTTAGGGCTGGAGCTGAAAAAGATACGCTACGTGCGCTCGCTGGGATTCATTCAGGGAACCTTCGTGAACCTGCTGCGCAATTCCATTTTATTTTTTCTCATGTTCCTGTTCTTTCACAAGAACATTACCTACGGTGAGCTTTTCGCCTTACAGATATACAGTTTCTTCATTTTTGGCCCCCTGCAGGAAATGGGTCACCTGATCACCACCTACAGGGAGTCGGAAATATCGCTGAACAACTTTAAGGAGATCATGAATACGCCCAAAGAGGCCAAGCCATCGCAACCAGTTGATATACAATCAATTACGAAAATAGAGTTCAAAGATGCCGTATTTCAGCACCAATCGTCAGTAAGCAAAGCGGTTGACGGCATTTCATTTTACGTGCGGCAGGGAGAGACCATAGCTTTTGTAGGCCCATCGGGCTCGGGCAAAACCACATTGGTCAAGCTGCTGGTGGGATTATACCAGCCCCAGTCGGGCGAGGTATTGTACAATGCCATTCCCGGCCAGCGCATCGACCTGGACCAGTTGCGCAACCAGATCGGCCTGGTCACACAGGATACCCAGCTTTTTTCAGGAACGATAAAAGAAAATCTTTTGTTCGTCAATCCTTCCGCCAGTGATGCGGATTGTTTGGAAGTACTCAATAAAGCCGCATGCCAGAGCCTGCTGGCCCGCGCCAGCAAGGGCCTGGATACGGTGATTGGCGAAGGCGGGGTAAAGGTGTCGGGCGGTGAAAAGCAGCGCCTGTCCATTGCCCGCGCTTTGCTGCGCAGGCCCCGGCTTATGGTTTTCGATGAGGCCACATCGGCCCTGGATTCGCTTACCGAAGAAGAGATCAGTCGTACCATACGCAAGCTGTCAGAAAACCGCGAGCACATCACCATCATGATCGCCCACCGCCTTTCTACCATCATGCATGCCGAGCGAATCTATGTGCTTGAAAAAGGAAAGATAACCGAGCAGGGAAAACACGATGAGCTGCTGCAGGCCAAGGGACTTTATTACGCCATGTGGAGGCAGCAGATAGGTGAAAGAAAAGAAAATGCTCACGCATAGCAACGCACGCCCCCGCGGATTTCATTATCAAAAGAAAAAAGGCTGAAAAAAAATAAAAGCGTGTATCTTTGCATTTCATTTTTGTAACACGCAGAACGTTCTTAAGATTTCAGTATCCAGCCCGCAATATGCGGGATGGGATTTGCCCGGTAAACTATTCCGATCTCGATCGGGGGATCACCGGGACATTCAAAAATAGTACTTCACCGGTGCCGCTGCGCGGGCAGCAATCCGGGAAGATTCGGGATGTAGCGTAGCCTGGTATCGCGCCACGTTCGGGACGTGGAGGTCGCTGGTTCAAATCCAGTCATCCCGACCAAAAGGTTCTTTGATGGGTTATTTGGTTTACATTCTCTATAGCGAAAAGCTGGGAAAGTATTATGTGGGAAGCGCTGCCGATCTGGATATGAGGCTTCATGAACATAATTCCGGCTGGAGCAGGTTCACCAGGACAGGTATTCCCTGGAAGGTGATAAAAGTTATTGAAGTGTCCGACAGAACGGCCGCATTAAAGCTCGAGAATAAGATTAAAAAGCGTGGGATAAAACGGTATTTGCAGGAAGCGGCCTGAATATCGCGTGGCGCCTCGGGCGCCAAGGTCGCTGGTTCAAATCCAGTCATCCCGACCAAAAGGTTCTTTGATGGGTTATTTGGTTTACATTCTCTATAGCGAAAAGCTGGGAAAGTATTATGTGGGAAGCGCTGCCGATCTGGATATGAGGCTTCATGAACATAATTCCGGCTGGAGCAGGTTCACCAGGACAGGTATTCCCTGGAAGGTGATAAAAGTTATTGAAGTGCCCGACAGAACGGCCGCATTAAAGCTCGAGAATAAGATTAAAAAGCGTGGGATAAAACGGTATTTGCAGGAAGCGGCCTGAATATCGCGTGGCGCCTCGGGCGCCAAGGTCGCTGGTTCAAATCCAGCTTGCCCCTGTAAACAATTTTGAAACGATCCAGCCAATCTGGCGCAGGCCTGGCGCTGCTACAGGAGCTCATTGTCCTCAGCCAGATTAAACAGGCACAAAAAGGTTCCACGTGGAACCCATACCAATCCACAAAACATCATATCTCATGAAACGCGTTACAGGAATAGGCGGAATATTCTTCAAGGCCAAAGACAAGGAAATGCTCCTCAAATGGTATGAAAAGCACCTGGGTATACCCATGGAATCATGGGGCGGTGCCGTTTTAAAATGGGCAGAGAACGATCCGAAAAAAGATGCCCTTACCGTGTTCAGCATATTCCCCGATACCACCAAATACCTGGAGCCGGGCAAGGCAAATTTCATGATCAATTTCCGTGTCGAGAACCTGGACGAGCTCATTAAGACCCTGAAGCAGGAAGGAGTTGAGCTATCTGGCGAACCCATGGAGGAGTTTAATGGAAAGTTTGCCTGGGTGATAGACCCGGAAGGAAATAAAATAGAGCTTTGGGAGCCTAAGTAATATTCCCCCGTCTTATGGAATCGCTCAGTCATTGTCCCGTATGCGAACACGACAAACTCTCCCCCTTCCTGTCGTGTATCGACCATACCGTTTCACGTGAAACATTCCAGATCGTGCAGTGCAATGGCTGCGGCTTCAGGTTTACCAATCCCAGGCCTGCACCGGCCGAGCTGGGGCGCTATTATCAAAGCGAAGAATACATATCCCACAGCGGCAGCAAAAAGGGCCTTATCAACAAGCTTTATCATTACGTCAGGGGTTATACCTTGCTCAAAAAGCTGCAGCTTGTAAGCGCCTTGCTTTCCGATAAAAGGCAGCAGAACCCCGCCCTGCTTGATATTGGCTGCGGCACAGGCGAGTTCCTGGGCGTATGCAAAAAGGCGCGGTGGAATGTGCTGGGCATTGAGCCCAGTCCGGCCGCCCGCGACTTTGGGACAAAGACCTATGGCATTGACGTAAGGCCCGAGGACGCCCTGAAAACGCTTTTAAACGAGTCGTACGACATTATTACCATGTGGCATGTCCTGGAACATGTTCCTGATCTGAACGGGCGTATAGAGGAATTAAAGCGCTTAATAAAACCTGCGGGCAGAATTGTGATTGCCGTTCCAAATTGTAGTTCGGCCGATGCGAAAACTTACGGAGCATTTTGGGCTGCTTATGATGTACCCCGGCATTTATACCATTTCACTCCGGGCGATATACGCAGGGTCTTTTCCAGGCATAGTATGCATGTTGAGCGGATATTGCCCATGCGCTTTGATTCTTTCTACGTTTCCATGCTCTCGGATAAATACCGTTCGGGCAAAACCCGCCTGCTACGTTCCACGTGGAACGGCCTTATTTCAAATCTAAAGGCCATACGAACGGGCGAGAGCTATTCCAGCCAGATCTATATCATCCGGAAGTAAAAGACCGCCTGCCGGCCTTATATGCTCTCCTTAACCTGGGCTTTCTGCCCTTGAATCAGCCGCCTTTGTATGCCACCCTTCCGGCTCCTGTTTTGCCTTGCTTGCGGCAGCTCTTCCAAGCAGGTCCTCACCAGGTCGCTCACCCCCCTGCCGGTCATTCTCATTCTCATTACTGCCCTGCTCCGGAACAGGAGGAAGGAAAAACGCTCGGTGGCCTGAAACGCCCTGTTCATGGGGCTTTCAGACATTTTACATTGAGAATCGAATGGTAATGTAATTTGTAGTTAAGTTTGCAACAACTGTTTTCCCATGCCCTATTACGCCTTTCTCAACGGCAAAATGCTGCCAAGCGAAAAGGCCTTTGTCCACATCAGCGACCTGGGCCTGCTGCGCGGCTACGCGGTGTTCGACTACCTGCGCACCTATAACCGCAAGCCCTTCCTGCTGCAACAGCACCTGGCGCGCTTTGAGCATTCGGCCCGCGAACTGAACCTGGAACTTCCCTGCTCGGGTAAGCAAATAGAAGGTATCATTTCGCGCCTGCTCAGCAAAAGCGCGATCAGAACCGATTGCGGCATACGCCTGCTTCTCACCGGGGGCCGCAGCGCAGACGGCATCACCATCAGCCGGCCCACCTTTGCCATTACCACCGAAAAGCTCATTTTTCCCCCGGAAAGCGCGTACAGGAAAGGAGTAAAGCTTATCACCCGCGAATTCCAGCGCGAAAGCCCCTATATCAAGACCACCAACTACAAGAACGCCATCAGGCTCAACCCGGAGAAGCTCAGGCAAAAGGCGCATGAGATACTGTATTGCTCCGGGGGCAAAATACTGGAAACGACCCGCAACAATTTTTTTGTTTTCAAAGGCGATACGCTGATCACACCCGGGGCCAACATCCTGCACGGCATTACACGCTCATTTGTGCTCTCGTTCGCAAAGGGCGTTTTCAGGGTAGAGGAGCGCGATGTTCTTGTTTCAGAATTGCCCGGTGTTTCAGAGGCATTCATAACGGGCACCACCCGGAAAATACTCCCGGTCGTGAAGGTGAACGACCAGGCGATAGGCGAGGGCAAACCAGGAAAGAACTCGCTTCATTTGCTGAAGCTGTTCGAAGAAAAACTTGCGGAACGCTGAGTTCTTCTACACTTTTTGTCGGTCTGCCGCCCGGTCCGTTCGGTTCGCAGAGCGCAGGGGAGCCGTCCTTTTCGTATGTTTGAGAGGTGAAACGCGCCATCCTGTTCTGCTTTCTGATCCTGCCCTTCGCCCTTGATGCTGCTCTTTCAGGCCAGGCCGGTATCGACTCCCTGCTGGGCGCGCTGAAAACAGCGCCTGCCGATACCAACAAAGTACACCTCTTATATAAGATCAGCCGCAAGTACCGGGGCCGTTCGAGCTACGACACCTCTCTTGTCTATCTAAAACAAGGCCAGGAGCTGGCAAAAACGCTGGGCTTCAGCAGCGGCATAGCAGCAGGGCACCTGTATGCAGGCAACATCTTCCTGCAGCGCGGCAACTATCCCGATGCGCTCGACAGCTATTTCACTGCGCTGACGCAATACGAGCAACTGGGCAACAAAAAGGATATGGCTAACTGCCTGGGCAATATCGGCTATGTGTACACGCTGCAGGGTAATTACAGCCAGGCTTTCGAAACGCATATGAAATGCCTGGAAGTGGCCAGGCAAATGAACAATAAAAGCCTGATCGCCAATGTTTATCTCAACCTGGGGCTGATCTGCAGCGACCAAAAACAATCAGAACAGGCCCTTGCGTATTACGGGCAGGCCCTGGAGCTGGCCCGCGAGCTGAACGACCCGTTTTCGCTGGCGGCCGTGTACAATAACATCGGCATCATTTACGCAGAACAAAAAAAATACCCGCAGGCCCTGGAGAACTACCGCAAAGCCCTGCAAAGCTTCGAACAGCTTTCCGACAAGAAAAGCATCTGCGCGGGCTACATTAATATCGGCTCCATTTATATTCGCCTGGGAAAGGCGAAAGAGGCAAGGGAATACCTGGAAAAATCCCTGGCGCTTTCGCTTTCGGTAGGCGCGAAGGAGCGGATCAAGGAGTCGTACCTGGGATTAATGGAGGTGGATAGCATGACGGGGAATTATAAAGGCGCGCTGGAGAATTACAAAATGTCTGTTCTTTACCGCGACAGCCTGGTCAACGAGGACAATACGCGAAAGACCGTGCAGGCCCAGATGCAGTATGAGTTCGATAAGAAGGAGGCGGAACAAAAGGCCGAGCAGGACAAGAAGGACGCCATTGCTGCCGAAGAAAAGCAGCGCCAGTTGATCATCATTTACGCGGTGAGCGCGGTGCTGGTGCTTACCCTGGTGCTGGCCTTTTTCATTTACAGGGGCTATAGCGAAAAGCGCGAGGCCAACATCGCCATCACGCAGCAAAAGAACATCATCGAGCAAAAGCAAAAAGAGATCGTGGACAGCATACGTTATGCGCAACGCATACAGCAGAGCCTGCTGCCCACCGAAAAGTATATTGAAAAGCGACTGACCCATAACGACCGACCATGAAGCCCCATGGAATAAAGACCCGGATGCGCCCTATCCGGCCACTGTTCTTCCTGATGATGTACCTCATCGTTCATCTCACGGCCGGGCAGAATGCGGCCATTGATTCGCTCAGGAGGAGCCTGCCGGGCATTAAGGACGACAGCATCAAAGCCGATATGCTGGTGAACCTGGGCTGGGAGCTGCTGCTTACCGGCCAGTATGATTCAGCTATTCATTATGCCGGGCAGGCGGCTGCGCTTTGCGGGCACACAGATCTTAAGAGCGGGCTGGCAGAAGCGTATTACTGCATGGCGAACGCGTATTTGCGCAAGGGCAATTACCCCATGGTCATCCAGCATAACACCGAGGCGCTTAAAATATGGGAGCAGGCAGGCAACCGTACCGGGGTGGCCAAGTGCCTCTCGGGCATAGGCCTCGTCCATAAGCTCCAGGCCGATTACGGGTCAGCGCTGGATTATTATACGCGCGCGCTTGACATAGCGGAACAAACCGGAAACAAATTGGGTATGGCCATCCTTACAGGAAATATAGGCAGCGTGTATTCCGAGCAGGGCGATTACCTTAAGGCGCTGGAGTACTACCTTAAATCCTACAAAGCCAAAGAAGAGCTGGGCGAAAAGAACGGCATGGCCGCTGACCTGAGCAATATAGGGGTCATCTACCGGCAGCTTGGCGATGACTCGCTGGCGCGGATCTATTATCAGCGTTCGCTCGAGCTGGGCGAATCCATCGGTGACCTTAGCGTCATCACCACCAACCTGGTCAACCTGGGCGGACTGTGCCTTCGCGCAAAGGAGTACGGCCAGGCAGAAGCCTATTTTAAGCGCTCCTTCCTGCTGGCCGACAGCAGCGGTGACCTGAACAATTTAAAGCTGGCCGAGCAGAGCCTGAGCCAGCTCTATGAGCAAACGGGCCGGTACGAGCTGGCCTACGTGCATTACCGGAATTTTATCGCCCTTCGCGACAGCATCAGCAGCGAAGAGAATATAAAACGGCAGACCGAGATCGAAATGAACTACGAGTTCGAAAAGAAAGAGGCCGCCACCCGGATCGAACAGGAAAAAAAGGATGCCATAAACCGCATTGTGATCTATTCCATCAGCGGGGGATTGCTGCTGGTCCTGCTGCTGGCCGTATTTATTTTCAGGGGCTACAGGCAGAAGCAAAGAGCGAACAAGGTGATCACCCTGCAAAAGGAGGAGGTGGAAAGGCAAAAGCAACTGGTGGAGGAAAAACAAAAGGAGATACTGGATAGCATACAATACGCCAAACGCATACAGCAGAGCCTGCTGCCCACGGAGAAATATATAGAGCGGAACCTGGGCAGGTCTGGCGGCAATAAATAAGAAACTTCATGGGTCCGCCTGCGCCTGTAGGCAGGCCAAAGATCCCCGGCCCTAGCCGGCCCGCTCGCGCGCATGCTCGTTTTGTTTTTGTATGTTTGATAGGTGAAAAGCCCGCTCCGATATTTTCTTCTATTCCTCTTCCCGATCGCTTTTTCACACGCAGGTGCCGCGGTAAATACCACTGCCGATTCGCTTTACCAGTTGCTGACCCGGCTGCCGCACGACACGCAGCGCGTCAACGCGCTCAGCGACCTGGCCTGGGAATATGCCGATAACGACCGCGATAAGGCCGAGAGCTTTTTCAAAGAAGCCCTGGCGCTTTCACGAAAGCTGTCCTTTAAGAAAGGCGAAGCTAATTCCCTGTCAGGACTGGCATCGGTTTATCTTTTCGGTTCGGATCACGAGAAAGCAGCGCAATTCTACGAAGCGGCACTCAGGATACGGCTTACGGAAAAAGATGGTGCCGGTGCCGCTTCGGTGTACAACAACCTGGGCACCCTGTATGAACGCATGAACGACTATGATAAGGCGCTCGAGCAATACAAAAACGCGCTGGCGGTTTACGATTCGATCGGCAATAAAAAAGGGCTGGCCTCCTGCTATTCGAATATAGGCATGGTCAACGATAAGCAGGGCAATTATGTCACGGCCATCGACAACTACCTGCGCGCGCTTAAGCTGAAAGAGGAGCTGGGCGATAAAAAGGGAATGGGAAATATCCATAACAACCTGGCCATCGTGTATAAGAACCAGGGTAAGTTCTCAGAAGCCCTGGAGCAGCAGGCCATATCGGTTAAGATCAAGGAGGAGATAGGGGACAAGCGCGGACTGGCCATATCCTATGCCAATATGGGCGTTATTTACAGGAACCTGAAGGATTTTCCCAAGGCCCTCGAACATTACCTCAAGGCCCTGAAGCTGGCCGAGGAAATAGAAGATGCTGGCATCAGGGCCAACTCGTATGTTCATTTAGGCAATATTTACTGGAAGCTGAACGACCCGGCCCGGTCAGAAAGCTACTATTCCAAGGCCATTGCCATTTTCGAAGACCAGCAGGACAGCCTGGGGATCGCCACCTGCCTGTGCAACATAGGGTGGAATTACAGCGAGAAGAAAGAATTCGCGAAAGCGAAGAACAGCTTTTTCAAAAGCCTCGTGCTTGCGCGGAAGATGGATTACAAAGAACTGGTGAAGAACATCTACGAAGGGCTGGCTTCCATGTATTACGATATGGGCGATTACCGCAGCGCGTACGAGTATAAGTCAAAATACATATCCATCAGCGATTCGCTGCTGAACCAGCAAAACCAGAAACAGATCAATGAGCTTAAGGCAAAGTATGAAACGGAAAAAAAAGACAAGCAGATCCTGAAAAAGGATGCCGAAATAGCAAAGCAAAGGGCGGAGATCGTAGTGAAGCAGGCCAGCGAAAAGCGCCAGCAGCTCATCATCGCATTTATCCTGTCGGGCCTGGTCCTGCTCGTGGTTTTCTCTTTCTTCCTCTATAAGCGTTTCCAGGTCACGCGCATGCAAAAACACACCATCGAGGCGCAAAAGAGGCTGGTGGAGGAGAAGAACAAGGACATTACGGACAGCATCAACTACGCCAGGCGGATCCAGCAGGCCATGCTTCCTTCGTTCGAATTAAAGAACAGGCTGTTCCCTGATTGCTTTATCCTGTTCCGCCCGCGCGATATTGTAAGCGGTGACTTTTACTGGTTTGCCGAGAAGGATGGGCGCAGGATAATCGCAGCGGTCGATTGTACCGGGCACGGAGTGCCGGGCGCCTTCATGAGCATGATAGGTAATGCTTTTCTGAACGAGATCGTGAACGAACGCGGGATCACGCAGCCTGCGCAGATCCTGAGCGAGCTGCGGTTCCTGGTGATCCATGCGCTAAAGCAGAAGGGTTCGGAAGGCGATGCCAAGGACGGCATGGATATCGCCCTGGTGGCGGTTGATGAAAAGGCCGGCAGCATCGAGTTCGCGGGAGCCAACAACCCGCTGTGGATATGCAGCCGCAGAACAGGATCATGGGAAATGGAAGAGATCAGGGCGGATAAGCGCCCGGTCGGGTACCACCAGGGAAAGGGATTGCCGTTTACCAATCACAGGCGTGAGATAAAAAAAGGTGATGCGCTGTATCTTTTCACCGATGGCTATGCCGACCAGTTCGGAGGTTCGCAGGGGAAAAAATTCAAGTACAGGCAGTTCCGGGAGAGCCTGATCGCGCTGGGCGACCTGAGCATGAGCGATCAGAAAGACAGGCTGGAAAAGATATTTGATGAGTGGAAGGGCGGGCACGAGCAGGTAGACGATGTGTGCGTGATCGGGATAAGGTTCTGACCCTCGGGAAGATGCCGCACCCTCCTAGATGCTGAACAGGCAGAGGTTCAGCTCCGCCTCCAGCTCGGATTTGTGCTTCGACTGGCTGCTGATGTAGATGACCTTCTTTCCCGCGATCAGCGTGCCGCAACCCATATTCCGGTCCTTGATGTGATGATCCTTGTCATTACGGACCGCCTGCAGCAGCCCTTCTATCTTTTTATACTGCTCCGCGGTGATCTTCACCTTCCTGGGCTTGCCCCCGCTGTATTTGCCGCTCGAACTTTCCTCCTCGCCAACCGGCTTGTAGTCCAGGCTGTCCTTCGTAATGGTGTACTTGTTATTATTGCCGTCTATATAAATGTAGGTTTTCGGCTTCATGCAAAAAGCGGAAATGATGATGGGCAGGAGAAGCAGAAGCAAAGGCCCGAACATCCGTTTGGTCATGGCATAAAAGTAGTAATTTTCGCCCATGACCTCATACCTTAAAAGAAGGGCGCTGATCGTTTCTGTATTGTTTCTTGCTGCCTGCGGTGGCACCGGGCCGGGGGATGGGGTTACGAAACCTCAGCGAAAGAAAATCCTTAAGGTCACCGAAAAATATTTCGACCTGAAGGACACCTCGCTGGCCGTGGTGCAGCACATTCAGCGCACCTATAACGACAGCGGCCGGGTGCGTACGGAGCTTTTCCTTGACGCCTCCTTTACCATGTTCGGGTCCAAGGGATACGCGTACAACCGGTTCGGCACGGTAAAAAGCTCGACCTATACGGAACCCACCTACCAGGAAAGATACACAGCAACGTTCGATGCCAAAGACTCCATAGCCTCCAGCGTGCTGGAGATCGAATCCAACCACGTGCTCACCAGGAAAGTGGTTACGCGGTTCGAGAACGGTATGGCGATGGAAAAGACCGAATACAACGGTGAGGGCAAGATGAACTGGCAGGACCGATATACCTGGAGCAATAATTATAAAAGCCTGGTCAAGAAAGGTTACGATGCCGCGGGCGAGGTCGACTTTATATCGTACTATGCTTTCAATGAAAAGGGAGAGGAAAAGAGCTATTACAGCCTTTCATCTGCGGGTGACACGCTGGCGAAAGCGGAGCACGTGTATGATGCATCCGGCAGGCTGAAGGAATACGCGGAATACAAATCGGGCAGGCTGGTGAAAATGGAAAAGTACGAATACGACAGCCACGGCAGGCTGGCGAAACGGACTAGCTTCGATGAGTCGGGCGGGCCGCTTTCCGTGTTCGACTACGCGTATAACGAATATGGCGATCTTATCTTAAAGACACGCAAGGACAGATCGGGCCGGGTGGTGTTCAGGATCGAGTATGAGATCGAATACGCAAAATGAGCGGGGCACATGGAAAAAGAAAAGGCGCTGCTCGCAGCGCCTTTCCGGGGACAGGTCCGCACCGGTCATTTCCTGATCACCAGCTTATCGGTGTACACGTTATCACCGCAAATGACGCGTATGGCATAAACGCCATTCGCCAATCCTGAAACAGTTATCGTTTTGTCGGTATTGGCCGAAGCCACGTTCTCCGAAGCGGTGTAAACCACTCGCCCCTGCAGGTCGAGCACCTCTACCGCCAGATTACCCATGGGAGAATTGAAGTGTAGGGTTGCGCTTTCGGAAGCCGGGTTTGGAAAAAGGCTGATGCCGGCCAGCGCAAAGTTGATCTCGTCAACGTTTGCGCAGCTAAACACGCCCACGTTGAGGGTAGCGGGCACAGGGGTGCCGCAGGATGGGGTGGTGAACACCGATACCGTTCCGCTGGTGGTCCCGAACTGTATGCTTACACCGTTGCTGCCCTGCCCGCTCATGATGGCCGCCCCGGTAGGCACGCTCCAGCTATAGAAGGTAGCGCCCGGAACGGGAGCCACGGAATAGGTGTGGGTGGTGTTGTAACAAACGGTGTCGGGTCCCGTGATCTGCCCGGGCGTGCCGCCACCGGTGTAAAAACGCAGGGTCATGCGCTGGCTCGGGTTGGTAGAGCAGGTGGCGGTATTTACCCCGCCCCAATTGGAATTGCCTATGCCCACGCGGATGATGTAACCCACCGGACAGTTGTTGCCATCGCACTGTGAAGGGGGGTTCAGCCAGATCTCGCCCTGGTAACGGTTGCATATCGACCAAACGTTTCCGTTGCAGGCGCTGGGCGAGGTATAGGAAGTATAGTTCTGTATGGCCATTGCGAAAGCCCGTACCACCGAAGTGTCTGAGCAAAATCTCCCGATGGTGTCGTACGTGCCACCGATCCACATCTGGCAGTACTGGTTGGGCGTAAGCTGGGCCCGCCATGCGTTCCATGCGTTCACCTGCGTGGTGGTGGGGGTTACCCCGTTAATAAAGGTATCTGACCATTGCGTGATCTGCGCGAAAGAGCCGGAGCATAGTACAGAGACAAAGAGCAGGGAGAGTAAGTTTTTTTTCATGACTTGTTTTTTGTGATGCGGGCAAAGGTAAGGTAAAAAGCCGTATCGTCATAAGCGGCATATGCGTAAGCAGATGACGTTTTTGTAAGTTTGGGCAAAACTTGTCTGCCTGGTGCTGGCGGCTTATTTCGTCTTTAAAAAGTAAACTCTACATTCGCAACCGGACAAAACAACCACATGGACATTTCCTTTATACTCAACCACCTGGGCGAAGAGCGCAGCGATTATTACGGAGCGGTAGCCCCGCCCCTTTTTCAAACGTCTAATTTCTGCTTTCCGGATGTAAAGACCATGCGCGAAAAATTGTGCCGCGAGATGGAAAATCCGTTCTACACGCGTGGATATAATCCCACCGTAGCCGCGCTGAGAAAAAAGCTGGCCGCGCTGGAGGGGGCGGAAGACGCACTGGTGTTCGCCAGCGGAAGCGGGGCTATCGCCAGCGCGGTGATGAGCGTGGTGAAAGGAGGCGATCACGTAATATGCGTGCAGAAACCGTACTCCTGGACCGGCAACCTGCTGAGCAAATACCTGGTCAGGTATGGCGTGGAGCACAGCTTTATTGACGGTGGAGCAACGGAGAACTTCAGCAAGGCCATAAAGCCGAATACCCGGCTGATCTACCTGGAAAGCCCCAATTCCCTCACGTTCGAGCTGCAGGACATAGAGGCGGTGGCCAGGCTTGCTAAGGCGAAGGGCATTGTGACCATGATCGACAACAGCTATAATACCCCGGTGAACCAGAATCCGATAAAAATGGGAGTGGACCTGGTTCTACACTCCGCCAGCAAATACCTGAACGGGCACAGCGATGTGGTGGCCGGTGTGGTTTGTTCCACCCGTGAGCGCATCCTGAAAATGATGAGCGAGGAATACATGACACTGGGGGGGATTATCTCACCCCACGATGCCTGGCTGATGATGCGCGGGCTGCGCACGCTCGAGCTCAGGGTGAACCGGAGCGCGGAAAGCGCTAAAAAGGTAGCCGATTTCCTGGCCTCCCATCCTAAGGTGGAAAAGCTGCTTTATCCATTCGCAAAGGACAATCCGCAACTGGAGCTGGCAAAGAAACAAATGAAGCAGGGGGGCGGCCTGCTCACGATCCTCTTAAAGGCGAAAGGCGAGGCGGAGATAGAGCGTTTTTGCGATTCGCTGCAAATGTTCCTGCTGGCCACCAGTTGGGGAGGACACGAGTCGCTTTGCTTTCCCATGTGCGCGCTGGCGCAGTCGCGCAGCTTTGAAAGCAAGCCCATGCCCTGGAACATGGTAAGGCTGTATATAGGGCTGGAGGATCCGCAGGCCCTGATAGCCGACCTGGAGCAGGCGCTGAAAAGATGTGAGGCGATCAGTACGTGAAATTCTTTCCCAGCCGTAAAACCGGCCTTTCGAAAATATAATACGCGGCAGCCGAGAATAAAATAGTGGAGCAGAGGGCCAGGAGGGTTACCCATGCGTCTGCCGCAGTTTGTATCTGCGGCTGCTGGCCCCGCATAAGCTGGTGGAACAGCCCGCTGAAGACCTGGTGGGTCAGGTATACCATGTACGAGATGCGCGCAAGAAAGGCGAAGGCAGCGGCTGAAAGGAATTGGGCCATGAACGACCCTGCCGGACTTATTAGCGCAAGCACGATGAAAGCCCCGTAGAAGAGGCACAGCAGGGAGTGAATAAAAACGCCTCCCATATCTTCCCCGCGCAAAAGCCGGAGCGCATATACGGCAAGCGGGAGGATGAACAGCAGCATCCATAAAACAGCTCTTTTCCCATCAAAGAACCGCTGCAGCTCACCGTTCAGGTAATAGTAGCCGATCAGCACACCCATGAGCAGCGAATCCATGCGGGAGGGCAGCAGCACGTAGGCGCCCAGCTCAGGAATCAGCGCGCGGCAAAAGGGCGCCAGCACGATACCGGCCAGGAGGAGCCCGGGCAGGCTGCGGCCCGGAATTAAAAAGACCAGCAAAGGCAACAGCAAATAGAATTGCTCTTCAATGGCCAGCGACCAGGTCACGCCCATCCAGTTGGCGCCCATATCATTCAGCATCCAGAAATTCTGGATATAAAGAAAATAGGCATAGAGCGGTTTGGGATCATCGGTCAGCCATGGCAAAAAGGCGGAAAGATCGCTTGCGAGTACAAATACGAACACGAGCAGCACCAGGTAATAGGGCGGAAATATGCGGAGCATCCTGCGCGCGTAAAAGGTGGTGAAATAATTATGGCTGCCCTTGTTCCACAGCAATATGCTGCCGATGAGGAATCCCGAAAGAACGAAAAAAAGATCTACCCCGCTCCAGGTCCACGACAGGGCGAACTTCAGGTAAACAGCCGGGCCGGTGAGCATGTCTTCGCTGATCTGGCAGGTAAAATAATGCCAGACCAGCACGAGCAGGATGGCTATCGCGCGCACACCATCAAGGGGTTTTATGTGCTGAAGTTGCATGAACGGATGTAAAGTACCCGAAATATCCTGACAAAATCAAATGGTCCCGCAATCCGGGCCATAATGTACATTTGCCAAAGCGGTTGCCATGAGCACTTCTGCCGAAAAGATAAAACCCAGCCTGCGCACTTTCGACCTGACCATGATCGTGGTGGGCCTGGTGATCGGCATGGGTATATTCAGAACCCCGCCCGAGGTGGCGCAAAAGGCCCAGGTGCCAATGATCTTTTTCCTTGCCTGGATCACGGGCGCTGTGGTGAGCCTCATCGGTGCGCTTACCTTTGCCGAGATCGGATCGCGCTACCCGGCCGCAGGGGGCTTTTACAAGATATTCTCGCACTGCTATCATCCCGCCTTTGCCTTTATGGTGAACTGGATAACGGTGATCAGCAATGCCGCGTCTACGGCAGGCGTTGCCATTATGGGGGCAGAATATATCGCTCCGCTTTTGTTTCCCGATTGGTCGCGCGATACGGCCGTGGCAACCATCACCATCACAGCGGTTGCCATACTGTATGCCGTAAACATGCTCGGGATTCGCATCAGCGCGCGCCTGCTGAACGTGCTCATGATCATCAAGCTCAGCATGCTTCTGCTGCTCATCCTGGCCATGTTCTTTGTTAAAGCCCCTTCTGCTGAAACGGCCCTTGCGCCACCGGCAGCCGACTTCGATGTATGGAAAGCCTTTGCCCTTTGTTTCATTCCCGTATTCTTTACCTATGGAGGCTACCAGCAAACCATGAACTTCGGCAGCGATGTGCCCCACGCCTCGCGCACCCTGCCGCGCGCCATTTCGTACGGCATCATCATCGTGCTTTGCGTTTACCTGATGGCTAACCTCTCTTATGTGAACGTGCTGGGCTTTGCGCAGCTTCAGCAAACCACCACGCTGGCGGCCGACATCACGGGACTCATGTTCGGCAGCGTGGCGGCCAAGCTGGTTTCGGTGATCATGTTCTTTTCCGTAATGGCTTATGTGAACGTGTCGGTGCTGAGCAACCCCCGGGTCTATTTCGCCATGGCTCAGGACAGGGTGCTGCCGAAGATCTTCAGCCGGGTGAATCCCCGCACGCAGGTGCAGGAATACGCGGTAACGCTTTTCTGCCTGTTCATCATCCTGACCCTGTTCTTTATGTCCTCTTTCCAGCGCATACTCGAATACGTCATGTTCTTCGACAGCATCAGCCTGGTAACGGCAGCGGCAGCAATTTTTATCTTAAGGTACCGTTCGAAGAAAGAGGGTGAACCGCAGGGAATCTTCAAGATCCGGGGTTATCCTTACCTGCCGGCCTTCTATATCCTGGTGTATATGGCGGTGAATGCCAGCGTGCTCATTGCCAACCCGGCTGCGGCCCAATGGGGATTTCTGCTTTTTCTTTCGGGTTTGCCCCTGTTCTACCTGCTCAGGTTTATGATCGGGTCGTCCTCAAAAACGTAGCGAATCCTTTAGCGATTTGGAGAATATCTCGCGGCCTGCCGAAGGGGCGAGCAGGTTCACCTCCCTGAAATTGGTTTCATCCGTGCTGGAAAAGGTCGAATCCCGGTTGCCGTCTATCATGGTCTTGGCAAGGATCATCTGTGTGTCGGAATAATAAAAATAGTCGAGAAAACGCTCGGTTTCGGGCGTCAGTTGTGTAAGGCTGTCGCCATGCAGGTTGGAGCAGTAGAGCATTACCGCATCGTCTGAGTTATATTTTTTATCACCGTTGATGTCGGTCTTCACGATACGGTAGAAGATCAGCGGCTTTTTGAATTCGCGGTGAATGGCAAACGAGAGGATGTGCAGCGTATCCTTCAGCAGGGCAAAGGTCTTGCCGGTGCGCTGGTTGTAAAACAAAATGTTCTTGATGTCGAACTGCTGCTCATTGATGTTAATGTACTCCTTCTCGGCCCAGCGGTCGTTGAGGCTGGAAGACATATTGTCGGTGAATCCGATCTTGCTGAGCTTTGCGATCTCATCCGCGTTTTCATGCACAACGGGATTATAATTGGCGCCAACGGGGAACATGAGAATGTTTTCCACGCCATAATCCAGCGGATCGCCAATGATGAGGGCCAGTGAATCGCCTATGGGGGCCTGCTGCTGTTGCTGCCCGCACGAAGCGAAGGAAAGCGTGAGCGCAAAGAGCGCTGCGGGTGGGAGAAGTGATTTCATGGCGTGCGTATAAGGCTATACAATAATATAAAATTGCATGCCGCTCAGATGTTAAGAAAAGTTAAAAGCAGGGGTGGGGCTTGAAAACACGGAGCGCTTAGCCCCGTTTCCGGATCAAAAAGGCCCCGACCAGCACCGTAATGGCGGCAACAGCGATGGGATAGTACAGTCCCGCGAAAATGTTTCCCGTCTTCAGCACCACCGATTCCGCGATCAGCGGGGTAAGCCCCCCGAATACCCCGTTGCCGATGTGGTAAGGCAGCGACATGGACGTATAGCGGATCCTGACCGGGAACAATTCAACCAGGAAGGCCGCGATGGGACCGTAGGCCATGGTGACAAAGATCAATTGTATAAAGATCAGAAAACCCAGCGTGAACAGGTTAGAAGTACCGAGAACCACTTTAACGCTTGTTTTGCCTTTATCCACGGTTTCGGTGACAACGGTTCCGTTAGCATATGTATAAACTGCTCCTCCTCCGGTTCCTTCTGCATTGCTTGAATCGGCTACGCTGCCGCCTTCCCATTTTGTATAATCGGCCTGGGCGGCCATGCCTTTATATATAGGAATATAGAATACTGCTCCCAGTGCCATGCCCGAAAGCATGATCCATTTTCTGCCGATCTTATCAGACAGCCAGGCGAAAAAGATGAATAGGGGAGTGCCCAGCAATAAAACGATCATCAGCATTTTCTGCACCTGCGAGGAGTCAATGCTCAGCGTTTTGGTGCAGAAGTTCATGGCATAGAATTGCCCCGTGTACCACACCACCCCTTGTCCGGCCGTGGCGCCAAAGAGGGCGATGAGCACCCATTTGAGGTTCTCCCATTTGGTAAAGCTTTCCTTCAGGGGATTTTTGGAGATTCGTCCTTCCTTTTTGAGCTGAGCGAACTCGGGCGACTCCTCCATGCGCTTCCGGATGAAATACGAAATAGCGACAAGCAGAACAGAAAGCAGGAAGGGTATGCGCCAGCCCCATTCGGCAAAAGCGGCTTCGCTCATCATGGCCTTGCAGGCCAGGATAACGCCCAGCGAAACGAACAGTCCTATGGTTGCCGTAGTTTGAATAAAGCTGGTGAACAGGCCCCTTTTCCCTTCAGGGGCATGCTCAGCTACATAGGTGGCCGCGCCTCCGTACTCTCCGCCAAGGGCAAGTCCCTGCAGGGCGCGCAGAACGAATATAATAATGGGAGCTGCCACACCTATGCTGTCGTAACCGGGAACAAGTCCTATGGCAAAGGTGCTGCCGCCCATGAGCAGGAGGGTAAGCAGGAACGTGTATTTCCTGCCCACCAGGTCGCCAAGCCGCCCGAACACGATGGCCCCGAAGGGGCGGATCACAAATCCAACACCGAAAGCGGCCAGCGTGGCCAGGAAGGCTGCGGTGGGATTATCTTTTGGAAAGAACTGCGCGGAAATGATAGCGGCCAGGCTGCCGAAGATGTAGAAATCATACCATTCGATGACGGTACCTGCCGAGGATGCGAAAATAACGCGCCTGATGCCTTTGTTCATGCAGGCATAAAATTATTCTTTTATATAAGATAGAGGAAACGTAAAGGATTAGCTACGCTGATCCCTGTAGGCTCCCAGGTCAAAAAGCGCTGCGGGAAGCTTCGCTTCCCCCATTCGCGCACTTCGCAAAAAGCCCGAAAACTCGTTTTCGGGCTTTTGCTGCGTTCGCGACTGGTTCTTGCGCAGCGCTTTCATTGGTGATCCCGGAGGGATTCGAACCCCCACCAAGAGAACCGGAATCTCTTATTCTATCCGTTAAACTACGGGACCGTTTGAAAAATTCCCTCAAAGATAACACAAAAGGAAATGAGGTTTTCCCACAATATTCCGCCCCTTTTGCCGTTATAGGTTTACTCATTGATTATTAGTAATATTGTAATCCTTTTGAAGATGAGGAAAATCGCCCCTTTTCTGCTCTGTTTATTTGCCTCGGCCACTGCCTTTGCCCAGATCGCTATAGGCCAGTGGCGCGATCACCTTCCTTACAAGACCGGCATCGCGGTTACCGAAGGCGGGGGCTATGTTTACTGCGCTACCGACAACGCGGTGTTCACCCTCAAGAAAAGCGACAATGCCTTCGAAAAGCTATCGAAGGTGACCGGCCTTTCTGACGTAGGGGTAAGCGATGTAAAGTACAACAGCTATAATGGAGTGGTGCTGATCTCGTACCGCAACGGCAACCTCGACCTGGTGCAGGGCCTGGGCGTTTTCAATATTTCCGACATCAAACGTTCGAACATCATCGCGAACAAAATCATTAATTCCATTTACTATTCGGGCCGCTATGCCTACCTGGCCTGCGGCTTCGGCATCGTGAAGTTCGATACCGAGCGCAGGGAGGTAAGCGATACCTATTACATAGGAGCAAATGGTGGTTATATCAATGTGCTGGATATTACCATGTCGGGAAATTTCATTTATGCGGCTACCGATTCGGGGATCTTCCGCGCCTCGCTGAGCGCTCCCAACCTGGCCGATTTCAATGCCTGGAGCCGCTTTACCGGATTACCGCAGGGCTCGTACAACACCATATGCGCCATGGGCAACAGGGTGTTTGCCAATTATTCCCGCTTCCTGACCTCTAACCAAACCATCGTGCAGCAGGATACGCTCCTGATGTTTGATGGCACCAGTTGGGATTACTTTACCCCGGACACCTCGGGTTTTGTGTGCCGCAGCCTCGAGCCGCATGGCAATACCATGGTGGCCACGTATAACGGATACATTGTTACCTATGATATCAACCTGGCGGTGGCGGAGATCGTTTCCAGCTTCCAGACCGGTTTCTTTATCGATCCCTCGCAATCGGTGCGCGATGCGGATAATTACCTGTGGATTGCCGACCGGGTCAACGGATTGATCCGCAACTGGGATACCTGGACCAACGAACGTTTTGCGCCCGATGGGCCCGCGACCAACAAGGTGTATAACATGGACCTGCGGCAGGGCGCGCTGTGGGTGGCGCCCGGTGAGCGGAGCGACCTGTGGATTAACCAGTATAACTGGGACGGGGCTTTCAGCTTTGTGGAAGAGGAGTGGGGCGCGCACAACTTCAACTCCAATCCTGAGCTGTACAGCGTGCGCGATATTGTTGACGTAACGATAGATCCCAATAACACGAAGCATGTGTACATGGGCAGCCTGGGCCGCGGGCTGATCGAGTACAACAATGGCGTAATTACAGAGATCTGGAACGACTCAAATTCGACCCTCGAAGTAAGGTGCGATGCCCCCACGTCAGGATGGGTAGGGGTTTTTGGCAGCGCGTTTGACGAGGATGGCAACCTGTGGGTGACCAACAGCCTTTCCAACAACGGGCTTTCCGTGCGCAAGGCCGATGGCTCCTGGCTCTCGTTCAACCTGAGCGCTGTGCTCAATTGCCAGACCCTGGGGCAGATCATCGTTACCAAAAGCGGGCAGAAATGGATCATTCTGCCGCGCGGAGGCGGCATACTGGTGTTCGATGATAACGGCACGATAGGCAACCCGAACGATGACAACATGAAAAAACTGACCTCTGCGGCCGGACAGGGCGGGCTTCCATCCAACGAGGTGTACAGCATTGCCGAAGACGAGGACGGTGAGATTTGGGTGGGAACCGATGCGGGGATTGCCGTGTTCTATTCGCCCGAGGATATTTTTGGAAATGATCCCAGCGATGCGCAGCAGATCCTGATCGAGCAGGACGGCCATACCCAGATCCTGCTCGAGACCGAGGTGGTCACCGCCATCTGTATCGATGGGGCCAACCGAAAATGGCTGGGCACCCAGAATGCGGGCGTATTCCTCATGTCGCCCGATGGCACCAAGGAGATCCATCATTTTGACGAGACCAACTCCCCGCTCTTTTCCAATAACGTTACCTCCATTGCCATTAACGGCAGCACGGGCGAGGTGTTTATCGGTACGGCCAAAGGCATACTGTCCTATAAGGGAACCGCAACCGAGGGCACGGACGAGTTTGGTGATGTATACGCTTACCCCAATCCCGTACGCCCGGGCTATGGAGGCGTGATCGCCATCAAGGGCCTGGTAAAAGATGCGGATGTGAAGATCACCGATATTACCGGCACCCTCGTTTACCAGACCAAGGCCCTGGGCGGCCAGGCCATCTGGAATGGCAATAATTTCAAGGGAGAGCGGGCCCGCAGCGGCATTTACCTCGTTTTTTGCTCCAACGATGACGGCACCAAGACCTACGTCACCAAGATCTGTATTGTTAACTGAGGCTGTTGATTAATTTCCGCACTGCGCGTTCAGCCTCGCGCCAGGCTTCGTATTTTTGTGCCCATGCTGCAGCGTACAAGGGGTATCGTTTTCAATACCTTTAAATATTCTGATTCGGGCGTTATCGCCAAAGTGTATACCGAGCAGTTCGGCCTGCAGTCGTACCTGATCAATTCCGTCCACGGCAAAAAAGCAGCGACCAGGGCCGCGGTGCTACAGCCGCTTACCCTGGCCGAATGCGTGGTGTACCATAAGGAAAGGAGGCAGCTCAACCGGGTGAGGGAGATCAAATGCGAGCACCCGTACTTGACCATCCCTCACGATATCTTCAAGAGCTCCATCCTGCTTTTCCTCAACGAGATACTTTACAAGTCCATACGCGAGGAGGAAAAGAACCCCGGGCTGTTCGAGTTCATTTACACCTCGCTCCGGCTGCTCGACCTGAAAACGGATAACTGCAGCAATTTCCATCTCTTTTTCATGACCCAGCTCACGCGCTACCTGGGATTTTTCCCCGATGGCCGCTATTCTGCCGAAACGCCCTACTTCGACCTGCAGGCCGGAAGCTTTAAAATGAGGGAGCCGGCCCATCCCCTTTACCTGGATAAAGACCTGTCAGAGAAATTCAGCGAGCTGACCGCCCTTTCGCATGCCGGGCTCGAGCGCTTCCGCCTCAGCAACCAGCAGCGCAAGGCATTGCTGGGCAAGCTGATCACGTACTACGAGTTGCACCTGGCATCCATCCAGGATATACGTTCGCATAAGGTGCTGGAGGATATCTTTTAAGGTCCTTTTCTGTTATTCGACCGGTGTGCCGTTCATGCTCACCGCGCTCCATTTTCTTCCCCGCTGGTACACGGAGAACATCAGCCGGTATTGGCATACGCACTCGTCTTCCTGCATGGCGAGACGCGAATAGTAGAGCTTCAGCGTATCGTTCTCTATCTTGATATCGCCTACGAATTGCTGATAACAGGATTCGATAATGTTAAAACCGATATAAAGCGAATCAAAGCCCTCGTCCCGGAAAACACGGAAGGGTTTTTTCTTTTTGCCCGTCTTGTTCTTGCGGCCATACTCGTCATACCCCCCGTATTGCTGATCGTAGCAGTCCTCGAGGCAATAGAAGGCAAAGCCCTTTTCGCGCTTCAACTGCGCGAAAGCATCCATCACCTTTTGCCGGTTCTCTTCCTGCTGCGCGTTTGCCTTTTCCATGGCAGCCTGCTCTTCCATCATTGCCTGCACCAGCGAATCCTGCAGCAGCCGCATCTCTTCCTGCCGGTCGCGCGCTGACTTGCAGCCTGCGAACAAGAGCAGGGCGAACAGCAGAGCCGCGCTGACGGCCGGTATCGGTCCTTTTCTTTTAACGGTATAGTTCCCTATGACACGCAGCGATGGCATACAATAAAAATAGCAAAATACCGCTTCGGCAAAAAAAAGAAGACTATAGGTATTTTTTTGGCCAACATTTTTATTGTTTAGGCCATTTAATACCCCCTTATGCCTAAAACCGCTTTAGGTCTATATACTTTTTGACGATCTTTGAGGCGGCAACCAATATCAGTTTCAAAATGCCTAAACTAAAAAAGAACAAGGACTTGAAGGAGCACCAGAAGTGGAACAGCCACTATAAAAAGAGCAATAACGGGGATAAGCTGAAGGCGCTCCTGGGTGACCGCATGCGTACGATACGCAAGCAAAGGGGCTACACGCAGGAGGAGCTGTCTTTTCGCTGCGACCTCGACAAGACCTATGTAGCTTCCATAGAGCAGGGAAGAAGGAACGTTTCATTCATCAACCTGCACAAGATCGCCAATGCCCTGGGCATGACCCTTACCGAATTCTTCAAGGGGCTTTGAGCTCTTCCCCCCTCAGATACCGCACGGCACCGTGCCACGTTAACATACCCTTTTAGCTGTACTTTACGTCTACTTTAACGAGCTAGCTGCCGGTGTAGTTAAAACGCAGCAAGGTGGGCTTTTTGTTTTGCGCCTCGTTCGTGATCAGCGCGTCTCCATTTGAAAAAAAAGTGATCCCTTCCGATTTGTTGAAGATGCCTGGATCGAGGAGCTCGATATGCTCCGGAAGGCCGCCCGGGCCGAAGATGAACAGGGCGTGATCCGCGGCAGAAAGCAAATAGAGCCTTTTGGTGAGCGGGTGTATGCAAATGGCCGATGTCCTGAACTTGATCACAACATCGGAGCTGCCATCCTTTTTTTTTACGCGCTGCGGAAACTCCACCTTGTGCTGAGCCGCGAAGTTTTTGATTTCCTGCAGTTCGAAATCGAAAACGGGCTCCTGGCTGAGCGTTTTCTTGGCCAGGTCGAAGGCGTAGATAGCCCGCCTGTCCTTGTGCTCCGGCCCCTTGCCGGCCTTGCCTTTGCAGGCGATAAGCAGGCGGTTATTGTCGGGGTCGTAACAGAGCCCCTCGTTATTAGCGGAAGGTATGCCGGTGGCGTATTTATTCACGGCCGAAAGGGTGTCTTCGTAATTCACGATCTCGAAAAGCACGCCATCGCTTCGCAGTACGTAGATGGTTTTGCCGATGCGGGTTATGCCTTCGTAATCCCCGTCAATAGTGAAACGGTGCTGGCGGACGATCTGGTTGCTGACTATGTTATACAGGAATAGTATGCCGTTCTCGTCCTGTACGCAGGCCACCGTTGAGCTATCGATCACCGTGAGCCCGGAAATCTCGCGAAGCGTATCGGGAAGGATGAGCGAAGCGTCAGGCTGTAGGAAATTATAGCCGGTGATCTTTTCGCTGCTCGCCCCGGGTCTGCCCGCGCAGAAGCACAGCAACAGGCAGAAAACAGACAAGAAGAGGGTTAAAAAATGTTTCACAGTTCAAAATTACAGAAGAAACCGCAAACGAATACCGGCAGCCGAATGCGCGGCTTTTTTATCTTTACGGAAATAAAAAAACGATGAGCGATTATACCGCACTGCGCGAGCTGGTAGAGATCGATTCTCCCACCGGATATACGGAGAACGCCTGCCGGTACATTTTCAACCTGCTTGGCTCCTATGGCCATAAACCGGAATACACCAATAAAGGAGCTGTCCGCTGCCGGCTGGGAAAAGAGCCGGTGCTGGCCATAGCCGCCCATGTCGATACGCTGGGCGCCATCGTATCAGGGGTCAAAAAGGACGGGACACTGGCCTTTTCATCGCTGGGAGGACTGGCGCTTACCAGCGCGGAAGGCGAGTACGTCAAGATCATCACGGCATCGGGAAAGGAGTTCGGGGGGACCCTGCTGCTCAACAATCCGTCTGCCCACGCGAACAATACCCGCGAAATGGAAAAAAGGAGCTACGATACCATGCACATCCGCATCGATGAGGAGGTGTACGACAAAAAAGATGTGCAGCGCCTGGGCATCGCTACCGGGGATTTCATCTGTTTCGAGCCGCGGTACCGCGAATACAAGAGCGGGTTCATCAAGTCGCGCTTTATGGATAACAAGGCCGGCTGCTATGTGCTTTTCGAGCTGGCGCGCAGGCTCAGGAAAAAGAGCGTTCCGGTGGAGCTCTTCTTCAGCAATTACGAAGAGGTGGGCCATGGCGGCACGGTAGGGTACAGCGATTCGGTCAGGGAGCTGCTGGTGATCGATATGGGCGTGCTGGGCGAGGCCTGCGAGGGCAACGAGGTAAGCTGCTCCATCTGCGTTAAGGATTCCAGCGGCCCTTATGATTTTAATTTCAGAAAAACGCTCACCGGCCTGGCTGCCCGGAAAAAGATACCCTTCAAGCTGGATGTTTACCCGTATTATGGCAGCGATGGCAGCGCGGCATTGCGTGCCGGCAAAGATTTCAGGGTGGCCCTTATCGGCCCGGGTGTAGCGGCATCGCATGGGGTGGAGCGCACGCATAAAAAGGGAATAGAAGCCACCATAGACCTGTGCCTGGCCTACATAGCCAGCCTGTAACATGCGCATGACCGAAAAAGTGATCGTTGTACTTGCGGCCCTGTCGCTGGGGGCTAAGTTCCTGCTCTTGCCCGAGGGCGACCTGCTCTTTCTCTATGCCATGTGCGCGTTAATGCTGCTGTATTTCCCTTTCGGCATATTTCTTTTTCAGCCCCGGCCGGGCCTGGGTTTTCGCTTGCTGATCTCCGTTTTCGGGGGCATGCTCTTTGCCGCTTCACTCCTGGGGATCCTGCTCAAGCTCCTGCTGGCTGGCGATCCGCAGTTGCCCTTACAGGTCTCCATCATGATGCTCCTGGCCTTCCTGGGCTTCCTGTTGTGGAGGCGATCGAAGCGCGGTGACGAGGTGGCCGACCGTTATTACAGGAACTTTATACAACGCAACATCGTCATCCTGTCGGTAGCGGGGGTGGCCTACCTGGTTCCCGTCAACGGCCTGATCCGTTTTCAGTTCAGGAACGACAGCTCGCTGGCCGAAATGATCATACAGTGCAGGGATAAAAACGGGCAGGATTCTTGCTGGCAGCGCATTCAAACCTATCGCGAGAACAAGATACTTCAACAGCTTGATGTCACACCCAAAACCCCCTGATATGAGATCCTTGCGACTACTTTTTCTCTTAAGCCTGCTGCTTACTGCCGGCACGCTTGCTGCCCAGGTCAAAAAAGATTCCGTTCATGATCCGCAGAACATGAAGGTGATCACCACCCAGGAAGCCCATCATCCCAAAGGAGAGCAGTGGCTGTACATGCACATCATGTATGACCTCAAATACCCCGAAGAGTCAAAGAAGAAGTACGTGGAAGGGGAGGTGACGGTGAAGTTTGATGTGAACACCGATAGCACCGTAACCGATTGCCAGGTGATCAGCGGGGTGGGATATGGTATTGACGAAGAGGTGAAAAAGATGCTGGAGAAGCTCAGGTTTGCCCCGGCCGTGCAGAACGGCATTCGTGTTAAGACCAATATGATGATGACCTTCCCGGTCAAGGCCCACTAGGCTATCTGCAGCACATTCTTCTTGTACAGCACCACGGATATCAGGTTCAGAACTATTCCGATGGCGATGAGCACGGCAATGCGGGTCAGGAAAACGGGGTCGGTCACCGGCAGCATGCGCCAGAAGATATCGTAAAAACCCTGTATCCCCCAGTAGTTAACGGAGATCACGGCCATTTTCTGCATCCAGAGCGGCATGACAAAGAGCGGGATCATGCTGCCGCCCACAGCGCTCATGGTAAGTATTATGAGCGTGGAAACTCCCTGTACCTGGCTCCTGCTTTTGGCGAAAGAGGCCAGGAACACTCCGAAGCTGGAGCAGGCAAATGCAGTGGCCAGTATCATGAGCGCCAGCGCGGGGATGTTCTGAAAAATGTTGAGTCCAAACACCAGCCAGGCGAAGAGGAACAATACGATAAGCTGTATTATGGAAAGTATATTAACGGAAAGCATTTTTCCGTAGAGTATGTTATTGGGATGCATAGGGGAATACAGCAGTTTTTTCAGCGTGCCTTCCTGCTTCTCGTCCAGCAGGCTGGCGCCCATCCCGGCAACGGAGAACAACAGCATCATAATGGCTGTTCCGGCAACGGCCTGTACCAGTCCGGGCGAATTCTCCTTTTCGGCCACAAGCGGTGTGGCTGTGATGACGGGCTGCGATGACGGGCCCTGAAAGTTTCCCGCGATCTGCTGGTGTATCATGCCCCTGACGGCCGAATCCATTCCTGGGTTCTGGGCATCGAAGTTCCGTATGGCCTGCGCGATCATGCTCTTGTTGCCCGTGATGCGCATGAACGCTCCCGCTAACGCCCCCTGCAATATGCCTGTCTCCATTTCGCGCGCGGCATCGTATTTCAGCTCAACGGGCAGCAAGGCGTCCTTTGTCATGGAATCGCTAAAACCCTTGTGCAGCACCAAAGCCGCGTTCGCATCTCCTTTTTTGATCAGGCGCTCGGCCGTATCGAGCGCGGTCAGCACCACCTCAAACTCTTTGAGGGAATCGATGCGCGAGATCATGTTACGGCTGTGTTCGGTCTTGTCTTCATCGGCCACCACCAGCTCCATGGGCCTCGATTCGCGTTTGCCGCTCCCCCCGAAGGCCATGGCGAAAAGAGAGATCAGCGCTATGGGGAGCAGGAAGGTAAGCAGCATGGCGCGTTTGTCGGCTGCGAAAAGCTTCAGGTCCTTTATGGCTATTCTGAACATTTAATCGCGTAGTTGTTTTCCGGTTAACTGCAGGAATATGGCCTCCAGGTTCACCTTCCTGATGTCGATGTGAGCGATATCCGCGCCCGCCTCGCTGCATTTCAGGATCAGCCCGGAAAGGTCTTTTTTAACGTCAGCGCTGTAGTAATTAAGCGTGCAGTCGCTGATGCGGGCCTGCTCGCCCAGGGAGGCGGCCAGCCTTTGCGACAGTTGCGCGTCTATTCCGCTCAGCGAAACCACGATGCATTCCCTGATGCCGCTGTTCTGCCTGAGCTCCTGCAGGGTCCCCTGCGCAATGATGCTGCCCTTGTCAATGATGGCAATGCGGTCGCAGAAACGCTCGGCCTCTTCCATGTAATGCGTGGTGTACACGATGGTCATGCCCTCCTTATGCAGCTTTTCGATCACCTCGAAAATAAGGTTGCGGCTTTGCGGATCAATGCCTACGGTAGGCTCGTCCATGAACAGGATGCGGGGCCGGTGCAGCAGGGCGGAGGCGATGTTGATCCTGCGTTTCATGCCGCCCGAATAGGTATTGACCTTATCCTTCTTTCGGTCGGCCAGCCCGAATAGCTGCAGCGTGCTGTCGATGCGGTTTTTCAGCTCAGCTCCCGGAACATCGTACAGGCTCCCCCAGAACAAGAGGTTATCATAAGCGCTCAGGTCGTTGTACAGGGCGATCTCCTGGGGCACCACGCCAATCGCGCGCTTGCATCCCAGTGGATCTTTTTTCAGGTCATGGCCGGCAATGCTTACCTCCCCGCTGTCAGGGTCCAGCACCGTGCTCATGATGCTGATCGTAGTGGTCTTGCCCGCCCCGTTCGGACCGAGCAGGCCAAAGAACTCGCCTTCCTGAATGCTAAAAGAAACGCCTTTGAGCGCTTCCGTGTTTCCGTAGGATTTCCTGAGCCCTGTAACGGTGATCATCATTCAAAAGTAATTAATTTCCCATGGCCCTTTTTACTAATTTTGGATAAGAACGATTCAACATGAATGTATTTATCGTACACGCGCATCCCGAGCCCCGCTCATTCTGCTCAGCGCTGAAAGACCTGGCCGCTGAAGAGTTTCGCGGGAAAGGGCACGAAGTGCGGATATCCGACCTCTATGCCATGAACTTTAACCCTATAGGCGGACAGCATGATTTTAAAAAGACGGCAAACGGAGATTACTTCAAGTACCAGAGCGAGCAGGTGAATGCATACCAGCACGACCTGTATGCCGCTGACCTGAAAGCGGAAATGGATAAGCTGGTATGGGCCGACCTGGTGATCTTCAGCTTCCCGCTGTGGTGGTTTTCCGTTCCCGCCATCTTGAAAGGATGGGTCGACCGGGTATTTGCCATGGGCTTTGCCTATGGCGCGGGCAAAGGCGTTTACGAGAACGGTGTTTTCAGGGGAAAACGGTCAATGGCCCTGTTCACTACGGGAGGCCCTGAGGCGGCCTACGGCCCAACCGGCAAGAACGGCACCATGGATCAGACGCTTTTTCCCATTCATCATGGCATGCTGTATTTTGTGGGTATGAGCGTGATCGAGCCCTTTATCGCCTATTCGCCTGCGCGATTGAGCGATGAGGAGCGCAAAAAGCTGCTCGGCAAGCTGAGAGAAAAAATAAATAACCTGGAAAACGAACCCCTGGTGTACGGTTAGGTTCCTGTTCCCACCTTGATGACCTGGCCCGGGTACAGCATGTAGTTCTTGCCGAAACCGTTGAGCTTTTTCAGCTCATCCACGCTGGTGCCGTATTTCTGCGAGATCAGCCACAGGCTGTCGCCATTCTTGATGGTATGATACTTATATTTCACGTTGCCGTTCGTGGTGCTGGTCTTGGTATTGTCGGTAGGGGCCATCGGTTTGGTGGTGACAGGTTTGGTGTTTTTGGTAGTGCTGGCGGTGGTGTTCACGTTGTTTGTCGTGGCATTGACCGGGATGTAGATGGTCAGTTTCTGGCCGGGATACAGTTTGTATGACTTCAGCCCGTTCCAGGCCATGATATCGCCCACCGTACACTTGTACTTCAGGGCAATGGAATTGATCTTTTCCCCGCTCTTCACCGTATGGACCTTCATCACCTCCTTGCTGGCCAGCATGGGGTTATTGGCCGAATCGCTTTTGAGCTGGGCGTAGATGGCGCTTTCATTGCTGGCAAAGGTCCCTATCTTGGCAAGCGGAAGCGTAAGCACAGCCGGCACGCTGTCCATGTAAGGGATAACGTTCTTCCTGTACACCGGGTTGAGGTATTCCAGCTCCTCCACGCTCATGTCGAGCAGCGAGGCGAGCTGCGAAAAGCTCATTTGCATTTTCACGTGCACGGTATCTACCTGGTAAAAGGTCTTTTTGGGAACGCTTGCATAGAGGTTATATTCCGCGGCATAGCTCATCACATAGGTAACTGCGATAAACGAAGGCACGTAGGCCTGCGTTTCCTTGGGCAGGTAAGGGCGGATCTCCCAATAGGTTTTTTTGCCGCCCGATCGCCTGATGGCCTTGTTGATGTTGCCGGGCCCGCAGTTGTATGCCGCAATCGCGATCTGCCAGTCGCCAAAGGTCTCGTAAAGGAATTGAAGGAACTCGCAGGCGGCCTCGGTCTCTTTCAGGGGGTCGCAGCGTTCGTCAACGTATGATGTTACTTTCAGGTTATACATCTTGCCCGTTCCGTACATGAACTGCCAGAGGCCCACGGCCCCCGCCTTCGATTTGGCGGTAGGGTTCAGTGCCGATTCGACCACGGCCAGGTATTTAAGCTCAAGTGGAAGATTATATTTATCCAGCTTCTCTTCGAACAGGGGGAAATAAAGCTGCGACAGGCCCAGTATCTTGGATACGGAGGTTCTGCGGCTCAGGTACATGTTGATGTATTTTTTTACATCGCTGTTATATACCAGGTCGAAAGGCGACTGGGCATCGAGCTTGGCCAGGCGCGCGATGATGGTGGCCTCGTCATAAACGGGTATGGAATCGGGCGGGAACTTGTACTTGATGTTATTATAAGGCTGCGTGTACTTCTCAAAAATGTTGAGCTGAACAAGGCTGTCGAGCGCGGCTGCCACGGGGTCGTCTTTGAAGGTATTATCCGTATTGGTTTGGGCAACAGCGCTGATTTTCAGGCCCAAAGCAACAAGCACAGTCAACAGGTATAGGCACAACCGCTTCATCTTCTATCTTTTACGGACTCCCCGGTAAAAGGTTTGTCATTAATTTTTTTAAAAAGGACATCGAAGATACTGAATAAATACTTCAACATCAAGCGGCAAGTTCTGAAAAAACGCCCCTTAGCTGTGGGGTGTGACAGGGTGTTTATCAACCTGCTTTTGTGAAAAGCCCTAAAAGGTCTTCATCATGTGGTCTGAAAGGCGGAAGAGGTCCTGCTCACCGAACTTTTTCCCGATCAGTTGTATGCCAAAAGGCAATCCGTTCGTATGTCTGCCCAAAGGAAGCGATATGGCCGGCATGCCGGTCAGGTTGGCTTGTACGGTAAAGATATCTTCGAGATACATCTTAATGGGGTCGGCTGTATTATCCCCAAGGCGGAACGCTGTTCCGGGTGTGGTAGGAAGCAGGATGAAATCGTGCTGATCCAGTATCTCCAGAGTTTTATCCTGCAGCATCCTTCTCACTTTCTGGCCTTTTGAGTAATAGGCATCGTAATACCCGGCACTGAGCACAAAGGTGCCGAGCATGATCCTGCGCTTCACTTCTTTGCCGAAACCTTCGGCACGCGATTTTTTATAGGTGCTCTCCAGGTCGCTGGCGTTTTTGCTGCGATAGCCATAGCGTATACCATCATAGCGCGAAAGGTTGGAGCTGGCTTCGGCAGTGGTCAGCACGTAATAGGCCGGCACCAGGTAATCGAGAAAAGGGAAATCCACGGGCTCTACCTCAAATCCGCCATTTTTCAGCAGCCCGATGATCTCGAGCATGCGTTTTTTGATCTCCGGGTCGAGCCCTTCTTTCTCCAGGCAATCGCGCAGGTAAGCGATCCTGTATTTGGTGCCGTTGAGCGGCAGCGCCTGCGAATACTTTTCTGCGGGCAGCGAGGCAAGCGTGCTGTCGTACTCGTCAGCTCCCGCGATCACCTCCAGTATCAGGGCGGCATCCTCCACGTTGGCGGTGAGCGGTCCCACCTGGTCGAACGAAGAGGCATAGGCGATGATGCCGTAGCGCGATACGCGCCCGTAAGTGGGCTTGAGCCCCACTATCCCGCACAGCGATGCGGGCTGGCGTATCGATCCTCCGGTATCGGTTCCCAGGGCGGCCGTACAGAGCCCGGCCGCTACGGCCGCTGCCGATCCTCCCGATGACCCGCCCGGTACACGGGTGTGGTCGAGCGGATGGAGCACGTTTCCGAAGGCCGAATTCTCGTTCGAGCTGCCCATGGCGAACTCATCGCAATTGGTGCGGCCGATGATGATGGCGTCTTCGCTGAGCAGCCGTTCCGCAACGGTGGAGTGGTAAATGGAGGTGTAGCCTTCCAGTATTTTGGAAGAGGCGGATACCTTATGCCCTTTATACGAAATATTATCCTTGAGCGCGATCACCATGCCGGCCAGCCGGCCTGCTTTCCCCCGGGCCAGCCGGGCATCGGTCTCTTCCGCTTTCTTCAGGGCCGTTTCGGCAAACACTTCCAGGAATATGTTCAGGTCCTTATGCTGCTCGATACGCTGCAGGTAATGCTTCACCAGCCCCTGGCAGGTGATCGTTCCGGCCGCCAGCGCGCCTTTTATCCCGGAAAAAGAGGTATAGGTAGACATATCAGAAATAAAAAAGCGAATCACGAATGCCCGCACCCGTAATTCGCTCTATGAAAACAGGATCAGTTCTTCTTTTCGGGGTTATTCTCGTTGTCAACGCCTTTCGATGCGTCCTTGAACTCCTTTATCCCCTTTCCGAAACCGCGCATGAGCTCAGGTATCTTTCTTCCGCCAAAGAGCAGCAGGATAACGACCAGGATAATGATGATCTCGGTGGTTCCCAGGCCCATCAGCAGTAACACAAACAGGTTTGTCATTGTTCAGAATTTTAGCACATCAAAAGTACTAAAAAAACTCATAGTACACCGCGGATTGTCAGGAGCCTTTGGCGATCCAGCCTTCGGGGTTAAGCAGGTTCTTTCCCTTATAGATCTCCAGGTGGATCTGGGTCTTGTTGTCGTCATCGGTCATCACCTTGCCTATGGCCTGCTTGGTCTTTACCTTGTCGCCCGTTTTCACGTACACCTCGCTGAGCGTATAGTAAACGCTCAGGTATTCGCCATGGCGTATAATAATGATCTTTCCTTCCATGCCGCCTACCTCGGCCACCGCTTTCACCTCGCCTTCGAATATGGCCCGCACCTCTGATCCTTTTTTGGTGGCGATATCGATGCCGTTATTGTTGATCTCGATGCCGGGCAGGTCGGGGTGCTCGTGCGTGCCGAACTTCTCGATGATCACGCCTTCGCTGACCGGCCACGGAAGCTTGCCCAGGTTCCCTTCAAAGTTCTTGGAAACGATCTGCTCCTCCGGGGTGAGCGTGATCACCGGATCGTATTTCTTTTTCTTCGGGTCCTTCGGCTTGGGGTCTTTGGGCTGGCTCTTTTTGATCTCATCCTCGATGATCTTCTTGATCATCTGGCTGATCTTTTCGGCCTGTTTCTTTTTCTTGGCCACCTCGCCCTTGATGTCCTTTTCTTTCTTCTGCAGGTCGCTCAGCACCTGTACCTTTTCCTCTTTTTCCTTCGAAAGGCTGCTCTTCTCGTTTTCCTTGTGGTTCAGCAGGCTGTTCTGCTCTGATTTCTTGCTTTCCAGCTCCTGCAGCTTGCTGTTGAGCTCTTTTTTCTTGCCTTCGATCTGGCCGGCCTGCAGCTTGCGGTAAGCGGCATACTGCTGGAAATATTTCAGGCGCTGGTAGGCCTGGTTGAAATCGGCTGCCGAAAAAATGAAGATCAGGCGGTCGTACGAGCTCCTGCTCTTATAGGCCTGGCGCACCATGGCGGCATAATCGTCCTTCAGCTTTTGCAACTGCTCCTCCTTGGAGCGGATATCGGCCCGGGTATCGTTGATCTGGCCCACCAGGTAATTGATCTCGCCATTGAGCGTGCTGATGAGCTCTTCCTGGTCCTTGATCTTGTTGTTGAGTATGGCCAGTTGAAGCAGCGATTTGGTTTTGCTGCCCTTGATCTCGGCCAGCAGCTTGTTCTTCTCCTCGATCTCTTTCTGCAGCTTTTTTTTCTTTTCTTCCAGCGCCTTCTTTTTGCTCTGCTGAGAAAGGGCATCATCGCTCCAGGCTATACCCGCAGCAACGAGAATGAAGAGACAGGCCAGTATCCTGGCCAGGCGGCCCCTCCGGAAGAGATCAGTTCTTTTGTATGCGTTCATAACTTTCGGGAATGGTGAATGGGAAGCTTTGAGCGGCATCGGTCTTTACCTTGCTGTACCTGATCTTCACCTGCACGCTTTTCTCGGCCTTTACGTCAAAGGTCACCTGGTGGGGGAAGAGCATGGAATCGACCGGCTGGAAATTATCATAAACCACATCGAACGTGCGGTTGGTGTTGTAATCGGTAAAGAAGATGCGCAGGATCTTGAATTTTTCAGGATCGAGCCAGATGCTTTGAGCGGGATCCTTCAGCTCCGTGCCTTTTTCCATGGCCTTCTTGAACTTGCGTTTGCGCACGGTGCCCAGGAAATACCGGCATTCTGTTTTGTCGGTTCCCGGTTTCATTTTCTCTTCTTCTTCATAGAACTCAACGCTGTTGCCTACCATGATGGATTGTATCATTTCAAAATCGAGCTCGTCAACATTGAACAGTTTTTTCAGCGTGTCGAAGCCGCCCGTAAAATACCTTTTATTAAGGCGGTCCATGAATTTAACCGAATCCCTGGTGATCAGCACGCGCGCGCCTTCTACGGCACCCATCACCGGGTCGGTGATCGACATCCAGATCACGCTGTCCTTCCGGGCCCGCACCGATACATTGAACTCGCTGGTCTTTCCCTGGAAGATCAGCTCGCCCGAGAACTTGGCCGACAGCCATTTAAAATCAAAGAGATTGCTCTTTAAAAGCGCAGTAAGCGTTCTGGCATTCTTATAGTCTATCTTGCAGGGCGTATCCGCTGGCGCCTGCTTCCTGGTCTTGCACGAAGCGGCACCCAGGATGAGAGCTGATACGAAAAGCAGGGTATAAGGTTTCAGCCGGATGAGCACTTATTCGTACAGTTTTTTGTCGTTTATCTTTTTGTCCAGCAGGTCAGAGCCCTTGCCGGCCTTTTTGGCTTTATCCCAGTATTCATAGGCCTTGGCGTTTTCTCCCAGCTTGAACAGCACGTCACCGTAGTGTTCGAGAATGACCGCGTTGTTCTCCGCCCCGCTGCCGATCGCCTTGCCTATCCATTCCTTGGCTTCGCTGTACCGCCCCGACTTGTACAGCACCCAGCCGTAAGTATCCATATAGGATGGCGTGCCGGGCTGCAGCTCGTTGGCCTTTTTCGCCATCGTTTCGGCCTTCTGCAACTGGTCGTTGCGCACCGAAAGGTAATAGGCGTAATTGTTCAGCGTGCTGGCGTTGTCGGGGTCGAGCTCTATCGCTTTCGTGTAGGCCTCGTCAGATGCCGCATACTTTTTCTGCTTATGATAGATGTCGCCCAGGTAAGCATGGAACTGAACGGCCAGTGCCGGGTTGTCTATTACAAAATTCAGGCCCTGCTTCAGGTTGCTTTCCGCCTCATCGTATTTCTTGAACTGGATCTGGGCCACGGCCAGGAAAAGGTAGGGGGCGGGCTCCGTGGGAAAGAGCTCCATGGCCTCCGAGCTTTCTTTCTGCAGGGCCTCGTAATCTTCCAGCTCAATGTCCATGAGCAGGATCTCGTACCAGGCAATGAACTTGTTCTTATCAAGGGCCACGCATTTGCGGAAAGCCTCGCGCGCTTCGCTGTGCTTTTTCTTTCCGGCCAGCAGGTCACCGTAAAAGTATTGGGCGGTGGCGTCATCGGGATGCGTTTCCACCAGCAGCAGGCACAGCGTGTCGTACTGCGCTTTCATCTGCTGGTCTTTTTCCAGGAAAGGCGTAAGGTTGACCAGTATCCTGCCCTTGGTATCCGCATCCAGGTTGGGGTTGCCAAAGGCGGCCTGCAGCTCTTCGAACGATTTTTCCGTCTGCCCGGTCTCCCGGTAATAATCGGCCAGGGCCAGGTGTATCTCCCCGTTGGAAGGGTCAAGCTGCAGCACTTTCTGGTAAGCCTGCATGGCCTTTTCTTTTTGACCCGCATCGAGGTACATGTTCCCCAGCTCTGTGTAATATTTTACTTCCTTGGGATGGGCATCGATGAGCTTTTGCAGCTCGGCTGCCGCCTTGCCGATGTTCTTCATCTTGACGTAGATGCGCTGTTTCTGAAGGCTGATCTCTTCGGTGATGCCGATCTTCTCTTCTATCTTGTCGTACGTGCGCACCGCGTCTTCGGGCTGGTTGTTATACAACTGGGCGGTCGCCAGGCTGTAATACAGGTTCAGCTTGTCGGGATAGGACTTTACCAGCTTCTGGTAGACGGAGACCTCGTTCGCATATTGCTTGGATGAGCGGTAGCACTCGGCCAGCAGGATGTGGTACCAGATATTGCTCCCGTCAATGGAAATGGCCTTTTTAAGCACGGCAATGGCATCGGGGTTCTTTCCCATGCTGTGCAGCACGCTTCCGATCTCGTACATTACGGCCGCGTTTTCAGGATCGATGGCGAGGCATTTCTGGAACTTCTCATAGGCCTGCGAGTAATTGCCCTGCAGCTTCAGGCTGATGCCCTCGAAGAATAAGAAATCCATCTTGCGCCTGTCGTAAGCGCTGAGCTCGGTCTTTTTCTTGGGGCTTTCGGCCGTAGGCTCCTGTACAGGAGGTTTGGCCTTGCACGACAAAAGCAATGAGAGAAGCACCGGGACAATGATCCTCGGGCAAAGTGAAATGGCGCTATAGTTCGTATCCGGCAATTAGTTCTTTATTGTGCTGTAATCCCCTATGCTGGCGTCAGCCGTTCTCCCCGAGAACTCCACGTAATTGCCCAGCAGGGAATTGGATAAGGCGGCATTCTTCACCCGGGTGTTCGTTTGTATAATGCAGTTCTCTACGGACGAGTTTTCGATCACGCAGTTGTCGCCTATGGAGGCAAAAGGCCCCACAACCGATCCGGATATCTTAACATTCTTCCCGATGAAACAGGGCGGAATGACCTTCGAGTCACTGATCTCGGCCGCCTGGCCCGCGCCCTTTCCGTTGCTGAAATAGGTTTCCAGTATGCGCTTATTGGTATACACGGTTGCATCTTTATTGCCGCAGTCCAGCCATTCCTTCACCTGCGAGGTCACAAACTTCGTTCCCTTTTGTTTCATATTCTCCATGGCATTGGTAAGCTGGAACTCGCCTTTTTCCTTCAGGTTGTTGTCGATCAGGTATTGCAGCTCCTTTTTCAGGTTGGCCCCGTCCCTGAAGTAATAGATCCCGATGATGGCCAGGTCAGAGATGAAAGTTTGAGGTTTTTCCACAAAATCGGTGATAAATCCCTGCGCGTCCAGCTTCACCACCCCGAACTGCCGCGGGTCGGCTATCTTCTGCACCCAGATGATGCCGTCCTGCGCGGTATCCACCTTTGCGCTCGTATCGGGAATGAAGAGGGTGTCTGCAAAGGCGATGAGGGTCTTATCGTCCAGCGAATCTTTGGCGCAGAGAATAGCGTGCGCGGTGCCCAGGGGTTCATCCTGGTAACAGATCGTTCCTTTTGCGCCCAGGGTTTTGGCAACATTCACCAGGTTATCTTCCGCTTCCTTACCGAAAGCCCGGGAGATAACATAAGCGATCTCAGTGATCTTGTCCGGGCAAATGCCCGCCAGGTCTTCCACGATACGCTGCACCATAGGTTTGCCAGCGATGGGGATAAGAGGTTTGGGTACAGTAAGGGTATGCGGCCTCATCCGCTTTCCCATTCCCGCCATTGGTATGATGATCTTCATAGTTTGCAATTGGCAATTTGCAGGTAGCAAATTGTATTAACGGGCTAAAGTTATACCTGAATATTTTTCAGGATTTTCTATCATGTGATTTAACAAACGGCCGACCTCGTCTGATTTGCGAAGGAGGTCGGTGAAAGTATCGTTTGAAATATAGTCGCAAGCCAGTGCAAAATCCAGCCAAACCTGTGTCTCGGTATTTTCCATATCCGCATCGGTAGCTTTGCTTATAAAATGAGCCTTATATCTCCTCTTTCTATAACCTTCCCCTATATTCGAACATACGGCACGGGATGATCGTCTTATTTGGGCGATCAAGCCGTACTTCTCTTCAGCAGGGAACTTTTTTGTTGCATGAAAAACGTCCATGGCAAGATCAAAAGCTTTTTTATATACTGTAAGGTCCCTGTATGTCCCCATTTTGATTCGCTTTGCTAATTGCCAACTGCCAACTGCCAACTGCCAACTGCCAACTGCTCATTGCCAACTGCCAACTGCTCTTTCATTTAACCCCCGTACTCCCAAATCCACCCTTTCCGCGGTCTGACTCCAGCAGCTCCTGCACTTCCACCCATTCGGCCTGCTCGTGCCTGGCGATCACCATCTGCGCGATACGCTCCCCGTCATGGATGGTAAAATCCTCTGTTGACAGGTTGACCAATATTACTTTTACCTCGCCCCGGTAATCCGCGTCAATAGTGCCCGGTGAGTTCAGTACGGTGATGCCGTTTTTGGCGGCCAGTCCGGAGCGCGGCCTGATCTGCGCTTCGTATCCTTCAGGCAGCTCCATGAACAGCCCCGTAGGCACCAGCGCCCGTTCCAGGGGCCGAATGAGCATGGGGCTGTCCAGGTTAGCCCTCAGGTCCATTCCGGCCGAGGCCCGGGTGGCATAGGAGGGCAGGGCGTGCTTGGATCGGTTGATGATCTTAACTTTCATTTGTGCGCATGGATTTTCTTTCTATCATAAAAACGGTTGCGGCATACAGCAGCACCATCAGGTTACGCAGGGCCAGGTCCAGGCTTTCAGCGGCAAAATGAACCCGCTCAGCCAGAACATACAAAATTAGCGATAAAGCCACGTAAGCCAAAATGCGTCCTGTATCGTAATTCACAGCATAATGTTTATTGCCCAGCAGGTACGATGCCACCGCCATGGCGGCATAGCAGGCCAGCGTTGTCCAGGCGCAGGCCATATAGCCGTATATGGGAATGAACAGGAAATTGCCCGCCAGCGTTATGAGGGCCCCACCTATGGTCAGGTAAGCCCCCCACCTGGTTTTGCCGGTAAGCTTGTACCAGATGGACAGGCTGAAGGTCACGCCCAGGAAAAAATTGGCCATGAGCAGGACGGGAACAACGGCCAGGCCCTCGCGGAAGGGTTCGCCAATGAAATAGCGGATCCACGATATGTTCATCATGGTTCCCAGGAAAATGATCATGCACACGATCACGAAATAGTTCATTACGCGGGCATAGGTCTGCCTGGCGTCCTTATCGGAAGAATGGGAGAAAAAGAAGGGCTCGGCCGCGTAGCGGAAGGTTTGAATGAACAGGGTCATGATGATGGATATCTTGTAGCAGGCCCCGTAAATGCCGGTCTGCTCCAGGGCCGTGTTTTCCGGAAGCAGGTACTTGAGCAGTATGCGGTCCATGGTCTCGTTGGTCATGCCGGCAAGGCCCGCGATCAGCAGGGGGAAGGCGTAAGGAAAAATGGTCTTCAGCAGGGCCGTGTCGATGCGGAAACGGGTCGCGAGGATGGAGGGAAGCTGCAGCAACAGGGTGATGGCGCTTGCCGCCAGGTTGGAGATGAAGATATAGCCTATCCCTATAGCCGGATCATACAGGCGCGCGAGGGCCGGTCTGCTGCCCGAGTCGTACGCGCCCTTGCAGATCCACAGGAAGAAAACGTTGCAGCCTATGTTCACCAGCACATTGACCGTTTTAAAGAGGGCGAATTTTTTCGCCTGCTGCTGCTCGCGCCATTTGGCGAACACGATGGCCGAAACGGCATCGGTACCCAGTATCAGCGCGAACCAGGTCACGTACTCGGGGTGGCGGGGGTAGCGTATCAGTTCCGAAATGGGGCCGGCAAAGGCCCAGAGGAGGGCGATGAACACCACCGAGCTGATGCTGACGCTGGTGAGTATGGTGCTGTAAACCTTTGGCTTGTTATCCGAGCGGCTCGAAAAATTGAACAGGGCCGTTTCCATGCCGTAGGTGAGAATAATGAGCAGGAAAGAGACATAAGCGTACAGCTCATTGACCGTGCCGTATTCGGCCGTTGAAAAGTTGTAGGTATAAAGCGGAACGAGCAGGTAATTGAGAAAACGCCCGATAATGGTCGGAAGGCCGTAAATGGCCGTTTGGCCGGCTAGTTTTCTGAATACGCTCAAGCGGGAATTTTGCCAGCGAAGGTAAGCAAAGTAATGCTTAGAAGGGTGACATTTAGGGCTTTGCGTGCTTAGGGCAGAGCGGGCGCATGACCGTTGTTAGGCACTGGCGTTCTGTCGCGCGCTAAGCTGTCCAAGGAAAGAAGAACTGAAAAATTCGAACTGTTGTCCACTATGACCAGTTTTTTATTTTTCAATACCGTCCACATATTGGACAGTCTTAGTCAGGTTGCCATCGGTGTCATAAATATTAACGGTCCCTGTTCCGTTTTTTATAGTTCCAGCGGTTGAAAAGAGAAGAATTGTACACCGTGTCATTCGTCTTTTGCAATGTTGCCTAACAGTTTTTCGCTTTGTCTTTTGGTGAATTGCAGTATTTTGTATCCACTACCCGTAATCCTTCTTGAAGCTTAATAACGACAAAAACCTACTTAGTAAATGCACCTAAAATCTCGAGAATATGTCCCAAAAACTCTTTTAATCCTTTCCAAAAAGATTTTTTCTTCTTTGCCGTCTGTTCCTGATTTGGTGTGTTGTATTGTTTTTTCATTGTCCTTTGAAATTGGCGCTAAGGTTTTCGGGCTTTGCGTTCGGGAGGGAGACGGGACGAAGTCCTGTCGACCGGAACGAACGCTGATTACTTAACCCTAAATTACAAATTTTACGTCACCCCGCCTGATGCAAAACCCGTGTTAGTGACAGTATAGTTTATTGTGTTTGCTTATATGTGTCTATAATACGTCTTGCTGTCTTTACACCGCCTGCAATTTCAGCCCCACCATAGTTCATGTATTCCAATATTTTTTCCTCGCTTTCTGTTTTACCGGACAGATAATATAACAAGTAAAATAGAGAAATTCCTTCGCTTAAAAACTCATAAGAGGAGTCCTTAAGCCAAATTTTTGCAAACTTTAAAACACCATCAGAATTTGATTTTAAGATGTCGTCTAACTCTTTAATGGAGGTTAGATTGAAATAGGAAAATTTATTAAGCAATGGTTCGTATAAAATATTTTCCTTGTCAACTTTTGCTTGAACCATACTTACAATTTCCTGGTCAATCTTTTGCACTATATCGCTTGTCCTTATGTAAGAAATGACCGAAGCTTTGTCAATAGGAACTGATTCTGGCGTTCTGTTAATTCGTGTGTTGACGTCTTTCTCATACGCACTAAGTTCGCCTTTAAGCCTTACAAATTCTAAGTCCGCAGTCTCTAATAATGCAGCTATTCTTGAAAATGTTCTCTTATGTTGTTCGGGTATTTCATGTTCACCTTTATAACCAATGTCATGTTCTATTTCAGCCCATGCGTGTTGAAGTATCGATCTAATTTGAATTTCAGCCTTAATGTCTTTAAATTTTTTATTTTCCGTGAGGGCGATTCTTTGCTCGCTAAGATTTACAACATAATGTAGTGATTTATAACCGAAGGAATCAGAAGCTAATTTCCTCTTGTCAACTGAGTTTACTTCATCAATAACAAATTCTTTACGTATCATATCAGCGACAATATCAACCTCGTTTTCCAAGTATACAATAATTCGTAATCCAACTATGTCTGTTAAATCCGAAAAGGAATTGTATTTCCCTTTTTTCTTATCTAATTTTTTGGATAAACTTTCAAAGGTCTTTACTCGAGCGGGAACTTGGTGAACAACAATTTTGTTTTCCTTCAAGAGTTCTGTCAAAAGCTTCTCAAGTCTGTCCTTAAATTCGGACAAAAGGGCTTCTTTAGTTTTATATTCACCAAGTATTTGCGATTCAATTGTTGTCATATATTGCCACTAACATTAATTATCCGCAATACCAAAAATACTAAAACGCCTAATTTCAGTCAAATACAAAAACACTTCCCTCTCGGAAGTAAATGTTCCGCAATCAATCCTTAAGTTTTTTAATGGTATCCACGGCCAGCTTATCCAGCGGAATTGAACCTTTCCCGATTTGCTTGCGGCTTACCCGCGTGTAAATGGCCGTTGTTTTCAGGCGGCTGTACCAAATGAGCGGCAAAACGGCTTGCTTTTAGCCGCCAGGACCCATCGAAGCCCCGCGGCAATTTCAATTCTGCCGGGCAGATCTGCCGGCTTAAATAAGGGGGTTTTCAGCCATTGGAATTATTGTCTAAGCTAATTACCGCCATTCAAAAATAAGGTCCACCTATCTTCACAGGGTTTAGCCATACGCAAATGCGAAGCTGCGCCAATCTGATCTGCCGCATAAAATGCTCAAAAACAACCATTTCATAGAAAAATCATTCTTTGGCGAATTGGCGAAAAACAGTGAAAGGAGGGATGGCGCTGCTTACGGGCGGTCGGGCACAACGACCCAGGGAATAAAATTTTCTAAAGAACATGGGTATAAAACTCCTTTTTATTCAGAAAAGCAAGATGGAGACCAGAAAGAAAAAATACCTTGAGGGGTTAAGCTTTTTCGCCATTTTGATCGGGGTGCTGGCCCTGCTGGGATGGGTGTATAATATTCCCGTGTTAAAATCCTTCCACCCTGACTATCCGCCCATGCGCTTCAACTCCGCCCTGGTGCTGATCTCACTTGGAATTTCATTATACCTGCTGGTCAACAGCAAATTGTTGCTCTTGCTGAGAACGCTTTGCCTGTTGATCGTGGTATTTGGAATTTCCTGTATATATGAAGATATTACCGGTGTTAATTTAGGAATTGATGAATTCTTTGTCAAGGATAATGACGCATTATCGATGGGGCTTCCTCCCGGCCGGCCCCCTGTAACGGCATCAATATGCTACATACTTATGGCAAGCGGATTTTTTATTCTCAGCACGGGAATAAAGAAACCGGTTTTAATCGCCCAATATTTTTTTCATGGCGTTACCTTCATTTCTTTGGTTGTTATTCTTAATGACATCCTTCGTTCGCCTTCCTTATCGGGGTTTTACCTGTTTACTTCTCTCTCTCTGAATATGGCGCTGTTATTACTCCTGTTATCCATTGGCGTGTCGTTTATCCATGCTGACAAAGGGATTGTGGCTCTGTTCACGGGCAACAAAACCGGCAACATCATGGCCAGGCTTTTGTTCCCGCTTATGTTCGCTTTCCTGGTGGCGATAATTATCCTGCGGGTATTAACCTCGCAAACAGGCTGGGCCACAGAGGAAATAGGCATTGCGGTGATGGTTACTTCGTTTATAGCGGCAACGCTGCTTCTTATATGGTATAACACAAACCGGCTGAACCTCCTCGATGATAAGAGAGCCGTTGTGCTGGAAGAGCTGAAGAGAAGCGAGGAGAGATTAAGAAACTTTTTTGAAAATACATCCGTGGGAATGTTTTTTACCGACATGAAAACACTAAAGGTAATTGACGCTAATGAAACCGGGATAAAACTTTTTGGATATAGTTCGAAAGAGGAACTATTAGAGAAATTTAATCTCGTACATCACCTGGTTAATATGGAAGAACTGAAACACAATATTGACATTCTAAATGAAAAAAATAAGGTGGGTAGCAGCATTTCGGAGGTGAGAAAATTAGATGGCACGCATTTCTGGATACAGCAATACATAGCGTTAAACGCCAAAAAGGACATTGCTCAAACCGTGGTGATTGATGTTACTGAAATGATTCAATCGCGCCATGCGCTTATAAGTTCAATCAGGGAGCTTGAGATCGCAAACAAGGAGCTGGAATCACTCACGTTTATTTCAAGCCATGATTTGCAGGAGCCATTGCGAAAGATAAAGACATTTTCCGCCATGCTTCAAATGGAAGAGAGCAGGTTGTCGGAAGAAGGAAAGTATTATTTGAAGAGAATGGGTGCAACGGTCGAACGGATGAAAAACCTCATTAATGATTTACTTTCCTATTCCCGCATATCGCGGTCTGAGCGAAAATTGGAAAAGACCGATCTGAATAGCGCCTTGGAAGAGGCGATGTCGGACCTTAACGGGCTTATTGAGGAGAAACATGCGCGGGTAAGGAATGAGGGGCTGTGCAAAGTAAAGGCGGTGCATTTTCAAATGCGCCAGCTTTTCTCTAACCTGCTCAGCAACTCGCTTAAGTTTACAGTGGCTGGAAGGCAGCCTGAGATCGTAATTAAGAGCCAAATCGAACAGGGAAGCAGCTTGAATGGCTTTAAACTTTTACCTGAAAGAAATTACTGCCACATTATTTATACGGACAACGGCATGGGCTTTGATCCGCGTTACAATGAGAAAATTTTCGAGCTGTTCGAGCGCCTTGAGCACGAAAAGTATGGAGGAACCGGGATCGGCCTGGCCATTTGTAAAAAAGTTGCGGAAAATCATGGAGGAGTTATCACGGCAGCCGGAGAGCCTGATAAAGGCGCACGGTTTGACATTTATTTGCTGCAGCCTTAATTCCGGATCGATTTACGGAGTTATATCGGCCCCGAGCGCAAAAGATCAACCGGGGTAATTCATTTAAAGACCGGCTTCCTTCTTTCTTTGAAAGCGGCAACGCCTTCTTTGAAATCTTCGGTGCCAAAGCATTTGCCAAACTCGCTCACCTCCTCCTCAAACCCATCCTTCCCTTCGGCAAAAAAGGCGTTCACCGAGGCGATCACGCCCGCACCGGCACTGGGCGACCACTGCCCTATCTTGGCGATCAGCTCGTGGCATTTGGGCATAAGGTGCTCGGGAGTGGTAACGTAGTTCACCAGCCCCAGGGCCAGGGCATCGGCAGCCGAAAGCATATCGGCCGTAAGCATCAGCTCCAGGGCCTTGCCCTTGCCTATGTACTGCACCAGGCGCTGCGTGCCCCCGTATCCGGGAATAAGGCCCAGCTTCACTTCGGGCTGCCCGAACTGCGCGTTCTCGCTGGCAATACGGATATGGCAGGCCATGGCCAGCTCGCATCCCCCTCCCAGGGCAAAGCCGTTTACGGCCGCTATCACGGGCTTGGGACAATCCTCTATGTATTTGAACACATCCTGCCCGGCCTGGGCCATGGCCTTTCCCTGCTCCGGGCTGAGCCCGGTGAACTCCGAAATATCGGCCCCGGCCACAAAGGCCTTGGGGCCGGCCCCGGTAATGATGATGGCCTTAACCCCGCTGTTCTCCCTGGCCTCTTTTACGGCCAGCCCTATCTCCTGCACGGTCTGCTTGTTGAGCGCGTTCAGCTTATCGGGGCGGTTGATGGTGATGGTGCAGGTGCCGCCCACTAGCGCGGTAAGCAGGTTTTGAAAGCTCATGTTATAGTTTTCTGTTGGTTTTTACCCAATCGTTTATATAGTCAACGATCACTTTCGTTTCGGTTCCCGGTGCAAACAGTTTTCCCACGCCCATTTCGTTCAGCCTCTTCATGTCCTTATCGGGGATGATGCCCCCGCCCGTGAGCAGCACATCGTTCAGGCCCTTTTCTTTCATCAGGGCCATCACCTTGGGGAATACCGTCATGTGGGCTCCCGATAATATGCTGATGCCGATGGCATCCACATCCTCCTGCAGGGCCGAGCTGACCACCATTTCGGGGGTTTGCCTGAGGCCAGTATAGATCACCTCCATGCCCGCATCGCGCAGGAAAGAGGCGATCACCTTGGCGCCCCGGTCGTGGCCGTCCAGGCCTACCTTGGCAATGAGCACGCGAACCGGACGTTTCATACGTCCGCAAATTTAATCTTTGTATTCGGGCAGCGAAACAAAAAATGTAGTTCCGGTATCCTTGCCGGTCTCGAACCAGATCTTGCCGCTGCAGGATTCCACGATGTTCTTGACCATGGCCAGCCCCAGGCCCATGCCGCCCGTTTTGGTGGTGAAATTGGGCACGAAGATCTTATCCATCACCTCCTCGCTGATGCCCGTGCCGTTATCGCTTATGCTTGCGATGATGGCATGGCCTTTCTTTTTCAGGACTATCTGTATCCTGCCCCTGCGGCCTTCGGGTATGGCCTGCACCGCGTTCTTGATCAGGTTGTTGAACACGCGTATAAGCTGCTCCCGGTCAGCGAACACCGCGGTAGCCGGGGCAATATCGCAGTTGAAGATGAAGTCGGCCTCTTCCGAGTTCTTGAACAGGCGTATGCTGTTCTCCAGGATATCCTTAATGTATATGCGCTCGTTATTGGCCTTCGGCATTTTGGCGAAATTGGAGAATTCGGTCGCTATGCTGGAAAGCGTTTCGATCTGCTCGATCAGGGTTTTGGAAAGCCGCCTGATCTTCTCCTCCAGGTCGGGCGGCCTGTCGTTGATCAGGCGCTGCATATGTTGTATGCTCAGCTTCATGGGGGTGAGCGGGTTCTTGATCTCGTGCGCCACCTGTTTGGCCATCTCGCGCCAGGCGCTCTCCCTTTCGGAGCGGGCCAGCAGCTCAGCGCTCTTCTGCAGCTCGAGTATCATGCGGTTGTATTCGCTCACCAGGCTGCCGATCTCATCGTGCTGCTTCCATTCTATGGGCTCGTTGGCCATGCCCAGCTTGATCTTTCCCAGCTTCTCCTGGATGAGCTTGAGGGGCTGGGTGAGATAGCCCGATATGAAAATGGCCACGATGATGGATAAGCCGAAGAGCAGCACGTAAATATTGATGAGGGCTACCAGGAAAGTCGATATCTCTTTTTCCAGCTCGCTTTGCTTGGCGAAATAGGGCAGGCTGAGGTAGCCCATCAGCTTGCCGTCCTTGTTTTTAAAGGGCACGTAGGCCGAAAGGTAGTTGAGCCGGCCTATGCTCTCATCGTGTATATATTCCGTTTTGCCCCGCACGCCCATATGCAGGTAGGCATCGGGGTTCATCTTCCGCGAGGTCAGCCCCTCATCGAACAGCTTCAGGCGCGAGGAAGCGTAAAGGTTGCCGCGCGTGTCGTAAAGGTTGATGTCCGTAAAGAAAACGCTGGAAAATTTCTTGAGCACGAAAGTGGCGTACTCGCTCAGGCTGGCGGTCAGCACCGATTCATTGCCCATTTTGCCTTCCACCTCGATCAGCACGCTCTGCAGCTTCTCGCTGAGCAGCCCGGTGTTCTTTTCCTCGTATTGCTTTTTGATATAATAGATGGTTCCGCCACCGAAAAGAATGAGCGATACCAGCACGATCATCACCAGCAGCAGTTGTATCCTGTATTTAAAGCTGACCTGCGAAAAATCGAGGCCTACCGAAAGCTGCCGTATGAAAAGAGCAAGCAGCAGCAGCAGGCTGAAAAAAACGAACAGGTAAGAGAAGGTGGTCACCCGGCCCAGGAAACCCTCATCCTTTTTGCTGAGGATCACCAGGGTATACTCATCGGAGCGAAAGATCAGGTGATCGTATCCCTCGAATTCCGTGCGCAGGAAGCCGCCCAGCTCGGGCTGGGGATACGAGCGGGGATGCGAGAGGTACTGGAACTTGCCGAACTTGTTGATGAGCGTGCGGTTCTTGTATTTGGCATACGAGTAGCTGGCCAGCTCGCGGTTGAGGCCTATCTCCCGGTCGAGGAGGAGCTCGGGGAAACCGATCTCTTCTGAAACGAAGCGGGAGTCGAGCTCGATATACAGGTCGCCAAAGCGGGTAGCGGAAAGGTTGTAATACAGGGGTATGCGGGCCAGGTAGCTGATCTTGCCGCTGGGATTGGGGATGTAGTAACAGTTCGGGCTTTCCGTTCCCGCCCCGTAGTTGCGTATCATCTCTTCGAAGTAGGTGTGATTGTCGCGGCTGGGATTCGATCCGTTGAACACCGGGTAGCACATGGTATCGAATACCGATACGCGCACATCGTATTTTTCCCAGTAGCCTGAAAAATATTTCTGCGTGAACAGCTTTCCGAAATCGGGCGAAAAGGCCTGGGAGAGCAGGGCCGTATCGCTTTTGATCTTTTCCTCCAACTCGGCAAAGAGGTGCTCGGCAAGGGGATCCTGTTCGCTGGCCAGCTTTTCGGCATACAGCTCGCGGTTGCCGGCCTCTTTCTGGTCGCGGTATTTCACGAGGGTGTGAACCGCGTAGAACGTTACGATAAACACCAGCAGGGCGATGCCGGAAAAAAGATAGTTGCTCCGGGCGTTCCTGCGGATGCGCGTGATGGCCACCATCAGCGCGGCCGGCCACAGGATGGTGATCAGGTCGTAGGAGCCCAGCAGGTGCGCCACCGCAGTATAGAACAGCACGGCCGATGCAAATACGATCATCTGTTCGCGCCTGCCCATGCCCAGGTGCCGCACCAGGTTCACGGCCTTATCGGCAAAGAGAAAAAAGGAGAACAGCAGCAGGCCGATGATGCCCAGGGCGATGTAACTGTAACGGTCAAGGCTGAACAGGTCGTTGATGTTATAGGAAATGTTGGAGTTGCGTATAAGGCCGATGAAAAGCAGGTTGAGCTGGCGCGAGAAGAGGAAAACGGCCAGCAACAGCAAGAAGGCGATGAGGGGCCGCGGAAGCCGCAGGCTGCGGAGGGCAAGCGCGGATGCCGGGATGCGCGAAGAGGCGTACCAAACGATAAAAAAGGCCAGCAGCGAATTGATCAGCAGGTCGCCCAGCGAAGGCAGCCAGAACGAAGTGGCATCGCCATAGTACTGCGGGTTGAACAGGGGTTGGGCATACAGCGATTGCGGGAACTTGAGCAGGATGGACAGGAAGCGCAGCAGCACGAGCGATGCCCCGAAGACCAGCACGGGCCAGTAAGGGCCCAGCCGCTTCCCCATGTAGTCGCACTCGGCCATAATGTAAAAGAGCAGCAAGAACAGGGCAATCACATTCAGCCAGACAGAGAGCCGGGTGCCGTAGGTCTCATCGCTGAGGTCGGCCGGGAAGACCAGGGTGCAGAGGTAGCTTCCGTCACCGCCCCTGACCTGGGTGCTGGACGAGGCATCGCCCTTGATTATCTTCACCCCCGGGCTGATGCCGAAATCGTCCTGGAACTCGTTGACCAGGTACTGGTTCTGGTAAGGATATTCCTTTTTAAGGAGGGTCAGCCCGATTATCGTCCTGGTGCCCAGGGGCCGGGAAGGCGCGCGCATGACGGCAAACCAGCCGTTGCGCAACTGGGCCAGGCGGTCATCGAGGCATACCTCTTTCAGGTAGTTCTCAACGGCCATGGAGTTGTCCGTCCAGAACTTAAGGGTATCGTTCTCATAGATGAGCAGGATAAGCCCCTCTTCGCTGAATATCCGCCTGTAGCGGGGCAGGTGCTCGCTGAAAAGCGCATCGTAGGTCTTGCTTTCGGCCTGTAATGCCAGCGAATCCATGTACTGGCGCAGGAGGGCCTCTTTCCGGTGCAGTACCCGCTCGAAGCGGGCTATAGCCCCGCTGTGATCGGTCTGGTCAGGATCGCTGAAGAAGTAAGCCGCGGCAAAACAGGTTACCGAAGCAAGGAGCAAAAACAGCTTATTTATGCGGATCTTGATCACAAAGGCCTCATTAACAAAGGTACTAAAATTAAGAGGCAGCCCCGGCCGCATAAACCGTACCAGTATGGGAGAGCAAAGCGGACAATTTGTAACTTAGGCTGTTTTTTATGAGAATGCTGCTTATACTTATGGCCTGCCTGGCAGCGGTGTGCGGCCGCGCCCAGTACGACACTACCTTTTGGCCCAGCGGAAATATGGAAAGCATGGGGAAAAGGGTCGATGGCAAAAAGGACAGCGTGTGGACCTTCTGGTTCGAAAGCGGGATCGTGAGCGCCCGGATCACCTACGGGGATGACCGCATGAACGGGAAATTCTGGTATTATTATTCCAACATGAAGCTTATGCAGGAAGGGTACGCGGCAGATGACGTGCAGCAGGATACTTTCAGGATGTACTACCAGTCGGGGCCTTTGCGCTCGCTCTGCCTGATGAAGGACAACATGCGCAACGGGTTCTATACCGAGTGGTATGAGAACGGCCAATTAAAGACCGAGGCTTTTTACCGCAATAACGAGCTGGACAGCCTTTACCGCTTCTATTCCGAAGACGGGGCCAAAACCCAGGAAAAAAGCTACCGCAGCGGCAGGCAGCACGGCTACAGCGCCTACTGGAACAGTGCCGGAGTGAAAATATGGGAGGCTTCTTTTGAAAACGGCCTGCTGCAGGGCCGGGCGGCCACCTGGCACGCCAACGGGCAGAAGGAAAGCGAGGGGGATTATAAGGCCGGGCTGCAGCATGGCGTGTGGACCTACTGGGATGAGAAAGGGAAGATGATCAGGCAGGAAGAATATGAGAACGGGAAACTGCTTAAAACAGTAAAGAATAAGTAAAATGAAACGGGCCAAAGAATACCAGAAGAACGTATTTTGCCTCGAGGGCGACTGGGCTGCCGACCTGAGCGACCGCTCGAGCATCAAAGCCGCGCTCAACTTCATGAGCCATAATTTCGGGGTGCAGTATATTTACAAGCAGTGCGGGACCAAGGATAATCTTCAGTACTACCTCGACAGGTGGAAGAATAAAAAATACAAAAGCTACTCGATCTGTTATTTCGCTTTTCACGGCCAGCCCGGGAAGCTGGAGGTGGGCAAGGACCTGGTGACCATGGAGGAATTGGCTAAGATGCTGGGAGGAGCGTGCAAGAACAAGATCATCCATTTCGGCACCTGCAAGGTGTTGTATACGGAGAAGAAGCGGATCGATGAATTCCTTCGCGAGACCGGGGCGCTCTGCGTATCGGGCTTCCAGGCCGATGTGGATTTTCTGGAGAGCTCGCTATTCGATATGATCCTGATCGATATGTACCAGCAATACCTGAACATGGGCAAGGTGGAGGCGGCCATCAAGAAGAACTACCGCTCGCTGGCGCACAGGCTTAAATTCAAACTCTTTCACCTGTAATGGCAAAACCGAAAGAAAAGCAAAAAGTTAAAAAAGCGGGCATACGCAAAGAGGAGATAAGGTCCGTTCTCTTCCCTTTTCTTTCTTCGTTCAGGGCGCAGGCGGCCTTTCTGCTGATCATCGGTTTTATATTTTACGCCAATTCGCTCAGGAACCAGTATGCCCTCGATGACGATATTGTTATCCTCAAGAACAAGTACGTGCAGGACGGCTTCAGGGGGATCAAAAAGATCATGTCGCGCGATGCGTACGACAGCTTTTACAGCCAGATGCAGTCGGGTGAACAGCTCTCCGGGGGGCGCTACCGCCCCTTATCCATCGTTACTTTTGCCATCGAAAAGCAGTTTTTCGGCAACGATGCGGGTGTGCGGCATTTCTTCAACGTTGCGTTTTACCTGCTCTCGGTGGTGGTGCTGCTTTACCTGCTGCGCTATTATTTTTTCAGGAGCCTGCCCGATATAGCCTTCATCGCTGCCCTGCTCTTTACCGTTCATCCCATTCATACCGAGGTGGTGGCCAACGTGAAAAGCCGTGACGAGATATTTTCATTCCTGTTCATCTGCCTTACTTTCATATACGCTTTCCGCTGGCGCGAGGATAATAAGACCGGAAGCATGCTCAAAGCGGCAGCCTGCTATTTCCTTGCCCTGCTTTCCAAGGAATGGGGCATCACGCTGGTGGCCCTTATCCCGCTGGCATTCGTCATTTTCAGGAAGGAAGGGCTGGGCGAAAGCATAAAAAAGAGCATTCCGTTCTTCGCGGTGGCAGTTGTTTACATGATGCTCAGGATAAAGTTCGTGGGCCTGGGCGGTGGCCAGGGACATGACGAGCTGCTGAACAATCCCTATCTGCTGGCCACCAAAGCTGAAAAGTGGGCCACGCAGATCTTCGTACTGCTCAAATACCTCGGCCTGCTTATTGTCCCGTATCCCCTCAGCGCGGACTATTCGTACAACACCATTCATTACCGCAGCTTTGGCAGTTGGGATACCTGGCTGTCTCTTGCCGTTTACGCAGGCATGGCGTTCATGGCCTGGAAGTTCTATAAGCAAAGGCACCCGCTGGCCTTTGCCATCCTGCTTTACCTGGCCTTCCTTTCCATGGTGTCGAACTTCATATTGAATATAGGCGCCAGTATGGGCGAGCGCCTGGTGTACCATTCCTCGCTGGGTTTTGTGATGATGCTGGCCATCGGCCTGCATGCCGGGCTGAATAAGCTGGGCAGCGAAAATGCCAGGCGGGCGGTGCTGTATGCCCTGCTTGTGCCCGTGATCGCGCTGTTCGGCTGGATAACCGTGGAGCGCAATGCGCAGTGGAAAAACGACCGCACCTTGTTCATCCACGATGCCAAAGTGGTGAATGAAAGTGTGATGGCCAACGGCAATGCGGGCAAGTCCTTCATCGAAATAGCGGAAAGCGTGATGAAGTCCGACAGCCTGATCGCTGATTTTGATTTTGCTCACCTGCGCACGGGAATCCCGCAGCAGGACTCGGTGCTGAAGCAGCAGCTTCTCGACAGCGCCCTGTTCTACCTGAACCGGGCCACCGCCCTCCATCCCAGGCATTACATCGCGTACCTGAACATGGGATTTGTGTGGTACATACGCAGGGACTTTGAAAAATGCGAGTATTGGTGGAACAAGGCCGACAGCGTTTTCCCCCGCAGGAACCATCCCAACTTCTGGCGTACGTACGATGTGCCGCTTGCGCAGGTATTCCAGGGCAAGGGGCGGCAGGCCGGCAGCCGGAACGATATTCCCGCGGCCATCGCTTATCTTGAAAAGGCGGTGAAGTACGATCCGATGAGCTCCGATATCTGGACCGACCTGGGCGGAGCGTATTATACCGTTAAGAACTACAACAAGGCGTACGAATGCTGGCAGAAGGCCCTGCAGTTGAATCCCAATAACGCCCAGGCAAAGCAAGGCATGAGCGCCATACAACTGGTGCCTTCAAAATAAGCAGCCATGAATAAAATCGTCCTGTTCCTTCTTGCTGCGCTGCTCATGGCGGCCTGCTCGGGCGAGGATCACCTGGCCAGGGAAAAGAAAGAGATGGAGGCCTTCATGGCCAGCGAGGACCTGCTGGTGTACCGGGGGCTCAAGGCCACCCTGCGCTCCCTGCCCGCGGGTGCCGCCACCGACACATCGCTTTCGAAGGTGCAGCGCATCAGCTTCAGCATGCTCAGGCAGGTGCTGGGAATGGCTGCGGACAGCGGTTATTCCCTCAGCGACTATTTCGCGGCCATGTCGCAGCTCTCGGAGCTGAAACAGGAGCTGGCACAGGCGGACGAGGATAAGTACCCCACCCTGTTGCAGAGCCTCTTCACCGTATCGGGCGCTTCAGCGGGCGACCTGCTGGCCAGGTACAACTCGGCATGCGAGCACATCATCCTGGGCCTGACCTGGACCGGCATGGGCGCGCCAGAGAATTTTTCCGTTTACGAGATCATCCGCTCGGATCCCGGCCAGATCGATGATCCCCTGTTCCGCCTGGCCGGATGCTTTATCCGGGGAATGGTGCTGGGCAAGCGGAAATGGAACTATTCTGCCGAGAAAGAATATGACGCATACCTGGCCTACCTCGAAAAGAACCGTAAGGCCGTGCTGGAAGAAGCGGCCGTACAGGAGCTGCTTACATCAGCCGACCTGGCAGAAGATAAGCTGTACGCCAGCCTGCACGGTCCAGCCCTGCTGATGCGGGGCTTCTGCAAGCTGGATTCCGACAGAAGGGATGAGGCGGAAGAGGATTTCGAGCTGTTCGTAAAGGACGCGAACCGGGCGGGGATCGATAATGAGGGCGTGTGGCTGATGCGCGCGTACATCGCGATCAGTAACGAGAATAAGGAAGAGGCGCTTGCCATGCTCGATAAGCTGGCCGGCAGCGGTAAGCTGAGGGATGAGGAGAAAGAGATCATCGCTGAGGTAAAAGGTTTCCTGGAGGAGCGCGAGAAAGGCAAGGCCCTCAACAGGATCACCGATAAACTGTTCATTGCGAAAGTGGCTTACCTCTATGCGGAGAAACAGATATCGGCCGTTGACTGGTATTCAAAGCTGCGCCTGTCGGAGACCGGCAGCAAGTTCAGCGAGCTGACGGGCGTGATCGAAGAGAATTACGCCCTGCTGGCGGGCGATGTGACCGGTACGATAGAGAACAAGGCGAAGGACCTGATCGATGCCGTTATGAAATAAAAAAGTCCCCCGCCCTGGGCGGAGGACTTTTCGTTCTTTTCTAAAACAAATTATCCCCTTTCTGCAGTTGCCAGTCCGTATTTTTGCTTGAGTTTATCATCGTATTCGTCAGCATAATTTCCTATGCGGTTGATCATTGCTGTAGCTTCCGACTGATCGAGGCCATCCAGCTCGCGGATCATTTTGAGATAAGCCCAGTCCTTGAAAATGGTGAACGATACGCCATACAGGGAGTGGTTGATCTCCAGCAGGTCCTTGGTGAAGATATGCTGGTTGTTCACGGGAATCTGGCAGATGGGCGCCATTACCTGGAAGTAGCCATACTCCTGGTCCTGCAGTTTCCACACATCGATCCATACGGGGGCAGAGCCTTTTTTCAGGTTCCACTGGCCCGGGGTTTCTGCGTTCTTGCAGGCGGCAGGATCGACACCAAAGCTGCGGATGATGTTATCGATCATGTCGTAATACGTTTGTAATGGTTGCATGGGATAAAAGTTTTAAGAGTTTAACAAATTTCAAAGCCACCACGGCTCTGTGACAAAGGTAAAATTCTTCTTCACAAGGCAAAGCAAAGTGGATAACTTTTTACAGTGAAAACAGCCCCTGTATTTACGCGCTCTTGCACCTCCCCGGGCGCCCGGATTCGGGTCGTAAATGAGGCCGGGCGGGCCTGGCCGCCACGGGAAAATTAATTGTTAAGGGCTTCGGCTCCGCCCACTATTTCGAGGATCTCTCCAGTGATCGCAGCCTGGCGGGCCTTATTGTAGTTGATGCGCAGGGTGCGCAGCAGCTCCTTGGCGTTATCGGTCGCTTTATGCATGGCGGTCATGCGCGCGCCATGTTCGGCCGCGTGCGAATCCAGCAGGGCCTTGTAAAGCTGGGTTTTAAGGGTGCGGGGTATCAGGTCCTGAACGATCTGCTCCCGGTTGGGTTCAAAGATGTAATCATGAACCTCTTTCTTCCTGGCCCCGCTGCCGGCAGGCACCACGGGCAGGAATTGCTCCGCCACGGTGATCTGCACCGCGGCATTCTTGAACTGGTTATACACCAGGTCGATCTTGTCGAACTCGCCCTTGGCGAAGGCCTCCATGATCTTTTCCGCCACGGGAGCCACGTTGTCGAAGGTCAGCCTGTCGAAAAGCTCGTTGAGCTTGCGCGGCATGTCCGAGCCGATGATCTTAAAGGGGGTTTTCTTGAAATAGTCGTTCGCCTTCTTGCCTATGCAAATGATGGTGATGTTCTTGTCTTTGTATTGCTCGCGTATCAGGCGGTTGGCCAGCTTGATCACATTGGCGTTGAAGCCACCGCACAGCCCGCGGTTAGAGGTAATGACCACCAGCAGCACGTTCCTGGTTTCTTTGGCCTGGCGCGAATAAACGCCTTCCGCGCCGCTGAGCGATGAGCTGAGGTTCTCGAAGATCTCCCGCAGCTTGTTGGCATAAGGCCTCATCTGCGTAATGGCATCCTGAGCCCGCTTCAGCTTGGCCGCACTCACCATCTTCATCGCGCTGGTGATCTGCTGCGTTGACGAGACCGAAGCTATCCGTACACGTACCTCCTTAAGGTTAGCCATTGCTTAGTTGTTCTTGTATTTGGGCGTAAGCTCCTTGGCGGCCTGCTCGAGAACGCTGGTCAGCGAATCATCGATCTTGCCGGCCTTCAGCTCGCTGAGCACGTTCTTATGCTTGGTCTCCATGTACTGCAGGAACTCGGTCTCGAACTCCCTCACCTTGTTCACCGGCACATCCCTGAGCAGGCCCTTCGTTCCGCAGTAGATAATGGCTATCTGCTGTTCCACGCGAAGCGGGGAGAACTGTCCCTGCTTGAGGATCTCCACGTTGCGCGCGCCCTTGTCGAGCACGGCCTTGGTGGCCGCGTCAAGGTCAGAGCCGAACTTGGCGAAGGCTTCCAGCTCGCGGTACTGCGCCTGGTCGAGCTTAAGGGTTCCAGCGATCTTTTTCATCGACTTGATCTGCGCGTTACCGCCCACGCGCGATACCGAGATACCTACGTTGATGGCAGGGCGAACGCCCGCGTTGAAGAGATTTGATTCCAGGAAGATCTGACCATCCGTGATCGAGATCACGTTGGTAGGGATATAGGCCGATACGTCACCGGCCTGGGTTTCGATGATGGGAAGCGCGGTGAGCGAGCCTCCGCCCTTGACCATGCCCTTGATGGAGTCGGGCAGGTCGTTCATGTTTTTGGCTATGTCGTCATTGGAGTTGATCTTGGCGGCACGCTCGAGCAGGCGGGAGTGCAGGTAGAACACGTCACCGGGATATGCCTCGCGCCCGGGAGGCCTTCTGAGCAGGAGCGATACCTCGCGGTAAGCCACGGCCTGCTTGGAAAGGTCATCGTAAACAATAAGTGCGGGCCTTCCGGTATCGCGGAAGAACTCGCCTATGGCAGCGCCCGCAAAGGGAGCGTAGAACTGCATGGGGGCGGGGTCGGAAGCGTTGGCGGCCACGATCACCGTATAGGGCATGGCGCCATTCTCTTCCAGCACGCGCTGTATGTTGGCCACGGTAGAGCCTTTCTGGCCTACGGCCACGTAAATGCAATATACCGGCTTGCCGGCCTCGTAGAATTCCTTCTGGTTGATGATGGTATCGATGCACACTGCCGTTTTTCCGGTCTGGCGGTCACCGATCACCAGTTCGCGCTGCCCTCTTCCGATCGGGATCATGGCGTCAATGGCCTTGATGCCCGTTTGCAGGGGCTCGTTCACCGGCTGGCGGTAGATCACACCGGGAGCCTTGCGCTCCAGGGGCATCTCATATACTTCGCCCTTGATCGGCCCGCGGCCGTCTATGGGATTGCCCAGGGTATCCACCACGCGGCCCAGCATGCCTTCGCCCACGTTGATCGAGGCGATCTTGCTGGTGCGCTTTACGGTGTCGCCCTCCTTGATATCGGTGGATGCGCCCAGCAATACAGCGCCCACGTTATCCTCTTCCAGGTTGAGCACGATGCCTTTCAGCCCGTTGTTGAACTCGATCAGCTCGCCCGACTGAACGTTGCTCAGGCCGTAGATGCGGGCAATGCCGTCACCTACCTGGAGCACGGTCCCTACCTCTTCGAGCTCGGAGGCGGTCTTGTAGTTGGAAAGCTGCTGGCGCAATATTGCAGATACTTCTGCCGGTTTTACTTCTGCCATGGTTACGAATTACAAATGGTTTACGAATACTACGAACAACTGATTTAAAACTCTCTTATATATGGATTTTCATTAAACACCCTGTTCAGCTTCATGAGCTTGGTGCGTATGCTGGTATCGTCCTGCTTATCGCCCACGCGGATGATGAAGCCACCGATAATGTTCGCGTCCACCTTCTCCACCAGTTCTATCTCCGAGCGCACGGCCGCTTTCACCACTTCCAGCACCTTTGCCCTCAGCTCCTCGTCCAGGCCCATGGCGGTGGTGATCACAGCGGTAAGGATCTTTTTATGCTTTTTGTACTGCTCCACGAACGATTCGGCTATCTGCTCCAGCGCATACTCCCTTTTCTTGCGCACAATGATATTGATGAACTCCCGGGTGATGGTATTTACCTTATTTCCGAACAGCGCGCTGAGTATAGCCTCTTTTTTGTCGGGCTTGATAATGGGCGACCTGAGCATCAGCGAAAAATCCCTGTTCTCTTTGCATACGCCCAGGATCATCTTCATATCGGCATACACCTTTTCCAGCTCGCCTTTTTCAAGGGCCAGGTCGAGTACCGATTTGGCGTAACGCGATGCTAATTTGGTGCCTTGCATTTAATCCAATATTAATTCAGGTTCACGTCATCGAGCAGGGCCTTCACCAGCTTCTTCTGCTTTTCCTGCGATGAAAGCTCTTCTTTCAGTATCCTTTCCGCGATCTCCAGCGAAAGCTGGGCCACCTGGTTCTTCAGCTCGGTGATGGCGGCCATCTTCTCGTTGTGAATGGTCTCGCGGGCAATGGTGAGCAGGCGTTCGCCTTCCTTCTGCGCCCTGGTCCTGGCCTCGGCAATGATGGAATCCTTCATGTCGCGCGCTTCTTTCAGTATCTTGTCGCGCTCCAGGCGGGCCTCCTGCAGTATCTTCTCGTTACCGGCCTGCAGGGCCAGCATCTCTTCCTTGGCCTTCCTGGCCGAGTCCAGCGCGTTCTGGATGGAATCCTCGCGCTCTTTGAGCATGTTCAGGATGGGCTTCCAGGCCATTTTCTTCAGCAGCAGGAAGAGGATGGCGAATCCCACGATCATCCAGAAGACCAGGCCTATCGATGGCGTTAACAGTTCCATGTGTTTCTCTTTTTAATTTTTCTTTTCGTCTTACCCTTCTTTTAGAAAATCCACCGCGCAATCAACCATTGCGCGGTGGATGGAAATCCCGGTATTACTTGAATACCACCAGGAAGCCTACCAGCATAGCGATGATGGCAGCGCCTTCAACCAGAGCGGCAGTCAGGATCATGTTGGCGCGGATATCGTTGAGCGCCTCAGGCTGACGCGCGATGGATTCCAGCGCGCTGCCCCCGATGCGTCCAATGCCGATACCGGCACCAATAGCGGCCAGGCCTGCGCCTACCGCGGCCATACCATAGCCTAAGCCAAGGTTTCCTGCCATTTCTGTTGCCTGTAAAAGAACTGATGCTAACATGTTTGTATATATTAAGGGTTAAACAAAAAATACGGATCAATGATGCTCTTCATGATGTCCTTCCTCCAATGCCGCCCCGATGTAAATGCTCGAGAGCAGGGTGAAAACATAGGCCTGCAGGAAGGCGACCAGCAGCTCCAGCACCGACATGAAGACCACGAAAAGCACGGAAAAGGGAGAGACCACGCTGCCAGCGACAACGCTTTTCTCCCCGAAAATAAAGATCAGGCTGACAAAGGTGAGCACCACGATGTGTCCTGCCGTTATGTTCGCGAATAAACGAAGCATGAGCACCATGGGCCGGATGAACACGCCCAGTATCTCGATAGGGGTGAGGATGAGCAGCACGGGAGCGGGAACGCCCGGCATGGCGAAGATGTGCCTCCAGTAATGGCGGTTGGAGCTGAGCAGGCTCACGATGAAGGTGATCAGGGCCAGCACCAGGGTAACGGAGATATTGCCTGTTACGTTGGCGCCAGCGGGAAAAATGGGAATGAGCCCCAGCAGATTGTTGATCCAGATGAAAAAGAATGCGGTGAGGAGGTAGGGAAGATATTTTTCGTAGCGCGGGCCGATGTTGGCCTTGGCCACATCATCGCGTATGAAAACGATGAGCGGCTCGATGAGCGATTGCAGCCCCCTGGGCGCTTTGCCCTGGTTGCGCGTATAGGCTTTGGCCACGGAAATAAAAATGATCAGCATAAGGGCTATGCTTACAAACAGGGCCAGCACGTTCTTGGTGATGGAAAAGTCTTTGATCCGGGCGGTGGCCGCCTCATCCTTGTTGCCGGCCTCATCTACCGCTATGATACGGCCTTTTTCCAGGCGGTAATTGTATTTCCCCTTTACGGTGGCTTCGCCATGATGAAAGGCACCCGACATGAAAACGTCAAGGCCCTTGTCGGTATACAGGATCACCGGCAGCGGGATGGATACCGCGTGGTGGCCTTCACCCCACAGGTGCCAGTCGTGTGCGTCAAGCACGTGGTCGAGTATCATCTCACCGGCATTGAACTTCTTGCTGCCGCCATGGCTGCCGTGGGCTTCATGGCTGGTGGATGAAGCGCTGTCGTGCCCGGTGGTGGGATGCTCTTCTGAAGCGAAAGCGAAACGCGTTCCTGCGCCCATCAGCATCAGGATCGCCAGTACGATCCCCGCTTTCTTCAGACTGTTCTTTTTGCCGCTCATGGTATGCTTAAAAAATCGTGCGCAAAAGTAGATAAATAATTGAACCGCGGATGAGAAAGAGGGCTCATTTTTTTCACAATTCTCAAAATGAAAAGGCGGCTAAGACGACCCTTGATTTTCAGGGGGTAAATAAGCCCCCAAGCCTGACGGGTATCAGCTTTTCAGGGCCTGCCGGAGGGCGGCAGCCTCAAAGATCAGGTAAATGATAAAAATGGGTATGAAGGCTGCGATGAAGACCACGGCTCCCGGGCGGTTGAGCAGGCCATAGGCCAGGATGAGGGCCATATGCAGGAGCATGCGCAGCGAGACCGATCCCATGAAGGCGCGGATGGAGGCCTGTGCCGAGCGCTTGCCGGCAGCTATGACGTAGCGGTGCATGAAAAAAGTAAGGATAAAGAAGTAGAGCACAATGAAATAGGCATGGGGCGAATGCAGGCGTACGGGGGTGAAATGATGGTAGGCAAAAAGGCCGGCCAGCAGTAAGGCAGAAAGGATGATGAGGTTACGGGTGAAATTCATGGGCCAATATTACTTCTTTTTCAGCACGTCCTTGATCATTAAATACATGGCCCCGAAGGCTGAAAGAAGGGAGAGGATAAGGGTGAAAAAGGGGAATTTCTTAAATCCCAGCCACTCGTCAAGCTTCATTCCCCCGTAAACTCCCAGGCCCATGATGGCCAGCATCTGGAAGGCCATGGACCCGTAGCGGGCCAGGTCATCGTAATGCGGTCGTTTTTTATCGGGGGGCTTTTGCTGCATCATGTAACTTTTGTGCCTCGAAGATACGAAGAAGCGACCGCAGGAGCCACCCCAGGCAACCAAGCATTACGGCCCGAAACTGGATGTGTTTTGCATTGACCGGCAGGATATGCCGGACTTTAAAGCTATACCGCTGCCTTTTCCTGCTTGATCTCCGCCCCGCTGTTCTTCATGTCTTTGATCACTCCGCCCATGCTGCATGAGCCGCTGAAGTTGGCGCCCGGCTCTATAGAAAGTTTGTTGGTGATGATATCGCCATTGGTCTTGGCGGTGCTCTTGAGCGAGAGCAGCTCGCTCACGTTGATCTTGCCTTTGATGGTGCCCGAGATATCGGCATTCTGGCAGCCGATCTCGCCTTCTATCACCCCGGTGGGGCCCAATACCAGCTTACCCTTCACGATAAGGGTTCCGTTCAGCGATCCGTCAATGCGTATGTCGCCATTGGTAGTGATATCGCCAATGATACTGGTTCCGGCACCGATGATGTTCACCGAGCCACTGTCGTTGGTTGGGGTCTTGCTCATGGTTTCTGCTTTTGAGGATCCGAACATGTTCTTAGTTTGTAGCAGGGAGTCTGTAGCCTGCCTGCCGCAGGCAGGGTTGGAGACTCCTCAGGCCCTGGTTATCAATTAACAAGTACTCAAAAGTACGAAGAAAAAGCTGTAAATTGCAAATTGAATTATGATCAGGGTACTGTGGATAACAGTCGGTGTGCTTGCCTGCCTTCGTATTGGCGCGCAAACCCACAGCGCATACGAAAAAGCGATCCAGGACAGTATCGCTTTAGACTCGGCCATGAAGGCCATGGAAATGGAGGTGAAACGCATGATGGACGAGCTGGCCAGGGAAAGCGAAAAAAAGATGGCGGTATTCGGAGATTCGGCCTTTGTCGATTCGCTGCGCAAAGCCAACAAGGATTTTTCACTGGCGGGCACCTGGCGCGCCAAGCTCGAAAAGGAAGAAGTGACATTTATCTTTTTCAAAGACGGCACCTGGCGCGCCCGCGCGGATAAAAAGCCCAGCGAAGAAATTGCCGGCACCTGGACGATAACAAACGATTCGCTTTTCCTGGATGGAACGCCCGTGAAAAAAAGCGAATACGGCAGCCAGAAGTCCGAGAAGATCTACGTGAAATATCTTCCGTACAGCTCGCAGGAGGTATGGCTTTTTGTGCCTTTCATGAACGAGAAATGCGTGCTCAAAAAAGTGAAGTCATGAAGTGCGCACTAACCGTCATCCTGCTTTTTATTTCCGCTTCTGTTCTGGCGCAGAAGGCCGATACCCTGCAAAAAGGGCCCGGAAACATCCTGGAGGCCAAATACAATAAATGGATCCAGCTTGGGGATGATCATTTCAAGAATAAGAGACTGGAGGAGGCCGTGCAGTCGTATGAACAGGCGCTCAAGCTCAAACCGGAGGCAAAATACCCGCAGGACAAGCTCGCCCAGTGCAAGGCCCTGCTCAAGCACGCGAAAGAATACGGGCAGCAGCCCGATTCCATGGTCCTTGCCGAAAAACACCTGGCGCTGGAGGACAGCCTGAAGCAGGATTCGGCCCGGATCATGGCTTTAAAATATTTTGTCGGCTCCTGGCGCGGAAAGATCGATAACGATGACCTGAGGCTCATGTTCAACGCGGATGGTGTTTTCAGGGGCAGGCAGGAAAACGGCAAAGAAGAATTTGCCGGCCACTGGAAGATCATGGGCGATACGCTGTATATTGAAGGGGATGAGGTGAAGGAGGGCAAGATACCCGGCACCAAGCCGGAAAAGGTCTATTTTACGTATACAGTTAAAAGCAACGATGAGGTGCTGCTCTATCTCATCAAGGAAAAAAAGGAATATTTGTTTAAACGCCTGAAATGAAAAAACTGATCCCGGCTTTATTCCCGGTCTTCGTCAGCGCGATGCTGTCAGCGCAAACAAAAGTGAACGCAACGGTATTTCCTGCCGTTCCGGTCAGTGAGAAAAACGATACCGCCTTTTTCAATACCAGCAAGTTAAAAGCATATGTTTTGTTTGATACCGAAACAGCCAAAACCCGCTTCCGGCTCATGGATGGGCAGGCCCGGCCCATGCAGCCGAAAGGGAAGGATTTTGTTGCCTTTTGGTTCTTCACACCAGGCAGCAAGGCGATCGACTATTATTTAATGCTCGACAGCGCTGGAGCCAGGAGAGGCAACGCAATAACGCCCGTAAAAGGCGATACGCTCAATTCCTATGTACATACCCATGCACCGTATGGTGTGGTAGTGAACGACACGGATTGGGTGCCGAAATACATTGTAGACACAACGCATTATAGCCTTGAAATAGGGAAGATCACCGTTATCACCTATCCCGATGGTTGTGCCGATACGGGCCGCAACGATGTGATCATAGAAACTCCGGGCGGCACGATGAAATTCACCCGCACCTTCAACGTGATGTTATTTGAGCACGATGCCACCCTGGACGGGAAAAAGGAGCTTTACCTCTGCGTGTACCGCGCCTGCGAGGGGCATTTTAAGATCTACCGCATCAGCCCCTGATCCGCGCCTTTAATCCTATTCAGCAACAGTTCGTATTTTTGAGCATGCGCTACTTGTTGTGTATGATCCTGCTTGCCTGGGGATGCGGCACTCCGCCAGGCGGAGAAAACAGGGAACAGGTTCATGGCATGCCGAACGTTCAGGCCGATACGCTGCGCCCGCCCGAGGAGCTTACCGCGGAGCTGCAACAGACCATTGACTCGGCCCTGCAGCTCGGGTTTACGCGTATTGCGAATGCGCCCCGCACCGAGAATCCTTTCGGCCTGCTTGACCCGGGCAGCGTGTTCGGTCCGGCCGAGCAGGTCATCCTGCAGGGCGGCCGTTACAACCACATCGTTATGGAAAAGAAGGGGGCCCGCGTAAGCCTGGATGAATACGTGCTGGCCAGCAGCGAGCAGGCCCTGCAGATCAACAATGCGCTTACCCAGCCCATGAAGGATAAGACCCAAGAGCGCTTTTTCCGCTACCCGCTCACCTTTTTCCCTTTCAAGAACCGCATGTATTACCTGAGCACCAGCGAGGAGAAATACCGTGGCGAGCTGAACGAGCTCAACACCTTGCTGGTGAATATGCTGACAACCGAATAGCGGTTTTCTTACGCTGCCCAGCCTTCCCCGTAACGCCTCAGCCGCTTTGCTGCAGTTCTCCTTACTTTAAGGCGCGCGGGTTTTTATTAGATTTGTCTCATGGCGAAAAAGAAAAAGCCCGATGCAGCAAAGGAGGTCAGGCAGCCCCGGCCGGCCAAACCGGCCGTTACAAAGCCCTGGTATAAAAATACCGCCCAACTGGCCCTGGTGGCTGCCGTTCTCATCGTCACCTACATTTGCTTCACCCCCGCTATCGGCAAGAACAAGGAGTTCACCAACTGGGATGACCCCGGCTACGTGCTGGACCAGCCCCTGGCCAAGGACCTTTCAAAGGAAAACCTGAAAACCCTGTTCAGGCCCGGAACGCATGTCATGCTCAATTACCACCCCCTGACCATGATCACGCTGGCGCTCAATTATAAATATGCCGGGCTGAACGCCAGCGCCTATGCCCATACCAATATCATTATACACGTGCTGAACACCCTTCTGGTGTTTGTCTTCCTTTACCTGCTCTCGAAGAAGAAGTTCTGGGTGGGGGCATTGGGCGCGCTGTGGTTCGGCATACACCCCATGCACGTGGAGAGCGTGGCCTGGATATCGGAGCGCAAGGATGTGCTGTACTGCTTTTTCTTCCTGCTTTCGTGCATTACCTATCTCCGCTACCTCGAGTCGAAAAAAATACTGCACCTGGTGCTGGTATTCGTATTCTTCGTGCTGTCCTGCCTGAGCAAGGCCATGGCCGTGCCGCTGCCGCTGGTGCTCCTGCTGATCGATTTCTATTACCAGCGCAGGATCAATCTCCGGGCGATCGCTGAAAAGATACCTTTCCTTCTGCTGGCCCTGTGGATAGGCTATAACGCCACCCGCATACAGGCCGACCAGGCCATTGCCGATTACGGCACGTTCACCACGCTGCAGCGACTCATGTTCGCCTCTTACGGCTTTATGATGTACTGGGCAAAGCTCTTCATCCCGGCCAAGCTTTCGGCATTTTATCCGTATCCCGCCCTGGGAGAGGATGGGGGCATACCCCTGATCTATAACGTAGCCCCGCTCATCTCCCTGGCCATGGTGGCCCTGCCATTCTGGATACTGTACAGGAGGAACAAGGAGCTCTTCCGCGTGTATGTGCTGGGGATGGGCTTTTTCATCCTGATGGTGGCCCTGGTGCTGCAGTTCATTTCGGTGGGCGCGGCCGTTATGGCCGACCGGTATTCCTACCTGCCTTATATCGGGGCGTTCTTTGTGCTGGCCATGTTCGTGAACGGGCTGCTGGAAAAGCCGCGCACAAAAATGCTTACGGCCGCAGCGCTGGTTTCTTTCTCCGCCATTTTAGCCGTGCTGTGCTTCAACCGGGTAAAGGTCTGGGACAACAGCCTGGTGCTGTGGAGCGATGTGATCGAGAAATACCCCTACGTGATCACGCAGACGGGCAACGTGGTGAAGGTGGAGCAGGTGGGGGTGGAAACAGCCTATAAGAACCGCGGCAACTATTACCGGGAGCACGGCCAGCCGGATAAGGCTTTTGAAGATTACAGCGTGCTCATACGGGCGCTGACCAAAGACGCGGGCATCTACAGCAACATGGGCAACATGTACGCCCTGCGCAAGCAGTACGACAAATCGCTGGAGATGTATTCCAAATCCATTTCCATGAACCCGAACAGTTTCGATACCTACCTGAACCGCGGCATCACCTATTCCACCATGGGCCGGCACCAGGAGGCGCTGAGCGATTTTCAGAACGCGCTGAGGATAAATCCCAGCGCAGCGCAGATGCACGTGAACATAGCTGGCGAGAAGCTGAACCTGAAACGCTACGATGAGTGCATTGCCGATTGCAACCGCATCCTGGCGCAGAATCCCAACGAGGCCTTTTGCCTGTTCTACCGGGGCACGGCTTACGTGAACCTGGGCCGCCTGAACGAAGCGCTGCCCGACCTGCAGAAAGCCGTTTCGCTCAACGCCAATAATGCCAGCGCCTGGTTCAACCTGTCCATTGCCTACAACCAGTCGGGTAATTTCAAAGCGGCCCTGCAGGCCGCCCAGCAGGCCAGGGCGAAGGGCTACGCGGTGAGCGATGCTTACCTGAACCAACTGGCCGCGCAAAGCAAATAGATCAGCGGATTATTTGTTCTTGATGTAGTTCTCGTCAAAGAACTTGAGGTACTCGTCCTTCTTCTTCTCCTTGTAAAAGGTGGCGAAGTTCTCGGCCGATATCAATACCACCTTGTATGACGAAGCGTCACCGCTCATCATCTCCTTGTTGTTGATGAGGTAGTTGTAATACTCGTTGGCCTTGGCGGCATTCGGGAAGGTGCGCACGGTGATGACCTGCGTTTCGCTGTCGTAAAGTATGTTATAGATGGCCAGCTTCTGCAGCCCGAAGTACTGCGAGTTGAAGTTCGAGAGCTTGTTCTTAAAGCTCATCAGGGTGTTCTGCTTGTTAGGCACCAGCACCATGACATAGTGCGAGCTGTCTTTGTGCAGCTTGAACAGCTCTTTCTTGGGCGGCTCGTTCTTTACGGATGAGCCCGTGGTGTCCGAACCCGTTTTCATTTTCTTCAGCGTGTCGAGCAGGGTCTGCGCCTTTTGCTTTGCCGGGTCCTTGGGATACTTGATGATGATCTTGTTGAGCGCGTTCTCGTAGGCCTGCAGGTCGCCCGTGTGGCCGATGGCGTACGCGCGCAGCAGCGCGAACTTGGGCATAAGATCGCTTTTCGAATAGATGCTGTCGGCCTTGTTGGCGCGGGCGATCACCTGCTCGTACTGCCCGCTGTTATACAAAAAGTAGGTCTCGTCATAATAGTTCTCGATCTCATCCTTGCGCGCCTGCATCTGCGAGGCGTACTCGGGGTTCAGGATGATCTTGGCGTATTCGCTCTCGGGATAGTTCTTCAGGATGATGTTCTTGTACACATCCGATTCTTTCTGCTTCTTGAGCTGCAGGTTGAGGCGGTAGAGCTGGTAATAGTTCTGCAGCTCATACTTGTTCTTCGGGAAGCGCTTGTTCATCTCCTCGAACGTGGCGATGGCGCGCGGATAATCCTTCAACTGCTCTTTGTAGATCGACCCCACGTTATAGTAGGCGTCAATGATCCTGATCTTCGATTTTTCCTTCGCTTCTGCGGTCAGGGGCAGGTTCTGCAGGTAATATTCCGGTTTCTTATTGTCGGCCAGCTTGGTGCTCTTCACCGTGTCCTTCGGGGTTTCGTTCACGATCGTGTTGTTCTCGTCCCCGTCAGGGTCTTTCACGCTGCGCCTCCAGTGGTCTTCGAGCGTGCGCGGGCCCCATTGCTTGAGGAATTCCGAAAAGCCGAAACTGATGGCGGAGGGATTGTAGAAATACCAGGCCCCCCCCGTCTGGTTGTTCTGGTTGGTGGTATTGCTGACGGTGCCAAAGGGGTTATTGTTCGGGTTGTTCTGCTGGTTGAGCTTTTCCTCCTCTTTCTTTTTTTCTTCGGCAACCAGGTCGGCAATGATCTTATCGATAAGCTGCTTGCGCTTGAGCGTGTCCATGGCCGCAACGTTCAGCAAGCTGTCCTCGGTGCTGATCACCTTCAGGTTGTTCACCAGCGAGGTGAGGCTCGTTTTCTTGTTCACCACAATGGGATAATCCTTGTAATCCTTGGGCAGGAAGGCCGCAGCGCTGTCGTAATAGGCCTGTGCCGGCTTGTATTGCTGCTGCACGAAATAAATATCGGCCAGCCGCACATAGCTCATCCCGCGCTGCTTCACGTTCAGCAGGCTGGAGGCGGCCGATTGTTTCAGGTAGGCAATGCCCTGGGTGGTATCCGCTTCGCGCAGGGAGATATCGCCCAGCGCGTAATAGATCTGGTCGAGGTATTCCTTGTTCTTCTCGTCCTTGGCCATCTTGAGCAGCTCTTTGCGGATATCCTTGCTGTCAGAAGAGCCGGCAGTGAGCGCCCGCTTGATCTTGGCGTTGAAATACATCTCGTAAGGCGGGTTCATTTTGGCGCACTGCGCGTAATATTGCGAGGCCTTCTTCAGGTCGCCCTGCCGCTCATAAAGCTGCCCCAGGATGAAAACGTAACGCGCCTTCTGCTTTTTGCTTTTCGTGAGCGGGATGGCCTTGGTCAGGTAAAAGATGGCCTTCTCATAGTTCTCGGTAAGGATATAATGATGCGCCTGCACGGCCGCGAACTCGCCCTCCAGCTTCTTGGGAAAATCCTTGTCGTTCTTGATCAGGTCGATCATGGCCTGCGTGTTGATCACGCTGTTCATGCTGTTATAGGTGCGGATGAGCCAGATCATGGCCTGGTAGCGCGTTTCGGTGCCCTTATACTGGCGGATGATATATTCCAGTACCTCGATGGCCGCGTAATAGTCGCGCTTGTAATAATGGGCCTGCGCCATGGTGAGGTAATTGTCGTCTATCCACTTGCAGTACTCCCTGTCCTTGATGAGCATGGAATGCTTGGCGATAACGGTAGAGGTCTTGGTGATGGCCTTGTCGAAAAAATTGGCGGCCGACTTGGCGGCCTTGTCATCGCCCAGGCGGTACATTTCCAGTACTTTGCTGTAATCGTCCACATGCGACTGGTCCAGCTTGTCTACGCCCTCTTTGTTGCTTTCCTTGGCCCAGTACCAGCCGTTATAGCGGGCTGTCATGTTGTGGTAAGAACGGCTGGTAAAGGTGTTCTTTTTGGTGGAACAGGTCCAGGCCAGCAACGACACCAGTACAACAAGCAGGATATAGCGGTTCTTGTTCATCCTTACGGATAACGAAAGGGTAGCAAAAATATTGTATTTTTCCGAGAATACCGCCCCTTTCACAAGCTAAAAACCAGAGAAATACGGCCCGCCTGCCCTGCCTGCCGGCAGACAGGCGGCAGGCAGGGGGCTAAAATTCCGATATTTGCCTTTCTTATGGACAGGAAGAAGACCAGGACAGCGCTGCTGATGGAACGGCTCAGGAACCGTTACCGTCTGGTGGTGATGAACGATGACACGTTCGAGGAGAAGTTCTCGCTTCGCCTTACTCCCATGGGCCTGGTCATACTCATAGGCGCGGTCAGCATTTTCATGACCGTGCTGGTGATCAGCCTGGTGGCCTTCACCCCGCTGCGGGAATATATTCCCGGCTATGGTTCTGACCTGGACACGCGCAAGGAGCTGATCCGGCTGAGCGTGAAAACCGATTCGATGGAAAGCGAGCTGGAGAAAAAGACCATTTTCCTGGAGAACATACAGCATGTGCTGCGTGGCGATATCAAAGTGGATTCGCTGCTCAACAAGCCCGACAGCAGCCTGCGCTATACCAGGCTGAGCTTTACTCCGTCCGCTGAGGATTCGGCCCTGCGCAAGGAGATGGAGGGCCAGGACCAGTATTCCCTTTCGGGCGATGATAAGGGCAACAAGAACGCCATTTCCGGCTTTTTCTTTTTCACCCCGGTCAAGGGAGTGGTCACCAGCTCCTTCAGCCAGGAGGCGGAACATTACGGGGTGGACATTGCCGCGCCCGAGAACGAGGCCATCAAGGCTACGCTGGACGGAACGGTGATATTCACGGGCTGGAGCTCTGAAACGGGATATGTGATCCAGGTGCAGCATTCGAACAACCTGGTATCGGTGTACAAGCACAACAGCAAGCTGATGAAGAAAACGGGGCAGTTCGTGAAGGCGGGCGAGGTGATCGCCATCATCGGCAATTCGGGCGAGCAGACCACCGGCACGCACCTGCATTTTGAATTGTGGTATAACGGTACCGCCATCGATCCTCAGGACTACATGGTATTTTAGCATGCGAATGGGGACTGGGCGCGAATGTTACGAGCACGAATTGTTACGAATAACGGATCATTATTAGTACTCCCTCCCAGGAGGGGGATTAAGGGGGGGAATTCCAGAACAAAAGCACAAACAATGAAAAAGCTACTTCTTATTCCGGTGATGTCACTTATTCTTTTCTCCTGCGAAGGCCCCGGGAGTAAAACGGATCGTCCCGACCTGGGCCCGGATACGCTGGGGCTTGCCGATACGATCGTAGCCGGCAGCGAGCAGGTGTTCATCGAGCGCATCAGCCGGGCGGAATTTGATTCGGCATCGGATAAGGGCCTTGCCGCCCCCAATCCGGCCCGCGAAGCGGATAACCTGAAAAGGGATTCGGCCCTGATCACCATGCACGACAGTGTTTATCTCATCCGGCTTGGCAGCGGTGACACGGCCACGCTTGTCGAGAAGCGCATCAACCCCCTCGATGAAAGCGATGTGGTTCAGTACACCTACATGGGCCGGCTGGGAGGGATTCCCTTCATCGTGTTCGAGTGCACGTACTACGAAAGCTACGGGTACATGATGATGAACCTGAACACCGGGAAAACATTCGATATGTTCTGGGGCGAGCCCCGCCTTTCGCCCGATGGGGAGCACGTGTTCTCTTCTCAGTACGATATGGAAAGCGGCTTTCTTCCGAACGGGCTGCAGCTCTTCAGGCTGCAGGGCGATGAAATAGTTCCGCTATGGCAAAAGGAATTGACGCAGTGGGGGCCCACCAGCGCGCGCTGGGCGGATGCAAAAAGCATTTGTTTCGCGCAGGAAACGCCTGGCGGGCCGAACGGGCAGATCGTGAACTACGCCAGGATCATTTTGAAATAAATGGCCGAAAAGAGACATATAGCCATCTTAGGCAGCACCGGGTCCATTGGCACGCAAGCCCTGGATGTGGTGCGGGCCAATAAGGATAGTTTCGAAGTGGAGGTATTGGTGGCCAATAATAATGCCGACCTGCTTATTGAGCAGGCCCGCGAATTTTCTCCCAATACGGTGGTGGTGGCTGAGGAATCGAAGTACAGGCAAGTGAAAGATGCCTTGTCACCGCTCGATATAAAGGTCTTTGCCGGGCAGAGATCGGTAGAGCAGGTGGTGGAAATGGACAGCATCGACCTGGTGCTGGCCGGCATTGTGGGCTATGCGGGCCTGGCATCCACCCTGGCGGCCATCCGGGCCGGCAAGCAGATCGCGCTGGCCAATAAGGAAACGCTGGTGGTGGCGGGCGAGCTGGTTACGGCACTGGCCAAAGAAAAAGGAGTGAACATCTATCCCGTGGATTCGGAGCACTCGGCCATATTCCAGTGCATGGCGGGCGAATGGAACAATAAGATCGAGAAGATCTATCTGACCGCTTCGGGCGGCCCGTTCCGCGGAATGAAAAAGGAGCAGCTCGCTAAGGTCACCAAGCAGCAGGCGCTGAAACATCCCAACTGGGACATGGGCGCCAAGATCACCATCGATTCGGCTACGCTGATGAACAAAGGGCTGGAGGTGATAGAAGCCAGATGGCTGTTCGGGCTGAAACCCGACCAGATAGACGTGATCGTTCACCCCCAGAGTATTATTCACAGCATCGTGCAGTTCGAGGACGGAAGCATGAAGGCCCAGATGGGCCTGCCCGATATGCGGCTGCCCATACAATATGCCATGGGTTTCCCGAAAAGGATACGATCGGATTTCAAGCGCTTCAATTTTATGAATTATCCCAGCCTAAGCTTCGAGCGGCCCGATACGCAAAATTTCCCCTGCCTTGCCCTGGCCTACGAGGCCCTGAAAAAAGGCGGCAACGCCCCCTGCGTGCTCAACGCGGCCAACGAGGTGGCGGTGCAGGCCTTCATGGAGGAGAGAATTCCCTTCACCCAGATCCCTTTGATCATAGAAAAAGCGCTTGTTAAAGCTTCATATATTCCCAAACCTTCTTACGAAGAATACGTTAACTCGGATAAAGAATCACGGGCTATTACAAAGGAATATGCTTAAATTTGCCATCCTTTTGGTAAACCTTTTGAATTTTGACTTTTACCCTTTTGACTTAAGCCAATGACCCAGGCCCTCCAGCTCTTATTATCGCTCTCCATACTCATCGTATTGCATGAGCTGGGCCATTTCATTCCTGCCAAGCTGTTCAAGACCCGGGTGGAGAAATTCTATCTCTTTTTCGATCCCTGGTTCTCTTTGTTTAAAATAAGACGGGGCGAAACCGAATACGGCATAGGCTGGCTGCCCCTGGGAGGATACGTGAAGATAGCGGGCATGATAGACGAGAGCATGGACAAGGAGCAGATGAAAAAGCCGCCCGAGCCCTGGGAGTTCCGCAGCAAGCCGGCCTGGCAGCGCCTGATCATTATGATAGGGGGCGTAACGGTCAACCTTGTGCTGGGCATTATCATTTACGCCATGGTACTCTTCGTGTGGGGTGAGAAATACCTTCCTGCGGAAAACGCGAAATACGGCATTCACTGCGATTCGCTGGCCCTGGAGATCGGCCTGAAGAACGGGGATCATATCCTGGCTGTTGACGGACAGAAAGTGGATAACTTCGATAAGATAGCCGGTGAGATGATACTGAACACCGCGCCCGTGATCACCGTGAAGCGTGGCGACAGCGTGTTCGACCTGCCTGTGCCGGATAGCTTTTACTCTAAGCTCATTGCGGGTAAGAATTATTTCATTGAACCCCGCTATCCCTGCGAGGTGGATTCGGTGGTGGCCGATGCTCCTGCCGGGAAGGCCGGTCTGCAGAAAGGTGATAAGATCGTATCGCTTAACGGTCAGCCTGCGGCCTATTTCCAGGAGGTGGCTTCCATGCTCAAACAAAACAAGGGTAAGGAAGTGGAGCTAACGGTGATACGTGCGCCAAAGAGCGATCAGATACAACAAGCGGATACGCTGCGCTCCAAACTTACCGTTACGGATAAAGGCACCCTGGGTTTCTACAACAAAAGTCCGGACAAGTTCTTTCAGTTCAACACCTATTCTTACGGATTCTTCGAATCGTTCCCTGCAGGAATCAAAAAAGGAACAGCAACCATTGTCAATTATGTAAAGCAACTCAAGGTTCTCTTTACGGTAGAGGATGCGCACCAGTCGCTGGGCGGCTTTATCACCATCGCCAAGGGCTATGGCGATGAATGGAACTGGCAGCGTTTCTGGAGCTTCACCGCCTTTATCTCTATCGTGCTGGCCATTATGAATATCCTGCCCATCCCTGCGCTCGATGGCGGACATGTGATGTTCCTGCTCTGGGAGATGGTCACCGGCCGCAAGGCCAGCGAAAAAGTGCTGGAATACGCCCAGTACGCGGGCATGCTCCTGCTGCTGGCCCTGCTGGTTTACGCCAATGGCAACGATATAGCCCGCCTGTTCACGGGAGGTTGATGGGGTAAAAATTCCCTCTTGTCGAGCAATTCATAAGCTCATCTAAATTCTTTGAACTCCGCTGGCTTTTGGA